>NZ_PVXO01000032.1 GCF_002995785.1 Clostridium liquoris | reverse complement strand
TTTCATTTTTATATTCCTCCTATTTAAAATTATTATTTATTTAAAATTATTTTTGTTCTCTGTTTACAATTATTATTATATAATAGTTATTATTATTTTGCAATAGTTTTTTGAAACTTTTTTATATTATTTTCAATAAAACTTTCCATGCACTTAAAGCTTATACAATAATCTAATACTATCCTAGCATGTTCATGATTTTACCTCCATATTCCACGCCACCGCAAATACCTTCATCACAATATAATATTTTATTATCCTTATTACGCTTTAATTGTATTTTAACTTTGCTGCTTAAATTTTCTTTAACTAAAGGAATCATTTTATTGTCCCTAGGTCCATTACATATAGCAAACTTATCTTTAGGGCTTTCTATATCTATTACCAATGTATTTACCAAGTTACTAACTTTTATATGTATATCCTGTTCTTTTTTAACTATATTTAATTTGCTTCTATTTATAGTGGTAAACTCATAAAATTTATTATTTAAAGTTAATCCTATTAAAAATCCTCTAAATCCTCCCATTAAAAATGGTACTTCACCTATAGAACATGTAACTGATACAGTTCTATTTTTAAAATTGTTACACTGTACCCATATCCATGAATATGGAAAAGCCCATGCTGCCTGGATTTAATATTGTATTTGGCCATTTAACAATATTATTAAATTTAACTTTTCCCTTTACAGATATGACTGAATCATTAATATCTACTTTTATTCCCTTTAAAGAAAAAATATTATCTTTAACATTTATAGCAAATTTACCTTCATGCCATATAAAGTCTTCAACTTTATATTTTTTATATAAGTATAAAGCTTCATTACCATGTAATATTTGAATAAAACTATGAGAATATTCTTTTCTGCTGCCTAAAAACACTCCAGGAATTAGTGCATAAGAATTCTTGCCTTCTTTATCTACTAACTTAAAATACCATCCTTCAAAAAAATTTTTTTCCTTATTCCCTCCATGAAATAAATCTGGATTTAATATCTTATTTAGCATATACTCTCACTCCTATAACCACAATTTCCATATGTTTATATATTTAACATATTGTAAGTTTTTTAAGCATTCACTATGAGATAATTTTGATAATAATTTAAGGCAGGAAATATTCCTGCCTTTTCACTAAACAAATAAGGGTATAAAATCATCATCATAAATTTCTAACATATTGTAATCATATTTTTTATTTCAGACTTTCATATACCAGATTTATATTTTCCTTCATACTTTCTATATAATTTTTATTATTCTCTTTACTCTCTATTGTATATATAGTTTTAACTTTAGCATTTACCTCTTTAGCCAAAGTTTCTGATACTTTGGGGCTTACCATTTCCTCTACAAAAATTGTTCTTACATTATTAGCTTTGCAATAATTAATTAAATCTTTCATCTTTTTAGGGCTAGGTTCTCCTTCTCCGAAAACACCTTCCACACTATTTTGTTTCAACCCAAAATCCCTACAAAAATATGCAAAGGCCGCATGCCCTGTTACAAAATTTTTGTTCTTCAACTGAGCAAACTTTCCTTTATAATCTTTAAGTAAAGTTTCTAATTTATTTTTAAAATCATTATAATTTTTTTCATAGAATTCTTTATTAGCAGGATCAGCCTTGACAAATGCTTCTTTTATATTTTCTGCTTCAACAATAGCCGTACTTAATCCAAGCCAAGTATGAGGATCATAGCCTCCTTCTCCTGACTCACCATTATTTTCTTCATTAGCGCTTATAGGCTTGCATCCTTTAGAAGCCTCTACTGTGAGGAGTTCCTTATTATCTAAACTACTTAATGTTTTATCAACCCAACCCTCCATGCCAAAACCATTATATATAAAAACCTTAGCATTATTCAAGCCTACTAAGTCCTTACCCTTTGGTTCAAAATCATGTGGTTCTGTACCATCTGGTATTATTACTTTAACATCAACCTTATCCCCTCCTATATATTCAGCAAATTCTCTTAAAGGATTAAAACTTACCACTACATTTAATTTTGAATTATTATCTTTCTCATTCATAACATTTTTATTATTATTACTACATCCTGAAAAGCATAATGAAACCATTAAAAATACGCAAATTATTATATACTTCTTGTTCATGTAACCACATCCTATTATTTTTAATGCAAATTATTTGCATCTTTTAATATAATATTATTAATTATTTCCAGTGTCAAGTATATATTAGAATACTGTTGCAAATAATTTGCAAGTGTGTGTATAATATTTATGTTAGTGTTATTAATTGGAGGTTTATAAAGGATGATTGAAATAAAAAATTTAAGTTTTTCATACACAGGGGATATGCCTTACATTATAAATGATATTAATTTAAATATCAGCAAAGGTACTTATACTTCAATCATTGGGAAAAATGGAAGTTGTAAAAGTACTCTAGTTAAACTAATATTAAAACTATTAAAGCCCTGCAAAGGTTCTATAAATATAGGAACAAATAAAATAGGTTATGTTCCTCAGAGAATAGATACTTTTAATTCTCAATTTCCTATAACTGTGAATGAGATTCTTAAATGTCATATGCACATATTAAAAATTAAGAATAAAGATATTATTGATAAAAGTTTAGACTCCATAGGAATGTTAGACTTTAAAAATCATCTTATAGGAAATCTTTCTGGAGGTCAACAACAAAAAATTTTTATAGCTAGGGCACTGATGGGAGAACCCGAATTGTTAATTCTAGATGAGCCTTCTACAGGGGTAGATATAAAAAGTCAGAATGAAATATATTCCTTTATAAAAGAGTTAAATATAAATAAACAAATTACAGTTATATCCGTAGAGCATAATATGGAAGCAGCTCTGAAAAATTCTTCTCATATTATTAAAATGCAAGATGCTAAAGCGTTATTGTATGATGTATCTGATTATAGAAAGATAATAAATACAAATGCTTTATCAGAAAAAGGCCTACATCCAAAAAATTGTAAGCAGTCATAATTAACTATATAGATTTTAAGGAGGAAAAAATGTTTGAATATACCTTTATTCAGAATGCTCTTATAGCTGCAATATTTATTTCCATATTATGTCCTTCTGTAGGTACCTTCTTAGTACTAAAAAGGTATTCTATGATGGGCGATACCCTATCCCATGCTTCTTTTGCCGGAGTTGCTTTAGGGCTTGTTATAAATCGAAATCCAATTATATGCGCATTTATTTTTACATCTGTCTGCGCACTACTCATTGAATATTTGAGAAATTATTATAAAAAATTTTCTGAAATTATTCTTGTAATAGTTATGACTTTAAGTGTAGGCATAGCTATAACTTTAATAAGCACAGGTAAAACTAAAGCAAATGTTAATTCCTATTTATTTGGAAGTATACTTACGGTTTCAAAAGTGGATTTATATACAATGTTGGCATTAAGTATAATATCAGTAATTTTAATCTGCATACTTTTTAATAAGCTGCTATATATTACCTTTGATGAAAGTGGTGCTGAAGTTGCAGGTATAAATGTTAATTCCGTAAATTATATTTTTGCATTACTAGTAGGAGCAACTATTTCCCTGTCAATTAGGATAATGGGAATATTAGTAATATCATCTATGATAGCAATGCCCGTAGCTACGGCACTCCAATTAAATAAGGGCTTTAAATCCACATTTTTTTCCTCCATTGTATTTGGTTTTATAGATATTATTGTAGGATTGTTAATTTCCTTCTATATAGATTGTGCACCTGGAGGAACCATAGCAATTACTTCTGTTTTAGTTCTTTTATCTTTACTGATATTTAAAAAAATAAAATATGCATAATAATTCTCATTTAAAATAAATTGACTATTAATAATACTTATTATATAATATGATTAATTCAATAAAAGGGATGGTGTATATGAATAACATTGCTGCTACATTTAAAGAGAAAAAATTAAAATTAACGCCTCAACGTATTGCAGTATATGAATATCTTAAATCCACAAAAGAGCACCCTTCTGCTGAAGTAATTTATAAAGCACTACAGGTAAACTATCCTACAATGAGTTTAGCCACAGTTTATAAAGCTTTAAAAACATTGGTTGAAGTGAATTTAGTTCAAGAAATCAATGTAGGAGAAGGTAATTTCAGGTATGATGGAAATGTATGCCCACATTCTCATATTCAATGTCTCCAATGTGGAAGAGTAGATGACATAGAAGATGTGTGTTTTCAAGATCTAAATGAGAAGATAGCTCCACACACTGACTATGATGTTCTAACAAATCAAGTATATTTTTATGGTATATGCAAGGACTGCAAAAACTGCGAGCATAATTGATAATAAAAATAACAGCAGACTTTTATTAAGCCTGCTGTATTTTTTATTCATACTTAAAAACTTCATCTACTAGGGTATTCCATTCATCTCCTTTATATTGCCCCGAGAGTATCTTTTCTATTCTAGAGGATATTCCTGCATAAAACTTTTCTGGAAGGTTATATAGAAATATAATCCCATTTTCATTACTATTGCTTAAATGCTTGGCTATTGAACTTGCCATTCCCTTTGCTTCTTCATTTACTTTTGAATTTCCTGTTATAAATCCTTTTTCTAGAAGTTTTTTTTGTGTTGTATCACTAAAAGCGAATTTTATAAAATCATTTGCTTCTTCTTCATTTTCCCCATTAATAGGTTTACACAATAAGGCATTTACAATTACCGGAACATTGTCCTTAAAAGATGCTATGGAACTATAGTCCTCTATTAGTCCTACATTATTTTGATTAAATTCCTTATAATAATAGGAGATACTTATTATCATAGGTATATCCCCATTTACAAACTTTTTTATTGCATTTTCATTGCCTATTTCAAAGGTATTTTTGTTTACTACTCCATTTTTATATAATGTTTGTATACTATCAAACATACTTTGAAATTCTTTCTTTTCTTTATAAGCTTCTTTAGAGCTGTTGTATATGTTATCCACATTGTATACATTTTTTTCATTACCAATCATCAATGAAGCTAAAGCATTATTTATGTCTATATCATCTGTCAAAATTACTGGTACTTTTATTGATTCTTTATTTAATTTTATTAATATATCCTCTCCTTCTTTAATATTTATTGGTTCCTTAACATTCAGTTTCTTTAATGCTTCTTTATTATATAATACTTCTATTGTGTATGGTATTACTCCAATTCCATAGTACTTATCAGAATATCTGCCATAGGAATTCATCACATTGCAATACTTTTCATTTATTTTATTTTTTTCATAATAAGCAGATACATCTGCCAATAGACCTTTACTTTGCAGTTCTATCATTTTATTCCTAGAAACAAATATTATATCCCCTACCTTTTCCTTGGAAATATCCTTTAATGTGTCTGTTCCCATAGCATTACTAACAATTATGGTGGCTTTAGGATTTTCCTTCTTATATTCATCGGTAATAAATTTTATTATATTTAATGAATGTTTGTCTTTTATATCTACATAAATATTTAATTTCTTTTCCTTATTACTCTTCTCCGTTTTGCTTCCACAACCTATTAAGCTAAAGGTTAATGACAACATAAGTATGAAAGTAATATATATTTTGGACTTTGTCTTAAACATACTTGCTCACCTCTTAATAAAATAGTATTCATTTTATTTTGCGCAAATTGAGCTAAATATATAATTAATTTTAAAATTTAAAAAGGGACCGTTTCACGGTCCCAAGGGGGATGGGGGGTTCTAGCACATTAAATAAAGTTGCATAACTCCATTTAGTGCTATGGAGATCTAATCTCCAATTACATTTATTATATTATCCAGTTCCTAATATTTTATTCATCAATTTAAATTTTATTTATATATATTTAGTAACTTTTTAATCTCTTCATTTATATCTGCTCTTAATGAAAGCGGTTCGATTACTTCTGCTTCTCCACCAAAGCCTAATATCCATGTTTTTATATCCCCTAATTCATCTATATAAAATTTTAAAATCATACTTCCATCATCTAAATCTTCTATCTCCTGTGTGCTGCTCCATTTAACCTTTCTAATTAATTCAGCAACATTTTTGCTAAATTTAACTTTTACTAACTGCTTTTCTCCATTAAATACTCCCCAAGAGTTAGTTAAAAAATCATTAAGTGAAAATGTTTTTGGCTTCATATATATATCATTTGTTATATCAATATTTCTTATTCTAGATAACCTATAGACTTTTACTTTATCTTCATCATGAGAGTAACCTACTATATACCAGTCTCCATCTTTGAAAATAAGATTATATGGATCAACATTTTCCTCATATAAAGTGTTTTTATTTATGGTAAAGTATTCAATATCAAGAGTTCTTCCTCTTTCCATAGAATAATTTATCTTATCAATTTTTTCATCTAGTCTTAATGTATCTCCTAAATTATAAAGTTTAATACTACTACCCTCCAACTTTTCTTCTAATTCCTTATCATCCTTTAGGCATATACTTTTAATTTTTGCTACTGCATTTCTCAAGTCCCTTTTAAGAGGAAAATTACTATCTTCTATAGACTGTTCTATAGCAATAATAGATTGTAATTCTTGAAAATTTAGTTTAGGAGGTTTCATGTAAAAAGTCTCATCTATATAAAACCCCCCATATCTTCCTTTTATAGTATGTATAGGTACATTTGCTAGATTTAAATTATTTATATATCTATATATAGTTTTCTTATCTACTTTTAAAACCTGGGCTAATTCAGACGCTGTTGTTAATTTTTTATATTGCAATGTAATTAATACTTCTATTAAATGTGCTATCTTAGACATATTATATACCTCCTAAGCATTTATCTTTACTTTTATCGTATTTTTCTCAATTAATTTTAGTGGAATTTCATATAAATTTAAAAATAGTATTATAATTTTGTATTTATATGTTTTAGTAATAAATATTAAATAAATTAAATATAAATATTTTAAAGCACATATAAAAGGAGGTTTTATATATATGTTTAATTCTTCTGACAAAGATAAGGATAAAAGCATAAATAAAATAGAAACATTAATTGGAGATGGCTGTACTGTTATCGGCTCTTTAAAGGGTGAGGACCTTTTAAAAATTGATGGATATTTCGAAGGTAATATTATATGGCAAGACGATATTATAATTGGGGCCACAGGCTATTGCAAAGGTGATATTTCTTGTAAAAGTGCCTATATTAGTGGAAAAGTTGAAGGAAATATATGTTGCGAAGGGATTTTAGCTGTTGAAAGTTATGGAAAAGTGTTTGGGGACGTAAATGTTAAAAATATAATTATAAGAGATGGCGGAATTTTTCAAGGTAAATGTACTGTATTAACCCCTGAAGAAATAACCACTATAGAATGATATTATGCTAAAATAATAGAAAGACTCATGTCTTTCTATTTTTATTAAATTTATTTGTTTATTATTCTACTTATAGAATAAAGTTGTATTAATCTATCTATAAGATCTCCTCTCTCAGCATTTACCATAGGTTTAATAGCATTTAATATCTGTAATGTTTTGTCTGCATTATCACTACTAGTATTAGCATTGGTATTGGTATTATCATCTTCAATATTTGCTTCAGCATTAGCATTATTTAAATTTAGGCTTGATAATAAGGATGATATTTGTTCTTCATCTATATTATTCAACATTTCCATTATATTATTACTTCCATTGTTACCACTATTATTATTTTCAGTATTGTTATTATTATTATTAGCATTATTTCTTTCTATGTTTTCTTTTTTCCTATGTCTTTTATGCTTACCCATTATATCCCTCCTATTAGAATAATGCGGATATTTATAGTAAGGAGGGCAAATATGCCCTCCAGCCACTTTCTAGCAGTTATTGCAGCATAAGTTAAAATTTCCGCAGCAAGCTAAGAAGAATAATGCTATAATAAACAATATACCATTGTCTATCATACATTCTTCATGCTCGTGTCTTTCACGTTTGCAGTTGAACTGTAGAACTATTAATATTAATATCAATAGACCATTACCTGAGTTTCCATTGTTACAATTATTTCTTCTTGACATGTTAAACCCCCCTTTCCTATGGGCATTGGTTTTATTTGTGTTTTATTCTTCCTCTAATGTTACAAAGTTGCCTGTATCTAAACTAATTGAGCTGTCATCACAGCCTCTTTTGTTTTCCTTACATGAGCAGAATATTAGTACTGCAATTGCTATGATAAATATGAAATTGTTATCAAGGAATCCACATCCACAGCTATTTCCAAAATCAAATCCGTTTCCAAATCCACAGCCGCAGCCGCAACTTTCTCTACAACGTGATTTTTTACGGTGTCTGCGTTTCTCGCAGCAACAGCTTTCATTTCCAAATCCACCACCACAACCACAGCCTAAGAAAATTAAGATTAGGATAACCCATATAATTAGATTATTGAATGGAGCTCTTTCATGTTTTGATGATGTATCGTTATCTCCAGCTAGTAGTCCATTTAATAGGCTGTTGAAATCCACCTTACTTCCTCCTTTCAGAAGATTCTTTTTGCTTCTTTTGTGTTTCTAATATATACTATTCTCCTTTTTTTATTTTGACACATAAAAAGAGATAAAAATAAAGTTTCTAAGAACTTTATTTTTATCTCTTAATCCTTCAAAATCATTAGCTTTCTTATATATTAGAACCTAATTATCCCAAGCTTTTCAAATAATAATACAAAAGTAGATATAGAATTAAATAATCCATGATTAAATACTGCATACCAATAGCCTTTTTTATTAATTAAAAAACAATTAAATAATCCTACCCACATTATAGCAGAAAATGATTTTATATTAAAATGTATTGCAGCAAAAATAAAACTACTTATAATAGCAGAAAAATATATGCCTATTCTATTTTTAAATAATTTTTCGAAAAGTAACCATCTAAAAATAAACTCTTCTACTACGGGAGCAAATATGACTGTTACTGGTATCATATAAATAAATCTGTTTAAAGGCATTTTATCCATGAAAGAAACTATTTCTTGATCTTTTAATGTGATTTTATATTTAACAAAAAAGTTCAAAGCTATAGTAGCAATAATTATAGTCATTATATAAGAAAAAATTGAATAACTTAAAGCCTTCATGAATTTAAAATTCCTTATATTAAAATTATACATATCATAATCTCTATATAATTGTACATCATATCTTATATACTTAATACAAATTAATACTAAAATAAATGGTAATAAATTTTGAGTAAATATGCTTAAAATTAAATATAAAATACTTATTATTAGTAGTAGTATTTTATTTTTATCTTTATTAATCCATAACTTCCAAAATACTAATAACGGCGGAAGGTATATTAATGAAAATATTATTATATTTTTTATTAAATTAATCTTTATCAAAGCTTCACCACCCCATAAAATACATAATACAATTATATTATGTATATATAAAATATATGGCATGTAATACCTATTATTATTTAGTATTACATGCCTTTGAAATCCATATTTAAATCCCTGTTTTTCCCAGTGAATTAAATATATCCTCTAATAATTCTTCTTTACCACGTTTCTTTAAAGTAGAATAGAAGATTAATTCTTCTCCTTCATTCATGGATAGGGTTTCTTTTATAATTTTTTTACTCATCATCAATTCACTTCTATTTAACTTATCAACTTTAGTAGCCACTACAGTAGAATCATATCCATAGTGCCTTATCCAATTATACATAACAATATCATCTTCTGTTGGCTTGCGTCTGCAATCCACAAGTAAGATTATCTTTTTTAACTGAGGTCTATTTAAAAGATAACTTTCTATTGTTTTACTCCAACTTGACTTTTCTTGCTTTGAAACCTTCGCGTATCCATAGCCAGGTAAATCAACAAAATAAAAACTATTATTTATTAAGAAAAAATTAATTAATCTTGTCTTTCCTGGTGTACTGCTTACTTTAACTAGTTTTTTTCTATTGGTTAAGTTATTAATTAAAGAAGATTTTCCTACATTAGACCTTCCAACAAAGGCTATCTCTATTTTATCATCCTCTGGATACTGAGTAGGAGTTACAGCGGATTTTATAAATTCAGCTTGTTTTATCTCCATTTTTATCTCCTCGACTATTTATTTAAAGCATTATCTAATACTTCATCTATATTCTTAGCTAATATGAAGTTTATCTTATTTCTTATTGTCTTTGGTATTTTCAATAAATCTTTCTCATTATCCTTAGGAATAATTATAGTATCTATTCCTGCTCTGTAAGCCGCTAAAGTCTTTTCTTTTAAACCACCTATTGGAAGTACTCTGCCTGTTAAGGTTATTTCACCAGTCATGGCTACATTATGTTTTACTTTTTTACAGCTTAATGCAGATACCATGGCAGTAATCATGGTTACACCTGCAGAAGGTCCATCCTTTGGAACGGCTCCTTCCGGCACGTGAATATGTATATCTTTATTTTTATAGAATTCAACATCAATACCATACTTATCCGCATTAGCTCTAACATAACTATAGCCAGCTTTAGCTGATTCCTTCATTACGTCACCTAGTTGTCCTGTAAGCTCTAACTTTCCTGTTCCACACATAACAGTTACTTCTATTGGTAAAGTGTCACCGCCATAACCTGTCCAAGCCATTCCCATAACTACTCCAACTTGATCTACAGTATTGGCTTTATCATAAGTATATATAACTGACCCTAAGTATTTTTTCACGTTATTTACTGTTATGCTTATTTTTTCTTTATCCTTTTCAACCATTTCAGCAATAGCTTTTCTTATAATGGAAGCTATTTTTCTTTCTAGACTTCTAACACCAGATTCTCTTGTATAACTTTCTATTATTAAATATATGGCAGAATCAGAAATATCTATTTTCCCTTCTTCCAAATTATATTCCTTTAACTTTTTAGGTATTAAATGTTCCTTAGCAATATGGAATTTTTCTTCGGTAGTATATCCGGATACTTCTATAATTTCCATTCTATCCATTAGAGGTCTTGGGATAGTATCTAAAGTATTAGCTGTAGTTATAAACAATACATCTGAGAGATCAAAATCCAATTCTAAATAATGATCCCTAAAAGTGCTGTTTTGCTCACTATCCAAAACTTCTAATAGAGCATCTGCAGGATCTCCTCTAAAATCATTACTCATTTTATCTATTTCATCTAAAAGAAATACTGGGTTTCTTGATTTTGCCTGTTTTAATCCATATATTATTCTTCCAGGTATAGCTCCTACATAGGTTTTTCTATGGCCTCTTATTTCAGCTTCATCTCTTATTCCACCTAAAGACATCCTTGTAAAGTTTCTATTTAATGCATTGGCAATAGATTTAGCAATTGATGTTTTTCCTACTCCTGGTGGTCCTACAAGGCAGAGAATAGCTCCCTTTAATGAGCTGCTCATTTTTTTTACAGCAAGAAATTCAATTATTCTATCTTTCACATCTTCTAGTCCATAATGTTCTTTTTCTAATATTTCCCTTGCTCTCTTTATATCTAGATTTTCTTCTGTTTCTGCGTTCCATGGCAAATCTAGTACCAAATCTAAATAAGTTCTTATTATTCCACCCTCAGCTGAATATGAACCACTATTCTTCAATCTATCCAGTTCATATAAAGCTTTTTCTTTTGCTGGTTTAGGTAACTTAGCTTTATTTATTTTATTTTTGTATCTATTAATTTCTTTTTTGTCTTCGTCTTCTTCCCCTAGTTCTTCTTGTATGGCCTTTAATTGTTCCCTTAAATAGTATTCCTTTTGTACTTTATCAATTTTATTCTTAACCTTTATTCCTATTTTTCTTTCAACTTTTAAAACATCTATTTCATTATTTAGTACTATAAGGAGCTTCTCTAATCTTTCAGTGGCATCATATGCCTCCAAGAGCTCTTGTTTTTTTTCTTGTTTTAGAATTAAGTAAGAACTAACCACATCAGCAAATCTTCCTGGGCTTTCTATATCATCTAAAGATGCTATAGTTTCCGCAGGAATAGTTCCTGATAATTTTATGTATTCATCGAAAGCCTTTCTTACTGAACGTAATAAAGCTTCACATTTATTATTATCTACACATTCTATGTCCCTTAGTTCTTCAATTTCGACTTTAAAATAAGGCTCCTTTTGGATAAAATCTTTAATACTTGCTCTATTTTCCCCTTCAACTAAAACCCTTACAGTATCTCCAGGCAGTTTTAATATCTGTTTTATATTACAAATAGTTCCCATTTGGAATATGTCATCTTCTTCTGGTTCTTCTACTTTCGCTTCCTTTTGAGCAGCTAAGAAAACCTTTTGTCCATTTAACATAGACTCTTCTAATGCTAAAATGGATTTTTCTCTTCCTACGTCAAAATGCATAACCATGTAAGGAAATATGGTAATACCTCTTAGAGGAATTAGAGGAAGAACTTTTATGTTATTTTCCATGCTTTTCCCCTCACTTTATATTTAGATTAACTATGATTTAATTAGTATAAATTTAATATATATAATAAATAATTATAGTTAGACTAATATATTATAACCATAAAGAAAAGTTTTTTCAATTCCAAAATAGTAATAATTCAATAATTAATTCCATTAATTAAAAGCTAATAAATAGTATATCTCCTTTACTAATAAAGGAGATATACTCTACCTATTCACTGAACCCCCTGTATTTCCTAAGGGGTTAGCGGATAATATATCTTTAGTTATTTGAATAGAGGAATGTTTTGAAACATCTTTCCCATCTACTAAAGCTTCTTTTATAACTTCATTTATATTTTTTACAGGAATTATAGTAGCTTCTTTAATATTTAGGAAACTTTCCTGCCAATTTTCATAAGGTATTATTATTTTTTTAGCTCCAGCTTTAATAGCAGCCTGTATCTTACTATTTACTCCTCCAACAGGTTTAACTTCTCCATATAAGGATATTTCTCCAGTCATAGCTATTTCATTATGTACAGGAATCTCATTTAAAGCACTATATACTGCTGTAGCTATACTTATTCCTGCAGAAGGCCCATCTACAGGAACACCTCCTGGAAAATTCACATGAATATCATATTGACTGAAATTTAATTTGAATACATTTTGTAATGCTGTTATTACGTTTTCTACAGAACACTTAGCTGTGCTTTTTCTTCTAATTTTTCTGTCATAAGAACTAATCTGTTCTTCCTCCACAATTCCAGTTACATTTATTTCCCCCTTATATAAATCACTTTTTCTTGCAGTAACTTCTATTTCCATTACCGTACCCATATTAGCTCCATAAACAGCCAATCCATTTACATATCCAATTCTAGGTTCACTATGAATTTTTATTTCCGGTCTAGGTGAATAATGACCATTTTCAATTATCCATTCTACGTCAGATACAGTTATTTCATCTCTATCATCATTTAATGCAATACCTGACGCTAATTGTACTAAATTAACTGCATCTCTTCCATTGTTAGCATACCTACCTATTGTAGAACGGGCTTTATCTTCTAACTTAAAGCCAACTTTTTCTGAAGCATTTACAGCTATAGTCTCTATTTCATCTGGCAAAAGAGCTCTAAAAAATATTTCTACACATCTAGAACGTATAGCTGGAGTAATTTCTTCTGGGTTTCTAGTAGTGGCCCCTACTAATCTAAAATCTGCTGGTAATCCATTTTCAAATATATCTTTTATGTAAATAGGCATATTTGGATCTGAAGAATTATAATATGCACTATCTAAAAATACTTTTCTATCCTCCAATACTTTCAATAGTTTATTCATTTCTATAGGATGTAGCTCTCCTATTTCATCAATAAATAAAATACCACCATGGGCTTTAGTTACAGCTCCAGGCTTAGGTTGAGGTATACCAGCTATACCAAGAGGCCCAGCACCTTGATAAATTGGATCATGCACAGAACCTATTAATGGATCAGCTATACCTCTATCATCAAATCTTATAGTTGTAGCATCAATTTCTATGAATTTAGCATCTTTTTTAAAAGGTGAATGTTTCTTATTTTTAGCATCTTCAAGCACTAATCTGGCTGCAGCAGTCTTACCTATGCCTGGAGGTCCATAGATTATTACATGTTGAGGATTAGGACCGCACAAAGCTGCTTGTAAAGCTTTTATACCCTTTTCTTGACCTATTATTTGCTCAAAAGTAGTTGGTCTGCTTTTTTCCGTTAATGGCTCAGAAAGTTTTATATTCCTTAGTTTTTTTAGATTATCCATTTCTTTTCTACTTTCTCTGTCAATTACTACTTTATTAGTTTGTTGTCCTTTCAGTGCATTAAAAAAATATAACCCCATAATTATAGTAAAAACAAATTGTACTAATATCAGCATGTTAGTCATATATCTTACCCTCCCATTATAATCATTCAGTTTATTTTTTATTATGCACATTTTCTCTTTCCTATATTCCCTAATATAAAAAAGAATAGGAATAAATTATTCCCATTCTTTTAATAAAATTATATTCAATTTAATTCACTATGCTGTTTCAGGTCCCTTTTTCGTTCTTGACTTTTTTACCTTCAAAGGAGCCCTTTTACCATCTTCTAGTTTCACTGTTTCTGGTATTTTATTAGCTACAGTATCTTTGTTTATTACAACCTTTGTAATGCTCTCCTCTGATGGTATTTCAAACATTATATTTTCCATAATATCTTCAAGTATTGCCCTAAGTCCTCTTGCCCCAGTATTCCTTTTTATAGCTTCTTCTGCAATGGCTTCCAAAGCTTCTTTATCAAATTCAAGTTCTACATTATCCATTTCAAATAGCTTTTTATACTGTTTTACAAGAGCGTTTTTAGGCATACTTAGTATATTCACTAATGCTTCTTTGTCTAATGCAGAAAGAGTTACTATTATAGGAAGTCTTCCAATAAACTCTGGTATTAACCCAAACTTCAAAAGATCTTCTGGCATTATTTCCTTTAATAGCTTTCCTACATCATGTTCCTTTTTAGATTTTATCTCTGCTCCAAAACCTAAAGAGCTATTTATTGTTCTTCTCTCTATAATCTTATCTACTCCATCAAAAGCTCCACCACAAATAAATAATATATTAGTAGTATTTATCTGTATAAATTCTTGATGTGGATGTTTTCTTCCACCTTGTGGCGGTACAGACGCAATAGTGCCTTCAAGTATTTTAAGAAGAGCCTGTTGAACGCCTTCACCTGATACATCCCTAGTTATAGAAGGATTTTCTGATTTTCTAGCTATCTTATCTATTTCATCTATATAAATAATACCTTTTTCTGCTTTTTCTATATCATAATCCGCATTTTGTATAAGTTTTAAAAGTATATTTTCAACATCTTCTCCTACATATCCTGCCTCTGTTAATGTAGTTGCATCAGCAATAGCAAATGGAACATTTAAGTATCTTGCTAAAGTTTGAGCAAGCAAAGTTTTTCCTGAACCAGTAGGCCCTAATAAAAGTATATTACTTTTTTGAAGTTCTACATCATCATTTACATTATTTGAGTTTACTCTCTTATAGTGATTATATACAGCTACTGCTAGGGCTTTCTTAGCTTCATCTTGACCTATTACATATTGATCAAGATAATTCTTAATATCTAATGGTCTTGGCAAAGAGCCCATTTCTACATGGACATCTTCTTCGAATTCGTCACTTATTATTTCAGAACAAAGCTCTATGCATTCATCGCAAATATATACTCCTGGTCCTGCTATAAGCCTTCTTACTTGATCCTGAGTTTTACCACAAAAGGAACACTTTAGTTGTTTTTTATCATCAATTTTAGCCATACCTACACCTCACAATAAAGGTTATTTTTTCTTAACCATTACTTCATCAATTAATCCATATTCTTTTGCTTGTTCAGCTCCCATAAAGTTATCTCTTTCAGTGTCTTTTTCAATTACCTCTAACGGCTGACCTGTTCTTTCACTAAAAATAGTATTTAACTTTTTCTTAATATTTAAAATTCTTTCTGCATGTATACCAATATCCGTAGCCTGACCTTGGAATCCTCCTAGTGGCTGATGTATCATAATTTCACTATTAGGAAGAGCATATCTTTTCCCTTTTGCACCTGCTGTCAATAAAAAGGCTCCCATGGAAGCTGCCATTCCAATACATATAGTAGAAACATCTGGTTTGATGTACTGCATTGTATCATATATAGCCATACCTGATGTTATAGAGCCACCTGGACTGTTAATATATAAGTATATATCCTTGTCAGGATCTTCTGCTTCAAGAAATAATAATTGTGCTACTACTAAACTAGCTGTTGTATCATTAACCTCTTCGCATAACATTATTATTCTATCCTTTAAAAGTCTTGAATAAATATCGTAAGATCTTTCCCCTCTATTAGTTTGTTCAACAACAACTGGAACTAAACTCATAAAACTTCTCCTCCTTTTTCATTCATAACTTTAGTATAGGCTATATAAAGATATATTACCTAATACTATAGCTTCTAATTCATATTTTAATAATATTAAATAAATTAAATAAATTAAATATCATTAAAATTAATTGCCAGAAACTCTCCTGGCAATTAATTTTAATTTATATTATGCTATAACTTTACTGCTGTCAACTAATAATTTTATTACTTTTTCATTTATAACATCTATTTTTAATAATGATCTTTGAGCATCCATTATTAACTTAGTTGTTTTTTCTATTTCTTTATCTCCATATTGTTTTGCCATTTCCTTAGCTCTTTCCATAAGCTCTTCTTCTGTTGCATCTATATTTTCAGCTTTAGCAATTTCATTAAGCACTAATTCTGTCTTTACTCTTTTAGCAGCTGTATCTTTCATATATTCTCTAACTTTTTCTTCACTGCTATTAGTGTATTGATAATAAGTGTTAAGATCCAGTCCTTGATATCTAAGTCTCATCTCTAAATCTTTTAACATATTATCTGTTTCTTTTCTAATCATAACTTCTGGTATATCAACTTTTGCATTTTCACAAGCTGCATCTATAGCTGCTTCTTCAAATTCTCTTTTTATTTTTAATTCATTTTCTTCTTCCATCTTCTTTTTCATGTCTGCTTTTAATTCAACTAAAGTATCAAATTCTGATACTTCTTTTGCAAACTCATCATCCATAGCTGGTAATTCTTTAACTTTTATTTCGTTAACTTTTACCTTAAAAGTTGCAACTTTTCCATTTAAATCTTCTCTGCCATATTCTTCAGGGAATTTTACATTTACATCTTTTTCTTCATCCTTTTTAAGTCCTACTAACTGATCTTCGAAATTATCTATAAATGTACCTGAACCTATTTCAAGTGAATAATCATGACCTTCTCCACCTTCAAAAGCTACTTCATCTACAAAGCCTTTAAAATCGATAACAGCTACATTTCCATTTTCTATTACAGCATTTTCATCCTTAGTTTCTATTCTAGCATTCTTTTCCTGCATATCTTTTAATTTCTGATCTATTTCTTCATCTTTTACTTCGTATGTATTCTTCTTAACTTCTAATCCTTTATATTCTCCTAATTCTACTTCTGGTACTACTGTTACTTTTGCTGTATATATAAAATCCTTACCTTCTCCAATTTCAACTATATCTATTTCTGGATAATCTACAGGTTTTATATTATGTTCCTTTAATGCTTCTGGATATGTATCATCACAACAGATATTTATAGCATCTTCATAGAAAACGCCCTCTCCATACTGTCTTTTTATAATACTCATTGGTGCTTTACCTTTTCTAAATCCAGGTACATTAAATTTCTTAGCATTTTTTACATATGCCTTTTTCATAGCTTCACTAAATTTTTCTGCTTCAACAGTTATTTCTAACTTAACAACATTCTTTTCTATTTTTTCCATATTGGCTTTCATTATATTATTCCTCCTAGTCACCTGATGTGCTATATTAATCACAATATTATAACATATATTTTAAATTATTAATATATGCTTATAGACATATTTTCATATTTTATACTAAAATATAAATTTACCCTTAATAATTATATACAAATGCCATAGAATTTACAAATAAATTTTACTTAAATAAATATTTTTTTGAAAATTCCCTTTCTTTTATTCAGTTACCTCACCATTAGCCTTTAAAAATAAAGTTTTGCCATCTGCTAAAATTTTTAAACCTTTATCACTAAGTTTATCTATAGTCAATTCTT
Organism: Clostridium liquoris; assembly: GCF_002995785.1. Taxonomy (GTDB): domain Bacteria; phylum Bacillota; class Clostridia; order Clostridiales; family Clostridiaceae; genus Clostridium_AO; species Clostridium_AO liquoris. The sequence goes on along the minus strand of NZ_PVXO01000032.1, from coordinate 102,529 downwards.
CGCCTGAAATACTTTGAATATTCATATGAGTATTATTAGGAATATTATATGTCCATATATATTTAGTAGTTTTATTTAACCAAGGTAATTGACTTACATAAGCTATATTATTTTCATCCACGAATTTAGGCATATCACACCAAATGTAGTCTGGTCTAGCCTGTATTTGTTCATCATGATTTATAATCACGCTGCCATCTGTTGAAACGTATTTAGTATTAGTTATATCTAAAATTTTTCCATTTATATCTACAGATATAATTTTTTGAACCTTCTCATCATAAACTATAGCTTTTTTACCGGAAGGACTTATATCATATTTCACTTTACTATCTAATGGATAAATATATTTAAATTTTTTCACATTATTTTCTTCCTCATAGACTAATTTTATTTTTTCTCCATTACTTAATTTAATTTCATATCCATCTGTTTTCTTTGTTTCTTTAGATACCTTTTCGTTTTTATTACCTTCTGTAATAGCATTCTTTTCATTCTTTTTATTTTCAACCACTTTTTTCTTATCCTCAATATTTTCTTTTTTACTTGATACAAAACTCTTAACTTTCACTTTGCCTAGCAACCAAGCACCTGAGGTTAAGAGAATAACTGCAAATATCGATAAAATTATTATTCCTCTTCTTCTTCTCATCTTTTTCTCATAATCTTTACTAAAAATACTTGGCTTACCCACAATGATTCCTCCTATTTTACTTTTTATGTAACTATTCCTAAAACTGGTTAATGACTATAATGTGAACTTAATATCATATTAAATCATTATTTATTATAACTCAAATGTTAGCTAATTAGTAATAAATTTTTGTTAATATTGCATAATGTTATTAAACTTTCAAAGAAAAATACCTCAAAGTCTGCTTCTTTGAGGTATTAAAAGTTTATCTATATCTTTTACTTTATTAAGTTCATATTTCTACTACCTGGTTTTATATATGGAATTCTGCTCTTACATAATGGACATTCTTCCTTATCATAAGTATTGATTTGTAATTTTACCGCACTATATATAGGATAAGGTATTTCTATCCCTTCACTTTTTCTATCTACTATGCAGCATAGCCCAACTACTTCTCCACCTAATTCTTCAATAACCTTTGCTACTTCTAAGGAAGATTTTCCTGTAGTAATAACATCTTCTGATATTACTACCTTTTGCCCCTTTTTGATTTCAAAACCTCTTCTTAAAGTCATTTCTCCATCTTGTCTTTCTGCAAATATTCCAGGCTTACCTAACTGTCTGGCCAATTCATAGGACACAACTATTCCTCCCATAGCTGGACCAACAACAATATCAAAATCAATGTTTTTTAATTTTTCCGCTACAATTTTCAATACCTTTTCCGCCTTATCTGGATACTGTAAAAGCTTTGCACATTGGCAGTATCTATTGCTATGTCTTCCTGAAGACAGTAAAAAATGTCCTTCTAAAAGAGCATCACATTCCTTTAAAGTATCTATAACCATTTTATCTGTATTATCCATATTTTTATCTCCTTTTCTATTCCTTATTTCTTTATTCTTTACAATCTATCATCTAAATTATTCCTGTAATTTCTTCTAAATCTTTTATTCCTTCTTTTTTCATATAATCTTCTATTCCCTGTATTATTTCTATAGGTGCATATGGATTTATAAAATTACATGTTCCTACCTGTATAGCTCTTGCCCCTGCCATTATAAATTCTATAGCATCCTGCCAAGTACATATTCCACCAAGACCAACTACTGGCACATCTACAGCTTTACATACTTCATATACCATTCTTAAAGCTATAGGTTTTATTGCAGGTCCTGAAAGCCCTGCTGTAATATTATTAAATACAGGCTTTTTTTTATTTATGTCTATAGCCATACCTTTAAAAGTATTTACTAAGGATAGAGCATCTGCTCCTGCATTACAACATTTCTCAGCCATATCCACTATATCTTCAGCATTAGGAGATAACTTCACTATTAAAGGCTTCTTACATATGCTTTTTATCTCTTTTACAACTTCATAAGCTACCTGTGACTTTATTCCGAAAGCCATTCCTCCATGCTTTACATTAGGACAGGATATGTTTAACTCTATCATATCTACTTCTGTATTGTTTATTTTCTCTACTGCATTTAAGTAGCTATCTATATCTCCTCCACCTACATTGGCTATAATTACAGTATTAAGTTTTTTCATTTCTGGTAACTCATTTTTTATAAAATAATCCACTCCAGGATTTTGGAGGCCTACGCTATTTAACATCCCGCCCCTAGTTTCAAAAACCCTTATTCCGTCATTTCCTTCTTTAGGATTTATGGTTAATCCCTTAGAACTAATTCCTCCTAATTTTGAAACTGGATAAAACTCATTGTATTCTTGTCCAAATCCAAAAGTTCCTGAGGCAGCTATCACCGGATTTTTAAATTCTACTCCACAAATATTTACCTTCATATTATTCCTCCAACTCTTCTCCTAGAAATACTGGACCATCTTTACATGTTCTCTTATTACCATGCTTTGTTTTACATGTACACACAAGACAAGCCCCTACTCCACAAGCCATGTGTTTTTCCATAGAAACATAAACTGGAACATTAACTTTTTTGCACATATCCACAACTTTTTTCATCATAATCTCTGGTCCGCAGCATAAAACCACATCATACTTTTCAGGATTAATTATTTCCGTTACATATCCCTTATATCCATGCTCTCCAGATTCAGTGCTTATATAAGTGTTATCTACAAAATTTTTATATTCTTCAATACCATAAATTTCATCTCTAAATCCACAATAGAAATCTACCTGACAATTTTTTATTCTTTTTACTACTTCGTGCATTGGTGCTATACCTATGCCTCCTGATACCACAGCTATCTTACCCTTCAAATTATTTACCGGGAAATAATTTCCTAGTGGGCCTGTTAGTTTTATGCTATTTCCTTCTTTTAATCTGCTTAATATTTCTGTTCCCTCTCCTACTACTGCATATAAAAATTCTATACAATCTTTTTCAATGGAGTATATGCTTATAGGTCTGCTCAATAGGGGCTCTCTATCCCAAGCTCTTAGCATATAAAACTGACCAGGATTTCCTTCAAACTTGCCTTTTATGGATAATTTATATACATTTTCACAAACCTTTTTGTTATCCTTAACACATTCAATTCTATATTCCATTCTAACTCTCCATTCTATATGCCTTTTACAGCTCTCATTATATCTTCTTTCATTCTTATAGCTTCTTTTCTTGCACAATCTGCAAAATTCAGTTCATCTCCAACTTTTCTATAAGCTAGAAGAATACCCCTTGAAGAATTTACAACTCCTCCATTGCCATTCTTTAGATATAAAGCTACATCCTCTGCTTTTCCGCCTTGAGCTCCATATCCAGGTATTAAGAAGAACATAGTATTTAGTACTTTCCTCAACTGTATTGCCTCATTTACATGAGTACATCCTATCACTCCACCTATGGCACTATATCCACATCCACCAATAAATTCTTTACCCATATCATGTATTTTTTCACCAACTGCTTCATATACTTTCTTATTATCTTTTGTTTCTATGAATTCTATATCCTTAGCTCCCTGATTTGAAGTTCTTATTAGTGCAAATAATCCCTTATTCTTATTTTTTAAGTATGGAAGATAGGGTTCTATACTGTCTAATCCCATATAAGGATTTACTGTTATAAAATCTGTTTCAAAATCTCCTTCAAAGTGAGCTTTTGCATACATTTCTGCAGTTTTGGCAATATCTCCCCTTTTTATATCTGATATTATTATTCCTTTACTTTCTTTTATATAATCTAAAGTTCTCTTATAGGCTATAAGTCCTGATATTCCTAAAGCTTCATAATATGCAATCTGTACCTTATAACATGCAGCTATATCTAAAGTAGCATCTATTATCTCCTTATTAAACTGAAATAGCGCTTCCTCTTCTGATACAAACTTACTCATAAAATGTTTTGGTATATAATCTAAACTTGTATCTAAACCTACACACACATGTCCCTTATTTTCTACGCTTTCATATAGCTTATCTATTATCATATGTTAAATCTCCCTTGCATCATCATATACTATTTTTCCGCTCTTAATTGTTTTTTCTATTTTTCCATAAACCTTCATACCGTCAAAAGGAGTATTTTTCCCTTTAGACAAGAAGCTTTTACTATTAATTTCATATTCCCTTTCCAAATCTATAAGAATCAAATCCCCATCATAACCTACTTTTATTTGTCCCTTATTCATCTTTATTATTTCAGCAGGTCTTTTTGACATTATTTCTGAAAGCTTACTTAAATTAATTTCTCTACTTTTAACAAGCTTTGTATAGCATATTGAAAATGCTGTTTCTATTCCAGATATACCTGGTGCACCATTAGCTTTATCTTCTTCGGTATGAGGTGCATGATCTGTAGCTATAGCATCTACAAATCCTCCTTTTATAGCCCTTATTAAGAATTTAACATCCTCTTCTTTTCTCATAGGTGGATTAACTTTATACTTAGTGCTGTCTGTTAATGCTATATGATGTGGTGTTACTTCACAAGTTATATTGTATCCTTCTTTTTTAGCTTCTATTATATATTCCATAGATTCTTTTGTACTAACATGTGATATGTGAGTATCACATCCTGTATATTTTGCTAAGGTTATATTTCTCCATGTCATGGTATTTTCTGAAAGTCTCATATCTGTAGATGAAAGCTCATGATTTTCAGAATGACACATTACAACCATTCCTTTTTCCTTAGCTTTTACCATGGCATTTAACATGACCTTGCTATCCATTACATCTTTTCCATCCTCAGATATTGCCTTTACCGAGGAATCTAAATTATCTATATGTGATATGGTTTTACCATCAAAATTTTTTGTTATGGATACTACTTGATGCACATCTACAAGACCGATTTCACTAGCTTTTTTTAATACATAGTTTACTGTTTCCATACTGCTGCATACTGGATTGGTATTAGCCATAAGATTTACTGCAGTATATCCTCCCTTCACAGCAGCTTTACTTCCTGTTAATATATCCTCTTTATAAGTGAAACCTGGATCCCTAAAATGTACATGTAAATCTATAAAGGAAGGCATTAAAACCTTTCCATGTCCATCTATAGTCTTACAATTCTTCTCCAAGTTTCTTCCTATTTGGGCTATTACTCCATCTCTTATATAAACATCACCTAAAAAATCCCCAGACCAATCTACTACTCTAGAATTTTTTATTAATATTTCCATAGCCTAATCCTCCATAACCTTTACTATTTCATCACAATATCTACACCTATATTCTCCCTTTTCCCTATTTACAAGATAAAAAGTATGAGTAATATATTTTTCTACTGAGGTTATACATCTAGGATTATTACATTTTATTTTATTTTCTAATTTCTCTGGCAGATTGATGTTTTTGTTCATTATATCACCCCCAAAAGCTTAGAAATCAAAGCCATTCTTGCGTACATTCCATATTGGGCCTGTTTAAAGTAACAAGCTCTTTCGTCCTTATCTACTTCATAGTCTATTTCATTAACTCTTGGTAGTGGATGAAGCACTATCATATCTTTTGAAGCTCTATCCATCTTCCCTTTATCCAATATATAACTATCTTTAAGTCTTAAATAATCTTCTTCATTATTAAATCTTTCTTTTTGTATTCTAGTCATATACAAAATATCTAGTTTATTTATGACTTGTTCCAAATTCTCTACTTGAGTAAATTCAATATTGTTTTTCTCTAATATTTCACTTTTTATATATTGGGGAATTTGTAGTTCCTTTGGTGAGATAAGAATAAACTTATTATTTTCGTATCTTGATAAAGCTTTTATGAGTGAATGTACGGTTCTCCCGAATTTCAAATCACCACAAAAACCTATAGTAAGATTGGATAATTTTCCTTTTATTGAACGTATTGTTAATAAGTCTGCTAAAGTCTGGGTTGGATGTTGATGTCCTCCATCCCCAGCATTTATAATAGGAACACTAGCATAATCCGCAGCAACTATTGGTGCTCCTTCTTTAGGATGTCTCATAGCTATTATATCTGAATAACAGCTGACAACCCTTACTGTGTCTGCTAAAGTTTCCCCCTTTGATACTGAACTGGAATTAGGTTCTGAAAAACCTAGTACTTTTCCACCTAACCTTAGCATAGCTGATTCGAAGCTAAGTCTAGTTCTTGTACTTGGTTCATAAAATAGAGTAGCCAATATTTTGCCATCACAAAGATGTGCATAATCCTCTCTTTTTTTAGATATGTTTTCTGCTAAATTAAGTATTTCTTCCACTTCTTCCAATGTAAAATCCATTGGGTCAATTAAATTTCTTCCCTTTAACATACTATCTCCTCCTTTTTAGTATCTCTGTACTAAATTTAAAGGTATAAAAAATGCCTTCCTATAAAGGAAGGCATAGATATACTATACAATGATACTTCTATACTATCCTTTTAGGTCTCACAGGACCTGCATTAAAGGTAACATTTTATTGTAATTAATGATATCACTATTCTTTTTTAGCGTCAAGCCTTTTTTCTATAATCTGTTCTCTGTACTCTGAGAAAATTATCTTTCTTCTCTAAAATATGGAACACTTAAAGCCTTTGGTGGTGAATTCTTAGAGGATTTCTTCATGGATACCACTACCATAACCACTATTGTTATTATATATGGAAGCATATCTATTAAATATTGTGATATGTGTATACTTGATCCTTGAAGTCTAAAGCCTATAATATCAAGCCCGCCAAATACATAAGAACCTATAAGTGCCTTATAAGGATTCCAGGATACAAATATAACCAATGCTACTGCTATCCATCCCCTGCCTGCTGTAACATTTTCCTGCCATGCTGGTACATATACCAATGAAAGATACGCACCTCCTAGTCCACATAGGGCTCCTGCCAACAATACATGGATATATTTATATAATGTGATATTTATTCCTGCTGCATCAGCACATTTAGGATTTTCTCCTATGGCCTTTAAATTCAATCCTTGAGAGGTTTTATACATATAAATTCCTAATAAAATAGCAGTAATATACCCAACATACACAAATACATCTTGTCTAAATAATATTTCTCCTAAAAAAGGTATGTGTCCCAGCACTGGTAAAAAAATTGGTTTGAAGAAGTTTTTTATAGCATCCGGAGCAACCTGTCCTACTAAACTTTTACCAATAAAGCTAGAAAATCCAGTACCAAACATGGTTAAGGTAAGTCCTGATACTACTTGATTAGCTCTCAAACTTATAGTTAAAAAAGCATATATTAAAGCTCCAGAAGCTCCTGCAACCATAGCAGCCATCATTGCAGCCATAGCACTTTGTGTATTTATTCCTACCATAAAGCCAATAACAGCTCCCATAAGCATCATACCTTCTACACCTAAATTCAAGTTACCAACTTTTTCACATATTAACTCCCCAAGAGTAGCAAATAAAAGAGGCGTCCCTGCTACTATAGATGCTTCTAAAAACGATATTACTGTATTCATCTATGCTACCTCCTTTAATGTTGATGTATTATTTTTTACAAGTTTATATTTTATAAAAAATTCGCTGCCTAAAACAAAAAACAATATACTGGCTTGAATTATTGATGCCACAGACTCTGGAATACCAAAGGCTGTTTGTATAAAAGAGCCGCCCTCTAGTAGAGCTGCAAATAATATAGACACCATTAATATCAAGGGAGAACTTAAATTTGAAAGCCAAGCTACTATTATTGCGGTATACCCTATACCGCCAGAAACCTGAACTGATAGTGTGTTACTAACAGCAGAGGCTTGAATCATACCTGCAAGTCCACATAGCCCTCCACTTAAAAGCATAGAAATAACTATGGTACTCTTAATATTTATACCAGCATAAAGTGCTGTTTTTTCGCTCTCCCCCAAAACAGCTATTTCATATCCCTTTTTTGTATAATTCATAAAAATGTACATGAATATAATTAATACAATAGTTATAATCCATCCTATATTTATTCCAAATACATCTGGTAAAATGGCATTTTCACTGAAGTTAGATATCTTAGGAAAGCCTTGTGCATTAGGATCCTTCCACGGCCCGTATTGAAGGTATGTTATAAATTTTAAGGCTATATAGTTCATCATTAAAGTTACTATTGTTTCATTTGTACCATATTTACATTTTAAAATCGCAGGAATATATGCCCATATGGCTCCTCCAATTATTCCAGCTAAAGCCATAATGCTTAATAATAGAAATGAATTAAGTTCTGGAAACCTTAATGCAAAATAAGAGGATAAAAATGCTCCCATTATTATTTGTCCTTCTCCTCCTATATTCCAAAACTGCATCTTAAAGGCTACAGAAATTCCTAGTGCAGTTATTGCTAATGGAATTGCTTTTATTATAGTTTCCCTGATGCTATAGGCAGAGCCAAAGGCCCCCTTCAACATAGAAGAATATACTCCCATAGGATTTAACCCTAATAAAGCTATAAAAATAGCTACTAATAGAAGCGCAAAAACAATAGAAGAAATTCTAATCATTATATTCTTTTTTACAGTTATTTTGCTTCTTTTTATTATTCTAAACAACACTAGATTCCTCCCTTTCTTCGCTTTTCCCTCCCATAAGTAAACCTATTTTTTCTTTAGTAGCTTCTGAAGCCTTTAATTCGCCAGTTATTTTACCATCACAAATTACCAATATTCTGTCGCATAGCTGCATTAAAGCATCTAAATCCTCTCCAATATATAAAATAGCTACTCCTTTTTTCCTTTCATCATCTATTAAATTATATATAGTATAGCAGGTGTTTATATCTAATCCTCTTACTGGGTAAGCCATTATAAGCAAGTTAGGATTAGAGTCCAACTCTCTTCCTAATAATATCTTTTGTATATTTCCACCGGATAAATTTTTAATTGGATAGTGAATATCTGGAGTTAGTATGGATAAATTCTCTTTAATTTCTTTAGCCCTTTTTGCTGTAGGCTTTTTATTTAATAAAACACCTTTTTCATTATGATAAGATTTTAATAGTAAGTTATCTACCATATCCATAGCTCCTACTAATCCCATGCCTAATCTATCCTCTGGTACAAAGCTCATGCTAACACCTTTTTTTATTATTTCTCTTGGAGTCTTACCCACAATATTTTCCCCTTGGAAAATTATTTCTCCTTGCTCAATGGCTTGTATACCAGTAATAGCCTCACATATTTCTTTTTGCCCGCTTCCTGCTATACCTGCAATTCCTAAAACTTCTCCCCTGTGTATATTAAAAGTTACTCCCTTTATCACTTCTATAGCTTCTTCATTTTTTACGGTTAAATTATTAACTTTAATTATCTCTTCACCCATGTCTATTTTGCTTCTCTTTATAGATAAATTCACTTGCTTGCCAACCATTAATTCTGCTAACTTTTCAGGCGAGGTTTCATATTTATTTACGGTTTCTATTGTTTCACCTTTTCTTAATATTGTTATTCTGTCAGATACTTTCATGACTTCATCCATTTTATGAGATATAAATATTATTGCACAGCCATTTTCCTTCATCTTAAACATTATATTAAATAATTTTTCAGCTTCTTGAGGTGTAAATACAGTAGTTGGCTCATCTAATATTAATATATCCGCACCCCTATAAAGTACTTTAAGTATTTCAACTATCTGCTTCTCGCCTACAGACATGTTACATATTTTCTTTTTTAAATCAATATCTATTCCATATTTGCTGCATATATCAAAAAGTTTATTTCTTATTTTTTTCTTGTTTACAAATATACCAGTATTTTGTCCTATAATCATATTTTCTTCTGCTGACATATTATCTACAAGCTTAAAATGCTGATATATCATCCCTATGCCTGAATTTATAGCATCTTTTGGAGATGTAAAGTTAATCTTTTTGCCATGTATATAAATTGAACCGCTATCAGGAGTATATACTCCTGATAGCATATTCACTAATGTACTTTTACCTGCTCCATTTTCCCCTAGAAGTGAATGTATTTCTCCTCCATATACAGTTAAGTTAACATTATTATTAGCTATTACTTTTCCGAAAGCCTTTGTAATGTCCTCCACTTGAATATAAGGTATATTTTTTTCCATTTTATCACCTATTTAATTACTTATTTTGAATTTCTCCAACTACACCTTGAACAAACCAATCAAACTTAAGTAGTTCTTCATCAGTCATAACTTTTCCGTCTTCCACTTTTATATTGCCCTTTTGATCTTTAATAGGTCCTACAAATATTTTATTTTTCCCTGATATTATATCTTTTTTAGCTTTTTCTACAGCTTCCTTTGCACCTGCAGGAGCATTTGGAGTTAATTCAGCAAGGTCTACTATACCAGTCTCTAATCCCTTCCAATAGCTTTCAGATTTCCATGTACCCTGTTGAATTGCTTTTACCTGATCAACATAGTATGGTCCCCAATTCCATATAGGTGCTGTCATATAAGCCTTAGGTGCCTTGTCTTTCATATCAGTATTATATCCTATAGAAAAGGCTCCTTTTTCCTCTGCTGCCTGCTGTGGACCAGCTGTATCCTGATGCTGTGTTATTACGTCTACACCTTCTGCAAGTAATGCTTTCCCTGCTTCCTTTTCCTTTGCTGGATCATACCAGGTGTTTGTCCATTTAACCATTACCTTTGCATTAGGATTTACAGATTGTACTCCTAAAGTAAAAGCATTAATACCTCTAACAACTTCTGGTATAGAGAAAGCTGCCACATATCCTATTTTATTTGTTTTTGTTTTCATTCCTGCAACAATACCAGATAAATATCTAGCTTGATATATTCTGCCAAAATAGGTTGACATATTTTCTGAAGTTTTATAGCCTGAACAATGTAAGAATTTAACTTCCGGGTGTTTCTTTGCTTCCTTTTCTAATCCATCCATAAATCCAAAGCTTGTACCTACAATTACATTACAACCTTGATTTATCATATCTTCAGTTACCTTTTGAACCTCTGCTGTATCTTCTTTTACAGATTCCTTATAAATAGTTGGAACCTTTAATTCCTTTTCTAAATACAATCTTCCTTCATTATGAGAATAAGTCCAACCACCATCACCTATTGGACCAACATATAAGAAACCTACCTTTATTTCCTTTTTGTCTGCTGATGCTTTTTGTGAAGTAGCTTTTTTATCTCCACAACCAATAAGCAATGATGAGATTAGTACAGTACACGCTAGTAAACCACTAAGCAATTTTGATTTTTTCATTTTTTACCCCTTCCTTAAACATATAATTATATAATTTTTGATTTTTCATCTTTAAAAATAACTTGTCCATTTTTCATGTCTTCAACAATGGCAAGAGATTCTAATTGAATTCCTTCTTTTTCTATTAACTCTCTGCCACCTTGAAAACTCTTTTCTATTACAATACCTACACCTTGAATGGTTGTACCTGCTTGTTTGCATATATCTATAAGTCCAGACATAGCGCTACCGCTAGCCAAAAAATCATCAATGATTAATACATTATCTTCGTCATTTATGTACTTTTTAGAAACTTTTATGACGTAGTCTGTTTCCTTTGTAAAGGAATGAACATTGGATTCATAATTATCTGTATCCATGTTTATTCCTGAATGTTTTTTGGCGAAAACTACTGGAATGTTTCCAAAATACTGAGCAACTATACAAGCTATGCCTATGCCTGAAGTTTCTACTGTAAGTATTTTTGATATATTTTTATTTTTAAATCTATTTTTAAATTCTTTACCTATTTCATTAAATAATCCTACATCTAATTGATGATTTAAAAAGCTATCTACTTTTAGAATTCTATCTCCTATTACAACACCATCTTTAATTATCCTATTTTTTAAAATTTCCATACCTCTGCTCCTCTCTACTATTGCAAAATCCTTATTATAAAAAATAAACTCCCCAATGTAAACATAGGGAGTTTAAATAGATCTATTATATTCAAAATAATATATCCAAGTAAACACCCATAGCCTGACAATTTAAGGTTGTCTGGTAGAAACGCTTAGGCCCTATTACTAAGCTTATATGAGTGCGAATATTCAGTTGTCTAATATATTAATTATTCGTAAATTTCATATGTTATAAATATAATATATCACTTTTATATAAAAAGCAACACCCATTTACAAAAACCATGAAATTTGCCCAAACTCCATATTGTAAAGATGCATAGTTACGCTTTTCTATTGCGGAAAAAGTGTGGGAAATAGTTCTTGCGTGGAAAATAAAAAAGCATTACAAGAAACTATTATATTCTTGTAATGCTTTGGTATATCAACCCTTTGCGTAATGCCTAATTATTATTTTTGGTGCGCCCAACAGGGATCGAACCTGTGACCTGCGGATTCGAAGTCCGTCACTCTATCCAGCTGAGCTATGGGCGCTTAAAGCCCTTAATGCTAAACTTAATCTGGAGCGGGTGAAGGGAATCGAACCCTCGTAACTAGCTTGGAAGGCTAGCACTCTACCATTGAGTTACACCCGCATCATATTCTGGAGCGGAAGACGAGATTCGAACTCGCGACGTTCACCTTGGCAAGGTGACGCTCTACCACTGAGCCACTCCCGCATAATTTTAAATATGGTGCAGGCGAAGGGACTTGAACCCCCATGCCATTGGCGCTAGATCCTAAGTCTAGTGCGTCTGCCAGTTCCGCCACGCCTGCATTGATTGTTAATACACTTAAAATATTTAAGTGTGGTGGCTCACCGGGGAATTGAACCCCGGACACCATGATTAAAAGTCATGTGCTCTACCAACTGAGCTAGTGAACCATATCATACATGGGGTGGATAAAGGGACTCGAACCCTCGACAACCAGAACCACAATCTGGCGCTCTACCAACTGAACTACATCCACCATTTATGGTGCGCTATCAGGGACTCGAACCCTGGGCACCCTGATTAAGAGTCAGGTGCTCTAACCAACTGAGCTAATAGCGCATATTTGGTGCGTCTTAAGGGATTCGAACCCATGGCACACGGCTTAGAAGGCCGTTGCTCTATCCAACTGAGCTAAAAACGCATATTTGGAGCGGGTGAAGGGAATCGAACCCTCGTAACTAGCTTGGAAGGCTAGCACTCTACCATTGAGTTACACCCGCATATCTTGTGGTCGGGGTGACAGGGATTGAACCTGCGACCTCATGGTCCCAAACCACGCGCGCTCCCATCTGCGCCACACCCCGTAATTAAATTAGTTTATGGTGCGCTATCAGGGACTCGAACCCTGGGCACCCTGATTAAGAGTCAGGTGCTCTAACCAACTGAGCTAATAGCGCATATTGGTGCGTCTTAAGGGATTCGAACCCATGGCACACGGCTTAGAAGGCCGTTGCTCTATCCAACTGAGCTAAAGGCGCATTTTTTTGGAGCGGGTGAAGGGAATCGAACCCTCGTAACTAGCTTGGAAGGCTAGCACTCTACCATTGAGTTACACCCGCATATCTTGGAGCGGAAGACGAGATTCGAACTCGCGACGTTCACCTTGGCAAGGTGACGCTCTACCACTGAGCCACTCCCGCGTAATTTTAAATATGGTGCAGGCGAAGGGACTTGAACCCCCATGCCATTGGCGCTAGATCCTAAGTCTAGTGCGTCTGCCAGTTCCGCCACGCCTGCATTGATTGTTTTGTTTGTACACTTAAATATCTTAAGTATGGTGGCTCACCGGGGAATTGAACCCCGGACACCATGATTAAAAGTCATGTGCTCTACCAACTGAGCTAGTGAACCATATTGGCTGGGATGGCAGGATTCGAACCTACGAATGCAGCAGTCAAAGTGCTGTGTCTTACCGCTTGACGACATCCCAGTATCTGGGGTGGATGAAGGGACTCGAACCCTCGACAACCAGAACCACAATCTGGCGCTCTACCAACTGAACTACATCCACCATATGGTGCGTCTTAAGGGATTCGAACCCATGGCACACGGCTTAGAAGGCCGTTGCTCTATCCAACTGAGCTAAAGACGCATTTCTGGAGCGGGTGAAGGGAATCGAACCCTCGTAACTAGCTTGGAAGGCTAGCACTCTACCATTGAGTTACACCCGCATATCTGTGGTCGGGGTGACAGGGATTGAACCTGCGACCTCATGGTCCCAAACCACGCGCGCTCCCATCTGCGCCACACCCCGATTAATTTCGTCGGGAATTCATTATTAACTCCCGACGACATAGATTATTCTACACGATATTTTAGAATCCGTCAATAGAATTTTTGAACTTTTTTTTTATTTTTTTATCTTATAGCCTTAATACTGGCATTTACTTTACCATCTTTTATCTCTATAAGAGCCACACTATTAAATCCATCCCTTGATAATACAGGGCTTCCAGGGTTTATAAACCATATACCATCTTCATATACAATTTGGGAAACATGAGTATGCCCAAATAAAACTACATTAGCTTGTTCTTCTATAGCCTTATATTTCAATCTAGATAAACTGTGCTTTACATCATAATGATGCCCATGGGTTATAAAAAATTTCTGACCCTGAATTTCTTCAATTATATCTGAAGGTATAGTACTAGAGTAATCACAATTGCCCTTTACATTTATAATTCTGCCACTATAAAACCTATGAAATTCCTTTATATCCTGTGTATTATCACCTAAGTGAATTAATAGGTCTATATTCTGAAGTTTTTCCATTACTCTTTCTATTATCCATGTATGTCTGTGCGTATCGCTAACAACTCCTATTAACACTTTTATTCCCCCTGTAAATATTTCCTAAGTTCTTCTTCCAAATCTACTAGAGCCTTTTTCCTATGACTTATTGAATTTTTAGCCTTTGAATCCATTTCCCCAAAAGTCATATTATATTGAGGAACATAAAAGAGGGGATCATATCCAAAGCCATCTTTTCCTCTTTCTTCCTCTAAGATTGCTCCTTCTACTTCCCCTTGAACTCTGATAGTATTCTTTTCATCAACAATCAATACCATAGCACATATAAATTTTGCCCTTCTATCCTTTATATTCTCCATTAATCTTAATAACTTTTCATTATTTTTTTTAGTATTTCCATGTTCTCCAGAAAATCTTGCGGAATAAACACCTGGTGCTCCTCCTAAGGCATCCACAGCTAATCCTGAATCATCTGCCAATACCATATAATCCTTGTCACTGACTATATCAAATATCTCTTTTGCCTTTTTATAGGCATTTTCCATGAAGGTCTTTCCATCTTCCTCTACCTCCACATTAATTTCTGCTTCTTTTAAGGAAATAACCTGAACATTTAATGGTGACAATATATCTTTAATTTCTATTATCTTATTTTCATTATTACTAGCTAAAATCAATTTTTTCATCTAATTCACCATCCTGATTAAAAATATTTATTTTCAACATAATTATACAATAAAATTGCCTGGAAATTTATATTATACCATAATTATAGAATAATTTCTTATTATTAAAAAATTTCAAATTAAACTTTTTATTCTGTCATCATTTTTTATTTTACTAGCGAATAATTTTATTGTCTATAATAAAAATTACATAGCACTATTTCTAAATATGTATCATATTATTTATATAAGGATTAATTTTTAGTAGGTGTTGTGTTTGAAATATATAGGTCCATTTCTAAGACTAAATAGTTTAAATCAGAACAATATAAAAAATCAGCTATTCCATCTATCCAAAGAATCAATGAAAAACATAATATTTAATTCTAAATGCGGTATCATAATTAATACAAAAGAATTAAAAAGTAAAAAACTATCTGATCTAGATACAAATATATTAAAATCTTCTTACCCTTTATTATGTATATACAAAAAATCCAACCCAAAGCTAAAAAGCGTAAATGATAAACTTTATTGGAGTGATGAAAAAGCAAAGAAGGAAATAAATATAGACACTAATGCTTTTATGACATTATCATTATTAGAACTTACTGATTACTATGACTTTTTCAAGAACATAGATGATTCAAAATATGCATTAAGCATAATTTACGCTAATCTAGCTAAAAGGCAGCTTCAATTTTATGCATCTAACATGAGAAATGAAGAGGGAGTATTCGTAGATAAAATTGACATTTCCGATTCCTCATCAAATGAACTTAAATTAGAAATAAAAGAAGATAAATTCAAGTTTTCAGATCAAGCAATATTAATGGCAGCCTTTTATAAAAGTTCTTTGCAAGATGATTCAAAGGAAAGTGTGGAGTATAAAAACTTTTCCCTTGACATACTGAATATGTTTATAGAATTTAAAGAGGAACTTTATGCTCTTTCTTTTGAAGAATTATTAAAACTTTCCTTAGGATTAAATATCTTTTACAAATATTCTAAAAATGAAAATGCTAAGATATTAATGTTAGATCTATTTGAATTAATTAATGAAAACTTTTTTAGTAATGCTTCATTTATCACTGAGACAAAGTTAGAAAATATATGTATTTATTATATAAGTTCTTTTCTTTCATATAAAAATACAGGTTATATTATATATAAAGATACAGTAGATAAATTATATTTAGAGTTGCTAAAATTTTATAATGACGAACTTGGAATTATTGTAAAAAACAACGAGAGAGACCCTTTTAAATTTTCACCAACAGAAATCTGTTTATATATTATGTGTCTCTTCTTAAATACTAATGAATGTGAAGATAACTCTTCACCTATTATATCTAGTATTTTTAAAAAGCAATTAGTAAATTCCGGCATAATATTGAGTTGGCCTGAAACTCCTAGTCTAGATGATAGAGAAAGGTATAAAAATTTTTCTTTAAATTCTGATGATTTGTTGGAAGAACAAGATTTTAGAATGTCATCTATTCCAACTCCTGAGAATATTAATTTAGCATCAATATTTATAAAAAACATTACTTTTAGTGAAAGGAAACATGAATTTAAACAAGGTAAAACCTCCTTCTATAGTAACAAAAATATGCTTATTTTTTTCTTTACAATATATCTATGCAATAATTGTTACCTATAAAGTAAATAATTTAATAAAATAATAATATAATATTTGCATATAATATTATTATCAGTACAAGCACAAGCATTTTATACTTCATCAAGAACGCTCTATTATAAGGAGGTATAAATCATGATGAACATAAATTGCTCTGAAAATTGTATATACTGTAACAATGGAACATGTAC
The DNA here is from genome assembly GCF_002995785.1 of Clostridium liquoris. Lineage (GTDB taxonomy): Bacteria > Bacillota > Clostridia > Clostridiales > Clostridiaceae > Clostridium_AO > Clostridium_AO liquoris. The sequence goes on along the minus strand of NZ_PVXO01000032.1, from coordinate 85,367 downwards.
TTTGGATAATGTATCCTCATTTTCTAATAGCATTAATTTTCAGCATAATTGTGCCTATTTTGTAAAAAGAAAATCTAATAAAAAAGCTTCCCAGAACATATAGCTGGGAAGCTTTTATTTTACATATTGCTAAAGGATATCCTACTCAATAATATATTGCCATTGTAATTGGTTTGCACATTATATATTTGTTCATTTTTGCATATAATATTTTTTTCAATATATAAAGGTATAATGGGCACATCATTGATTAATATTTTTTCTGCTTTTGTCAATAATTCTTTTTGATTCCTTTCATTTGTTTCTATTTTTGCTCTATAAATGATATTTTCATAATTGCTATTCTTGTAACTAATAAAATTAAAACTATTATTTTGCAAAAACTTTTCATAGCAGCATATAGAATTTTTATATTCCTTTGGGATATTTATAAGTGCTACATCATATTCTTTTTCTTTTAACCTATTTATAAAATCATTTTCTTCATAAAAAATTATGTCCAAATCTATATCTAATTTTTCTTTTAAATCTTTTTTTATTTCTTCAATTATCTTCTTATTCTCTATACTATTGCCACATATAAGCTTCAAATTTTCCTTAAAAGCTTTTCCTTTATTGGTTATATCATTACTATTAACATTTCCCTTGTTATCTGTCATACCAAATTTCCATAGTTCACCCGTATCATCTAATATATTACCACATATATTTTCCCTATCTATGCAATTATTTATGGCCATTCTTAATTCCTTATCCTTAACCTTCTCACTTTTAAAATTAAAAGCTAAGGCTTTACCTGAATTAGATGGTATTTGCATAATCTGATTTTTAGTTTTTAAGGATTTTATTTCACTTAAAGGTGGTGATACAAGGAAGTCAATTTTGGAAGATTGAAAAGCAGCTAAGGAATTTTCCCTATTCTCATTATTTTCTATTATAATCCTATTGCTTACAACATTGTCCTTATCCCAATAAAATAAGTTTTTTTCAATCTCCATTTCTTCATCTTTAATATGCTTAATTCTATATGGTCCAGAATAAAGCAATTTATCATAATTAATAATCCAATTTTTCAGGTTGTTATCTATTTTCCTCAATGAGTATATTGGATTAGATAGTATATCTAATAGATAATTACATGGAGTATTTAATCTTATCTCTAATGTTTCATCATTAACACTATTAATAGCAACCTTATTAAAATCTGTTTTTCCTTTTCTATAATTTTCTGCCCCAAATATATGAAATAGCTGGTAATCGTATATATTTTTTACATTACTATTCAATATTTGAGAAAAAAAAACTACAAAATCTTTTGAGGTTATTTTATCACCATTATTCCAACTTGCATTATTTCTTATTTTAAAAGTATATACTGTATTGTTATTATTTATATTCCAGCTTTCTGCTAAAGCCGGTATTATTTTACCAGAAGAATCCGCTTTTACTAGCCCTTCAAATAATGAGATTAATATGTCATTATATCCCATGTTTAAATTATCAAGTAATATTAAGTCCTTAGGAAACTCACTTACTCCATATATAGGATAATTCCTATTTTTAATGTAATTTACATTTGTTTTTTTCTCTACACAACCATTAAATAAAAAAGCTATAACAAGAAAAATACTGGCTAATTTTCTCATTGGATTTCTCCCACTATCTATAATAATTTACTGACTCTTAATAATTATTGCCTTGCATCATAAAATTAATCAAGTATAATAACTTTTTATTTAATTTGGCAAGTATTTATATAGTTTAAATCTATTTTCCTTAAATACTTCTAAAGCTTTTCCATTAACACCTAACTGGTCTTTTATAAAATTATATTTATCTACTAACTTAATTTTTTTATACATTGGTATAAAGCTGCATTTATCTCTTATTCTTTGTTCAAATACCCCAGTAGTTATATATACCCCTTTAGTCACATCATATTTATATAAATCATCTAAATAGCTTTCAAACTCCTCTAAAAAAATCATATCTTTTTTTACAAATTTTAATAATAGAACATCTTTCTTTCCTCTAAGTAATAATAAAAGAGTCTCTGGTTTTTTTAATATTGCTTCATATTCTATACCATTATTCCAACATATTTTAGATATGCCTTTGTCAATATTACCTAAATCCAGCTTTTTCATAATAATTTTGGCTTTACAAACTTCTCTTTTTCTAAATTTAAAATATATTTTATTATATATGTTTACCATATCCCCCTCCGAAATACTAAGTATATTACATTATATGTTGAATATATTTTTTTATTGCTATGCCATTTACTTATAGAGCACTGTGTTATATACTAAACTTATATTATAATATTAGAAATTTTCGCAATATGGAGGGAATTTTATATGATCCTAGCTATAGAGATATTAGCCATAATAACCATGTGTGTATTAACTTTAATTGCAGTGTGGAGTTTTATAACCTTAAAGCAAATATTTAATCAGTTAAAATATAGAAATTATCTATTAGAAAAACTCAATTTACATATCTATAACTTATCTAAAAACAATGATATTAAATGTAAGGATGATGATATAGAAAAAGCTAAAAACGTTTTCAAAGTATAGATAAAAGACCTTATGGATTTCCATAAGGTCTTTTATCTGCTAAAATTTTTGAACTTCTTCATTAACAAGTTTATTAACTATCTGAGGGTTTGCTTTCCCTTTTGTTTCTTTCATTACTATACCTATTAAGAAACCAATAGCTCTCTTCTTACCATTTTTATAGTCTTCTATGGATTTTGGATTATCAGCTATTACTTTCTTTACAACGTCACGTATAGTTCCTTCGTCATTATTCTGAATTAATCCTTTTTCTTCCACTATTAATTTTGGAGACTTTCCTGTTTTAAACATTTCTCCAACAACCTTTTTACCTATGTTGTTTGAAATTGTTCCCGATGAAATTAATTTAATTAATTCTGCTAATTGTGCAGGTGTAAACTTTAACTCCTCTACACTCATAGCATTCTCATTTAATAATCTTGATATATCTCCCATTAGCCAATTTGATGCAGCCTTAGCATCTCCACTAACTTTAGCAGTTTCCTCAAAGAAATTAGCCATTGTCATGGTTAATGTTAATACACCTGCATCATATTTGGGTATATCATATTCCTTTACAAATCTTTCTGCTTTTTCATGAGGAAGCTCTGGTATGGTTTTTCTTATTTCTTCTATCCATTCATCAGATATATTTATAGTAACTAAATCTCCTTCTGGAAAATATCTATAGTCATTTGCTCTTTCCTTACTTCTCATAAGCGCAGTAACGTTATTAGCTTCATCCCATCTTCTAGTCTCTTGTTCTAGCTTTTCTCCATTATTTATTGCTTCTATATGTCTATCATATTCGTAGGAAAGTGCTTTCTCTAAAGCCTTAAAGGAGTTCATATTTTTTATTTCAGATTTAACTCCAAATTCATTGCTTCCACTAGGTCTAACAGAAATATTTCCATCACATCTTAATGAACCCTCTTCCATTTTACAATCAGAAACATCTATAGATGAAAGAATACTTTTTAATCTCTGCAAATATAATGTAGCTTCTTCAGTAGTCCTTATGTCAGGTTTTGAAACTATTTCTATAAGAGGTACACCTGCTCTATTATAATCTACTAAGGTTCCTACCTTAGTGTGTAAAAGCTTTCCCGCATCCTCTTCTATATGTATTCTTTCAACACCTATCTTTTTCTTTTCTCCATTTGGTAATTCTATTTCTATATATCCATCACTGCAAAGTGGAATTTCATCCTGAGTGATCTGATAATTTTTAGGGCAATCTGGATAAAAATAATTTTTTCTATCCATTCTGCTTACTTTATTTATTTTACAATTAAAAGCTAAACCAGCTTTTATTCCATAGTCTACTACCTTTTTATTTAGCTTAGGCAGTGAACCTGGAAGCCCTAAACATATAGGACATACATGAGTATTTGGTTTGCCTCCGAATTCTGTAGTACATCCACAATATATCTTAGTCTTTGTAGAAAGTTCTGCATGAACTTCAAGACCTATTACTGCTTCAAATTCCATCTGTCTTTTCCACTCCTTTTCTCAACAACTTATAAATTAGGATTCATCTTATGCCACTGTGTGGATTGCTCATAGCTATATGCTAAATTGAAAAGAGTATCTTCCCTATAATAGTTTCCTATCACCTGCAATCCAACTGGAAGTCCATGAACCATCCCACATGGTATAGATATGGCTGGTAATCCTGCTACACTAACTGGAACAGTATATACGTCGGATAAATACATTGACAATACATCATCCACCTTTTCACCAATCTTAAAAGCCGTTGTTGGAGAAGTTGGTGATATTATGGCATCAAATTCTTTAAATGTTCTTTGGTAATCCCCTTTTATTAAATTTCTTACTTTTAAAGCTTTTTTATAATATGCATCATAATATCCTGCAGATAATACATATGTTCCAAGCATTATTCTTCTCTTAACTTCTTTTCCAAAGCCTTCATCTCTAGATTTAAAATATATATCAACAGCATCTGTATACTTATCTGTTCTATGTCCATATCTTATTCCATCAAATCTAGCTAAATTTGATGATGCTTCAGCACTAGATATAATATAGTAAGCTGCTAGAGCATAGTCTGTTAATGGTAGCGAACATTCTTTAACTTCTGCGCCATTGCTTTCTAAAACTTTTATAGCTTCTTCTACAGCTTTACGCACATTATTATCTAAGCCTTCTCCAAAGAATTCCTTTGGAATTCCTATTTTCTTTCCTTTTATGTCTTTATTTAAAAAAGCACTATAGTCTGGTACAGGTATGTTAGCAGTAGTAAAATCCCTACTATCTAATCCTGCAATATTCCCTGTAAGAAGTGCACAATCTTCTACATCTTTTGAAAGAACCCCTACCTGATCTAAAGTAGAGCCGAAAGCCACTGCCCCATATCTTGATATTCTTCCATAGGTTGGTTTAAGTCCTACAACACCACAGAGAGCTGCTGGCTGTCTTACTGATCCACCTGTATCTGTTCCAAGGGATAATGGTGTTTCTAATGCTGCTACTGAAACTGCTGAGCCACCTGAAGACCCTCCTGGAACTCTCTCTGTATTCCATGGATTTCTTGTTAATTTATAAGCACTATTTTCAGTAGAAGAGCCCATTGCAAATTCATCCATATTTAGCTTGCCTAAAATTATACCGTCTTCCTCTTTTATTCTTTGCACAACATGAGCATCATAAGGCGCAGTATATCCCTCTAGCATCTTTGAAGCACAAGTATTTTGCATACCAGCTACACTTATATTATCTTTTATTGATACTGGAACTCCGCCTAAACCCTTTAATTCCTCACCTGATGCAATTTTTTCATCTGCTTTTTTTGCCATTGTTAAAGCTTCTTCTTTTCCAGTATATAAAAATGCTCCTAATTTTGGATCTAATTTCTCTATTCTATTTACATAGTTTCTGGCAACTTCTTCAACCTTTACTTCTTTCTTTTTAATCATATCTTTCAGCTCATGAGCTGTAAGGTTATATAACTCCATTATGTATAATACCTCCTAACTAGCCTTCTATTATTGTTGGAACTAATATATATTCTTCAAGTTTCTCTGGTGCATTCTCCATTATGTCACTTAATTGCATTGATTCTTCTACTTCATCTTCCCTAAATTTATTTTCAATATAGTATGGATTAACTATTATATCAACATTATCTGTATCTAGCTCATTTAACTTATCCATATAAGTTAACACTTTATTTAAGTCCTCTATCATTCCCTCTTTTTCATCTTCCATTAATTCTATTCTAGCTAGTTCAGCAACATATTCTACATCCTTTTTTGAAACTGCCATACTTTATTCCCTCACTTTCTTTATAAAATAAATAATATATTAGTAAATGTTAACTAATACAATAATTTTAAACTTAATATTATAAAGTTATACTATTTTGTGAATAACACCTATATTGTATCATAAAAATTATTTTTTATATACTTAAAATCATATAAAAAGATATCAATAGCCTTTGATGCACATTGATATCTTTTACCCTTTAATATACTCCCATAAATATAAAAAACATTGTACCTACTGCAAAAATCATACATAATACAGGATATACTATTTTATTATTTATATTGCTTTTTAAGTCTATTAGTTTTATAGCCCATACAATCATAGTGAAGAAAATGCACCACTGCAAGGTAAGATAACTATTAAAGTATTTAATATAGATAAATTGACAAGTGGTAAGCAATGTCAATATTAATGCTATAGTAGTTATAAATACTGTACACCATCCTAATACTCCTATGGTTTTTCGCATGATAAACTCCTCCAATTCTACCTTCCCATTGGAATTTAACCTTTAGTTAACTGTTCAAGTTCTTCTTCATTTATAATTTTCACACCTAATTCCATAGCTTTGTCAAACTTTGAACCAGGTTCTTCACCTACTAGTACAAAATCTGTTTTTTTACTTACGCTGCTGGAAACTTTTGCCCCTAGAGATTCTAATTTCTCTTTTATATCTGTTCTAGTATAGTTATGTAATGAACCTGTTATAACCACGGTCTTATTCATAAATGGACTTTCTTCTTTTACCTCTAAGTTATCAACTACAGGTGTAATACCAAGTTCTAATAATTCATTCATACTTTTTATTATTTTTTCCTGTCTGAAAAATTCTATAATACTTTTTGCTACTATTTCACCAACATCCTTTATGGATAGTAATTCATCAAATGTAGACCTTTGGATACCTTCTAAACTTCTAAAGTGTTTAACTAAATCCTTAGCAGTTTTCTTCCCTACATTTGGTATTCCCAATGCATAAATAAATGAGGATAATTCTGGTGTTTTACTTTTTTCTATAGCATTAATAATATTACTGGCTTTCTTTTCACCAAACTTTTCTAAGGTCAATAAATCTTCTTTTTCTATCCTATATAGATCTGGTATAGACTTAATATTCAATTTTTCAAAAAATTGTTCTGCAGTCTTTTCGCTAAACCCTTCTATATTCATTCCTTCTCTGCTAGCAAAATGTACTATACTCTTAACCATTTGAGGTTTACAGGATAAAGTATTTTCACAAAAATAGTGAACTCCTTGCTGTATAAGCTCACTGCCACAGTATGGGCAATATTTAGGTACTTCTATTTCTTTACTATTTTCTAGGCTTTCCTCTACGACCCCTATTATCTCTGGTATTACATCATTTGAGCGCCTTATAAATACTTGACTTCCTATTTTTACACCTTTCCTATTTATATCGTCCATATTGTTTAAGGTAGCCCTCTTTACAGTGACTCCAGCAAACTCAATAGGTTCTAAAATAGCCGTAGGTGTTACCCTTCCACTCCTGCCTACATTCCATTCCACATCCAAAAGTGTGGTAGTAGCTTCTTCTGCTTCAAACTTATAAGCAATAGCCCATTTAGGAAATTTAATTGTGTATCCTAAAATATCCCTTGTTTTCATATCATCTATTGCTATAACAATACCATCTATATCATAATCTAAATCATTTCTTATACTATTTATATATTCTATTTCCTTTTCTATTTCTTCTACTGTACTACAATGCTTTATATATGGATCCACAGGGAAACCCATTTCTTTTATAAAATTAAGCATTTCCGTATAACTTTTAAAAGCTCCCCCTTCATTATAACCAACATCATAGAAGAATGCTGATAGGTTTCTTCTGGCAGTTTCCTTTACGTTTAAATTTCTAAGGGCCCCTGCTGCACCATTCCTTAAATTCTTTAATGGTATATCTGTTGTTTTATTATATTCCTGAAAAGCTTTTTTTGTCATTATGGCTTCACCGTGAACCTCAATAAAATGGCTATTTTTTATCTTTAGAGGTAAGGATTTTATTGTTTTAGCTTGCTGAGTTATGTCCTCACCTATTAATCCAGTACCTCTAGTAGCAGCCTTTGTCAAAACTCCGCTTTCATCATAGGTGCAATTTATTGTTAACCCATCAAACTTTTTTGTTATAATATAGGATATTTTAGGAAGTTGATCTTCATGAGTGTCATTATATTGCTGTATTATCTTTTCATTTCTATTATGCCACTCTCTCAAGATTTCAATACTTTGAGCTTTATCTAAGCTCCAAAGTCTTCCTTTATGTACATACTTCTGAAATTCAGACAACACCTTATCTCCCACCCTTTGGGTAGGAGAATAAGGTAATATATATGCTGTTTCCTTTTCCAATCTTAACAATTCATCATACTTTTTATCATATTCCTTGTCAGATATTGAAGGATTATCTAAAACATAATATTCATAAGCATATTTGTTTAATTCTTCTATTAATTCCTCTATTAATTCATGTATTCTTTCTTTTTTTTGTTCAACATACAATTTTATTAAACCTCCCCTAAACAGCTTCTAAAGGAGCTACGCTGAGCATGAGTATTTTAACGCCCATTTTATCAAAAGCTACAGTTAATTTTATATCATCACCATTTTGAATGGCACTAACTATAGTCCCTATTCCAAACTTACTATGCTTTACTTTTTTCCCTGGAGTAGCTTGTTCCAAGGTTAATTTATTATTATGGCAATGCTTTTTTTCACTACCATTGCCTACAGCTATAGCATTAGAATGTGAATATTGCTTATCTAAATATACACTGTCCTTTCTATAAAAATTATCTCTATTTAAATTTTTTCTGCCTTCTCTTACAAATTCCTTTAATTCTGGTGAAATCTCATCAATAAAACATGATTGAGCATAAGCTACAGTTCTTCCAAATATAATTCTTCTTTCTGCAGAAGTCATATATAATTTTTCCTTTGCTCTAGTTATACCTACATAGCAAAGTCTTCGAGATTCTTCCATTTCTTCATCATTATCTAAAGATTGTGTCCCAGGAAAAACTCCATTCTCCATACCTACCATAAATACCACTGGGAACTCTAGCCCTTTAGCACTATGTACTGTCATCAACGCTACAGTATCTGCCTCTTCATCAAAATTATCTATATCTGAAACCAAAGTTACTTGTTCCAAAAATGCAGAAAGACTTTTATCCTCAGAATAGGATTCAAAATCCACAGCTGCCGAAACTAATTCCTTTAAATTTTCTATTCTAGTTAAATCCTCTATATTATTTGTCTTTTGTAACTCCGCCATATACCCGGTAGATTGAAGTATTTCATCAATAAGTTTGGATACATTAACTTCATCTTTTTTTCTAATAAAACTATTTATTAAACTCACAAATTTATTAATAGAGGAAGTTGCTCTTGTAGACAGCCCAATACTATCCACATCCAGCAGACCGCTATATACACATTCTTCCATTGATAAAGCAAACTCTTGTATTTTATCCATGGTACTATCCCCTATGCCCCTTTTTGGCACATTAATAATTCTTTTTAAACTTATATCATCGAGAGGATTATTTATAAGTTTTAAATAGGCCATTATGTCTTTTATTTCTTTTCTATCATAGAATTTTAATCCCCCAATTATTTTATAAGGAATATTATTTCTCATAAAGGCTTCCTCAAAAACACGGGATTGAGCATTAGTTCTATAAAGTATTGCAAAATCCTTATAACTTTTATCCTCTTCTTTAATTATTTTTTTAATTTCAGAAGCTATAAATTGTGACTCATCTACATCTGAATAAGCTCTGTATATTTTTATTTTTTCACCACTGCCATTACTTGTTCTTAGCACCTTATTTTTTCTATTACAATTATTTTTTATAACTTCATTTGCAGCATTTAATATATTAGCTTTTGATCTATAGTTTTCCTCTAGCTTTATAACCTTTGCATTTGGATAATCTTTTTCAAAATCTAAAATATTTCTTATATCTGCCCCTCTCCAAGCATATATGCACTGATCATCGTCTCCTACTACGCATATATTCTTATTAGCCTCTGCTAATAACCTAATAAGTTCATATTGTGATTTATTTGTATCTTGATACTCATCTACCATTATATACTTAAATTTTCTCTGATAAAACTCCAAAATTTCTGGATTCTTTTTAAATAATTCTACAGCTTTGTATATTAAATCATCAAAATCCAAAGCATTACTATTCTTCAACTTTTTCTGATATAATAGATATAAATCTGCTACCTTATTTAATTTAAAATTATTTTCATTTTTTTTCTTAAATTCTTCTGGTGAAATTAAATTATCTTTTGCTTCTCCTATTTTATTTAACACATATCTTTCATCAAAATCTTTATCATTAATATTGAGTTCTTTTATACATTCCTTTACTAAAGTCTTCTGATCATAACTGTCATAAATAGCAAAATTTCTATTATATCCAAGTTTTTCTGCTTCTCTTCTTAATATTTTTACACAGCTTGAATGAAATGTGGATATCCACATGTTATCTGCTTCATTTCCTACTATATTTCTTACTCTTTCCTTCATTTCACCGGCTGCTTTATTTGTAAAGGTGATTGCTAATATTTGAGAAGGATAAACATTTAAGTTTTTTATTAAATTGGCTATTCTATAAGTAAGAACCCTAGTCTTTCCAGAGCCTGCGCCCGCTAATATGAGTAAAGGGCCCTCAATGGTAATAACAGCCTCATACTGTTCCTTATTTAATAACTTTTTTAAATCCATATATATTCACTCCCTGATTTTGCTAATGGCCTTATAATATTAATCAACCTGTTTAATATTATAACATTTTAGTTACCCTTTAATCATCTTTAATTTTATTTTTCCTTCTACTGAAAAAGATTGGTTTGTATCCTAAACCAATCCTCTTATTTTTATATACTATTTTACACTTATAATATTAATAAAATATTAATATTCTGTAAAATTAAGATATAATAAAGCACTCTATTTTAAGAATTCCATTGCTACCCCGCATAAAGCTTTTATTCCAACAGGTATAGCTCTTTCATCACATATAAAATTCGGATTATGAATCACACAACAATTTTCATTTATATCTGATTTACAGCCTAACCACATAAAAGTACATGGTACATGTTTATTAAAGAATGAAAAATCCTCAGCTCCTGTGGCCGGTTTGTCTGGAATAATAATATTTTCATTCCCAATAGTTTGTTTTAATCCTTCCATTACTAAGGATGTTAGCTTTTCATCATTATAAGTGAGAGGATAACCGTTTACATATTGGAATTCATAATCACAGCCTAAAGCATAACAAACATTCTTGATAATCCCTTCTATTCTTATCGGCATAATTTCTGCCACATGAGGATCAAAAGTTCTTACAGTACCTTCAATATTTACCTCATCTGCTATTACATTATACCTATATCCGCCTTTTATTATACCAAGAGTAACCACAGCACTATCCATTGGGCTTATATTTCTACTAACTATGGTCTGTAATGCCGTAATTACATGTCCTGCTGCTACAATAGCATCCGCTCCTAGCTGAGGTGCTGAACCATGAGCACTTTTACCTTTAATCTTTATAAATATCCTATCTGATTGAGCCATCATAGGTCCTGGTTTTAATCCTATCTTACCTAAAGGTAAATCCCATACATGGAGTGCTACTGCTCCATCTACTTTAGGATTTGTTAATACTCCATCTTCAATCATATAATTTGCCCCGCCAGTAGGACTACATTCCTCTGCTGGTTGGAATACAAACTTAATATTTCCATTTATATATTCCTTCATTTGTGATAATACCCTAGCTGTGCCTAGCAGAATAGAAGTATGCATATCATGGCCGCAAGCATGCATAACTCCTTTATTTTGAGATTTGAAAGGTAAATCTGTAAGTTCATCCATAGGAAGTGCATCCATATCCCCTCTTAACAATAGGGTTTTCCCTGGATTTTTTCCTTCTAGCAGCGCCACAACTCCAGTTTTTCCCACGCCTGTTTCTATTTTTAAGCCTAAATTTTGAAGATTATCATAGACCACTTTAGCAGTTCTATGCTCATTCATTCCTAACTCTGGATGAGCATGTATATCTCTTCTTACACTAATTATTAAATCTAATTCCTTATTTATTAACTCTTCAATTTTTTCATTAAACATATTAATCCCCCCTATAATTTGCCAACTGGACATTTGCCCAATCGGCTTTATAACATTTTATCTTATTGGTGCACCAGGTCCTAGTGGTAAACCTATGCCAAACCAAATCATGGCAAATACAATCCAAGTTGCCAGCATTATTAAAGTATAAGGTATCATTAAGGATAGAATAGTTCCCACTCCCGCATCTTCATCATATTCATTTGCCAATCCTATAATTATAGGGAAATATGGGAATAGCGGAGAAATAATATTTGTAGTAGAATCTCCTATTCTATAAAGCATTTGAGTTAATGCTGGATTATATCCTAGCATAGCAAACATAGGAACAAAAATAGGAGCAAGTAGTGACCATTTTGCAGAACCACTGCCTATAAATAGATTTATAAATGCAACCAATAATATAAATAATATGAATAATGGTATTCCTGTGAGATTAGCTGATTTTAAAGCATTGGCTCCATTTACAGCTATAACATAGCCTAAATTGCTCCAATTAAAATATGCTATAAACTGTCCAATTACAAATACCAGCACTATATATGATGCCATATCTTTTATTGCAAGGGTCATATACTTAGGGACATCTGCAGCCTTTTGTATCTTTCCAACTTCTTTACCGTAAATACAGGAAACAATTATAAACAATATTAATAAAAGAGGAATTATTGAATTTAAGAATGGTGATGGTATTAAAGAATGGGTTTTAGGATTTCTTAAAAAACTGTTTTTAGGAATTAATATTCCTACTATTATAGCTGTATATATAAGTGCGCCAATTCCAGCTTTTTTAAGTCCTCTTTTTTCTTCCGGAGTAATCTCATCATTTGTAATTTCTTTTTTACCATGATAAGTGCCTAATCTTGGCTCTATTATTTTTTCAGTTATAAGAGTACCTACAATAGCTAAAATAAAGGTTGATGCTGCCATAAAGTACCAATTGCAAACCGGAGTTACCGAAGCATTCTTATCAACAATATGAATTGCTTCTGTAGTAATACCAGCAAGTAATGCATCAGTTCCTGCAATAAATAGATTTGCACTAAATCCTGCTGTAGTTGAAGCGTATCCTATGGCTATACCTGCTAATGGATGTCTTCCCATAGATGCAAATATGGCTGCGGCAATGGCTGGAACTATAACTATAGCCGCATCGGAAGCTATATTACCACAAATACCAATAAGCATTACAGCAAAGGTAACTACTTTAGGAGAGGCTCCAAGTATTGTATCCTTCATAAGAGCAGATATAAACCCTACATGTTCAGCAAGTCCTATACCAAGTGTCATAGTAAGAACTAACCCTAAGGGAGCAAACCCTGTAAAGTTTTTAATCATGCTCTCTAGCATATATCTAATTCCTTCTGCTGATAATAAACTTTTTACTGCTACTATTTTACCATCTACAGGATTCTTTACACTAACACCAGCTAAAGCACATATTAGAGATGCAGCCCATACTATAACTATTAACCATAAGAACAATATAAATGGGTGAGGAATTTTATTTCCAACTCTTTCTACCCAGCCTAGAAATCCACCAGTTTTTTTCTTATCGCTAATATTTTTTTCAGTATTCATTTTTAACCCCCCAATGCAAAAATAAATTTATTTATAAGGCTCAAGATACAATATAAAATTTCCCTTATATTTCCCCCCTTCCATTTATCTTTATAGCAGAAAATGCGTATACCTTTACAGCAATTTTTAAAACTCTCTCATCAAAATCAAAAGAACTATTATGATGATCTGCTGTTCTCTTTGTTCCAAACATAAGGTAAACTGCTTTTCCTCCATTTTCTTGAACCCTATTCATCATATAAGTGGCATCCTCCGAACCAGTAAGTTTAGCATGTTCTACTATTTCATGAATTTCATCTATTCTCTTAGCTTGTTCTGCAACTAGCTTTGAAAGTTCCTCATCACTTTTACCCTTTTGTGCCTTTCCCACTATTTTCACATTGTAGTCTAAATCATACATAATGGCAGCACCCTTTATAATGTCCATAGCCCTGTCGGTTACATATTGATTTAAATTATTACTTTCTCCTCTGGTTTCTAATTTCATATCTGCATATTCAGGCACTACATTTCTTCCTGTACCTGCATTTAAAACTCCTACGTTTATTCTAACTGCCCCTTCTTCATGCTGGCATAAAGTGTGAAGATTCAAAACTGCCGTAGCAGCCCCTAGTAATGCATTTTTCCCATTTTGAGGCGATGCTCCAGCATGAGAACTTTTTCCTTTGAAACTTACATCAAATTTTGTTGTGGACAAAAATCCATCAGTATTGCATACTATTTGCCCCAATTTATTTGATGCAAAACCTATATGTCCAGTTAAAAAGTAATTTACATTATCAAGAAGTCCGCTATTTACCATAGCGTAAGCTCCTCTTACTCCCTCCTCTGCTGGTTGGAAAATAAAAATAATTTTACCAATTAACTGTTTTTCAATATTCTTTAATACCTTAGCTAATATCAATCCAATAGCAGCATGACCATCATGGCCACAGGAATGCATTGCTCCATTATTCACTGAAAGGAACCCTTCCTTTGCGGGTCTATGATCTAATGAACAATTCTCAATACCATCATTAGCATCAATATCAAATCTAAAAGCAGTTGTTGGCCCTGGCACTTTGGTATCCAATATACCTACTACCCCAGTAAATCCTCCATGCATCTTATCAATGTACTTTTCAACTCCACCTTGATTTAAAGCTCTTTCTATATGTCTTTCCAATTCTTCTTTAGAAGGTAGCCCCATCATGGACTTTTTATCCAATATTTCTTCACCTAATCTTATTTCTAAGCCTAAGTTTTCTAGATAATTGGCTATTTTAGATGCTGTTCTAAATTCAGTCCAACCGGATTCTGGGTATTTATGAAAATCTCTGCGAAGAGACACCATCTCACTTTCTAGCTTATCAATAAATTTGCTTATATTTTCATAGTCAGCTTCCATGTTAAAACCTCCTTTTATACTCGAGTACCTATTAATGTACTCTTAATCTATAGAATTCTTCAATAAATTTTAAATTCCTTCTTTATTTTAAGCAATTATCCAAAATATTTTAAAAATTCATTCCATATTAATTAATTATATATGCACAAAAAAGAGGTAATATTCATATCACCTCTTTTTACATATTAAACGTTTACTTAATTAAGTTTATGAAATAAATCTTGCTAATATTCTATAATTCCTTATTTTCTTCATCCTGTTCATCAATTTTATTTTCTAACCTTTTAAGCACTATATTATATCCATCACTACCATAGTTTAAGCATCTATTTACTCTGCTTATTGTAGCTGTGCTTGCTCCTGTTGTGCTTGATATATCTTGATAAGTTCTCTTTTCATTTAGCATTTTTGCTACTTTCATTCTCTGTTCCAAAGCCTGTATTTCATTTATAGTACAAATATCATCAAAAAATCTATAGCACTCTTCCTTGGTCTCTAAAGTCAACACAGCCTCACATAAAAAATCCATTTCTTTGCTTTGTACTTTAGACCTATAGTCACTCATATGATTCAGCTCCTCACTAAAAAATAATAATAAATAATTCTTAATTTAAATTCTAACATTATTATTACTATTAATCCATATAGAAACTACAATTCTTTGTAAGTTTTTAAACTTTTTCAAAAAAGTAAAACAACCCATTGGGGCATGGGTTGTTCAATAAATAAAAGGGGGCTATTCATTCTTTTATTTATTCTTGCATTATTATTATATAAAAAATGTATTAAAACTTCAAGGGCTATTTGCAAATTAAATTGTAAAGTTTTTATTAATGTGCTTGAAATAATTCATATTTTATTCATACCTTATTCATATTGTCTTTCCAATTGTTACATTGTGCATCTTTTAATTTATTTAATTCTTCTTCTGTTAACTCTCTATATTCTCCTTCTTCCAATGCCTCATCTAAATCTATATCACCGAACTTAACTCTTTTAAGGTATACCACCTTTTTGTCCAAAGCTTCAAACATTCTTTTAACTTGATGAAATTTTCCTTCTTGTATAGTTACATAAACTTTTGATCCATTTCCATCAGCTTCAATTATTTGAAGTTTTCCTGGCATACACTTATAATCATCATCTAATACAATTCCGCTTTCAAAGGCCTTAATATCTCTTTCATTTACAACTTTATCTATTTCTGCATAATATATTTTATCTACATGCCATTTAGGGGATATAAGTTTATGATTTAGCTCTCCATCATTTGTTATTAATAGTAATCCAACAGTATCCTTATCCAATCTTCCTACTGGGAATGGATTAAACACTTGATATTCTGGATCTAATAAATCTATAACTGTTTCATCATAATTATCAAAGGTTGCAGATACAACTCCCTCAGGTTTATTCATGATTAAATATATGTATTTTCTGTATTTTATTTCTTCTCCATGGACCTTTATTTGATTTTTTTCTGGATCAATATTCATTCCGGAATCCTTAACCAATGCTCCATTTACTTCCACCGCACCACTTTTAACTAACGCCTTTACTTCTTTCCTTGTTCCATATCCTAAATTAGCTAAAACTTTGTCTAATCTCTCCACAGATTATTACCTCCATAATACATTAATATTTTTATTATAATGATAATATATCATTTATATACCACCAAAAGCTACTTAAAAAAATAAACAGCCTTCCGACTGTTTATTTACCATAATTTTTCATTACCTTTTTTACATAATTTTTAGTTTCGTAGGGCAGTTTTCCTATATCTGAAGTATTCTTAACACCTCTATTTTGTAAAGTCCCTGGCCCCGCATTGTAAGCAGCTAAGGCTAATTCTTTTGAATTACCATACATATCTAATAATCCTTTTAAATATTTTGTTCCCCCATTTATATTTTCTTCCATATCAAAGGGATTATTAACTCCCATTTCTTTAGCTGTACTTGGCATAAGCTGCATAAGTCCCATAGCACCAGCTTCTGAAACACAGTTAGGTTGAAAAGAGGATTCCTGTTTTATTACTGATATAATCAAATCCTTATCTACGCCAAATTTTCTAGATACATTTTCCACTATTTCATCTAACTTAGGATTATTACTTTTTACATTTGATGAGGTACTTCTTACATCAGACACTAATTTTGTTCCTCCGCCATAACCTAAATCTTTTAAATCTATGCTACCTAAATTTATTCCATTTAAACCACCATTTTTATCTGCCATAGCATTAGTTACGCTTTCCAAAACTAAATCAAAGGAAGGAGAATCCTCTATTGTATTCTTTAATACCTGCCGCAATAATTGCATTTGAAGAAATCCTTCTATTCTTTTGTTATCATCTATTTTCATATAATTTCACCACCAAGTTTAAAAATACTTTATTATATTATCGTAATTAAATATTTCAACTTTATATATTTATTCTACAAAGAACTGAAAAATATCATAGTCTTCATAAGCACACTTTTTATAATTACTTTTACATAAGGCTAATATTTTATATTTACTCTTTGAAAATGGAATAAAGCTATAATAATTTTTCTTGCTATAATTTTGCACCTTTATCCATTCATTCTTTTCCATTAAATAGAATTCATAAATATTATCTTTTCCTCCGCTATTTTCCACAGAAAATATCACAGGTTCATTATCACATATTTTGTTTTTATTACATTTTATTTTTGTATTCGTTACAGGTAATGCCTCATTAACTATTATTCTAATATCCTTTTTGCTATCAAAAAGTTCATTACTTTTATTATTTTTTGCATATATCTGAAGTATATATTCACCACTACATTTAGGGGTGAACATATATTTTTTATTAAATGCATAATCGCTTTCCTCAGCTTTATGCCCATTTATTCTTAAAACATATTTTACTAGAATATCCTTTGTATTTTTAGTTATAACTTGTACTGGAATATTATCACCACAAAGGAAATATTCCTTTAGTGGATATAATACATAATCGATGATAGCAGGAAAATATTCCCCTGCTTCAATATATACTACAGCATGGCTATCCAATTCCCTTGTTGAAAATTTATCCCTTACTCTTATCTCTAACTGATATTTGCCAGCCTTTTCTGGTGTAAACCTTATCCAATTAGCAGTGCCATAGTCTACCATTGTTCCTTTTTCTTCATCATTTCTTTTTATAATAAAACTATATCTTAAATCCATGCCACCAGAAGCTTTTACTTTTATAGTAAGAGTATCATTTACTAAAATCTTATCTCCCTTATCCAGTATTATATCATCAATATTTACAGGTTCCTTACTTTTATCATCTATAACATAATATAATTCTTTTTTTGCTTCATAATTACCTTCAAAGGAGCTGTCCTTTACCCATAGTGTAATTTTATATTCACCAGGCATCTTTGTAATCCATTGGTAACTATCATTTTTTATATAACCTGAATCATCTCCATGATTTCCATCTATTATATATCTATATAATAGATCTTTACCACCATATACCACTGCCTTAAGAAAGATTTCTGTTTCACAAATTTGTGGAGATATTTTATCAGTTGTAAAATTTTTTATCTCTATTTCTTTGTATTTTTTTACATTAAAACTAATTATAGCTCTATCATCATATTCCTTTTGCGAATACATATCTCTTACACAACATAAAATTCTATATTCCCCACTTTCATTTTCAATATAATTTACAATTCTCTTAGTAGAATAATCTTGTATGCAAAAAAAATTTCCATGAGAATCTATTTTTATAAATTTATAAAGCATGGTTCTATTATCTTCACTGCTGACATCCACCTGAAAAACTAGTTCAGAACCACATAATAATTCTGTAGATAAACATTTAAAATCTTTTATTTCTATACCCTTTAGCGGTAAAACATTAAATTCTACTTTATTAAAATCATCATAATTATTTTCCGAATAAATATCTTTACATTCTACTAGTACTTCATTTTTACCTGGTTTCTTTGTAGTTAAGCTTATGTTATTATCTGACGAGTAATCTTTTATCATATTCCAATTATATTCTTCCCTAAGCCAGTATCTATACATAATAGGAACCTTATTAGGATTTACTGTTATATTAAGTTTTTCACCAATTTTTAGTTCCTTCTTATCTATCTCAATAGAAGATATTAACTTTTCCTCTATTTTTCCTATTATAAAATCTGCTCTAGATATATAATCAAATATCTTATCACTATTTAACTTCTTAGCTTGTACCATTATTGTATATTTGCCATCTTCCTCTGGAAACCATTTAATACTGCTATTCTCTTGAAAATCCTGCAAAGTACTCCATAATCCATTACACCCTATAAAAAATTTATATAATAAACTTTCCTCAAAAATACTTTCAGCCTTTATTATTATTTCTTTTTTCTTCTCCTGAGGACTATTTAAATTAAAATTAATGTTAATCTCATTCATATAACTCATCTCCCGTTTATCTCATAACTAGTATTTCTAAAACTCTTTTTAAACTTAGTTACACTTTATGATGCCCCTATAATATATTATACTATGATTCCATATTTTGTAATAGGTCTTTATTTACTTTTCAACCAATATCTAATATTATTATGTTAGTTACCTTTAAGGAGGAATAAGCTAATGAATATATATGATCTTGTTGTAACAAGCTTTAATAAAATAAATTTTATAGTTGATGATATTTTAAATTTTAAAATTCAAAATATTATTATAAAAAATGGAGATAGTATATTAAAAATTGATGGTTATGAAGTCATAAAAAATAAATTTCAACTTACTTTAAGCTCATCAATAAATATAAAAGAAGAATCCTTTGTTATATATGAAAACTTAAAAATTAAAGCTAGTTATTACAGCTTATTTTCAACAAAGGAATTTAATAATAGATATTATTGTTCTTCAGAACTTGGTTACAATTATACAAAGGATCATACCAGTTTTAAAATATGGTGCCCTATTGCGGTGAACCTACATGTTTTAATATATAAAGAAAGTGAATCATTTACTGGAGAAAAACCTGAAAAAATAAATATGAAGGAACACCCAAATGGATTATGGTATTGTGATGTACTTGGCAATCTAGATGGATATTACTATACTTATGAAGTAGATATATACAATGACATCTATGAAGCTGTAGATCCTTATACTGTAGCTGTGGGTATTAATGGCTTTAGGGGGGCCATTATAGATTTAAATAAGACTAATCCTTATGATTGGTATAATGACAGCTCACCTAGGCCTAGATATTTTACAGATGCAGTAATATATGAAGTAAACGTAAGAGATATATCTAGCCACCCTGATAGCGGTATTAAAAATAAAGGTAAGTTTACAGGTATTATTGAAGAAAATACCTATTCAAGCCATAATATTAGTACTGGATTAGCTCATATTCAAGAACTTGGAGTAACCCATATTCAACTCATGCCAATATTCGATTTTTCCCATAGGAGTGTAGATGAAAAAAATCCCATAGATTACAATTGGGGATATGACCCTAAAAATTATAATGTTCCTGAAGGCAGTTATTCTACAGATGCCTTCAATCCCTATTGCAGAATATATGAATTAAAAAAAACAATTATGGAACTACATAAAAAAGGTTTTTGTGTAAACATGGATGTGGTTTATAACCATTTATGGGATGGAATTGATAATAACTTTCAGAAAATATTTCCCGGGTATTATTTTAGATACAACAAGGATGGTTCTATGTCCAATGGCAGTGGATGTAATAATGATACTGCCTCAGAAAATTTAATGATGAAAAAATTTATAATAGATTCCATAAAGTTTTGGGTAAAAGAGTACCATATTGATGGTTTTAGATTTGATTTAATGGGATTACATGATATAGAAACTATGAATTCTATAAGAAAAGAATTAGATACTATTGATCCCTCCATAATGCTTTACGGTGAAGGTTGGAACCTAAAAACAAATTTAAGGGATGATGAAAAAGCTTGCAAAGAAAATTCATCTAAGATGCCTAATATAGGCCATTTTAACGATATGATTAGAGATACTATAAAGGGAAGTATATTTATCCCTAAAGATACAGGCTATGCTACAGGTAAAGATCACATGGAATGCTTATTAAAAATATGTATTACTGCATCTCTAAAGTTTACCGATGGCGATAATGGAATTTTTTCTAATCCCTGTGAAACAATTAATTATGTTTCTTGTCATGATAACCATACCCTATGGGATAAAATAAACCTTAGTTGTGAAAATGAAAGCTTAGAAGATAAAAAATATATGCATAAGCTATGCAATGGAATTATATTAACCAGTCAAGGTATTCCTTTTTTACATTCTGGTGTGGAATTTTGCAGAACAAAATCTATGATAGAAAATAGTTTTAAATCTTCTGATAGTATCAATTGTATAGATTGGCATAGAAAAGCTTTATTCCTAGATGTATGTAAGTATTATAAAGATCTAATAAACTTAAGAAAAGAACATGCAGGCTTTAGAATGAATAAAAAAGAAGATATAAAAAATCATCTTATATTTCTAAATAATGTACCAAAAAATATAGTGGCTTTTATTTTGAAAGATCATGCAAATGGAGACCCCTGGAAAAGTATCCTTATAATATATAATCCTAATAAAAATGCTGGAATATTAAATATACCTTATAATTCTTGGAACCTTATAGGCACCCGAGATAAAATCAGCTTATCTCCATTAAAAATAATAGAAGGAGATAAAATTGAATTAGAACCTATTAGCATGACTATTTTGTATTCTAATGAGTGAACTCACCACCACTTTAGAAGTGGTGGTTTCTTGGGTAATACCTTTTAATGAAGATAAGTTTACCAAGCTAACAAGGCAGAACCAGCCTCTTTTATATTTAGTGCTGCATTATAATCTCTATCTATAATACAGCCACAATTTTCACATTTATATATTCTATCTGATAGCTGTAACTTTTCTTTCATAGCTCCACAATTACTGCACATTTTGGAAGATGGAAACCATTTATCTATTTTGATAAGTTGCTTTCCTTTATCTTCTAACTTATACTTTAGAAAATTTCTAAATGTTCCAAACCCATTGTCGGCTAATGATTTACCTAGCTTTAAGCATTGTCCTACTGCTCTTAAGTTTATATCTTCTACTATTATCGCATCGTATGCCTTTGCTAGATTATATGATTTTTTATGAAGCCAATCTTTTCTTTGTTCTGATATTTTGTTTTGTATTTTTGATATTTTCCTTTTTTGTTTAATCCAGTTATTAGATTTTAATACTTTTCTACTTAACTTTTGCTGCTCTTTTTTTAATTTTTCTTCAGTCTTTTTGTAATATTTAGGGTAGTTGGCTTTCCTGCCCTGGCTATCTACATAAAAATCATGCTGAGAATAATCTAATCCTAGAATTATTTTTGAAGGAGTTTGCTTTTCCGGAGTATAATATTCTACTATAAAGCTTATATAATATTGATTCCTACAATTCTTTGATAATGTAACACTTTTTATAATGCTGTTTTTAGGTAATTGTCTATGATTAACAAATCTAATAGGCTCTTTTAATTTAGGTATCTTAACATACTTTTCATCTACTATTGATACAGTGCCATTTTGATTATTGGTGGTGAAAGAATCCTGGTTTTTTCTTTTACTTTTGAAGTTTGGAATACCTTTTAAGTCCTTGAATGTTAATTCTTTGCCTAAAGTTTCAACTTGCTTCAATGCTTTTTTTGAGTATGTTTTACCATCAAATTCACTATTGTATTTTTTTATGGCATCCCTAAAATTAAGCTGTACATTTGCAAAAGCTAATGAATCTATTTCTTTCATATACTCATAATCTTTTTTTATTATTGCTGGTGTTGGCAAGTCTATAGCCTTGTAATCAATTTTTCCATTAATAAAATTTTTCTCATGAAGCTGTTTATATAGCATATCAACATATAAGTTATACATTTTTCTACTACAACCAAAAGCTTTCTCTAAGTATATCATTTGCTCTTTATTGGGTTTTAGCCTAAATCTATACCCCTTATTTTTCTTAATCACAGATTTTCACCTCATTTATTACTCTTCCCCTATACTTGTATCTAAATTCATTTGTTTACCATATTTATAGCCTTACTCCTTATTTAGGGTATATAATCTATGATAATTCATCGAGAAATTATTATTTTATGTATTGAACCTAAAATAATAAGAGGGCTATCCATCTCCCACATAAGAGGATGAAAGAATTCCGCCCATTATGTTAAAAAGTGCAATGCACTTTTTAAAATAATAAATAAAAATTAATAAAGAATAAATAATGAAACCTTACCCTCAGGGTAAGTTAATAAAATTTCAATTAAAAACTTTTCGCAATATCAATGAGAAAAATTCTCCATATCTATTATTTATTCTTTATTATTTAAAATTTAAACTTTCCCACAGTGTAGTGAAAAAATGTCTTCTTAACTGTCATCTATACTCTGTAATCTTTGCCCTATAATCTGTTATCTGTTTTCTCCCTGTGCTTTTTTATTAATAGCAACATGTTTTTATATAAACGTTCATCATCTTCAGAAGTTCTTTTTTTAGGATGATTAGAAGTTTTTCCTCCACCTCTCCTAACTTTTGCACTAATATGTCTCTCAAATAACAATCTATCTATATTTTCATCACTATAAATACGGCCCTTAGGGCTTATTGCATAAGCCTTTTTCCCAAGAACCATAGCTGCAACTCCATAATCTTGAGTTACCACTATATCTCCTGCTTTTGCTACATTTGCTATAGCCATATCTACACTTTGAAAACCGCTTTCTATATACTTTACCACGCTATAATCGCTGCGTAAAATATGATTCATATCACAATACATTATAACTTCAATTTCATATTTCATTGCTGCTTTTTCTATTAAATCTCTTCCCGGACATGCATCTGCATCTACTAATATTCTCACACTCTTCTCCCTTCTATAATCTTTTTTCTAAACTTTCTTTAAGTTCTTCGTAACCTGGTTTACCTAAAAGAGCAAACATATTCTTTTTATACCCCTCTACACCTGGCTGATTAAAAGGATTAACTCCTAAAAGATATCCACTTATGCCACAAGCCTTTTCGAAGAAATAAACCATATATCCAAAATAATAGGGAATTAACTCTGGAACATTTATAACTATGCCAGGAACTTCTCCATCATTGTGAGCCAATACTGTTCCCACAAAGGCCTGTTTATTCACAAAATCCATAGTATCACCAGCTAAAAAGTTTAACCCATCCACATTATCCTTATCTTCCTTAATGGTTATATTTTTCCTTGGATTTTCTACATTTATAAAAGTTTCAAATATTATTCTTAAACCATCCTGTATATATTGCCCCATGGAATGAAGATCTGTAGAAAAATCAACGGCTGCTGGGAATATTCCTTTTCTATTCTTTCCTTCACTTTCCCCATAAAGTTGTTTCCACCATTCTCCAAAATAATGTAAACAAGGCTCAAAATTAGCCATAATTTCTATGTTCTTACCCTTTCTATTTAAAGCATTTCTTGCCGCAGCATATTTATAGCAAGGATTTTTACTTAAATCTAATTCCATAAAGTCTTCCCTTGCCTCCTGAGCACCTTTCATCATCTCTTCAATATTGATTCCTGCTACCGCAATTGGCAAAAGTCCTACTGCTGTTAGAACAGAATATCGTCCACCTATATCATCAGGAATTACAAAGGTTTCATATCCCTCACTATGAGCTAGAGATTTTAATGCTCCTTTTTCTTTATCAGTGGTAGCAAATATTCTTTTTTTAGCTTCCTCTTTTCCATATTTCTTTTCAGCCAATTCTCTAAAAATTCTAAAAGCAATAGCTGGTTCTGTAGTAGTTCCGGATTTTGATATAACATTTATTGAAAAATCCTTTCCATCCACTAGCTCCAATAAATCTGCCATATAAGTTGAGCTAATATTATTCCCTACATAGAATATAGCCGGGTTTTTTCTTCTCTCTTTATTTAAATTATTATAAAAACTATGGCTTAACATTTCAATTGCAGCCCTAGCTCCTAAATATGAACCTCCTATACCAATGACAATTAAAATATCTGAATTAGCTTTAATTCTTTCTGATGCTTCTATTATTCTTCTAAATTCTTCTTTATCATAATTTACAGGTAAATCAACCCACCCTAAAAAATCATTTCCTGCTCCTGTGCCCTCATGAAGCATTTTATGAGCTTCTTTTATTAGAGGCTCTAAATTATATATCTCCTCTTCTTCCAAATAAGGTTTAGCATAGCTTAAATCCAAGTTTATTTTCTTCATATAAATTTCCTCCTAAAAAAGTCTTATATAGTATTATTGCTTAAAAACATTATAAATATAATCTTCCAATCAAAACATTACTATATAAATTTTATTATAATGAGATCTTTAAATCAAGGGAAATTTGTAATTTTTGTAAACTAGCATGATAAGAAAGTGCCTTAAATGCACTACAAATCTATGCACATCTAAGGCACTATTATTTATTATTTATTATTTATTATTTGAATTCTTATTCCCACTCGATTGTTGAAGGTGGTTTTGAAGTTATATCGTAAACTATTCTGTTTACTCCTTTAACTTCATTTACAATTCTTCTAGAAACTTTATCTAAAACCTCATAAGGTATTCTAGCCCACTCAGAAGTCATTGCATCTGAAGATGTTACTGCTCTTAAAGCTATAGTGTGACAATAAGTTCTTTCATCCCCCATAACCCCTACTGAACGTATATTAGGAAGGCATGCAAAATACTGCCATATGCTTTCATCAAGCTGTGCATTAGCTATTTCTTCTCTGAAAATAGCATCTGCTTCTCTAGTTATTTTTAATTTTTCTTCAGTTACTTCACCAAGTACTCTTATAGCAAGACCTGGTCCTGGAAATGGCTGCCTCCATACTAATTTATGAGGAATTCCAAGTTTTTCACCTACTGCTCTAACTTCATCCTTAAATAGTTCTCTTAAAGGCTCTATAAGCTGAAACTGAATATCTTCTGGGAGTCCTCCAACATTATGGTGACTCTTTATTGTAGCTGAAGCACCAGTACCGCTTTCTACTATATCAGGATAAATAGTTCCTTGAACTAAAAAATCTATTTCTCCTAATTTATTAGCTTCCTCTTCAAATACCCTTATAAATTCTTCACCTATAATTTTTCTCTTTCTTTCAGGATCAGATACACCTTTTAGTTTACCTAAAAATCTTTTCTGAGCATTAACCCTTATTAAATTCATATCAAACTGCTGTTTAAATACACTTTCTACCTGATCTCCTTCATCCTTTCTAAGTAGACCATGATCAACAAATATGCAAGTTAACTGTTTTCCAATAGCTTTGTGTGCAAGTACAGCTGCAACAGATGAATCCACCCCGCCTGAAAGTGCACAAATCACTTTCTTATCTCCAACTAATTCTTTTATTTTAGCTATTTTTTCTTCTGCAAAAGAAGTCATTGACCAATCTCCCTTTAATCCACACACCTTAAATAAAAAGTTTGATAACATTTTTCTGCCAAAAGGAGTGTGCTCAACTTCCGGGTGAAACTGTACTCCATATATTTTCTTTTCCTCGTTAGCCATAGCAGCTACTGGACACTGTGAAGTTGTTCCTACTATTTTAAACCCCTGTGGAGCTTCTGATACAAAATCTGTATGGCTCATCCAACATACTTCACTTTCTTCAATTTCATTAAATAAAGGACAACTATTATCCAATTTAACTTCAGTTTTTCCATACTCTCTAATTTCCGCACTTTGAACTTTTCCACCTAAAATATATGAAGTTAACTGCTGTCCATAACATATACCAAGTATAGGAACTCCTAAATTGAATATCTCTTTATCTACTTTTGGAGTATTATCTCCATAAACACTGTTAGGTCCACCTGTAAAAATTATCCCTTTAGGATTTTTTTCTTTTATTTTATCTATTGAATAACTATATGAAATTATTTCACAATAAACATTGTTTTCTCTAACACGTCTAGCTATAAGCTGATTATATTGACCGTTGCATAAACTTTATAAATGTCTATAAAAAACCTTATATAACTTTATAAATTTTACTTATGTTATTCATTACTAAATAACCTTTCCTATTCACAGAGTTCTATTTTGAATAATTGCTTATTCTACTTTAGTTTGGTGTAACTCTCCAAGGACTTAAATTCTCCCACAACGCAGGATACATATAGTATAACTTTTCAAAATCACCATTTATACTATTTTATACCCCTTCGAGTGCCTTGTAACTACCAAGATTTATTGAAGCATTTTTATCTCTATCCATTTCTAATCCACAAATATCACATACATATATTCTATCTTTAAGTTTTAAGTCTTTTTTAACATTTCCGCAACAAGAGCAGGTTTTACTGCTAGGATAAAATCTGTCTACCTGAACAAACTCTATCCCATTAAGCTCAACTTGGTTTTCGTCATGCTCAAACCCTAATGTTAGATACCAGTACTTGCCGTCAAAATGACATCTTGGATTATTATAATTAGGTAAAATAGGTATATCATAATTTGTTTTATATTTTACTTTACCTATTTTTTCAATATTGACTGCATTTTCTTTTTGGAAATAATCTTATTTTTACTGCCTTTATCATTATTTTTCACCTCACTTTCCATAATCTTATTATAACCATATAATAAAATTATAAGAGATGATTGATTATGATTTTAAGAGATTACATCTGTACTTTTTAAAAGAGTGTTATTTTTATAAAGTTATATAAAGTTTTCAAAGAACATTTATAAAGTTTATTATATTTACCATAGAACGCTACTCCTATGATGCCATTTCGCTTACGCGAGTGCCTCGACCTTTCGGATACGAGCGTAGACTATATCATTACCTTATTTAACTAAGAGCGAAAAGTGAAGAGTGAACAGTTATACTTTCAATTCTTAACTCTTACTTCTTACCTCTTACCTAATCGGTATCCTCCACTTCCACTACCAATAGCTTGTAGTGTACTTCCTTTACGGAATAGTCGTTGAACTTTACTCTATTCGAGTCTTAGCTGCTGATTATCCATTACTTTAGCACTTAGGATTTAACCATATGCCATCTTAACTATTTTTTCTACTTTCGCAACATTCACGTCTAGGCTTATTTCATCCTTACGTTGTAGTTAGTTAAGCTTTAGGAACTTCCAGCAGTTCAAAGGATTTTGGATGCATAATATGCATCGCTCCATACTCTTTACGAATATGGGAGGCTAAGTTATAAAAAACTTTTAAAGTTTTATAAACTTCATCAAGGTTTCTGTAACTGTTTAGTTACCTCCAAAGTCAACTACAAGAACTAATTCTTTTTCCATAATTACCTCCAAATTATTGATTAACGCTATAGTTTGGTGCTTCTTTAGTTATTGATATATCATGTGGATGACTTTCTCTAAGTCCTGCTGATGATTGTTCCACAAATCTAGATGTTTTATATAAATCTTCTAAAGTTTTGGCTCCTAAATACCCCATACCTGAACGTATTCCGCCAATTAACTGAAATATAGTATCAGAAACAGGTCCTTTATATGGTAATCTTCCTTCTACCCCTTCTGGAACTAGTTTTTTATTATCTTCCTGGAAATATCTATCCTTACTACCACAAGCCATAGCTGCTAATGAACCCATTCCTCTATATACTTTATAGCTTCTTCCCTGATATATTTCTGTTTCTCCTGGAGATTCTTCACAACCAGCAAACATAGAACCCATCATACAAACCTTGGCGCCAGCTGCTAAAGCCTTCACTATATCTCCCGAATATTTAAGTCCACCATCAGCTATAACAGGAACTCCATATTTATTAGCTTCTTCTACACAATCCATAATTGCAGTTAATTGAGGTACTCCTACTCCTGCTACAATTCTAGTAGTACAAATAGAACCTGGTCCTATACCTACCTTTATGCAATCAGCTCCTGCAAGTATTAAATCCCTAGTAGCTTCAGCTGTTGCAACATTTCCTGCAATAATTTGAAGATCAGGATATTTTTCTTTTATTGTTTTTACTCCATTTAATACTCCTTGGGAATGACCATGAGCTGTATCAATAGTTATTACATCTACATTAGCATCTACTAAAGCCTTTACCCTTTCTAACATATCTTTTGTTACGCCTACAGCCGCACCACATAAAAGTCTTCCTTTTTCGTCCTTAGCCCTATTAGGGAATTTTCTTACTTTTTCTATATCCTTTATAGTAATAAGTCCTCTTAGGTTATAATCTTTATCTACTAATGGAAGCTTTTCAATCTTATGCTTCATTAATATTTGTTTAGCTCCATCTATAGTAGTATTCTCCGGAGCAGTTATTAAATTTTCCTTTGTCATAACTTCTGAAATCTTTTTAGAATAATTTGTTTCAAATATTATATCTCTATTAGTTATTATGCCAACCAGTTTTCCATCAATGGTTATTGGGATTCCTGAAATTCTATATCTGCCCATTAGATCTAAAGCATCCTGTATAGTATTTTCTGGTGATAAAAAGAAAGGGTCTGTAATTACTCCATTTTCTTGCCTTTTTACTCTATCAACCTCAGCTGCCTGCTGTTCTATAGTCATATTTTTATGTATTATGCCAATGCCGCCTTCTCTTGCTATAGCAATAGCCATTTTTGATTCAGTAACAGTATCCATACCTGCACTCATTAAAGGTATACTTAATTTTATCTTTTTAGTTAAATTTGTAGCCAAAATAGCATCTTTAGGTAGTATTTCAGATTTATTAGGGATAAGTAAAACGTCATCAAAGGTATAGCCCTTTTTTAATATAATTGCCATTGTATACACTCCTTTATTATAATTTACACTGCATTTATATTTACCTATACACAAAAAAACATGCTGATTTTTCTTATAACCATAAGTGAAATTAGCATGCCCATACGACAAACCTAAATCACTCATAGTCGGGAATTTACGGATCCCGGTAGATACTCCCTGCCATATTCAGGGGATATATGAGTAGAATATGCACTTTAAAACAACTTGTTTACATTATTCTATTTGTAATTTTGAAATTTGTCAATTATTATTTATAATTTTTTAACTTTTTATATCAAATTTAAATACCATAATAATAATTTATCTCCAAATGCTAAGGCAAATAAAGTTCCCAATGCTATGAATGGTCCAAAGGGTATGTAATCCTTTCTGGTTTTCTTTTTACCCCAAATAAGCACTAAAGAAATTAAAGCTCCTATTATAAATGATGCTATAAGCATAACAATGGAAAGTTTTAATCCAAGAAATAAACCAGATATAAAGCATATCTCTACATCGCCCCATCCCATGCCTCCAGTTAACAATATTATTAATGCTATAATTCCAGCAGGGATTATAGCACCAGAAATATAATACATATACTCCTTTAAAATGTAATTTTCTAAAACTCCTTGAGCAATTAAAAATATCAATCCAAAAACAATACCTGTTAATGTAGTACTAAGATATATATTCATCGTTTCCATATCGATAAGACTAATAACAATTAGCAAAGAAAATAATGTTGCATATTTTAAATAGTCTAATGAAATGCCATATTTAATTGCAAGTAATAGGAATACTACTCCTGTAAAAAACTCAATTAATACATACTTAATAGATATTTTTTCTTTACAATATCTGCATCTTCCCTTTAAAAATATATAACTTATTATGGGGATTAAATCTATCCATTTTAATCTGTTGTTACACTTTGGGCAATGAGAAGGAGGGTATACTATGCTCTCACCTTTAGGTATTCTATATATACATACATTTAAAAAGCTGCCTATTATGCTTCCTATAATAAAAGAAAAAATATAATAAATTAATAAATAATCCATCATATTATCTACTCCTTTTTTACTTTCAAACATGTCTGCTATGGAATAAAATACATATCACCTTAACATTCTACAAATGAATAGTATCCATTTCCACCTTGGCTTTTAGCTTTATACATTGCCCTATCTGCTTGTAGTACTAGTTCATCCATATCATTACTATCATTAGATAATATGCTAATACCAATACTTAATGATATTTTTATTTCATCACTACCACATAATAAAACTTTATTACTATTTGTAATCCTTGAGGCTACAATTTCACAATCATGATAATTTTTTACAAATGGTAATAATATTAAAAATTCATCTCCACCAAATCTAGCAACTATATCACCTTTTCTAGTAGATTTTTTTAATATTTTAGCTACATGAACAAGAACGTCATCGCCTTTTATATGTCCATATGTATCATTTATACATTTAAATTTATCAACATCTATAAACATTAGTCCTAAAAGACTACCGCTTCTTTTAGAATTTATACAAAATTTATCCGCAATTTTATAGAATAAAACTCTATTTGCTACACCTGTTAGCCCATCATAGTAAGCTAATTTATTAATAGTTCTTTCTTTTTCCTTTAATTCTTTATTTAAAATATATAATTCATTAACATATTTTTTTAACTGATCAATACGCAAGAATAGATTTGTCACATCTATAAATTCCATAAGTACAAATTTTAAATTATCTTTCTCTATTCTACTTACCTTTAAATTCAAATTTTTATTATTATTTAGTAAATCTTTATGCATAGCTGCTGAAAAAAACATCTTTCTTCCATCATTTAATGCGCAATTTATTGTCTCTTTAAAATAACCTTTATTTAAACCTGGAATAACCTCATATATACAACTATTTATCGCTTGTTTCCCATTAATATGAGTCAAACATTCCATATGACTATTCCAAAGTAAAATTTCCGAATCTTCATCTAATATTACTATTCCTTCATCTATGTTATCCAATATACTATATAAAATTCTATTCACAGAAGTCATCTTCTATCATTCCTGCTTTGTTTAATAATCCACTTAATGAATTTAAAGTGAGATTAATTATTATAGCTCCCTCTATTTCCGAATCATCTATTTTAAAGGTTATATATAGCATTATAATATAAGCGTACTCTTCGCTTTTTATGTTTTTTTCAAAATCTATTTTGTTGAACATTTTTACTTCTGGTAAAGTATAACTTAATTTTATTTTTAGGTAATTTCCTATTTCTCCAATAATTGAGTTTAATATTATATTCCCAATTTCCTTTATAATATCGAAATCTATATCCGTAAAGTTCATGTCACATAATTGATTCTCATCATTTTCATTTAAACATAGGTTTATAAATGTTCTCATTTTATCGGCTGGGAATATTAAACTTGCCTTTCCTTTCATTTCATCTTCAAAGGCTATGGAGGATACCATTATGGTTCCTTGCACCACTGATGAAAGATAACTATCTAAAGCCATTGTTTTTTCATTTAAATCCAAAATTTTTAAGTTTGGTACATTTAATAATATTTTTCTATTAATTATTTCGGATAGCATACTTGCTGATTTACCTACACTTATGTTAAATAATTCTTTTAATATATCTTCTCTTTCTATTCTATCCTTCATCTTTATCATTCCTTATCATTTCACATATGTATTTTGCTTTCTCTTCAGTAATAGGCTTATTTATAAATGCCATTACACCATATGAATTTACTTCTTCCTTTATACTCTTTTGAACATCCGCAGAAACCACAATTAATTTTGCATTAGGATCATATTCATTTATTAGTTTTATTAATTGTTCACCATTTAACTTTGGCATCAATAAATCTACAAATGTATAATCAGGTTTAATTTCTTTGTATTTTTCTAATCCTTCTTCTCCATCCTTTGCAAAATAGGTGTTTACATCATCTAGGTTTTTTGCAATTAAATTTCCTAGTATCCTTTGAGAAAAAGTGGAATCATCGATAATTAAAATATCCATTTTAACACATGCCTCCTACACTCAATATGGATTAATTTATTCCTATAAAATTAAAGCCCTATATTCATAAAAACTATGAATATAGGGTAGGTTGCATCACTAACTCCGTACATATAAGATGCCCAGGTTAAATATGTACTTCACAGTTCCCCATATACTTTTAAATTATTCAAATTTACAATAGTTAAATATTATCATTTTATAAAAATTGTTTCAATAGTTATTTATCCTAATTTTTATGTTTATCATAATATTTTTTCCATAATCATTCTTTATCTTTAATTTAGTAGACAATTTAGATATTATATTATATATTAAAAATATTATCACAAGGAGGAATATTTTATGATAACCTTTGAAAGAAAATACAATAGAATGTTTTTAAGAGATGTGCGAGATACCATTGAAACCTATAAAATGATAAAATCAGAAGATAGAGTTGCAGTAGGCTTATCCGGTGGAAAGGATAGTGTATTTTTATTATTCGTATTAAAATTAATTCAATTAACAGCTATAAAAGACTTTACTATAACAGGGATTACTATAGATATGGATTTAGGTATGGATTTTTCCCCTTTAAAAAACTTCTGTGATGAAAATGAAATACCATTAATAATAGAAAAAACCAACATAGCCCATGTGGTATTTAACGAAAGAAAGGAAAAAAATCCTTGCTCACTATGCTCAAAATTAAGAAAGGGTGCTTTAATAAGGGTAGCTAAGGCTAATGATCTTAATAAATTGGCCTTAGGCCATAATAGTGATGATGTAATAGAAACCTTATTTATGAATGTTTTAAAAGTAGGAAAACTAGGTACCTTTCATCCTAATATTTACTATAGGGATAAGGATATAAATATTATAAGACCTTTAGTTAAGATAAGAGAGGATTTCATCCAAAAATTTGTACAAGATAATAATTTTCCAATAATTAAAAATCTATGTCCTGAGGATAAGAAAACCACAAGAGAAGAAATGAAAAATTTACTTATCAAATTAGAAAAATTATATCCAGATGCTCAAAAAAAGATATTAACATCATTAACAAATGTAGATTTAAAAAATATGTGGTAAAAATATTATATTTTTTTACCAACTCCAGAAACAAAAAAGGCTGTATTTTAAGAGATTGTTCATATTCCATAACAGCCTTAACCCATTAATGGAAAGCTTTTATAATTACTTGATGCTTTAATCCAAAATCTTTCCTTTTATTATTAACCTATGAGTAGGGTTATCTACCATAGGATGACATGTTACCAGCGTTATTCCCTTTATATTTTTATTATTATTTAATACCCATGTTTCTTCTGGTTTAACAAACAGTTTTTCTACTACAGTATATTTATATATCTTTTCCCCTTTATCCACCTCTATTATATCTCCAATTTCAACTTCCTCAAGCCTATTGAAGTTTCTTCCATAAGTACGGCTTCTATGCCCTGCTATAGCATAATTCCCAAACTCTCCAGCATTTCCTGTATGTTCTATGCTTGCAACAGATATTTTAAGGTTTTCTTCTATAGCTCCACTCAATATTGGCAGATTCAAATTAATTTTTTCGATTTTCAGCATACCCTTTATATTTTTTTTCGTGTACCCTTCTGTTAGCTTTTTTTCATTTTTCCTATTCTTCTCTTCCTCATCTCCAGAGTCCTTATCACTCTCCAAACTACCTGGTAAAATGCTGCCAACTCCATTGTCCATAATTTCTTCACTACTCCCCAAGCTTTGCTGCCACTCCTTTACAATTTTTTTCTGTTGATAATTATTATAAACTTCTGACACTTTAGGGTATACCAGTAAAACTAACCCTATAATTATAGTTAAGGTTGAAATAACTCTTCTTTTCACTTTATCTTTCCTGCCCTTATTCCATTATTAAACATTATAATCCAGTTGGAAAAGGCAGAGACTTCCTCTGCCTTTAATCAATTATGATATGCCTTTTCTTCTTTTCCTTAAGCCTACACCTAAGGCTACCAATACCAATCCCGCCAAATATAAACCTGCATTACTGCTTTCACCTGTCTTTGGCAATTTTCCTGAACCATCCTTAGGATACACATTCTCATTTCCAGAAGGAGTTTTTGTACCTGGATTCTTTGTTTTTCCTCCATCTTTACCCTGATTATTAGGTTTTTCTGGAATAGTTATGTCTGTTGACTCATCCTCTTCATTCAAAACTTTTAGCTCAATATTAGGCTTATCCTTGTTTATAGTTACCTTTATTTCCTTTGAATCAAGTTTGTATTCTACAGGTGCCTTTATCTCCACTACCTTATATTCCCCAAATGGCAGATTATCTATCTTTGCTAAACCATCAAGACCTGTAGTTAATTTTGCTGCCACTTCTCCTTTTGAGTTCTTAACTTCAAATACTGCTCCGGATAATAATTTTGTTTCGTCTTTGCTATCTGATTTTTTAATGCTTATTGAACCATATTCTTTAACTGGCTCTATTGGTTCTAATGAACCTAACTTATAATTCTTCACAACTATCTCTTTCGCCTGTTCAGAATCTATAACTACTTCTATATTCTTATCCTCATCAAGTATTTGATATCCCGATAATGGTCCTATTTCTTTTATGGTATATTTACCAAATTTCAATCTGGGAACATCTAAAATACCATTCCCATCTGTTCTTGCTTTTCCCACCAGCTTTCCACTGGAATCATACAGACTAAATTCTACTCCTTTTAACTTGGTTTTTAGGTTATCACCATCAACCTTCATTATTCTCAGGCTGCCTAGCTTACCACTTCCTGTTCCTGAACCATCTGTGATTCTCACAACTATTTCTTTTTCAAAAGGTGTATTCTTTGTGGTTATACCATCACCTTCGAAATATGCTTTATTAGACAGCTTGGAATAGTCTACATCTGTTGTAATTTTTGTTCGGTATGAAATTTTATACATTGTATTGATTTTTTCTAAAAACTCAAGTTTAAAAGTCTGAGTGCCTGTTGCTAAATCCATAGGACTAACTGTTATTTTAAAATTCTTATAAGGTGCATTATCTGATGCCCTATTCACAATAAAGCTATCTTCTATAACTTCATGACCAGCACTTAGAGTATCCACCAAAATGGCGTTTTCAACTTCTGACAAGCTCTTATTTACAGTAATCAGCCAACTAATTTCCTTTCCATGCTGGCTACCACTTTTTTCAATAAAATTTTCTGAATCCGAATAGCTAACCTTTGCCTTATAATCAATGTCCCCAACAGTTGCTGTATTCACATATTCATGTTGGGACATACCTACAAGTTTAGTTTTAAATACAACCCTATATGGACTATGAACTGGCCCATTAATTATAATCTTAAGAACCCTATCAGAAGCCCCTTCTACACTATATTTACCTCTATCAACCAAGCTTCCAAGCTTCATGTTTCCATTTGCTTCAACTGTATAGTCATAGATAGCTATTGAATCCTTATCCAGTATTTGATTACCTTCTATGTTGTCCTCTACTATAATCTTATCCATACTCTTAGATAGATAGTTTAAGTTAATATTCCAAGTAATCTCTTTTTTGTCTCTATCCAATGTACCTGATTTACTTCCATTGCTACTTGAAATACTTGTTATAGTTTGCGTTGCATTCTTGTCAATGGGCTCTTTTATATTATCCCAGGTAAATCCTGCGCTATTGCTGTATGTTGCTTGACTATGAGCCTTTGATACCTGCCAAGGATCAAATTTGGTTTTATAGGTGATTGTATAAATTGAATCCTTAACATCATCTAAAAAGCTTATCTTAAATCCTTTAGTCCAATCTCCATCCACATTAGCCTGGAATTTATAATCAACATCCTTGATTAATGCAGCATTACCATTTTTAACTACAAAAGTATCTGGCAGCATAGTAAGCCCACCTCTTGGGAATGTATCCTCTATAACAAGACCTTTGATTGGTTCCCTCTTAGGATCTACTGTTATCTTCCAGCCCATGGTCTTTTCAGCATAATCTATACTGCCATCTGCTGACTTATTGAAACTATTTGTTATTTCTGCATCTACTGATACATTTCCTGTACCTATGCCATCTATAACTCCTTGATTTATGAACCCTTTTCCCCCATTTTTATCATTATCTGTAATATCAGTACGATAAACTATTCTATAGGCACTATTTATAGTCCCTAATCCTACTGAAAATTTATTAGAATCATTTTGATCGGGAGTTACTGTGTATTTACTACTTTCCACTTCACCGTTTGGAATAGCATCTCCGTTATCATTAAAATTCAATTTATACACCTTAATTGAATCTTTCACTAAGCTCAATCCAGGTCCAATGGTGTCTTCAACTATAGCATTATTTATTTCTTCCTCAGCTGTGTTTACATCAATTGTCCATGTAATGTATTTTTCATTATAATCTATTACAGGAACTCCACTTTTCTTTATTTTGCTTCCTCTTTTTATATCAACTGCAGCAGAAGTTTCAGTTCCTAAGAAATTTGCCTTATTTGTAAATTTGGTCTTAGTCATATTCGTGATTTCAGTATCATATTCTATTTGATATGCATCACTTATATTTCCCAATTTAACTTGAAAACTTAAAGGTTTGTCATTAGAATCATATTCTACCGTATAATCTGAAGCATTAACAGGACTTTTCTCAATTACATTTCCATTGTCATCCAAGGTTAATTTGTATACCTTTATTGAGCTTTTGTCCAGACTCAATCCTGCTTCTATACTATCCTTTACTATTGCTCCCTTAACATCAGATAAGGATTTGTTTATATCTATAGTCCATGTGATTTTTTTTCCGTTAAAGGATTTATCAACTGTTCCTTTTTTCTCTATTGTCTTACCTTTGGTTACGGTTACTTTAGCTTCCGATTCTCCTCCTTGAAACTTGGCTTTGTTATCAAATATAGTTTTAGTGTTATCAGCAATATCAGTATTATACACTATCCTATAGGCATTATTGATATTACCCAATTCCACTTTAAATCCGTCCGAAACCACATTCACCTTATATGCATCTTTGGAAACTGTTTCCCCTTCAGCGGCATTTCCATCCAGATCTACATTTAATTTGTGAACTTGTACTGAATCTTTATCAAGATGCAATCCCTCTCCTAAAATATCTTCTACCACTGCATTATCCAATTTATTTAAGGATTTGTTTACATCTATAGTCCATGCGATTTTGTCCCCATTGACTTTCTTATTTGCCATACCACTCTTTGCTACAGAACCCGATACATTATTAGGTTTAAACCTTATTAC
Organism: Clostridium liquoris; assembly: GCF_002995785.1. GTDB lineage: Bacteria > Bacillota > Clostridia > Clostridiales > Clostridiaceae > Clostridium_AO > Clostridium_AO liquoris. The sequence goes on along the minus strand of NZ_PVXO01000032.1, from coordinate 47,264 downwards.
TAGTTCCTTTTCATAGCCTTCATAAATAGGGAAAACTATTTTTACCGGATTCTCACCTTTAATGACTTGTTTATTGAATTCACTGTTGAATTGTACTGTTCCTGATACTTCAGAATGATTTTCAGCATATTCATTATATACTAGCCTCAACTTACCACCTAGGCTCAAATAGAACCTGCCTACTGACTGCCCATCTTCTAAAATAAGATCTCCTTCAACATAATTGAATATACTGAATGCTTTTGGAACCTGGACTTCAGTATAATCTCCTGCCTTAACCCCCTGGCTGTCTTCAATTTCCCAAGTGTAAAACAGTGATACTTTTGAACCTTGTTCTATTGGATATTCAGTATTTTCATCAATTATATTTCCCGATGAATCCTTTACAACCACAGACTTAATAGTATCAATCATTTTATTTTCTGCACCATCTGTACCAAAGGCCTGTACCGGTAGTGATGGCTGAGATAACAGAGTTAAAATTATCATAAAAATTATACTAAGCTTACCTTTTTTGCCTTTTCTACTGAACATTTTTAATCCACCCCCCTTTCATTATTCAATTATATTGGTATCTATTCTTTATCTTTATTCCTTCCTGCTTACACTTATAACCTTCTTTGCTATATTCTGAATTAAATATAAAAAAAACGGCTTCATTTTTGTAAACGAAACCGTTATAATTCCTGTTATTGTTTTATCAGTATTTGTCAATAAATTAACAGCCTTATCTATTTGTGCAAAAAATGTATGAAGAAAAGGGAACAAAATTACTGTTCCCTTTTCTTCATATTTTTCTTTCCACTCACTAAAAAGTGGTTTGCACTTTTTTAGTACATTCCTTCTGCTCCCATTCCTGGTGCTCCTCCTGGTGCTGGAGTACTATTCTTTTCTGGAATATCAGCAACAGCAGCTTCTGTTGTTAAGAATGTTGCGGAAACAGATGCAGCGTTCTGTAATGCTGATCTTGTAACCTTAGTTGGATCAACTATACCAACTTTAATCATGTTTACATAACAATCATGTAGTGCATCATATCCAATACCTGGTTCACCGTTTCTAACTTTTTCAATTACAATGGAACCTTCTGCTCCTGCATTGTAAGCTATCTGTCTTACTGGTTCTTCAAGAGCTTTTCTTATTATATCTATACCAAGTTTGATGTCAGCTACATCTGAAGTTAACTTTTCGATTTCTGGAATTATCATAGTATAAGCTGTTCCACCACCTGGAACTATACCTTCTTCAACAGCTGCTTTTGTAGCTGCTAAAGCATCTTCTATTCTTAACTTTCTTTCCTTTAATTCAGTTTCAGTAGCAGCTCCAACTTTAACTACAGCTACTCCACCTGCAATTTTTGCAAGTCTTTCTTGTAATTTTTCTCTATCAAAATCAGAAGTAGTTTCTGCTATCTGAGCTTTTATCTGATTTACTCTATCCTGGATTTCTTTTTTGGATCCTCTGCCATTAACTATAGTAGTATTTTCCTTTGTAATCTTTACTGATTCTGCTGTTCCAAGCATATTTAATGTAACATCTTTTAAATCTCTTCCTAATTCTTCTGATATAACTACTCCACCTGTAAGAATTGCTATATCTTGAAGCATTTCTTTTCTTCTATCACCAAATCCTGGGGCTTTAACTGCTACACAATTAAATGTTCCTCTTAATTTGTTAACAACTAGTGTAGCTAATGCTTCTCCTTCTACGTCGTCAGCTATTATTAATAGTTTTCTACCCTGCTGAACAATTTTCTCAAGTAATGGTAATAAGTCTTGTATGTTTGATATTTTTTTATCAGTAATTAATATATATGGGTCATCCAATGCAGCTTCCATCTTTTCTGAATCAGTAACCATGTATGCGCTTAAATATCCTCTATCAAACTGCATACCCTCAACAACATCTAATTCTGTTCCCATACTTTTTGATTCTTCTACAGTGATAACGCCCTCATTACCTACCTTTTCCATAGCATCAGATATAAGCTTACCTATTTCTTCATCAGCAGCTGAAATAGCAGCAACCCTTGCTATATCTTCTTTACCTTCAACGGGTTTTGATATTTTTTTAATTTCTTCTACTGCTTTATCTACAGCCATCTTTATTCCACGTCTAACCAACATTGGATTTGCTCCAGCTGTAACATTCTTTAGTCCCTCTCTCATTATAGCCTGAGCTAACAATGTAGCTGTAGTTGTTCCATCTCCTGCTACATCATTAGTCTTTGTAGCAACTTCCTTTACAAGCTGAGCGCCCATATTTTCATATGAATCCTCTAATTCTATTTCTTTTGCTATAGTAACACCATCATTAGTAATTAGTGGTGCACCAAATTTTTTATCTAAAACAACATTTCTTCCCTTTGGTCCAAGTGTAACTTTAACTGTGTTAGCAAGTTTATCAACACCCTTTTGCATAGATCTTCTTGCATCTTCACCAAATAATAAGCTCTTAGCCATTTAAATTACCTCCTCTATATATGTTCATGTTAAATTTAATGTTTTAAAAACTAAATTATTCTAATACAGCTAATATATCTTCTTGTTTTAGTATTGTATAATCAATACCATCAAGTTTAACTTCATTACCTGCATATTTTGAGAATAACACCCTGTCTCCTTCTTTTACTTCCATCTTAATCTCAGCTGTACCTGGTCCTACTGCTACTACCTTAGCTTCCTGTGGTTTTTCCTTTGCTGCTCCTGGAAGAACTATTCCGCTTTTTGTAGTTTCCTCAACTTCAATTCTTTTAATGACAATCCTGTCTCCAAGTGGTCTAACTTTCATTTAAACCCCTCCTTAATGTATTTTAAAATATATTTTATATTATATAGTAATTTTGTTGTTAGCACTCATTGACCATGAGTGCTGATACAATTATAATAAATAATAGTATGTATAATATCAACCTTAAAAGAATGGATTATTTACTACTTTATAGCCATTACATTCATTTATATCCACTTAACTAATTAAATTATTATATTGCTACACTTTTCTTTATTTTACTTTATAGCATAATAAAACAAATATTTATATTTACAAAAAAAAATAAACCGCTATAATTTAACTATATAATACTTGCCATAAAACATATATTAATATTCCCAAGGAGTATATATATTATGAATAAGTTAAAATTATTATCAAAGACTTTATTAGTAGTTAATTTTACACTTTTTTTTATAATACTTTCAGTTAAATTAACAGTGAATAATAAACAGCTGTACTATTTTGATATAAACTATTTAAACATACCTAATGAATCTGGATTTAATGTCACTGACATTAAGGCAAATTATAACTATCTAATAAACTTTATAACTTCTAGACAAAATATTGAATTTAATATGCCTACTTTGCCATCATCTTCAGAAGGTAAGATTCATTTTTATGAAGTAAAAAACATATTTATAAAAATGGATTATTTATTTTACATAAGCATTTTTATATCCTCAATAGGAGTTTATTATTCCCTAAAATTCAAAGATTTTTCTCTTTTTAAATATTTAAGTGGATTGCTATTATTTATGCCTATACTGCTTTTAACGTTTTTTTCTATAAACTTTAACACTACGTTTACCATATTTCATAGACTATTTTTTAGAAATGATTATTGGATTTTTGATATTGATAAGGATCCTGTTATTAGAATGTTACCTCAGTATTTTTTTCTACACTGTGCTATGTCAATTACTATATTTATGATATTTTTTAGCTTAGTATCTATTGTTATATATAAAAATGGCTCTGAATTTTAAATTAGCTCCCCCTATATTTAACTGTCATTTCCTTTTCCTAATAAATTTCTTATAATTTTTTCTCCCTTTAATACTCCAATTACAAACAATATTGTCATAACTACAGCAATAGTAATTAATACTGATACATCTCCTGAAGTAATCTTAGCTCCAAAATAAGCCGATATAAATATACATGGTACTCTTCCTGCTGTTGAATAAATTACAAAATTTTTAAATTTAATATCTGATATGCCACATATATATGCCAAAGCATCTTTAGGTATACCTGGTATTAAATATAAAAGAAACACCACATAATTTATGCTTCCAAACCTTAAAATCTTGTTAAAAAACTTAAGTTGTTTTTGGGATATAACTTTTCTAACAAAGGGTTTTCCATATAGACTTGATATAAGATATACTATTATTCCTCCCAAAGTTATTCCAATTAATGATATTATACTACCATAAATAGTTCCAAATATATACCCTCCAGCCACTTGTATTATTTCTCCTGGTATAAAAAATACTATAACTTGTATTATTTGTAATACAAGAAAAGCAAAAACGCTATATTTACCATAAGCCATTATAGCACTTTTTATTTTATTAGGATCTCTAAGTATAGAAAAATATTTAAGAAAATATTCGTATCCAATATAAATAAATACTAAAGAAAAAATAGCTAAAATTATATATCCTTTATATTTTGACAAATAATTATTTAGTTTTCCAAAAAAGTACTTAGACTTATGCCATAATCTTCTTATCATATCTTCTCCCTTAACACTGTTAATATACAGTTAGTATTTGCGTTTAGCTTTTTTAAATACCATACTAAAAATTACATTATTATATTATATATTGCATTTTATACTGGATAAAGTCAATAATAAAACACAACTTATGGGCTTTGTTAATGAAAATTTAAAAATAATGGGAACTTTTTTTATATGTTAAAAAAATAGCAAAAGCCTTGCATTTTGCAAGGCTTTGTTATAATCTTTATTGTTAATTTCCCAAACATATATTATCTTTCCAGATTTAATCCATCATATTTCTTTAAATTTTCATTGTCTACTACATCTTTTTTGGTAGATTCTTTGCTAAATCTTAATAGCTGTGATCTTGATTTCATAATAGGCACCATAGCAGCTGGTCCCCCTATACATCCTCCTTCACACATCATGCCCTCTATAAAGTTTCCTGAAAGTCTTCCTACCTTAGCCATTATCATTGTTCTCTTTATTTCAGCTGATCCACTTGCTCTAACTGGTTTAAATTCTATTTCTGTATCCTTGCTCTTCATATAATTTTGAATGGCAGCTATAACTCCACCGCCTTGAGCAAAACCTCTTCCAAATATTGAAGCATCGTCTGTTGCTATTGCTTCACACTCTTCAGCATCTATACCAAAGGCCCCCATAAGAGCAGTAATCTCTTCAAAAGTCATAACATAATCTACTGCATCCTTTATACTATCCCTTTTGATTTCATTTTTCTTTGCAGTACATGGGCCTACAAATACCACCACTGAATCTTTGTCCATACTCTTAACCATTCTACCTGCTGCAATCATTGGTGATACCGTACCTGAAACCCTTTCAATCTGATCAGGAAATTTCTTTTCTATATAATTCAAAAATCCTGAACAGCAGGAGTTTGTCATGTATTTATCTCCCTTTTCCATTCTTTCTATAAATTCATTTCCTTCATGAACTGCTACAGCATCAGCTCCACAAGCAGCTTCAATCATATCCTTAAATCCCATTTTCTTAAATGCCGCTTTTACTTGTCCTACAGTTACATTAGATCCAAACTGACCTGTTATAGATGGTGCTACCACTGCATATACATTTTTCTTATCCTTTAAAGCACGGATTACATCAACTATAAAACTTTTATCGGATATTGCTCCAAAAGGGCAAGCACCCATACAAGCTCCACAGTTCACACATTCTTCTTTATTTATTCTAGCTTTGCTATCCTTAGGATTCATTTCCAAAGCACCAGTTGGGCATACCCTTTTGCAAGGTCTCATAACCTCTGCTACAGCATTATAAGGACATACTTCTTTACATAATCCACATTCCTTACAGGTTTCATGGTTTATATATGCTCTGCCTGCTGCTCTTGTTATGGCTCCTGCTGGACATACCTCCATACATTTATGCTGTATACATCCTCTACAAGCTTCCGTAACCACAAATCTGTTTATTGGGCACTTATCACAAGCTGCATCAATTACATAAATAATTTGATCATCATCTTCAACATTTACAAATTCATCAGCCACTTGACCATTCGGTAAGCAACCCATTGCAAGCTTGGATCTTTCATATACTATAGCCCTTTCCTTATAAACACAGCATCTATATTCTGCCTTATCGCCTTTAATTATTTCAAAAGGAATCTTATCTAATTCCTCTTTATTAAGTCTATTTTCTAATGCCATTTTAGCTACTTCTTTTAGCACAAGATACTTTAATTTTTTTAATTGAGTTTCAAATGTTATCATTATTTAAATTCCTCCTAATTTTCTAAAAAGTAATTCAATTTTGAAATACATTACTTTTTATATTAGTACAGTTTGCTAACCTCGTTAAATTCTTAACATATACTATTATAACAGAAACTCAAAAAAAATTAATACATATTTTTAATCTTTTTTTAGATAAATTTATACATTTATCTACATTATATAAATATAGCTTCAATTTTCACTCCCTTAATACAAATCTTTATATTATAATATGATTTTCTCTTGCATAATAAAATAAATATTGCTGGGCAAAACCCGATAACTCTCCAAATTTATTTCTTGCAAAATCTCTTATCTTTTTTAATGATACATCAGGTGCTAAATAAAAATGCTGCATAGCCCTTTTTACCCAAACATCCACCGGAAAAGCTGAATATTTTCCCATAGAAAATAACATAATGCAATCTGCTACCTTAGGTCCTATGCCCATAAAACCTTGAAGAGCATTATGACATATATCATCTTGTTGATCTTTAATCCAGTTTATATCAAATAATTTATTATATTCATTAGAATCAGGATTTATGTTATTATGTATTTTCTCCACAGTATCCTTTATATATTTAGCTCTAAATCCAGTACTGCATGCCTCTAATTCCTCTTGTGTTGCCTTATTAAGCCTTTCTATTGTTGGGAAGCTATAATAGGTATTACCTTTATATAATATTGGTTCTCCCCATTTTTTGCTTATATTTTCTATAGCTCTTTTTATCATAGGTATTCTATTATTAGCTGATATTATAAAAGATACTATTAACTCAAAAGGTTCCTGTTGTAACAGTCTAATACCATATCCAAAATCTACGGATTTTTTTAATAATTCATCCCTACTTAGTATACTTTTAATTTCTGAATAATCCCTATATAAATGAAAATAATTTACCCATATTTGGCTAAATTCTTTTTCATCAGTATTATATATTATTACATCATTATCTCTTTTTTCTACCTCTATAACCTTTCCAAAGGCCACTCCAATATAATTACCATTTTCTTGCTCATTCCATCTAAAGCACTGACCACATTCAAATATATGAGCCAATTCAAAGTTTTTTACATTTTTTATTTTTACTGATTTAACTCCATTCTGTATTGATTCTTCAACATAATCAAAATCCATTTAGTAACACCCCTTTTCAAAAATGTGAAACATTTTTTAAGAGCACAGATAACAGAGTACAGAGTACAGATATTGAGGCTTTTCTGACCTTAACACTACAGAAAAGCTTTAATTTAAAAATTTTTCATAATGTAAATGGAGAAAAATTCCCCTTATCTGTACTCTTTGCTCTGTACTCTAAAAAAGTTGCTTAGCAATCTTTTTTTATTATTTCTTTTTTTTCATTAATAATTCATCTATAGCCTTAGCAGCCTTTTTACCAGCTTCCATAGCAAGAATAACTGTAGCCGCTCCTGTTACCGCATCTCCACCGGCAAATACACCTTCTCTAGAAGTTATTCCAGTTTCCTCATCAGCACAAATGCATCCCCATTTATTTGCCTCTAATCCTTTAGTTGTTGAAGCTATAAGAGGGTTTGGAGAAGTGCCTAAAGACATTATAACTGTATCTACTTCCATTATAAATTCTGAATCCTTTATTTCAATAGGTCTTCTTCTTCCTGATGCATCTGGTTCCCCTAATTCCATTCTTATACATTTCATAGCTTTTACCCAGCCTTTTTCATCAGCTAATATCTCTACTGGGTTTGTAAGAAGATCAAAGATTATTCCCTCTTCTTTGGCATGGTGAATTTCTTCTTTTCTTGCTGGAAGCTCCTCTTCAGATCTTCTATACACTATATGAACTTCTGCTCCTAGTCTTCTTGCAGTTCTAGCAGCATCCATAGCAACATTTCCTCCGCCAACAACAGCTACTTTCATTCCTACTTTTATTGGCGTATCATAATCTTTTCTAAAGGCTTTCATTAAATTGTTCCTAGTTAAAAATTCATTAGCTGAAAATACCCCATTATAGTTTTCACCTGGTATGCCCATAAATTTAGGGAGTCCTGCTCCTGAACCAATGAATATTGCACTAAATCCTTCTTCCTCCATTAGTTCATCTATGGTTACAGTTTTACCTATAATTACATCTGTCTCGATTTTTACTCCTAATTTTTTTACATTTTCTATTTCATGTTTAACTACTGTGTCCTTTGGTAATCTAAATTCAGGTATTCCATAAACCAAAACTCCGCCTGGCTCATGAAGAGCTTCAAATATAGTAACATCATAACCTATTTTAGCTAAATCTCCAGCACAAGTAAGTCCAGCTGGTCCACCGCCTATTACAGCAATCTTCTTATTTTTCTTTTCACACTTTATTGATAAATCTATATTATTTTCCCTTGACCAATCTCCAATAAATCTTTCAAGTTTTCCAATAGATACTGGCTCTCCCTTAATACCTAATATACATTTTCCTTCACATTGAGTTTCCTGAGGACATACCCTACCACATATGGCTGGAAGGGAGCTTGCCTCATTTATTATTTCCGCCGCTTTTTTAAAATTTCTCTCTTTTATACATTGAATAAATTTTGGAATACTTATAGATACAGGGCAATCAGATACACAAAGGGGATTTTTGCAATTTAGGCATCTTGAAGCTTCATTAACTGCCTCTTCTTCCGAATATCCTAAAGATACTTCATTAAAGTTTTTTATTCTTTCATGTGCATCTTGTTCCTTAACAGGTGTCTTTTTTAATCTATCCATTACTTTTCACCTCCAAGTCCTACATGGCATATATGACCTTCTTCTCTTTCTTGCTGTTCTAGAAATTGTTTCCCTTCTTCTGTTTTATACATTGTCTGTCTTCTCATAGCTTCTTCAAAATCTACTAAATGTCCATCAAATTCAGGCCCATCTACACATGTAAATTTAGTATGGCCTCCTACAGTTACTCTGCAAGCTCCACACATACCAGTACCATCTACCATTAGAGTATTTAAACTAACTACTGTTTTTATACCATATTCTTTTGTAAGCTTTGCTACGAATTTCATCATAATCATAGGTCCTATAGCCACTACTACATCATATTTTTTATTTTCATTTTCTATTAAATTCTTTAATACTTCTGTTACTAATCCTTTATTTCCATAAGAACCATCATCAGTGGTAATGTATAAATTTCCAGCTTCTTTTCTCATCTCTTCTTCTAGAATTAAAAATTCCTTTGATTTACTTCCAACTATTACATCTGCTTTTATACCCAATGAATTAAGCCATTTTACTTGAGGGTATACTGGTGCTGTACCTACCCCTCCTGCTACGAAAACAATACTTTTTTTCTTTAATTCTTCTATGTTTTCATGTATAAATTCTGAAGGCTGTCCTAATGGTCCTACAAAATCCTGAAAGTAATCTTCTGCTTCCAATTTGGACATCTTCATAGTGGAACTGCCTACTACCTGAAATACTATAGTTATAGTTCCTTTTTCTCTATTATAATCGCAAATTGTAAGAGGTATTCTTTCACTCTTTTCATCAGCTCTTACTATAATAAATTGTCCTGGTTGTGCTGACTTAGCTATTCTTGGAGCTTCCACATCCATTAAATAAATATTCGGAGCTAATATTTTTTTTTCTACAATTTTATACATTTCTTTTCCTCCGTATCTTCAAAGAAATATTTCTTCTTATATATAATATTTATTATATATAAACTGTATATGAATTATCAACCTTATTATAATATTAAATATTAAAAAATAATCTGAAACCTGCAGAAAACTCCCTTGATAAAAAATTAAGAGAGTTTTTTGTAAATTAAATATTTAATTTTAAAAATCTACCTAAGGGAACATATATAATCATTATTAATTTTTTCACAATTAATTTTTGTTACTTCTTTAACTTCGTCTAAATCCAATCATAATTTAAAATTATTTTCTACATAAGCCATGAAAATTCACCACCTATAATACAACAGATACATGAAAAAAGTCATTGGGAAACCCCAATGACTTTTTAAAACTATTTTGCGTAGTTGTGGAATCCTTTTCCGGACTTTCTTCCTAACCAACCAGCTCTAACATATTTTCTTAATAATGGATGAGCCCTGTATTTTGAGTCTCCAGTTTCATTATATAATACATCCATGATTGCAAGACATACGTCTAATCCTATAAGATCTCCTAAAGCTAAAGGTCCCATTGGATGATTAGCACCAAGCATCATAGCCTTGTCAATATCATCAGCTGAAGCTATACCTTCTGCATAAATACCAACTGCTTCATTGATCATTGGTATTAATATTCTGTTTACAACGAATCCTGGAGCTTCTGCAACTTCTACTGGATCCTTTCCAATTGCTATTGATGTTTCTTTAACAGCATCAAAAGTTTCCTGTGAAGTATTCGCTCCTTTGATTATTTCAACAAGCTTCATAACTGGAGCTGGATTGAAGAAATGCATTCCTATAACTTTATCTGGTCTCTTTGTGGAAGCAGCTATTTCAGTTATTGAAAGTGATGAAGTATTTGAAGCTAATATAGTTTCTGGCTTACAGATTCTATCTAATTCTGAAAATATCTCCTTCTTAATATCCATTCTTTCAACAGCAGCTTCAACTACTAAATCGCAATCAGCAGCCATGTTTATATCTACTGTTCCTGTTAATCTTGAAAGAATATTGTCCATATCTTCCTGAGTCTTTTTGCCCTTAGTAACTAATTTTGATAAACTTTTGTTGATTCCATTTAGTCCTCTTTCAACAAATTCATCTTTAATATCTCTTAAAACAACTTCATATCCTTTTGCAGCAAAAGCCTGAGCTATTCCTGCTCCCATTGTTCCTGCACCAAGTACACATACCTTTTTCATTTTATGTAACCCTCCTATAATAACTTTTTACATTAATATAATGTACATAAATTATATTAAAATATACATGTTCGTATCTTAAAAGATGCAAACATGTATTTTAAATCTTAATTATTCTGCCTGAGCAACTTTTATTTGGGCTATTAATTCAGGAATTATTTTTTTGAAATCTCCTACTATTCCAAGGTCAGCAATCTGCATAATTGGAGCACTTTCATCCTTGTTTATAGCTATTATAAAGTCGGAATCCTGCATCCCAGCTAAATGCTGAATAGCTCCTGATATACCAACAGCTATATAGATTTTAGGTCTAACAGTTTTTCCTGTCTGTCCTACCTGATAAGCTTTATCTAACCAACCACTATCTATAGCAGCTCTTGAACCAGCTATGCTTCCTCCCATTAAATCTGCTAACTCTTTTAACATTCCGAAGTTTTCTTTATCTCCTAGTCCTCTGCCGCCGGATACTAACACTTCTGCTTCTCCGATATCTGCTATGTTCTTAGCAATTTTTGCAACATCCTCTACCTTAGTTCTTATGTCTGAAGCTTCTACTTTAGCAGCTATCTTTTCTACTTTGCCTTTTCTTGAAGTATCTTTAGCTAATTTTTCAAAAACTCCTGGTCTTACTGTAGACATCTGTGGTCTATGTTCTGTACACATAATTGTAGCCATTAAGTTTCCACCAAATGCTGGTCTTGTCATTAAAAGATGGTTAGTTCCTTCTTCTGTGTCGAGTGCTGTACAGTCTGCTGTAAGCCCTGTGCCTAATCTTGCTGATACTCTTGGTCCCAAATCTCTTCCAATGAAGCTAGCACCAACAAGAATTATTTCAGGTTTTCTTTCCTTTGCCAAATCGCAAATAACCTTTGTATATGCATCAGTTGTATAATGCTTTAATAATGGATTATGAGCATATAATACTCTATCAGCACCATAAGCAACTAATTCATTTGCAATTTCATCTATATTATCTCCAAGTAGTATAGCTGTTAACTCTACTCCTATTTTATCTGCTATTTCTCTACCTTTTCCTAAAAGTTCCAAAGCAACTTTTTGTAAATGTCCGTCTCTCTGTTCAGCAAATACCCATACACCTTTGTAATCTGCTATATTCATTCCAAATCCCTCCTATATTAGATATAGTGTTTTTCCTTTAATTTTGAAACTGCATACGCTGCTTCTTCTTTTGCAGGTTGATTAATTATTTCTCCCTTGCCCTTAGCTTCTTTAGTAACTGACTTCTTAACTTTTGTTGGTGATCCAGCAAGTCCAAGAAGGGATTTATCTACTCCTAAAAAATCTGCATTCCAAACTTTTACTTCTTTATCAAATGCTCCAAAGATATACCCTACATTCATATATCTTGGCTCATTTAATTCTTTTATAGCTGTTAAAAGAACTGGCATTTGAACTTTGATATTTTCATATCCATCTTCCCATGCTCTCTTAGCTACTAATTCTTTTCCACATACTTTAACTTCTTCAACGTAAGTTACCTGTGGAATATTTAAGTGTTCAGCTATTTCTGGTCCAACCTGAGCTGTATCTCCATCAATAGCCTGTCTTCCAGCAAATACGATATCGTAATCTAATTTTTCAATTGCTGCGGCTAATGCTCTTGATGTAGCTAATGTATCAGCTCCAGCAAATGCTCTGTCTGATATTAATATAGCTTCATCTGCTCCCATAGCTAAAGATTCTCTTAAAGCAACTTCAGCCTGTGGAGGTCCCATGCTTATGACAGTAACCTTTGCACCATTTTCATCTTTTAATCTCAATGCTTCTTCTAATGCATTTTTATCATCTGGGTTTATTATAGATGGAACACCTTCTCTAATAAGAGTTCCTGTAACTGGATCTATTTTAACTTCGTTAGTATCTGGAACTTGTTTTAAACAAACAACTATATTCATTTACGCGAACCCTCCTTATTATTTAAATATGTTTCCTGAAATAACCATCTGCTGAACCTGTGAGGTTCCTTCATATATTTCAGTAATCTTAGCGTCTCTCATCATTCTTTCTACTGGATAATCCTTAGTATATCCATATCCACCGAATAACTGTACAGCTTTTGTTGTTACATCCATAGCAACATTTGCTGCATGTAATTTTGCCCTAGCTGCATCTACAGTATATGGCATCTTATTCTGTTTCTTCCAAGCAGCTTTATAAACTAAAAGTCTTGCTGTTTCAATAGATACTTCCATATCGGCCATCATCCAAGCTAATCCCTGGAATTTGTGAAGCTTTCTTCCAAATTGTTTTCTTTCTTTCATATAGTTTTTAGCTTCATCAAAAGCACCTTCAGCTATTCCTAAAGCCTGAGCTGCTATACCAATTCTTCCTCCATCAAGAGTCTTCATTGCTATACCGAAACCCTTTCCTTCTTTTCCAATTAAGTTTTCCTTTGGAACTTTAACATCTTCAAATATAAGCTCTGTTGTTGATGATGCTCTAATTCCTAATTTATCTTCAACTTTACCAATGGAGAATCCTGGCATTCCTTTTTCAAGTATGAATCCAGATATTCCTTTAACACCTTTGCTTCTATCAGTCATAGCGAATACTACGAAAGTATCTGCTACTCCACCATTAGTGATAAATATTTTTGAACCATTTAATAGATAGTAATCTCCCATATCTACAGCTAGACTTTGCTGTCCTGCAGCATCTGTACCAGCATTTGGCTCAGTTAATCCAAATGCGCCTAATTTTTCACCTTTTGCAAGTGGAATTAAATACTTTTGTTTCTGTTCTTCTGTTCCGTGTTCATATATTAATGAAGCACATAATGAAGTGTGTGCTGAAAGAATAACACCTGTTGTTCCACAAACTTTTGATAATTCTTCAACTGCTAGTATGTATGACAACACATCTCCGCCAGCTCCACCATACTCTTTTGGAAATGGTATTCCCATCATTCCAAGCTTAGCCATCTTTTGAACATTTTCCATAGGGAATTCTTCAGTTTTATCAATCTCTGCTGCTATTGGTTTAACTTCATTTTCAGCAAATTCTCTAACCATTTGTTTTACAAATTCTTGTTCTCTAGTTAATGCAAAATTCATTTACTCTTACCTCCTATCTATTTTTAAAGCATTTATCTCTTTTTTCAACAAATGCTGTCATACCTTCTTTTTGATCTTCAGTAGCAAAGCATTCACCAAATGCTTCTGATTCATATGCTATAGCTGTATCTATATCACACTGCATTCCTTTGTTTATAGCTGATTTACAAAGCTTTACAGCGATTGGTGCATTATTAGCTATTTTCTTAGCCATTTCTTTAGCTTCATCCATTAATTTTTCTGGTTCTACAACTTTATTTACAAGTCCTATTCTTAAAGCTTCGTCGGCATTAATCATTTCCGCAGTATAAATTAACTGTTTAGCCATTCCCATTCCAACAAGTCTTGAAAGTCTTTGAGTCCCTCCAAAACCTGGGGTAATTCCTAAACCAGATTCTGGCTGTCCAAACTTAGCCTTCTTTGATGCTATTCTTATGTCACAAGCCATAGAAATTTCACATCCACCACCTAATGCAAATCCATTAACAGCTGCGATAACTGGTTTCTCTAAAGTTTCCAACTTTCTGAATACTTTATTTCCAAGAATGCCAAATTTTCTTCCCTGGACTGCATTTAAATCTTTCATTTCAGTTATATCTGCCCCAGCAACAAAAGCTTTTCCTGCTCCAGTAAGTATAACTGCTAGAATTTCATCGTCATTTGCTAATGTGTCAACTACTATATCTAATTCTTTTAAAGTTTCTGAATTTAAAGCATTTAAAGCATTAGGTCTGTTAATAGTTACGATGGCAATATTGCCATTCTTTTCAAGGATAACGTTTTTAAATTCCATAATAACATGTTCCTCCCTAATAATATTTTATAGCATTTTGTTAATATTATAACAAAGCGCAATAAAAAATAAAATACTCCTGCCAACATTTTTATTATATACTCTAACGATTTAATTTTCAACAACAAACTTTGTATACTTTTATAATTTTTAATTTATTTCATCATTAAAATAAACTTTATTGTAAAATACACTCTTGGATAAAAATATAACTTTAAGGATAAATAAATAATTAACCTTAAAGTCATATGATCTTATATTGCAAGTTTCTTCGAATTAGCTTTGATGCATTAAATAACTTAATGTGAGTAAGCTATCACTTAAATGAACATCTTCTGTAAATACACCTTCTGGTACACTTAAATCTACAGGCGCAAAATTCCATATACTTTTTACCTTATTTTTAGTTAGAATATTGCATACATCTTGGGCACTTCTGCTAGGTACACATATTACTCCTATATCTATACTATTGTCTTTTAAGAAATTTTCTAGGGTATCTATATCTTCTATTTCAATATCTCTTATTTTTATTCCTACAAGCTTAGGATTTATATCAAATATAGCCTTAAGTTTAAATCCAAGTTTTTCAAAATTTGAATAATTAGCTACAGCTTGACCTATATTACCTGCACCTACAATTACAATACTATATTCCCTGGTAAGCCCTAAAATATTGCTTATCTGTTCATGTAATTCTTTTACATTATACCCATAGCCTTGTTGTCCAAAATCTCCAAAACAATTAAAATCTTGTCTTATTTGAGAAGCTGTAAAGCCTATTTTTTTGCTTAATTCTTTAGATGAAATTCTATCTACATCATTTTTTAAAAGTTCTTCTAAATATCTATGGTATTTTGGCAATCTTTTTATAACTGCCATTGAAATATTCTTATTCTTGTCCATCACTACACCTCTTATGCTAATTTTAATATTAATATAACATCAATTTTATATTTTATCATATTATTACTTTTCATACCACTGAATACATGATAATAATTTATAATGTAAAATAATTTATTATTATACATATTGTTATTATATAGCAAATTAAAACTTTTACTACAAAATTATAACTTTCCATAGTAAAATAGTAAGAGTAAAGAGGTGAATTCTTAATATGACAATTTTAAGTTGTAAAAATTTAAATAAAAACTATGGAATAAATGTGATTTTAGAAAATATAACCTTTAGTATAAATGAAGGGGATAAAGTAGGACTAATCGGTCCAAATGGTGCAGGTAAATCTACATTGTTTAAAATATTAACAAATCAATTAGATTATGATAGCGGTGAATTATTTATAGATAAAAATAAAAAACTAGGCTATCTTTCACAGCATTTATCACTGGATTCTAATAATACTATTTATGAAGAAATGCTTTCTGTATTTAATGAGATTATAGATTTGGAAAACAAAATTGTAGATTTGGAAATGAAATTGAATGAACCTTATGATGCTTCTAAAGCTGATTATCACGATAAAATAATTAAAGACTATACCTTATATACGGAATTATATAATAACAGAGGTGGATATACCTATAAAGGTGAGATAAGTAAAGTATTGAAAGGCTTAGGTTTTACAGAGGGTGACTACAATAAATCAATAAATATATTAAGCGGCGGTCAAAAAACCAGAGTGGCCCTTTGCAAACTTTTACTTAATAATCCAGATATTTTACTTTTAGATGAGCCTACTAACCATCTTGACCTAGAAGCTATTGAATGGTTGGAAGAATACCTAAAGGGTTATAAAGGTACCATAGTCATAATATCTCATGACAGATACTTCCTTGATGCTATAACAAATAAAACCATGGAATTACTAAACTCTCATATATCTTTTTATGACGGAAATTACACAAAGTTTATTGAATTTAAAAAGAAAGACTATGAGAATAAATTAAAAGCCTATAATTTACAACAAGAGGAGTTAAAAAGGCAAGAAGAAATAATAGAAAGATACAGATCTTTTAACAGAGAAAAAAGTATAAAAGCTGCAGAAAGCAGACAAAAGACTCTAGATAAAATTGAAAGACTACAATCCCCTGATAAAGATCCTAATGGAGCAAAAATAAAATTTAAAACATCAATTACTAGCGGTAATGATGTGCTTCATATTGAAAATTTAAGTAAAAGCTTTGAAGATAAACATCTCTTTAGCAATATTAGTTTTGATATAAAAAGAGGAGAAAAAGTAGCTTTAATTGGCGAAAACGGTCGAGGCAAAACAACTTTATTTAAGATCATTATGGATAAAATAGAATCGGATGGTGGAATAAAAGTTCTAGGTAAAAATGTATTTATTGGATATTATGATCAGGAACAGTCAGATTTGAATGGTGATAAAACTATAATAGATGAAGTTTGGGATGACTTTCCTAATATGACTACTACAGAAATCAGGACTTCATTGGCGGCATTTTTATTCAAAGGAGATGATGTTTTTAAGCCTATCTGCAAATTGAGCGGTGGGGAAAAATGTAGAATTAATCTTCTTAAACTTATGCTATCCGAATCGAATTTATTGCTGCTAGATGAACCTACTAATCATCTAGATATAATGTCTCGTGAAGCCTTGGAAGATGCTATTTTAGAGTACGATGGTACAGTTTTAGTTATATCCCATGATAGATATTTCTTAAATAAGGTAATAGATAAAATATATGAGTTAAAAGAGGATGAAGCAAAGGAATATCTAGGGAACTACAGTTATTATATTGAAAAAAAGAAAAATCCTCATAGATTTATTCATGAGGAAGAACAAGAAGGAAAAACTAAAACTCAAATTCACCAGGAAAAAAAGAAAAAAAGAGAGGCTGAAAAGCTGGAAAAAGAAAAAAAATTAAAAATTAAATCTATAGAAGATGAAATAGCTGATAAGGAAAGTTACCTAGTGGAATTGCAAAAAAAATTATGTCTTGAGGAAATATATTCTGACCCACAAAAAAGTGAAGAAGTAAATAAAGAAATTTTAAATGTAGAAAAAGAGTTAGAGGAACTTTATACTCAATGGGAAGGCCTACTATAAACAATAAATAAAAAAAGTGAAGAGTACATGTAAAAAATTCGCACCCTTCACTTTTATCTCAAAAATAGCTTACGAGAACGTAGATAATTTGTATTTACACAAATCTATCTACGTTCCCTAGCTTACAGCTATTTTCCAGACATTTTTATTGTTTTTTCTGTACATTTTCTCATAGCTTGAATTACTGCACCTCTAAAATTACTCATCTCTAAGGAGTATACAGCTTCAATTGTAGTTCCTCCTGGAGAACATACCTTATCCTTTAACGCACCTGGATGTTCCCCTGTTTCTAAAACCATCTTAGCTGCTCCTAAAACTGACTGGGCCGCCATTTTATATGCCTTATCTCTTGGCATACCGTCTAATACAGCACCATCTGCTAAAGCTTCTATAAACATATAAACATAAGCTGGTGATGATCCACTTACTGCAGGCACTACATCCATAAGCTTTTCACTGATTATCTCCACTTTACCAAAGCTTTCAAAAATACTTACTACCTCTTCAATTTCTTCTTTGCTAACTATATTATTGTAGCATAAAGCTGCCATTCCTTCTCCAACTAGAGCAGGAGTATTTGGCATTGTTCTTATGACTTTTATATCTCTATTAAAAGCTTTTTCTATGTAATTTATAGTTATACCTGCACCAATAGTAACAATAACCACATCATCTTTTACACAATCCTTAATTTCTCCTATAACCTGATCATGTACATTAGGTTTTATAGCTAATATAATAATATCAGAATTTGCAGCTATTTCTTTATTATCCTTTGTAACTTTTACATTTAATTTATCTTTAATGTAGTTTAATTTTTTCTCATCTGTATCACTTACTAAAACTTTTTCACCTGGTAATATATTAGAAGCTACTATACCGCCTATTATGGCTTGGGCCATATTTCCACACCCAATAACACCTATATTTTTTTTCATCTGTATCCCTCCAACAATAAAACAGAATTTTGTTTAAATTAATTTGTTACTTTATTATATCACTATTTTTATGGCATAAATAATAAAGAATAAATATTGAGGATTTTTTGTAATGCCAATGAAAAAAAATCAACCTTATCTATTCTTTATTATTTAATATTTACTATTTAATTACCTTCGTTATATTAAACATATTATCTAATACCTGCCAATTCTGCGGGAAAGGTTGTGCTAATACCCAATAGCTCACTCCTCTTAAATTATACTCACTGGCTAATTTATATTTGGCCTCTACACTTCTAGCATCCTCAAACCATACTATATGTTGTCTTCCCTTTTCATCTACATAACTATAATAAGGAGATTGAGCTTTTACATCATATTTTATAATTGCACCATATCTACCAGCTCTATGAATAGCCTCTTGATTTCCAATACTTTCAGCAAATGCTCCTCCTGGCATGTATGGCAGAGTCCAATCATAACCATATAGCGGCACCCCCATCATGATTTTCTTAGGAGGTATAACTGATACTGCATAATTAATTACATTCCTAACTTCATTTAGTGGTGCTACCGCCATAGGAGGACCACCAGACCAGCCCCATTCATAGGTCATAATTATAACAAAATCTACTATTTCTCCATGAGCCTTATAATCATGTGCTCCATGCCAAGATCCAGTAGTAACATCATAAGTCTTTGGTGCTAAAGCAGTTACCACAATATAATTTGGATGTAATGCATCTACTAATTTTCTTAAAAAGTTATTATATTTTTCTCTATTTTCTGGTGAAATTCTTTCAAAATCTACCACCACTCCATAATATCCCTTACTCTTTATGAGGTTTAATATATTACTTATTAAGGTGCTTTGAAGCTGATCATTGTTCAAAATATTATCAATTAGCTGAGTATCAAAGTTATCTCCTGATATATTAGTGACAGACATAAGTGCAGCAACCTTATTATCCCTTGCCACCTGTAATATGGTGTCATCATTTAAAGATGTCAGCCCTCCATCAGCAGTTACATGATGGCTAAAAGGTGTAACATAGGTTAAGTACTCTATAGCTTCGCCTAAAACCCTCTTTTCTTTTTCTAGTGTAGAAGGTTGAATAAATGCATTCACTTCGAGATACCCATAATTTTTTGACTTTTCAGGAATTCTTATTACTAGTCCCGGATAAATTATATATGGGCTTTGAATATCATTCAATGTTGCAATGCTCTCTGGCGAAACCCCAAACTTTCTTGAAATAGACCAAATAGTATCTCCTACCTGTACTCTATAAGCCCTTTCTCTTGATGGAATAACAAGAGTTTGACCTATAACTAATTCAGGGGAACTCCCAAGTTTATTAGCATCAATAATACTTTCCGGAGTAACCCCAAAGTTTCTAGCAATTGACCACACAGAATCTCCTGGTCTAACCACATAAATACTCAATAAATTTACCTTCTTTTAAATATTACCATAATTATTATATGCATATATTTTATTTTGGTTCTTAAAATTAAAAAATTTATTCTTTTTAATACCAACTTTTCTACAGGTTAGAATTGCTGTACAAGTGACATGCTACCTTATGATTATTTTCTAAATTTATTATTTTGGGTTCTTTTACCTTGCATATTTCCATACATTTATTGCATCTAGTATGAAATCTACAGCCTTCAGGTGGATTTATTGGATTAGGTACATCTCCGCTTAATATAATCCTTTCTTTTTTCTTTTTAGGATCAGGTACAGGTATAGCAGACAGCAGAGCCTGTGTATAGGGATGCTTTGGTGAACTATATAAGCTTTTATCATCTGCAATTTCTACCAATTTACCTAAATACATAACCCCAACTCTGTTACTAATATGCTTTACTACATTTAATCCATGGGCAATAAACAAATAAGTCAAATCAAATTCATTTTGCAAATCATGAAGCAAGTTTAAAACCTGTGCCTGTATAGAAACATCTAATGCAGATACTGGTTCATCACATACTATAAGTTTTGGATTAACAGAAATAGCTCTAGCTATTCCCACTCTTTGTCTTTGTCCACCACTGAATTCATGTGGATATCTATCCTTATGGTAGCTTGCAAGTCCTACGTAATTTAATAGTCTTAGAACTCTCTTTTCTAATTCTTCGCCTTTAGCTATTTTATTTACAAGCATAGGTTCTCCAATTATTTCTCCTATTGTCATTCTAGGATTCAATGAAGCATAGGGGTCTTGAAATATTATCTGTATATTTTTGCTTAATTCCTTTCTGCTTCTTTTTTTTAATTCTCTTATGTCTGTACCATCAAACAGTACCTTACCCTCTGTTGGTTCCAACAAATCCACCAGCATTCTTCCCGTAGTAGATTTTCCGCATCCTGATTCACCAACTAACCCTAATGTTTCCCCTTTATATATATCAAAACTAATGTCATCTACTGCTTTTACATAGCTTTTGGTTTTACCGAAAATACCTGATTGTATAGGAAAATATTTTTTTAAATTTCTGACTTCCATTAAAGCTTCCATATTACATTACCCCCCTATTCTTATTAGCATATAGAAAACATCTAACACTTCTTCCATCTTTTCCGAATATAGGCGGCTCATCATTAATACACATCTGATTACATTTACTGCATCTTGTACTAAATGCACATCCCTTTGGCATTTCTAGTGGATTTGGGACCATACCAGGTATCATAAATAATTTTTCACACTCATCTTCAATTTTGGGTATTGATTTTAGTAGTCCTTCAGTATAAGGATGTAGAGGTTTCTCAAATATTTCTTCCACTGTTCCGCTTTCAACTATTTTCCCACAATACATTACTGCTACTCTATCAGCTACTTCAGCTACAACCCCTAAATCATGAGTTATAAGTAAAATTGCTGTGCCTAATTTTTCTTTAAGTTTTAACATTAAATCTAATATTTGAGCTTGAATAGTTACATCTAATGCCGTTGTAGGCTCATCAGCAATAAGCAATTCAGGATTACAAATCAATGCCATTGCAATCATTGCACGCTGCCTCATACCCCCGCTCATTTGGTGTGGATAGTCCTTTATTCTTTCTTCAGGAGATGGTATACCTACTAGCTCTAACATCTCTACAGCCTTTTTTTCTGCCTCTTTTTTGGATACATTCTCATGTCTTATAATAACCTCTGTAATCTGCTTTCCAATGGTAAATACAGGGTTTAGTGATGTCATTGGCTCTTGAAATATCATAGAAATTTCATTTCCTCTAATATTTTGCATTTCTTTTTTATTCTTTTTTAGAAGATTTTCACCCTTAAATATAATTTCTCCATTTACAACTTCCCTATCTTTACTTTCTATAAGTCCCATAATAGATAGGGATGTAACACTTTTACCACTTCCTGACTCACCAACAATTGCTAATACCTCGCCTTTGTCTATATTAAAATTAACTCCATTAACTGCATTTATTATGCCTTCCTCTGTTTTAAATTGAGTTTTCAAATTTTTAACTTCAAGCAGCATATAATTTCACCCCTACTTTCTAAGTTTAGGATCTAAAGCATCCCTAAGACCATCTCCAAATAAATTAAAGGCCAAAACAGTAATTGTAATGGCTATGCCTGGAAATAAAACTATATGAGGAGCATTATAAAAATACCCTCTTCCCGCTCCAAGCATACTTCCCCATTCAGCCAACGGCGGCTGAACTCCTAATCCTAAAAAACCAAGAGATGAGGTTTCAAGAATAGCAGTTGATATACCTAAAGTAGCACGTACTATTATAGGCGACATTACATTAGGCAATATATGCTTAAATATTATAGTACTATCTTTATTTCCTATAACTCTAGCCGCCTGAACATATTCATTTTCCTTAACAGTTAATATACAACCCCTTACTATTCGGGCATATTCCGGTATAGTTACAATGCTTATAGCAATAACAGCCTTATCTATTCCTCTACCTAAAACACTCATAAAAGCTATTGCTAAAAGAAGTGATGGAAATGCTAAAATTATGTCCATTATTCTCATTAAAAGCATATCAATTTTTCCACCATAATATCCAGCAATAGACCCTATAACTGTCCCTATACTTAAAGCAACAGCTACAGACGTAACACCAACCCTCAAAGATATCTTAGTTCCATCGATAATTCTGCTTAAAATATCTCTCCCCTGTTCATCTGTTCCAAATATATGAGCAGCCGATGGTGCCTGCAAACTCTGAGATAATTCTCCTACATAAGGGTCATATGGCATGAAAAATTTTCCGAATAAAGCTACAATTATTAGCAGGAAAATAATTATTAATCCTATTAAAGCAGCTTTATTTTTAATTAACATATTTAATACATTTTTAAAAAGTTTATATCTTGTTTTCTTTTCATTAACATTAGTATTTAATTCTATATCAGCATACATATATATACCTCCCTTTTCCCTTCTAGGAGTATTTTATTCTTGGATCTAAATACGCATATAATAAATCTACAACTAAATTTACCAATACAAAAACCGTAGCAAATATCATAACAGCTCCTTGCACCACTGGATAATCTGATTTTAAAATGGCATCTATTGTATAGCTTCCTACCCCAGGCCATGAAAATACAGTTTCAGTAAGCACCGCTCCTCCTAATAATGAACCTAGCTGAAGTCCTATAACTGTAGTAATTGGTATTAAAGCATTTCTTAAAGCATGCTTTAATATAACTGTTTTTTCAAATAATCCTTTTGCTCTTGCAGTTCTAATATAATCTTGTTGTATAATTTCTAGCATAGTAGATCTAGTCATTCGAGCTATAATTGCTGTAGAATATGATGCTAATGCGATGGATGGTAATATTAAATGTTTTAAGCTATCCTTAAAAGCCGCCATATTCCCCGAAACCAGGCTATCTATCAAATAAAGTCCTGTAATATGAATAGGTTCCATACCTATAGTTATTCTTCCTGATACGGGAAGCAAATGAAGTTTAACAGAAAACAAAACTATAAGCATAAGTCCAAGCCAAAATATAGGCATTGAAACACCAATTAGTGAAACAAACATGCTTATATAATCAACTATAGAATTTTGCTTTACTGCCGAAAGTATGCCCATTAGTATTCCAAAAATTGAAGCAATAATTATAGCTACCAGCGCTAATTCAATAGTAGCCGGGAATCTGGATAATATTTCATTTGTTACAGAAGTTTTTGTTATTAGAGAGTTTCCAAAATTTCCATGGAGAACACCTTTCATAAACATAAAATATTGTACATATAAAGGTTTATTTAACCCTAATTCTTCCCTTAGCTTTTCTACCTGCTCTGCTGTAGCATGCTGCCCCAATATAATACTAGCAGGATCCGTAGTAAAAACATGCATTACTAAAAACACCAACACAGATACTCCAATTATAACTGGTACTAATAATGCTAATCTCTTCAATATATATTTCAGCATAGCCTTACCCCCTCAATTTATTATTATGTATGAATAGAAACCCCGTTATAAAACGGGGCCTTTCTTAATAACTATTATTCTTTATCTACATCCTTTAGGAATGCAACTCCAGTTGGATGAATCTTAAAGTTCTTTACCTTTGGTGAGTAAGCTGCCATATCCTTTGCATAGGAAATAGTAAGCCATGGAGCATCCTTATCTACTATATCCTGGATCTGTTTATAGATATTATTTCGCTCTTCTCCATTTGGAGTTTTTCTGCCTTTGGCTAATAATTCATCAACTTTAGGATTACTATATTTTGCAGAATTTAAAGTAGATTTAATTTCCTTTGAGTCAAATAATGATAAGAAATTGTCCGCATCTCCATTATCTCCAGTCCAACCATAGAATAATATGTCTCCTTCTCCTTGAGCAATTTTCTCTTTATACTCTTTCCAAGGATATACATCAATTGTTGCCTTTATCCCTACCTTAGATAGGTAATTTTGTATAGACTCAGCCAATTTTTGCCCATTTACAGGATTATATGGTCTTGGATTTGAATATGCAATCATTTTTATTTGTAGATTTTCCTTTCCAGCTTCCTTTAGCAGCTGCTTAGCCTTTTCTGGATTGTATTCATAAGATTTTATTTTATCATTGAAACCAGGTATGAAGGATGGCAGTGCAGTATAGGCCACATCTGCAAATCCCTGATATAAATATTTAACAAGTTCTTCTCTATTTATGGCATAACATATTGCTTGTCTTAATTTAGCATCATTAAATGGAGCTCTTGAACAATTAAATGCCATATAATTTATATTCATACCTTTTTCATTAAATATATTCATTTTACTATCTTTAATTTTTTGAACATCATTAGGATCAACCCCATCCATAATATCTATAGAACCTGTCATAAGCTCACTGGCACGAACGGAATTTTCCTTTGTAATTTTAAATATTACCTTATCAACTTTCGCCTTATCTCCCCAATAGTCATTATTCTTTTCAAGAGTTATAGCTTCTCCTTTTTTCCATGATACAAACTTGAATGGGCCTGTACCTACAGGAGCTTCATTTATATTGCCATTATTTTTCTTTATTGCTTCTGGGCTTGCCATAGGAGCTGCGAGACACATAGCTAAATTGGCCAAAAACGGAGTATATGGTTGTTTTAATATAATCTTGACTGTATAGTCATCTATTTTTTCAACTTTTTGAACTTCTCCAAAAGTAAATGATGCATAAGGCATATCTTCTTTTACATTTGGAGGCAATTGTCTCTCAATATTATACTTTACAGCATCCGCGTTAAAAGGAGTTCCATCATGAAACTTTACCCCTTCTCTTAGTTTAAAAGTATATTCTTTTCCGTCCTTACTGATGTCCCAACTTTTAGCAAGGCATGGCTCCAGTTCAGTAGACCCATCTTTATATTTAAGTAGTCCTTCATACACGTTGACAATTACTTTGGCAGATTCTCCATCATCAACATAAGCCGGATCTAGGCCTCTAGGATCGGATCCTTGTGCATATATAAGAGTTTTAGCGGCATTTTGAGATGTGCTGTTAGCAGGCTTATTTGCTCCACCTCCACAGCCTGTGAGAAATAATGTAGATGTAACTATCGTAGACATAATCAGTGCAAGAACTTTCTTTTTCATTTTATAGCCCCCTTCAATTTTTTAAATTTTGCAATACACAATGAAAATCTGCAATTTCAAAATCCCCATTTTTGAAATTTCTTGATTTTAAAGTTAATAATCATTTCCATAGCAATTATGCTGCTATGTTAAGCATTTACAGTGGATTATTTAATTTTTAAATAATATATTTCAGTGAATAAGCTCCACTTTTTACTACTTTCTATCCATTATAAGGTAAAAAAATGAACCTTGCAATTTTCTATTTTGCAAAATTCATTTTTGAGAGACCATGTAATCAATTTCATCTATTCCTTTTTAATCCATAGTACTTATTCCTTAATATTACTATGCACTTCATAAAGCTACACTTGTATCTCCTTGAAAGATTACTTATTAAAATTAAAAGTCCAAGCCCCTAAAAGCTTGAACTTTTTTTAAAGTAATATAAGGGATAATATAAATACAGTTATCATTGCTACAACACCCTCAACTAAAGTAGCAAGGGTTTGCGTTTTATACGCAGTTTTTATATCCATTCCTCCAAATTGTGCTACTACCCAGAAGAAACTATCATTTGCATGAGATACAGTCATAGCTCCCGCTCCTATAGCTGCTACAACTAAAGCCTTAGCAATCTCACTTGTAAAACCTAATGAAGGTAATAATGGAAACACAAGGGCAGAGGTTGTAACCAGTGCAACTGTAGATGATCCTTGAGCTGTCTTTAAAGCAGCTGATATTATAAATGGCAGAAATATACCTATATTCAAGCTCTTTAATGACATACCAATGTATTCCCCAACTTTAATTTCTTTAATTACATTTCCAAGTGCACCACCAGCTGCTGTTACTACTAATATTACAGCCGCATCTTTAAGTGATTCTCCTATCCAGCCTGATAAAGTTTCCTCATCAAATTTAGGTAATAATTTAAATGCAAATATTACACCTATAAGCAGTGCATTCATTGGAACGCCTAAAAATACGCATATATTTTTAACTAAACCTGTACCAAGAGGATTGCCAGGGAAACTAGCAATAGAACCAACTGCCATGAAAATAATAGGAAGAACAATAGGTGCAAAAGAATCCCATGTACTTGGCAATTTACCATGTTTTTTAATCTCATCTTCATATGTTTCATTATCATCTTTATAATTTACTGCTTCATATTTAGAAGCTACTTTGTTTGCAAATATATTTCCTGCTATAGCTGCAGGTATAGCAGCTAACATTCCTACTCCTATTACTAACAACAGATTGTCCAACTTTAAATTAGCTGCTGCTGCTATTGGTCCAGGAGTTGGTGGTACTAATGTATGAGTAGCATATAATCCCGTAGATAATGCCACCGACATAGCCACATAAGAAGTTTTTGTTTTCTTTGCCAAAGTTTTATTTAGTGAAGATAAAATTACAAATCCAGAATCACAGAAAACTGGTATTGATACAATATAACCTATTATACTCATTGCTACAGTAGGTCTTTTTTCCCCTACTACTTTTATTACAGTATCAGCCATTTTTAAGGCTGCCCCTGATTTTTCTAATATAGTTCCTATTATACATCCTGCTATTATTACTATACCTATACTTGTTAATGTTCCCCCAAAACCCTTTGATATCATATCAGCTATTTTATTAGATGGAACACCTGCTGCAAAAGCTAAACCATATGCAGCTATTATCAAAGATAAAAATGGATGTAATTTAAATTTAGAAGTAGCAAGTACAATAAATATAATGGCTAAAAATAATGATAATACTAATAAAGGTCCTTCCATTTTTGATAATACCCTCCTTAAAATATATTTTTAGAAATATTAATAAGCCTAATAATTCTCTCTACTGTGTTCTCTACAAGTTCTGCACCATTCCTTATTGCTTCTTCAAGGGATAAAGGTCTGTCTACTATAGAAAATATACTATCAATGCCTTTATTATATAATTCCTCTGCACCATCACCTATACCCCCAGCAATAGCAATTACCGGCTTATTATATTTTTTCGATATTTTAGCTACACCATATGGTGTTTTCCCAAAGGAAGTTTGAAAATCTATATTGCCTTCTCCTGTTATAACTAAATCAGCCTGACTTACCTTTTTCTCTAATTCAGTCACTTCTATAACTATATCAATTCCTCTCTTTAGCTGGGCATCTAAAAACACTAATAATCCTGCTCCTAATCCACCTGCTGCACCAGCTCCAGGATAATCAATTATACCTTTATTAAACTTCTTTTCTAACAATTTTCCATAATGTAATAAATTTTTATCTAGTATTTCTACCATGTCTTTTGTAGCACCCTTTTGGGGTCCATAAACATAGGAAGCTCCTTTTTCCCCACACAAAGGATTATCTACATCACAAGCTGCTATTATTGTTACATTTTTTAATAACGAGTTAAATGAAGTCAAATCTATTTTATCTATATTAGCTAATTCTCCTCCACCAAATCCTATGCTTTCTCCATTTTTATTCAAAAACTTAGCCCCTAATGCCATGGCCATTCCTGTACCGCCATCATTGGTTGCACTGCCACCTATGCCAATAATAATTTTACTACATCCTTTATCAACAGCATCTTTGATAAGTTCTCCAGTACCATATGTTGTTGTCTTTAAAGGATTTCTTTCGTTCTCTTCTATTAGGGTTAATCCTGATGCCGCTGCCATTTCAATCACAGCAGTTTTCCCATCACCTAAAATACCATAAAAAGCTTCTACTTCTTCTAGTAAAGGTCCTTTAACCCTTTTCTTTACTATTCTTCCTAATGTAGCATCTACTAAGGATTGTACAGTTCCTTCACCACCATCTGCCATAGGAACCTTTACAATGTTCGCGTCACTAATAACCTTTTTTATTCCCTTTTCTACACAATTACATACTTCACTTGCTGTTAAACTCCCTTTAAAAGAATCTGGAGCTATTACAATGTTCATATCTATATCACCTACTACGATTTTCTTAATTTAATTATATTACCTATTAAATATATATAAAATATATAATTTAGATAATATTTACATACTAAAGCCATTGCTTTTTTGTACTAAATGCATAAATCTTATAATAATAGATTTATGGATAGATATATTATCATACATTCATAAGGTTTACTTATATCCATATTAAAAATCTCCTTAGCTTTATTCATTCTATATATAACAGTGTTTCTATGAACATATAATTTTTCTGCAGCCCTATTGATATTCATTCCATTTTCAAAATATATTTTAATGGTATTTATTATTTCAGCATTTTTTTTATTCAATATGATCTTGTCCAATCCATTTAAAAATTCTTTTTTATCTTCTTCTCTAATGCTTTCCAAAAGCAATTGTAATTTATAATCCTTTATAAAATATATATTTTTAGTTTTATTTACTCTTTTACCAATATCTATAACTCTGCATGCTTGCAAATATGATTGAGCATAATCTTCAACAGCTTTACACTCTCCTCCTATTCCTATACACATACTTATTCCAAACTCGTCTAATAAAATTTTATATATGTCCTCACAATAACTATAGATGTTTTCTTCCTTGCCTTTTATTAATACAAATATTTGTTCTTTAAAATTAAATGCAATATCATCACTACATATAATGCCTGAAATTACACTGGTAATGTTTTCTTTTAGCTCCTGTACCATAACTTCATCAAGTTTATTATCTATAATATATTGAGAGAAATCATTTATACTCATTACTATTACATTTCTTTCCTTATGTAAATTAAAATCTACAAGTTTAGCTCTATGCTCTAATAGATTTAAATCTATATTATCATGCTTCTTTATTAATTCTTTAGCAAAACTTCTTTTTGCCCTTGATTGAAACAATTCCATCTTTTGTCTTTCATTTTCTTGTATCATGAGCTCTACTAATTCTTTGACTATTAACCCATACCCTTTAACTTCTTTAGGATCTCCAGTTATTCCTACAACCCCAATAACCTCACCATTGTAATACAAGGGTAAATTAACACCTATTTTACACCCTTTATATTTTTTCACATCTTTCTTAGTTACTATAACTTCTGTCATATCAACAGCCGCTATTCTAGCCACCTCATGGATTGTATTTATTCTATCACTATCTCCAGATGCTATTATTAATCCATCCTTATTCATCATATTTATATTCTTACCTAATATTTTTATAAGTCTATCGACTATTTTTTGAGAATCCCTATTAGAAATTATCATATTACCCATAAATCCTCCTTATATAGCTAAGGAGAATGTCTTTTAATTAAGACATTCTCCTATTATTATCTATCTTTCTCCAAGTTTCAAATTAGGTATAGCATTTAAATCCAAGCTGGCCGTTCTTCCTTTTAACAATTCAAAATAAGCTGCACTCCCAATCATAGCTGCATTATCAGTGCATAATATGGGTTCAGGAAAAAGTACCTTTACACCTACCTTTTCCCCTTCTTTTATAAGTGTATTTCTAAGACATGAGTTTGAAGCAACTCCACCTGCTACTGCAATTTTATCTACTCTTTTTATTTTGCATGCCTTTATTGCATTATCTACCAAAAAATCCACTACTGCTTTCTGGAAGGATGCAGCTACATCTGCCTTATTTATTTTCTCATCTTTCATTTTCATATTATTTAAATAATTTAATACCGCTGATTTAACTCCACTGAAGGAAAAATCTAAAGAACTATCATCATGAAAATTCGCTCTAGGAAATTTTATAGCTTCATCATTTCCTTCTTTAGCTAACTTATCTATTTTAGGTCCTCCTGGGTATCCAAGACCTATAGCCCTAGCAACTTTATCATAAGCTTCTCCTGCAGCATCATCCCTTGTTTCCCCCATAACTTCGAAATCACCATAGTCCTTCATATATACTATAAAAGTATGACCACCGGATACCACTAAGCAAACAAAAGGAGGCTCTAATTCCTTATACTGAATAAAATTAGCACTTATATGCCCCTCTATATGATTTACACCTATTAAAGGTTTATCTATAGCGTAAGCAAGCCCTTTGGCATATTGAAGTCCAACTAATAATGCCCCTACAAGTCCTGGTCCATAAGTAACTCCCACAGCATCTATATCCTGCAAAGATAATTTTGCACTGTCCAAAGCTTCTTGAACTACAGCACTAATTGCTTCTATATGTTTTCTTGAGGCCACCTCAGGCACTACTCCACCAAACTTTTTATGTATATCTATTTGAGATGCAATTATATTCGATAAAACCTGTCTTCCATTTACTACTACTGCCGCAGCTGTTTCATCGCAGCTGCTTTCTATAGCTAGTATTTTTATATCCTTTTCCATAATCTTTACCTCTCTTACTTATCCACATTATTATTTTATATTATAAACAATATTAACATTTTTTTATTATTTCCATATATATTTGACAAAACAATTATACTTTATTAATCTTTTATTAGCAATGTTACTTTATTAAGTTAAAAGTAAAAAGTGAATAATAATGCTATAATAAATTGATAACATAAAAATGCAGGGCAATTTTAAAATTGACAGTTGACAATTGTCCTCTGTCAACTGTCAACTAAAAAATTACTTTGTAATTTTTTAAAGGGTGGTTTATATGAAAAATTATGCAAAGGTTATAGTAAAAGGTTCTCCTATATCAAAATCCAATTTTAAATTATTCAATTCAAATGGTAGAGCTATTTTGCCCTATAATTCCGGGAAGTATCATGATAGGTATGCTATTTATGAGGAAGAGATAGCCTATGAAGCTAGATCTCAAAATCCAAATATAGTTTTATCCCAAGCATTAATAGCTATTTTAAAAGTATATTATAAAAGTGAAAAGAGGCATCCAGATACTAGTAATATTACAAAAAGCATATTTGATGGCATAGAGAAAAGTGGATTAATAGTCAATGATGCTCAAATTAGAAAAATTATAATAGAGGAATTTTATGATAAAGAGAATCCTAGATTTGAATTAGAACTCTTCGGCGAAAGTTCTTACGAAATTAACTATTGTGTTAACCAAAAGGAAAAAGAAGATATAGCTATAGAGTATGATGCTCCGGCAAATAGAAAAAATAACCTTTTAAAAAAAGAAAAAAAACTTAAGGAAGACTCAACAAAAACTTGCTGTAATATATGTGGTAAAGTCATTAAAGATAAAGAATCCATTTCTGCAAACAATGGCACTATAAAAATATGCAGGGAGTGTTTAAAAAAACTTTTTTAGCACTCCCTAAAATTTAGTTAATTACACTTTTTTCTTATATTTCTAACTTCCATAATATTTAATCCCCCTCTACTTTAAAAGTAATTTTCTTGCATTGAGGATACTTTTCTAACATTGCCTTGGTAACCCTAACCTCTTCCATCTCTCCTGGAGTAAGAATTCCCTTCTTTATGTGAAATTCCCTGTTATCATCAAAATACACAGAAACATAATTGCCCTTATATACATTTCCAACTCTAAATCTTACTTGTATGAAACCTTCCACATTATCAGGATTTATATATTTGGGAACTGTATATCTTACCCCATCTTCAGCTACTATTTCTATAGCAGTTTCCTTATTATTAAAATTCATTCCCTTTATATATCTAGCTGCATTTTTCCCTGCCATATGACTCTCTAAACTCACATTATCTACAAGGTCATGAACATGAAGCACATTACCACAAGCAAATATTCCTTCCACATCTGTCTCTAAGCTCTCATTTACTATAGGTCCATTAGTAACTTTAGAAAGCTTTATATTTGCTTTTCTAGACAGCTCATTTTCTGGTATAAGTCCTACAGATAAGAGTAATGTATCACAGGTAACATATTCTTCTGTTCCCTTTATAGGCTTTCTATTTTCATCAACCTCTGCTATAGTAACTCCCTCTAATCTATCTTTACCCTTTATATCTATAACAGTATGACTTAACCTTAATGGAATATTAAAATCGTCTAAACACTGCACAATGTTTCTCTTAAGGCCACTAGAATAAGGCATTAATTCCACTACTGCTTTTACTTTTGCCCCCTCAAGTGTCATTCTTCTAGCCATAATAAGCCCTATATCACCAGACCCCAAAACTACTACCTCTTTACCTGGCATATAGCCTTCTATATTTATAAATTTTTGAGCAGTACCTGCTGTAAAAATACCTGCACATCTACTTCCTGGAATATTTAATGCTCCCCTAGGTCTTTCTCTGCATCCCATAGCTAGAATTACGGACTTTGCCTTTATTTCTATTATTCCATCCTTTTCACTTACTGCGGTTATAACCTTATCTGCATTTAAATCAATTACCATAGTATTAAGTTTATATGGTATTTTCATTTCTAAAGCTTTCTTTATATATCTTTCAGCGTACTCTGGACCTGTTAACTCTTCTTTAAAAATATGCAATCCAAAGCCATTATGAATACATTGATTTAGTATTCCGCCCAATACACTTTCTCTTTCCAAAATCAATATATTATCTATACCTCCTTTCTTTGCGGAAATAGCTGCTGCAAGACCTGCAGGCCCTCCACCGATAATAACTATATCATATTCTTGCATTTAAACCCCTCCATAACTTAAATATTTTCTTTATTTTTTCCCCAATCAATAAATTAGACTCTCTTCCAAACTTAGTTATTTCATTAGGCATTTTTCAGTTTCGCATCTACGTATAATTCTACCATAGGAAGGATTCTCTTTTATAAGTTTCTTTCTTTCATGGTTACTTAAATTAGCGAATTTTTTATTTCCTTTCTTACAGCAAGGTATATAAACCTTAAAATAACATTTAGCTAAAATTATTTTCATGCAATAGCACTATATTGGAATAATATTCATATAGTAATATAGCCACAAAAATTTCGTATACATACCAGGGAAGGGGGACTAATAATGTTTAAAAAATTTTTCTTATATTTAACCTCTATATCACTAGCTTTACTATTATGTTTTTATGGAGCCTTTAAAGTAAGTTACAAGAGCCTTTCTAAAAGCCATGATAATACAACTAGTAACAATGAAGAAATCCTTTTAGTAAGTCCTACTCCAGATAAAAATAATAAATTTGACAGCACTAAAAAAGAAAATATAAATAATGAAGAAAAGAAAGAAGCAGAAATCTCTAAAGATAAAAAAGAAGCTCCTATCTCAGAAAAACCTGACTACAAATATGAGGACTTTTTTAAAAAATTAAAAGAACTTGGATTTTATAAAGTAGAATTTAAAGATGAAAATATTAACTTTAGAAATGCTGTATTAAGGTTTCAAAGTTCTCAAAATATCATAGTTGATGGAATTATTGGTCCTGAAACCACAAATCTTCTTATGAAGGAAAAGAAAAAAGCTATAGATGTATTGCCTAAAAATTTTGCCAATGGGTATTGCATTATTATAAATAAAGATACTAGAATTCTTACTGTATATTATGATAAAAATATCTATAAAAAATATCCTATAGCCGCAGGTAGTAACCCTTCCTTCACTCCTGAAGGAAAATTCTCTATAGCTACAAAAATAGTTAACCCAGCTTGGTACAATTCCAAGGCAGGTAAAACTGTTCCCGGAGGAATTGCTGAGAATCCTTTAGGTAAGAGATGGCTTGGTCTTTCTATAAAAGGAGGCTCTATATATGGTATACACGGTAACAACAATCCCTGGTCTATAGGTACTAACGCCTCTTTAGGATGTATACGTATGATAAATACCGATGTAGAGGAATTATATGATTATATACCTATAAATTCTCCGGTGTGGATTGGCACCACAAAGGACTTAAATTCTTGGGGAGTAACTCAAAAATAAATATAAAAAAAGCCAGTAACCTTTATAGTTACTGGCTCTCCCTATGGCAGGGGTACAGTGACTCGAACACTGAACCAACGGTTTTGGAGACCGCTACTCTACCAATTGAGCTATACCCCTTCATTACTTTTCTAATTATACCACAGGGTATTATAATGGTCAACTATTTTTTAAAATAGCTTCTAAGTTATTAATATTATATTTTAATATATTTATATAATCCATATTTTCTTGATATACTATCAATTTTACTGTTTTAACATTATATTTTTTTAATAACTCCTCATTCTTCTTTAATTCTTCATCATTACTGTATAGGAAAACTATATTCTTAGTATCCTTTATTTTCTCTTCTAAATATTCATCACTTTCACCGCCTGTTAATTTAGTAACTTTCATATTAGAATATCTTATAAGATACTCTAGATCATCTTCACTATAAAGCATAGTATAATTCTTAAACTTATTTCCTATCTCTTTGAACCTCTTTTCATAACCTTCCAGTTCCTTCAATTTATTAGAAAAATTCTTTTCATAATAATCTCTATTTCTTGGGTCTTTATCCTGTATAGAATTTTTTATATTTAATAAAGCTATTTTGTAATTATCTATATTAAGCCAATAATATGGATTATTTTTCAAAACTAAATTCTTATATTTTACTTGTTTATTATAGGATAATAAATTTATCCCTCTAGAAATGTTTATGACTCCAACTTTACTTTTATTTAATTTATCCAAAAATTCATTAATCCATGGCTCCAATCCCGCTCCATTATATATAAATAAATCCTGTTTACTAATATTATTCAAACTATCTTCAGAGTAAATATAGTTAAATTCTTCTTCTTTATTTTTAAACATATATTGAACAAAGTGTTTATCATTTACAATATTTTTAGTCATAAAATATAGAAATTTATCTGTTACCATAATGTTCAAATTTACTTCATTATTCTTTTTAATGTCCATATTTACTTTTTCCATGGTTTCATTATTATCTTTATTGGCACAAGCAGAAAATAGCATAGTAAAACATGATAGAACAAGACATAGCACTAATATATATAAACTTTTTTTCAAGTATTTCACCTCTTACAAATACACACATTTATATATATTTTACATAATTGAATTATGTAATGCAAACTATTATTTATTAATACTATAAATTATGGTAAGATATATTTAACATTTTACATAAGCGAGGTATAAATATGGAAATTAATCTTGACAAAGTAATACGCTCTATATCCATAGCTTTAGATTTATCTGAAATGAGTTCACTTAATGAATCAAATAACATTATAGAAGACGTTACAAATATAAATTATTCCGAACACAAATTTATTCATCATGCTCAAAGAACAGCATATATATCTGTTGAGATAGCTTCTAAACTTAATTTACCTGAAGATAAACAGAAATTAGTTTATATTGCTTCTTTACTGCACGATATAGGTGCTGCCAATTTTCTAAGTATAAGCCATTCATCTAATACATTTATACATGAACACTGTGTAATAGGGGCTAATACCACTAAGAATTTTCCCTTTTTTGGTGGTCTCTCTGATGTAATTCTTTACCATCATGAAAATATTGATGGTACTGGTGCTATGAAAATATCAGGTGATAATATACCTATAGAAAGTCAAATAATTAGACTTGCTGATTTGGTAGAACTGCTTTACTCAGAAAAGCTTCCCTCATTTAAACAAAAAGATAAAATAATTAGCTGGGTAAAAGGCCATTGTGGGAAAATTTTTTCTCCTCAATTAGTTGAAGCTTTTTTAGATTGCTGCCAAAGGGACAACTTTTGGTTTAATCTAGACAATACACTTTCCATGGACTTTATATTAGATAGTATATGTCCTAATTTAAACACATATTTAGATATTGAAGACTTTGAGAAGATAGCTTATATGTTTTCAGAAATAATAGATAATAAAAGTAAATTTACTGCAAAACACTCTCGTAATATATCAAATTTGGCTTACGAGGTATCTAAATATTTAAATTATCCAGAAGAAAAGTGTGTAAAAATGAGAATTGCAGGATTATTGCATGACATTGGTAAATTGGCCATTCCTTCTAGAATATTAGATAAAAATTCTTCCTTATCCGCAGATGAATTTTCAATTATTAAATCTCATGTATATTATACGAAAATAATACTAGATAGAATAGAAGATATACCAGATATAAGTGAATGGGCTTCTAATCATCATGAAAAATTAAATGGTAAAGGATATCCTCGAGCTTTATCTAGTAAGGATCTTTCTGAAGAATCAAGAATTATGGCTATATGTGATATATATCAGGCTTTAACAGAAGATAGACCTTATAGAAAAGGATTGAGTAATGAAAAAACTTTTTCTATCATGTATGAAATGGTAAATGATAATTTTATATGCGGGAAAACTGTGGGTTACTTAAAAGGGGCCATAGGTTATGTAGATAAAAATGAATTGTAAAGTTAAGGTAATTTAAAGTTACCTTTTCTTTTTTAGCTTTTTTGGATAAAATATGTGTATAATATTAAATTAGAAGGTAGGTCATTAAATGGAATTCTTTGTAGAAGATATAGAACAAACTATAAATATTGGGCGACAAATAGGCAAATTAACTAATCCTGGTGATATAATTTGTCTTATAGGAGATCTAGGAACAGGTAAAACTCATCTTACAAAGGGTATAGCTGAGGGCCTTGGCATAAAAGAACATATAACAAGCCCCACTTTTAATATTGTTAACGAATATGAAGGTAGATTAAAGTTTTATCATTTTGATGTATATAGGGTTAATGATCCCGATGAAATAGCAGCAATAGGTTTTGATGAATATATATTTAACAATGGAGTAAGTGTAATAGAATGGGCTAACTATATAGAGGAACTTATTCCAGATGAACATTTAACTATAACCTTAGAAAAAATAAACAGTGAAAATGAAAATTTAAGAAAAATAACATTAACAAAGTTTGGAGAAAGATATAACTACATAAAGGAGATTAAACTATGAAGATATTAAGTTTGGACTCAGCTACAGAGTCAGCCACTTGTGCCATTATTGAAGATGAACGATTATTAGGAGAAATAACCTTTAACTATAAAAAGCAGCACTCCATTATTCTTATGAATATGATTGATTATCTTTTAAAAAATTTAAATTTAAAAATCTGTGATATTGATGGCTTTGTTGTATCTAAAGGTCCCGGCTCTTTTACCGGACTTAGAATTGGTGCTGCAACAATAAAAGGATTAAGCCAGGGAACCGGAAAACCTTTTATATCTGTTTCTTCCTTAGATGCTCTTGCTTATAACTTGGCATATACTGATGGAATTATTTGCCCTATATTGGATGCTCTAAGGAATAACGTTTATGCAGCTGTATATAGATTTAATAATTGTTCTTTAGAAAAATTAATGGATTATTCTCTAATCTCCATTGATGAATTAACAGATATATTAATTAAATATAATGAAAAGGTTACTTTCATAGGTGATGGTGTTTTAAAGTTTCATAAATTGATAAAGGAGAAGTTACATAATTCATATTTTGCTCCATTAAGTTTAAATCTTGTTAAGGCTTCCTCCTTGGGCGAAATTGGACTAAATCTGCTTGAAAATGGATTAAAAGAAGATATATATGGATTTGCTCCAATGTACCTTAGAAAGTCCCAAGCAGAAAGAGAATATGAAGCTAAGAGAGGTCATGATATAAATGATTAATGATGAAATACAAACATGTAAAGCCAGTTTATATCATATTGATGAAATGTTTATAATAAGCACCTTAAGCTTTCCAATATCCTGGAGCAAAGAGTCCATAAAAAAGGAGATTATGGAAAATGATCAAGCTATTTATTTAGTAGCTATAAAAGACAATACAGTAATAGGTTATGGAGGGGTATGGGTTATACTTGATGAGGGTCATATTACAAATATAGCAGTTCATCCGGAATTTAGAAACACAGGAGTAGCAACACTTATTTTGGATGATCTTATAGAAGCATGTAAAGCTAACTCTGTACAACATATGACCTTAGAAGTGAGGACATCAAATATAGTAGCTATAAGTCTATACAAAAGCTTTAACTTTATAGAAGAAGGCATAAGAAAAAGGTATTATGCAGATAATGGCGAAGATGCTTTAATTATGTGGAAACACTATATATAAAAAGTGCGAGGCACTTTTTATAGTTGACAGAGGACAAAAGATTAAATTATAAATGCTAAAGAATAAATAATAAATATGGATAACTTTTCTCCATTAACATTATGAAAAGTTTTAAATTGGAATTCCAAAATAAAACTTCACCATTACCTTTAGGCAAGGTTTCCTTATCTATTCTTTATTATTTATTCTTTATTATTTAAAAAATGTTCTCATTAACTGTCCACTGTCAATTGTCAATTGTCAATTAAAAAAATTACCCAGGTAATTTTTTTATTCTAATACTATTCTATTATAATTTTTCTTTCCTCTTTTCACCATCATGCTGCCATCTATGAAATTTTCTCCAGTTATGATCATACTTGCATCTGTAACTTTTTCATCATTTACACTTAAACCACCCTGTTGTACTAATCTTCTGCCTTCTCCTTTAGATGACAATATTTTTGTTTCTACAAGTACATCTAATATAGATGCATTTAATTTGTCTTTTGTAATAGAAGCCGTAGGAACATTGCTCATATCTGCTCCACTGCCAAATAAAGCTTCTGATGCTTCTTTTGCCCTGGTAGCTTCTTCTTCGCCATGAATTAATTTTGTAACTTCATATGCGAGTACTTTTTTTGCTTCATTAATTTCTGAGCCTTGAAGGGATCCTAATCTTCTTACTTCTTCCATAGGCAAGAAAGTTAAAAGTGCTAAACATTTTTCTACATCTGCATCATCTACATTTCTCCAGTACTGATAGAACTCATAAGGAGTAGTCTTTTTTTTGTCTAGCCATAATGCACCTTTTTCAGTTTTGCCCATCTTCTTGCCTTCACTGTTAGTAAGTAAATTACATGTCATGGCAAAGGCAGGTTTTCCTTCTTTTCTTCTTATTAAATCTGCTCCTGCTAACATATTAGACCATTGATCATCTCCACCTAATTCCATAATGCACCCATATCTTCTGTTTAACTCCAAAAAGTCATATCCCTGCATCAGCATATAGTTAAATTCTAAAAATGATAATCCCTTTTCTAATCTTTGTTTAAAACATTCAGCTGTAAGCATTTTATTTACTGAAAAATGTACGCCTATATCCCTTATAAATTCAATATAGTTAAGTTTTGAAAGCCAATCTGAATTATTTGCAAGTATAGCTTTACCATCATCAAAATCTATAAATCTTGAAAGTTGATTTTTTATACATGCAACATTTTTTTCTATGGTTTCTTTATCCAACATTTTTCTCATATCTGTTTTGCCGCTAGGGTCGCCTATCATAACAGTTCCCCCTCCAACCAATGCTATTGGTCTATGACCTGCCCTCTGCATGTGTGCCATCATCATAAGCGGTAAGAAATGCCCAATATGCAAACTATCTGCTGTTGGATCAAACCCTATATAAAATGTAATCTTTTCATTATTCAATAATTCTTTTATTTCTTCTTGGTGAGTCAACTGTTTTATGTATCCACGCTCCACTAATATGTCATATACATTACCCATTTTTATTACCTCCAAATAAATAAAATTCTATAAATATGTAAATTAATAATAATATAATTATAGTATATTAATAAACTATTTTTTTATCAACCTTTTATACATTTATATTTATAAGTGTGATAAAATTACATATGTCTATGTATTTAGAAAGGAGGCATCTTTATGCAGAGCTGGAGTTTTAGGTCTTTGGTTTTAGCAAATGAAATAATTTTAAATAATATAGCTGCTCATTTTGGTATTACGACTAAATTTAAGTGGGAAGATCCCTTAGTACTTACAGACAATAAATTAAACGGAATAATAAAAGAGACAGATAATAAATTTGTTTATCTATATCATTTTGGTTCCATGGTATGTATCAATATGGAATATCATGAAATACAAGATATAATAAATTACATAAAGAATATTGATAATTCCCTTAAAAACAGTATTACTAGTGATTATGTAGATGAATATAAATTAGAAATAAGCTCTGATTATGACTACTCTCTTTACAATGATTTAATGACTGCAAACGAATTTAAGCCTTATTACCTCGATATAATATCCTTGGTTTTAGCAAAATCTACTTCTCTTAGAAAAATTGAAATAGATATAGATAAAGTTTTAGATAGTATTGAAAATATAATTAATTCCTTATATAGCGGTAAATTTAACATGTCTGATGAGCAATTAGCAAAAACTTCTGCTAATGTTTTAAGATTTAAATATAATACTCTATCCTATCTTATGTTATTAGATAAACCAAAGGCTGCTTGGGAAAATGAAGATATAGAGCAGTTCTTTATGGAACTTATTTCATTCTTTGAAATAAAGGAAAGGTATGAAAAAATAGTCCATAAAACAGAATTGTTAAGAGATATTACTGATGTATTTGCTTCTTTAAGTCATGAAAGAAGAGGAACCAAACTAGAGGTAATGGTAATAATTCTCATATTGTTTGAGCTTGTAATATCGTTAATAGAATTTTTCTATAAGCTTTTTTAAAAGCTGGGTAACCATACCCAGCTTTTATTGTTACATATTTGATCTATATAAATAAAACATTATTTTCCCCTTAATTGAACCTTTTCATCAAGCACATACTAAATTTATATATTTTTTCATACATTCAGGAATTTCTTCCTCTTCATTTGCACTTATATAAAAGTCTACATCATACTCCTCTTCTAATTTCTCTAACTTATAAAACAAATGTGCCGCATCCTCTACATCTAGGTTTACAATATTAAACAACCCATCAATAAAAATGGTATCAATATCATAATCTGCAGAAAGTATGCCGCACAAAAACCCATAAAAACCCTCATAGTTTTTTAAATTATAATCACAAGTAGTAATGAACCTAATATCTCTGTGTAACTCAAACAAAGCTCTTTTGTCATCATCAATAAAAATTACATGCCCCTTACTAGTGCCCACCTTGTTGTTTGCCATATCTATTAATGCCTTTGTCTTTCCTGCTCCTCTTTGGTCACAAAGTACTTGAATCATGTTACCACCCCTAACTTTATTTTTTAGGATACCTATTATATAAATTATATAATATTCTGAATTTTTTTTCAATATAACCTTTGGTTAAAACATAACCTAAATTCTATTATTTTAAAACAATAATCTACAATTATTTTAGTAGAATTAAAATAAACATTATAATCACTTGAATAAACTTATTCCTGGATAGATAATTTTAAAACTATTTTCTTTTATGGAATTTACAAAGGTTAATCTTCCCTTGCCCTTAAAATATCTCTTCATCCTAAAAAATCCCCTACCGGTATTTACAAACCTTTCCTCACTATCCATAGTTATTAGCTTTTCGTATATCCACATGTTTCTTTTAAGATATTGAGATGAGTTTAAATTCTTTCCATTCATAAGTGCTCCTGGGCTGATAAGCATAATGCTGTTGTAATTTAATATTATTTCAATTTCTTTATAATATAAAGTATAATCTCTATATAGTACTGCATTTCTTAACCCCTCAAAAATCCCATTTACAGGATAGGTCTTAGGCAATATCTTTTTTAAAATATCCTCACAATTATCCAGCATTGAAAGTAAATTACCTTGAATTATTATATTTTCTTTAAAGTTTTTATTTATTTTATTAATAATCCTTATCATATTATGTGGTACATATAAACTATTTATATCTGAAAATACCAAAAGACCTCCTAAGGTTACCATGTACCTATTAGAATCCTTATCAAAAGTTATAATAGAGGCATTTTCTGCAAAACTTATTATATTGTTATCATCTACATCTATACCTTTTAAGTTAAAATATTTATGAACTAATTTCATATTTACGCAGCTCATATCACTTTTAACTATAGGGCATAATTCCAAATTTAAATTTAAATTTTCTTGCAGTGCAGAAATTATTTCTTCTTTCCTCATAGTATCTGTAGTTGAGCCTCTCCTTATATAGAAAGCACCATTTTCTCTTGATTGATACGGTTTTTGAGGTCCATCATATATATTGATCACAGCTAGTTCCTTATTGTCAAAATTAATGAATTCTAAAGATACAGGAATTGGAGGCTCACATCTTGAACTTACTATTTGTTGAAGTTGTTCTTCACTATACTTTTTTCCTTCTATGCCAACAATCTTCTTTGTTTTATCTTCTATTCCTATTATAAGATATCCTCTTCCCCCTTTAGAATTAGCTATAGCACATATATCTTTAGCTAATTCTTTTCTGCTGCTTTCCATTTCTAAATCTATCTTTTGTTTATAGTCAACTTTGGTTCCTTCACCTTTTTTTATTAAGTTAAAAAGCCTTTTTTTATCCATATGCTATACCCTCATCCCTAATTAGTTAGTTATATTATATGAAACATAATAGTAATATTATAACAAATACACAGTAATCAAATCCATCCCTGTTAACAAAGCCCCTTTGCTTTTATCTAAAGTTAAGTTTATTGGATGAACCCTCCAAATATACATGTGCCTCCACTTCTATTTCTGTGTCCTTAAATATATCTTTAGAATCTTTTTTGGGATATTTCTTATGGAAATCTTTTTGTACATCAAAGATATCAAGATCCCTATTTTTATATTTATTAAACACATCTTTACATGCCACTTCAATATTTTTTTCCGCCCTTTTAGTTATTTTATCTATTTCCTCATTAGTTAAGGAAACACTTTTTTGAGCTTCCCCAAGGGTTGTTCTTACTTTTATAATTTTTTTATATTTTAAAGTATTACCGTTATAATCCAACTTTGTCTTTGTTTTGCTAGAGCGTATTTCCAAGGCGACAAATTTATTATCTTCTTCAGGATTAGGTATTTCTAAAGTACCACTTTTCACTTTATTTATAATAAAATTGTATCCTTGGCTTTCATTTTGGGGTAGTCTGTCAACAAACTTATCATCTTTAATTATTGCACCCCCATCTATGCTAAGTATATCCTCAA
Organism: Clostridium liquoris; assembly: GCF_002995785.1. Lineage (GTDB taxonomy): Bacteria > Bacillota > Clostridia > Clostridiales > Clostridiaceae > Clostridium_AO > Clostridium_AO liquoris. The sequence continues at coordinate 3,350 of NZ_PVXO01000032.1, read as the reverse complement.
TCTGATCATCATTTATTTTCAGCACTGTCAGTACAGTAGCATAAGGTGGTTCAAGTCTTTTATTTAAATAATCATTTATACTTAGTTCTATAGATCTTGATGCAGTTCCTATATTGCTCATAAGATCCGTTAAGAATATTCCTACATACTCTTCAGATTTCATTTTAATTTTTGCTAACCTTTCCACATCTCCTTCAAATATTGCAATATATTGCCTTATAAGGAATTCCTGATCTCTATCAAAAAAATCTATAAAATTGTCTATGCCATAGGCTGCAGCTTTTTCTGTAAATATTATAGCTTTACATTGAGTACCATTAATCTTGTAACTTGAAGATAACCCCATATCCCTTAGAGCTTCAAAAACAGTCTTGCCCTTACCTTTGTAAACGATTCTCTCTCCCTTATCAGATCCACTGGTAGCACTTCTATAAGGCTTAAAAGTTTCCATATATAATATTGGATTACTTTGTTCATCTATATCTATTATTAAACTTGTTGCAAATATCACCTTATTGATATCCCTGTAATTATAACATCCATTAAACAGCAAACACATACTTAATATTAAACTAAACATTATTTTTTTCATTATTATGATCCTCACCAATATTTTTTGATATATTTCCAAGATCGCCCCTAATAAGAATATCCTTAAACTTAAAAATTTGCCATGTGCCTAAAGGATATAAATAAGGATATCCTACAGATTCTAAACTAGCTACATGTGCAATAAAAGTAATGGTTATTATATAAAACCCCGGCAATCCAAGTAATGAGGCAAATAAAATTATTAATGGACTCCATGCTATAATTACAGAATATAACTTAGGTACTAAAAAAGAAGAAATAGATGAAAGAGCAACTATTATTATTCCTACTTGTGAAGCTAATCCAGCTCCAACTGCTGAATCTCCTAATATTAAAGCCCCTACAATACTCATGGCCTGACCTACTGGTTGAGGTAATCTAATCCCTGCCTCTCTTAATATTCCAAAGAAAAACATCATTAAATATATTTCTACTATGGTAGGAAAAGGAACTCCTGCCCTTGATACTGCTAATCTAAATACAAAAACTGAGGGTATCAATGAAAAATGGTAAGTAGTAAAAGCTATGTATAACCCTGGCAAAAACAGCGCAATAAAAAAACATATTTCTCTCAAAACTCTAGTAGCATTTGAATAATATTTGTTTAAATAATAATCATCCGCCATTTGAAAATTTTCTATAAAAAAATGTGGCATAGTTATAACAAAAGCTGTGCCGTCTACTATTATGCCTACACGTCCCTCAAGTATTTTAGAAGCTACTATATCTGGTTTTTCACTATATCCCACTGTATCAAAAAATGTACGACTTTCCTTAAATTGTTCTTCTATATAGTTGCTATCTAACAAAAATTCTATGTCTATACTTTTCAGCTTATTCCTTATTCTATCTAATAGATCCTCTTGTGCAACATCTTTTATATAGGTCATAATTACCACTGTATTTGACTTTTTACCTAATGTGAAGTTTTCAAATTTTAAATTAGGGTTTTTTATTTTTCTCCTTATCAATGCTATATTGTCCACAAAGTTTTCAACAAATCCTTCCCTTGGTCCTTTTATTACATTCTCAGTAACTGGAACTTCTATAGATCTTTTGCTAAACCCCTTTGCCTCACAAAAAATTACTTTATTATAGTTTTCAAATACAATCAACGCATCTCCAGAAAGGAGATGTATTATACCATCATTAAAATCTTTTACCTCTCCTATAGAATTAGCTTCTAGTATCTCGGATTTTATATTATCTATATTGACAATAAAATTTCTATTTATAGTTATAGGAGAAACAATATACTCGCTTATGAACTTTGAGTCGCATAAAGCATCTACAAATATAACATGTACTATACCACTGGCAGTATTAATTTCCCTATACTTCACATCCATATTTTTATCTAGTTTCTCTTTTATAAATTTTATATATTCACTCATATTCCTCACCCATTATATTGTTTGTTCATGGGCGAATATTATTCATTATATGGTAAATAATTATAGTATAAATATTTGCCAACACACGAGGTATAAGAGAAAGGTGAGTTCATGAATAAAATAACTTCACAGCAATTTATTTTTATAATTATTGCTTTTACCGTAGTTTCCTTGAAAACCTACCCTACAATTTATATATACAATAGCGGCAGAGATTCTTGGATTGCTATGATTATATCTTCTGCCATAATATTAATTTATTTTATATTTGCTTTAAAGGTTTTCCAAAAAACTAATTGCTATAATCTTCATTATATGTATTGTAACGCATTAGGGAAAATCCTAGGGAACATATTATATACATTCTTTATATTATCTCTATTCTTAACACTAGTTGAATGTGCAGGGGTAGAATCAAGTGCAATGCATACTAATCTATTGTTAGAATCCCCTATATGGTACTTATTGATATTCTTAATTTTTCCTGCCATATATTGCGTAAAAAAGGGTACTAGGAGCATACTATCCCTTACTATAATAGGAATGATATTAATGACTTTAGCAGGAATTAATCTATTTATATTAACTAGCACTTATAAGCACTATGAAAATTTACTTCCTATATTTGAAAATGGTATCACAAGTGGTTTCTTAATTTCTATAATAAAAATTCTAGGACTATATGGCCATATAACTATATGCTTTTTATATATGGAACATATAGAAAAAAAGGATAAACTTCTTAAACATAGTTTAATAGGTTTTTTATTTGTTATACAAATGCAGATAATATCAGTAATAGGCATTCTTGCTACTTTCCAATTGGAAAGGGCAGTTAGATTTCCCTATCCTAAACTTCTGCAGACACAATTGGTTAGTTATTGGAGATTTATTGAAAGTGGTGAATTTTTTGTTATGCTGCAAACTGTAGGAGGATGGTATATTAAGTACATTCTCGTGCTTCATCTAGTCATTAAATGCCTTACAAATATAAATCTAAAGAACAAATATCTAATATATATAATAAGTGTATTAACTTTCTTAATAACCTATTGTGTTGCAGAAAATTTACTTGTATTCCTTAAATTTTTAAACATATATTCATACATTTCATTTGCAAACTTTCTCATAGTACCCTTTATGGTAATCACTATATTTTATTTTAAAAATAAAAATGCTGCAAAATCATGCCAAAGATCATAAAATTATTACAGATTATTCGTCCAATTTTTTGAAACCTTAGAGTATAATTTTAGTAGGCAAAAGTAGTAATAATTACTGCTTAAAAAATTAAAAGGAGATACAAAAAGTATCTCCCACATACATAAAAAATCCATTATAATGTAAGTTGATATTACTATACAA
>NZ_PVXO01000031.1 GCF_002995785.1 Clostridium liquoris | reverse complement strand
AGTTGAATCTGAGGTGTTATGGGGAGCCAATTTTGGCGAAGTACCTGATTCCACACTGTCGAGAAAAGCCTCTATGGAGGAAGTTGGTGCCCGTACCGCAAACCGACACAGGTAGGTGAGGAGAGAATCCTAAGACCATCGGAAGAATTGTTGTTAAGGAACTCGGCAAATTAGCCCCGTAACTTCGGGAGAAGGGGTGCCATGGAAACATGGTCGCAGTGAATAGGCCCAAGCAACTGTTTAGCAAAAACACAGGTCTCTGCTAAAGCGAAAGCTGATGTATAGGGGCTGACGCCTGCCCGGTGCTGGAAGGTTAAGGGGATCCGTTAACGTAAGTGAAGCGGTGAACTTAAGCCCCAGTAAACGGCGGCCGTAACTATAACGGTCCTAAGGTAGCGAAATTCCTTGTCGGGTAAGTTCCGACCCGCACGAATGGCGTAATGACTTGGGCACTGTCTCAACAACAAATCCGGCGAAATTGTAGTGCAAGTGAAGATGCTTGCTACCCGCGATTGGACGGAAAGACCCCGTAGAGCTTTACTGTAGCTTAGCATTGAGTTTCGGTATTGTCTGTACAGGATAGGTGGGAGACTTGGAAACAGGGGCGTTAGCCTCTGCGGAGTCATCCTTGGGATACCACCCTGACAGTACTGAGATTCTAACCGGCGGCCATGAATCTGGTCACGGGACATTGTTAGGTGGGCAGTTTGACTGGGGCGGTCGCCTCCAAAAAAGTAACGGAGGCGCCCAAAGGTTCCCTCAGTGCGGTTGGAAATCGCGCGTAGAGTGCAAAGGCAGAAGGGAGCCTGACTGCGACACATACAAGTGGAGCAGGGACGAAAGTCGGGCTTAGTGATCCGGTGGTTCCTCGTGGGAGGGCCATCGCTCAACGGATAAAAGCTACCTCGGGGATAACAGGCTGATCTCCCCCAAGAGTCCACATCGACGGGGAGGTTTGGCACCTCGATGTCGGCTCGTCGCATCCTGGGGCTGAAGTAGGTCCCAAGGGTTGGGCTGTTCGCCCATTAAAGCGGCACGCGAGCTGGGTTCAGAACGTCGTGAGACAGTTCGGTCCCTATCCGTCGCGGGCGTAGGAAATTTGAGAGGAGCTGTCCTTAGTACGAGAGGACCGGGATGGACTGACCTCTGGTGCACCAGTTGTCACGCCAGTGGCACAGCTGGGTAGCTATGTCGGGAAGGGATAAACGCTGAAAGCATCTAAGCGTGAAGCCCACCTCAAGATTAGATTTCCCATAGCGTAAGCTAGTAAGACCCCTTGAAGAACACAAGGTTGATAGGCTAGAGGTGTAAGTGTAGTAATACATTCAGCTGACTAGTACTAATAGGTCGAGGGCTTGATCTTAAATATTTACTTTGTGCAATTTTGAAAGAA
>NZ_PVXO01000030.1 GCF_002995785.1 Clostridium liquoris | reverse complement strand
CCACAAAATCTCATTATTTAGTAATGCCCAAAAAAATAAAAATTACTACAGGAGTTTGTCCCCCATAGTAATTTCCAGTTAATCTAATCACATCTATAATAATTTACACAAATCTATGGACGTTCTCGCTAGGCACTTCACTTCTTAAGCTTATTCTTTAACAATTGCATTCAGCTCTTCATAAATAGCTTTTACACCTTTCCACCAATTTTTATCTCCTGAATATTTTTGATTTATCCACTTAAATGGGTCTTCTTTTGGAGGGCGGTCTTTGCATAGATTTACTACGGTTCTTGCTGCTATTGTTGATGAATCCTTTATATTTGTATTGTATTCCTGCCAACTATGGAATACGTTAAATGGATTGTTGGCTATTTTTTTAGCGTCTTTTTCAGATTTAGGCACAAAGTGTTGTTCTTGTCCTGTTATTGCAAATAAAATAAGAGGATTTAAATTAAAATCTTTTGATGATTTTAATATAGCAGAAAAATAAGGTTCATCTGCTAAAATAGAGTTTTTACTGTTTAAAAAATTCTTTAAATTCTCTGTGCTAATATCTTTATACTCAAAGTATTTGGGGATACCTGGAAAAGTATTTTGCTCCTCAAATGACATTTCTTTAAGATCACTTTTTAGTTTAATAATTTCTGTATTTTTATTTAAATTAACCATATTATTATCTATTTTTTTATAGCTGTAGCCTGTTACTAAAAAGATTAAGGTACATAGGGCAATTATCCTATATAATTTATTGCTTTTATTTACTCCTTTATTTCCTGGTACACTATTTACGTTAGTTACTTCCCCTATAACTTTTTCCTCAGCTAAAACAGGATGAACTATAGCTTCGCAAGTATTATCTTTTTTATCAAATCCTAAATAAGTTTTCAGTTCTGTCTCAGTTATATGCACATCTATAGACGCCTGAAGCCATTTGCAAATGTTATCTACACTTATTTTATCTTTGAATTCTTCCGAGGTAATGACTAAAAAAACATCATAAAGACATATTATATCTTTGTTATCAAGAAAAGTATTTTTTAAAATAGCTATTCTCAATTGGTTTTTTAAATCGTTTTTTATATCCTTTAGTGAATTTATAATTATATCGTTTATTGTAGAAGATAAAATAGAAGCTTGATCTTTACTTGAGAAATTTTTAAATTTGATTTTTATATAATTTTTTAGTTTTAATACATCTTCTTTATTTATAACTTTTTTGTCTTTTAAAATTTTTTCAAAATCATTAGCCATAAAATATCACCTATATTATTAAGTCTTCGTATTATTTTTATATTACTTTAAATATTTATCCGATGACTACCCGCTCTAATACTCCCATCTTCTTCTTTAAAGTGGGAGTAAAGAGCGGCTACGTCCCTGGATAACGATTTCTAAGCTTCAGGGGGAGTAAAAATTTCCTCTGAAGCCAAGAACTCTGTTTATATTTTTTTGCTCCTAGGAGATACTATAGATATACGTTTTATGTTAAACATAGAAATAAAAAATTAATCTAAATTGAGGAGGTATTTTTATGTATATAGATCAAACTTTCGCTCACACTATTGTAGGGGTGGTTAGGGATGAACAGGGAGAAATAGCAGCATATAAATTGGAAAATGGAGAGATAGTATCTAAAGAGGAAGCAGTTACTTTAGCTAAACAAAGTGCAATAAAAGGAGTTAGTGTAGGAGTATCAAAGCTAGGAGAAGAATTTTTAAAGAGTCTTCCAGATAATGATATAAATAATAATCTTCAAAATTTACCTGTTGTAGAAAGAGAGGATATTAACAAACAATAAACAATAAATAAGGGGAACTTCCGCTGTATTGCAGAAATTCTCCTTATTCATTATCTATGAAATGGGATTTATCGGCTATTTAGCTTCCTTAGCAGCTTTAAGAATAGCTTCAAAATTAGGCTGATTAGTAATTTCTTCTAAATATTCAACATATACCACTTTATTATTGCTGTCTATAACAAAAGCAGCCCTAGCGAGCAATCCTAATTCTTCTACATAAGTTCCATAATTTTTGCCTACTAATCTATCTTTATAATCAGAAAGAGTAGTTACGCTGTTTATTCCATGAGCACCACACCATCTGGCTTGTGCAAAAGGTAAATCCATGGATATGGTATATATAGATACTCCTTTTACAGATGCAGCTTTATCGTTAAAGGTTCTTACTTCTAAATCGCAAACTGGAGTATCGATAGATGGAACTGTAAGCAAAATTCTCACTCCTTTAGTGTCCTTTAGTGATACTTCTTTTAAATTGTTATCTATAGCTTTAAAATCTGGAGCGTTATCTCCAACCTTTACTACACTACCTGTTAATGTTACTGGATTATTTTGAAATTTAGCTTTCATTATGTACTACCTCCTAATAAATTATATTATTTAATAATTGTTATTTGATAATAATATAATAACATAAGCTTTCTCCAAAAGTCAAGCTTTTTTAATTAGAAAGTGAAAATTAATAATCGAAAAATAATATCTTTTATCTCCATACTCTGTGCTTTAAAAAAAATATGGAGTATTATATAATTAGTTTTTATATTTAGATTAGATATTATGCTTATTAATTATAGAAATGGAAGTGTATAGGCTATGTATATGGGATTATTATCTGGAAAGGTTGCTTTAGTAACAGGAGGATCTAGAGGTATTGGCAGAGGTATAGCATTGGAGTTAGCTAAGGCAGGCTGTTCTGTAATTATAAATTACAGAAAGGACAAAAGTGGAGCAGAGGAAACCTTGGATATATTAAATAAAATAGGAGGATATGCTAAAGCCTTTAAAGCTGATGTAAGGTCTTATTTAGAAAGCAAGAATATGATAGAAGAAATAATAAAAGAATTTGGAAAGATAGATATATTAGTTAACAATGCTGGCGTTTCTAAGGTGGGGCTTTTTATAGATGCTAAGGAAGAGGATTGGGATGAAATAATAAATACTAATCTAAAGGGAGTATTTAATTGTTGTCATAGTGTAGTGCCCCATATGCTTTCTAAAGGGGTAGGATCTATTATAAATATTTCATCCATGTGGGGAAATGTAGGTGCTTCTTGTGAAGTTATATATTCTGCTTCTAAGGGAGGAATTAATTCATTTACTAAGGCTTTAGCAAAGGAGTTAGGACCTTCTAACATAAGGGTAAATGCCATTTCTCCTGGAGTAATAAATACTGACATGAATAGTTGGTTATCCGAAGAAGATGTAAATGAACTACAGCAGGAAATACCACTATGTAAATTTGGTGAATGTGAAGATATAGGTAATACTGTGGTATTTTTAGCTAGTGATAATTCTAAATATATAACAGGGCAAATTATTACTGTAGATGGTGGCATGGTATAAGGGAAATTAATAATTAATGATTATAAAGAGTTGAAATTAAACAACGACTATAGTAAGGTTAAAAGAAATATTTAAATAATTGAGAGTGATAGGGTATGGGAAAAGTTATTATTTTAGAAAATTTAGCTTATTCCAGGTATAGGCTAAAGGAGCTTCTAATAGAAAATGATATAGAGGTTATAGAAGCTTATAATTCTTTTGATTTTTTTAATAGATTATATGAAAATAGAAATTCTATAGATCTGATAATTTTGGAATTGAATCTTTATGGAGAAGATGGTCTTCAGGTTATGAGAAAGGTTAAAGAAAGGAATATAGATATACCTATTATGGTGGTAACCTCAGAGAATAAGCGAAAATCCTTTGTGGAATCAGTGAGAAGCGGTGCCGCAGATTATATATTAAAACCTTATGATAACAATATGCTGGTGGATAGAATAACAAAATGTATAAAGAATGGTGGCAAATGGGGAGGGGGAGAAGAAACTATTCTTATTGATTTTAGGGATTACCTAGAAGAAGAAATTAAAAAAGCTAAAGAGGAGAGTTATGAAATATCTATTTTAATAATGTCCTTTACTAAATCTAAAGAAGAAGAGAAAGTTAGAGTTAATGAAGAGTATTTAATATTAAATGATTTATTTTATAGAAATATGGAAAAGTTATTTAATAAACCTGAGCTATTTACTAAATTAGGTTTTACAACATTTATAGCAATACTACCTAGATACAGCAAAGGAAAAGGTAAGGTAATCAAGGAAAAAGTAAACAAAACCTATGAAGAGTTAAAACTAGGAGATATTAGATTAAAGGATTATTATGTAGAACAAGCTTTAGTAGCTTACCCTGAGGACGGAGATAAAGGTGAAGAGTTGATAAGCAAGGGGGAAGAATTACTAAAAGAAATATTGAAAGAAAAACAATTTAATACAGTTTAGAAAAGCTCGGGAAATTATCCTGAGCTTTTTAGATTAAACGTCTTTGTTTTTGTATATTACTATAGAAACATATAAAGAAATGATAAAAATCAATATTGATAGAATAAGGGTTATCCATATAGCCTTACTTGGATTTACTGAGATATAGTTAATAAGTTTATGCAATAATGGATTGTTATTTTTTATAAGCTTTTGTATAAAACTAGGTGTGGTAAAGGCTAAAATATAAATAGCAAAAGAAAAAATTCTCATAGTGTTGTACCCGTATCTAAAATATAGTGGATAATATATGGAAAATAGTATGAGAAGTATAGCAATAAATACTATTAAAATACTATAATTTAATGAATATATTTGATTATTTCTAAATATTACCCCCAAAAGAAAAGTTGGTAAATATAGTGTTAATGCATTTACAATAATAAAAAATATTAGAGAAATATATTTAGAAATAACTATTTGTGATCTTTCTAAAGGTAAACTATTTATCATCACTAAAGATTTATTCTTTTCTTCATAACCAATCATATAAAATACAGATAGATAGGTAGAAAATACAATTCCGAATATAGGAAATAAAGCTAGTTTATCTAAGTTAGCCATATTTAAACAGCATATTATAGTAAAAAACAATGCATAGACTATGGTAAATAAGGTTATCTTTTTTTGCAGTAAGAAATCTTTTAAAACTAAGTTAAACATACAATCACCTTCTCTATAATTATTAAGCTAATTCCTTGTTTTCATATATTTTTATTGAAAAATACATAGATAGAAGATAAATTATAAATGAAACAGCTAACAATATATAACTATTACTGGAAATGGCTTGTAAAAATCTATATATTGAACTTAAAGCTCTCCTATTTGAACTACTAGCTATGCTGGTTGTAAATCCAAATAAGGAAAAATAGGTAATAAAGGTTATTACTCTACTTTTAGTAAAACCAAACTTTGAATATATAGGAAACATAAAGGAAGCTAAAAGCAATGAAGCAATAAAAACATTAATTACATCATTTAATTTAAAGAATTGAGTATCTAAAGATATATTTAAGATTTTTACTCCAAGCATAAATATAGTCATAACCCCTAAAGCTACTATATTGTAAAGTATTACGGAAATATACTTTGATATTATAATCTCTTTTCTAGTAATAGGAAGGCTGCTTATTACTAAATCACTTTTATTTCTTTCATCATAGGAGTAAGAGCCAGTGATAAGGAAGAAAATTAAAGTTATAGTTACTATATATAAAAATACGCCTATTGGCATACCTTTAAAGGAAAATATACATATAATCAGATAAAATAATATAAATAATAGACTTCTTTTTTGAACTATTATATCTTTAAAAATAAGATTTAACATACACACACCCCTTTTATTTGTTTACTGTATAAACCATAATGTCTTCTAAAGAAGCTTTATCTATAACCACATCTTTTTGAAAAAGCCTTCTTATTTTATCAACATTGTCAGTTAAAGCTTCAAAACCAAAGGAATTTCTTCTAATATTTATAAATTCTTTTTCAGTGTCACTATCTAAAAGTTCTTTAGAACCTTTAATAATGGCATATTTATCTAGGACTTTTTCTTTGCTTTCTGAGAAGATTATTTCACCATTATTGATGAATGTAATATAGTCTGCTATCTTTTCTAAGTCCGTGGTTATATGAGTGGAGAAGAATACACTTTTATTTTCATCTTGAATTAGTTCACATAATATATCTAATATTTCACATCTAAATATAGGGTCAAGACCTGATGTTGGTTCATCCATAATTATTAAATCCGCATTGTGTGATAAGGCAACAGCTAAAGAAAATTTCGTTTTCATTCCCTTAGATAGAGTTTTGATTTTCTTTGCTGGATTTAAATTAAAATCTTTTAAATACCTATTGAAGGCGGCTTCATCCCAGTATTTATAAAAGGGAGCTATTATTCTTTTTATATCACGTATAGTTAAATCTTCATAATAATAGTTCTCATCATATACAAAGCCTATCTTTTGTTTGATTTCTCTTTCATATTTTATATTGTCTTTACCAAAGATTTTTATTTCCCCTGACTGCTTTTTAATGAGATTCATTATAAGCTTTATAGTGGTACTTTTTCCTGCTCCATTGGGGCCTATAAATCCCATGATATAGCCTCTTTCTAAATTAAAACTAATATCCTTTAAAGAAAAATCATTATATTCTTTTCTTAAATTTTTAATTTCTAATATATTACTCATGATACATTCCCCCTAAATTTCTTCATATAATATTTTCAGCATTTCTATAAGCTCATCTAAGCTAAGATTTATTAATTTACTTTCATCTACAACCTGGGATAGTTTTTCTTCAATAAGTCTCATTCTTTTTTCTTTCAGTAATTCTTTATTTTGTCCTGCTACATAGGAACCTTTTCCAGGAACAGTTTCTACAAAGCCTTCTTTTTCTAATTCTTCATAGGCTCTTTTTGTTGTAATAACACTTATCCTTAGTTCTTGAGCTAAGTTTCTTATAGAAGGTAAGGAATCTCCTTCTGTAAGCTCTCCTGTAAGTATTAAGTTTTTTATTTGTTTTACTATCTGCTCGTAAATTGGTTCTCCAGAAGAGTTAGATATAATTATATTCATTTTCATTCTCCTCTACTTTGCGTATATACTGTATATATTGTATATATACAGTGTATACGTTGCTTTAAATATTGTCAATATATAAAAAAATTAAGGAATTATTAAGAATATAAACAACTATTTTATAATGTGTTTGTGTTAACATGAAATGGACAAATTTGTTACAATGTTAATAGGAAGGGTGGTATTTGTGGATAAAGAAACTATTATAATTGTAGACGATGAAAAGGAAATTAGAGATTTAATAGGAATATATTTAGGAAATGAAGGCTACAAGATTTTAAAGGCTGAAGATGGAGAGGAAGCCCTTAAGATATTAGAACAGAAAAGGGTAGACTTAATAATATTGGATATAATGATGCCTAAAATGGATGGTATAGAAGCCTGCATGAAAATAAGAGAAGAGAGGAATATGCCTATAATTATGTTATCTGCTAAAAGTGAAGATATGGATAAAATATGGGGACTTACTGCAGGAGCTGATGATTATGTGACTAAGCCTTTCAATCCGCTGGAGCTAATAGCAAGGGTAAAATCTCAGCTGAGAAGATATAAAAAGTTTAATGTTCCTATGGCTATTGAGAATGAAAGCATTATAGAAATAGATGAATTGATAATTAATACGGATACTCATAAGGTTATTGTAGGGGATAGGGAAGTAAAGCTGACTCCAAGGGAATTTGATATATTAGAACTATTAGGAAGAAATAAAGGTATTGTATTTAGCATAGAAAAAATATATGAAAGAGTCTGGAAAGAAGAATTTTTTAAATCTGATAATACGGTTATGGTACACATAAGAAAACTTCGTGAGAAAATTGAGGATAATCCAAGAAAACCTAAATATGTTAAAACTGTTTGGGGAGTAGGATATAAGGTTGACAATTTATAAAATAACATATGAGATATGAGGTGAATCATGAAACTAAGACTTTTTAGGTGGTTATGGAGGTTTTTTACCAAGCCTTTTAGGGCTATTATAGCTAAGATAGAAAAAATATATTTCAATCTAAAGGAAAGGGTTAATCAAAATATTAGATGGGAACTCATTGTAGTTTTTGGAATATGCTTATCTGCGGCTTTTATAGTTTTCACCTTTACTAATTCATATTTTGCAAGGACTAGTAGTTACTCAGTGATAAACTATTCAAGCAGCATTAGAAATATGTCAGATGAAACATTAAATATAGGAAACCAATTAGAACAAGAAAAAATTAGTTGCAATGATAAGGGAAAAATACAGGGTATAATTAATTCCTATGGAGATAATAGATATAAAATTTTGCTTACAGATTTATCTGGTAAAGTATTATATAAATCAAAGAATGCAGATGAAACTCAGGTGGATATTCACACTGTAATTAAAAATGCCACTACCTTTAAATATGATTATTATGAGTATAAAAATTATAATAAAGATGGGGGTAATATGGGTGAGTTTGTAAGCTTCTATCCAGTGGATTTTAATGATGGAAGGGCATATGTTATAGTCAAGGGCATACCGGAAGGTGAAATAGAGACTAAATATAATCCACAGCAGAAATCTTTTTTTGCTCTTTTACTATCTGTAATATTTTTCATATTTTTATTTTACTTCATAACAGGAAGAAAAGTAAGATATATTCAAGACATTGCATTAGGAGTTATGTACATGGCTAAGGGAGAATTAAATTATAAAATTAAAAAAAATGGACAAGATGAATTGACTAACTTAACTGATAATATTAATTTTATGGCTAATGAATTAAATAATAAAATAGAAAGAGAAAGGGAAATAGAAAAGACAAAAAGTGAACTCATAACAAATGTGTCTCATGATTTGAGAACTCCTCTTACATCTATACTTGGATACTTAAATTTAATAAAGGATAAAAAGTTTGAAAATGAAGAACAAATGATGGAATATATTAATATTGCTTATAATAAATCGGAAAAGCTTAAGCTGTTGATTGATGAGCTTTTTGAATACACTAAGCTTTCAGGAGAGGGGATAAAGTTAAATTTAAGTAATATTGCCTTAAATGAATTGTTGGGGCAGCTTATAGAAGAATTTGTACCAATTTTTGAGGAGAATAATGTATTCATTATAAAGGACATAGCTAAAGAAGATATTATTGCAGAAGTTGATGGAGATAAACTAGTGAGGGTTCTTGAAAATTTAATTATGAATGCTATTAGATATAGCTATAAACCTGGAGATATTAAGATAGGATTGTATAAGGAAGAGGAATATGGAATCTTTTATGTAAAAAATAGAGGAGAGAATATACCAAAAGGAGATTTAAACAAACTATTTGATAGATTCTATAGGGTAGAAAAATCTAGATCCGAATCCACTGGAGGAAGTGGTTTAGGACTTGCCATTTCCAAAAATATAGTAAAGCTTCATGGTGGAGATATATGGGCAGAATGTGAAGGAAATGAGATAACATTTTATGTAAAGCTAAAAAGTAAATAATAAAAAACAATTAAGATCATAGAAAATAGTTAATAATTTTTAAAATAAAAAAAGAACAAAGACTGAATTAATATCAGCTTTGTTCTTTACTATTTTACATTTTAAAAAATTGGTCTCAATTTTTTTTATATTATCTTTCAACTATAACAGCAGATCTAACTAATTTAACTGTATTTGCTAAACTGTCTCCTACAGGACAAGTTTTTTCTATGAAATCAGCGAATTTTTTAACTTCTTCTTCTGGAGAGCTACTCTTTATATGCATACTAAATCTAATTTCTGAATATCCTGGTCTTACATCAGAAAGTCCTAAGAAACCATCTGAATCAAAATCTCCTTCTAATTCTACCCAGAAGTCCTGAAGATCTATTCCTTGGCTTTTAGCAAAAGATGCAGCTACTATGGACTGGCAAGCTCCTAAGCCGCATAAAACAAGTTCCATAGGGTTCATACCTGTATCAGTTCCACCAAGTTCTTCAGGCTCGTCCAATAATACCTTAAATCTTCTTGCATTAGATTCTACCTGTAATCCTTTAGATGTTTTTTTTGCAGTAGCTTTTAATGTAGTTAACATTATAAATCACTCCTTTTATTTTAAAATTATAGCTCTTTAAAAGTAATTAGTATACTAATTATTAGTATAGCAATTGTATTCATAAAACTCAATAGTTTTTATTTCTTTAGTTACATTTTTTACTGCATTTCGAGCATACTCTGTCACATGAAGAATCATCATTATGATTTTTATTATTGCAGGAGAATTCATTATTTCTAGGTAAAGCTTTAACTGCAAAACTATTATTTTTATAAATTAATTGAATTTCTCGTATATTATTTATTAGATTATCATCATATATAAGGGTAATATTCTCTATTTTATCTATAATATCAATATTGTCCGCATTATCAAGCAATATAGAAACCTTGGGGGATTTGCAACATCCAGGGGAATATGAAAATCTTACACAGTCATATTCCTTATGAATATTTAACAATTCCATAATTTTATCATATGCTTTTTCAGATATCTTTATTTTTACCTTATTGTCCAATTTATCACCTTATACCTTTTATAATTATAGAACCTTTACCAATTGAGAAGAAAGGTAACCTGTTAATCCATTATAGTTTACTTTATACCATCCATTAGTGTTTCCTAATATTTGCACTTTAGTTCCATTTGGAAGAGAAGTCATAATTTTAGCTTTTTTAGAAGGTGAAGTTCTAAAGTTTAATCTTGAATTTTTATTATTTAAAGATACAGTACCATATTTTTTATTATCAACAATAGGTTTTGTGGAAGATGGCGTCTTAGAAATAAGAGTTACATATTTACTACTTACATAACCATAAGTAGCATTTATTTTTATTTTATACCAATCTCCTACTTTTGAAAGTATTGTAAAAATATCTCCACTTTTTAATGTACCACATACTTTAGAACTAATGGAAGGGTTTGATCTTATATTTAATGCAGAACCCTTATTTATTTTAGGAGTACCATATTTTTTATTATCAACAATAGGTTTTGTAGAAGACGGCGTCTTGGAAGTAAGAGTTACATATTTACTACTTACATAACCATAAGTAGCATTTATTTTTATTTTGTACCAATCTCCTACTTTTGAAAGTATTGTAAAAATATCTCCACTTTTTAATGTACCACATATTTTAGAACTAGTGGAAGGGTTTGACCTTATATTTAATGCAGAACCCCTATTTATTTTAGGGGTACCATATTTATACTTTTCTGTTATGGAAGAAATATGTTCTGGTTCATCATTGTTTTCTAAATATATGTAACCTTTAAGATATAAGTTTCCTCTTTTCTTCATATTTTCTTTGGAAAGGGATTTTAACTGTTTATCATAGTCCCTTCGTACGGAAAAGTTACCTTCGTTAAAATATACAGTGTTACCTTCTACCTTTTCTACAAAGGCTACATGACCATAACCTGAGTTTCCGCCAGACCAAACAGCTATGGAATTAGCTTTTGGTTTTGTGCCATAAGGATAATCATTTTTGGATAAATTGCTGTACCACCAATCTACAGCATTACCATAAAACTCTTTAGGTAATTTGGTGTCTAGCTTTTCCAAAACTCTACCGTAGGTAAACCAGGTACATTGTCCTTTATATCCGCAGGTGGTAAATATGTTATCATTATTATAAGCGCTGCTAAATGTATTTGGTGTTAGATTATTACTATAAGCCTTTACTGAAACAGTAAAGGGATTGCTCATAACTGTAGTAGTAATACATGAAATAACAATTAATTTTTTTAATCTATTCATTTTGTAAAGCCTCCAATTTTAAAAAGGTTGCGACGCAACCTTTTTAAATAAGATTTGCACTCCCCAATCTTATCGTGATAAGAATCAAATAATTAACTTTATTTCAAAAAAATTAAATGAAAAAGGCACATGGGGGCATGTACCTTTTTTCAATAGGTGTATAATAGAAAGATACAATTATCTTCCTGATTTTAGTTCTTCAAGACAGCTTTTACAGATATTTTTGCCTTTGTAGTTTACTACATCCTTTGCATTGCTGCAAAAAATGCAGGATGGATTATATTTTTTTAATATAATATGTTCTCCATCTACAAAAATTTCTAAAGAATCTTTTATTTCAATATCAAGAGTTCTTCTTAACTCGATTGGAATGACTATTCTTCCAAGCTCGTCAACTCTTCTTACAATACCAGTTGATTTCATCAAAAAATTCCTCCCTTTAAACAATATTCGACTTTATTTAATTAAATAATAGCAATAATAGCATAAAAAGTCAATGCGCTTTTTGAGTAATTTAAATAAATTTAATAAAAAATTTATTATAATGCAACTTATACAAGATATAGACAAATATTATAGTTTTTAAAATAAATATAAAAAACTCTTCATATTTATGGCATAATATAATTATAATAGAATGTTTTTTTATTATAATTTTACTAATACTATAGTTTATGAGCCCCTGGAAATGTTTTATATTAATATATTTGATTAGGAGGATAAAAAATGACTTTAGAAATAGGAAAAATGTATAATGGATTTAAATTATTAGAAGAGAGTACAATAAAGGAAATCAATTCAAAAGCATTATTATTTCAGCATGAAGAAACTGGTGCCAGATTATTAAAGTTAGAAAATGAAGATGACAACAAAGTATTTTCAATAGCTTTTAGAACACCACCTAAGAATAGTACTGGTGTTGCACATATATTAGAGCATTCTGTACTATGTGGATCAAGGAAGTTTCCAACAAAGGAGCCTTTTGTAGAATTAATAAAAGGATCTTTAAATACATTTTTAAATGCTATGACTTTTGCAGATAAGACCATGTATCCAGTAGCTAGTAGAAATAAAAAAGATTTCTTTAACCTTATGGATGTCTATTTAGATGCAGTTTTCTATCCTAATATATATAATTATCCTCAAATTTTTATGCAGGAGGGATGGCATTATGAGTTAGAGGATAAGAATAGCGATATTACATACAAAGGTGTAGTTTACAATGAAATGAAGGGTGCTTATTCTTCACCGGAATCTATATTAATGAGAAAGATATCAGAATCCTTATTTCCTAATACTACTTATGGGGTGGAATCTGGAGGAGATCCAGATTTTATACCTGAACTTAGTTATGAAGAGTTTATAGACTTTCATAAAAAGTATTATCATCCATCTAATAGCTATATATTCCTATATGGAGATGGAGATGTTCTAGAAGAACTGAAATTTATTCAAGATAATTACTTGAAGGATTTCCACAGGCTTAATATTGACTCTAGCATAAAGATACAGCCTTCCTTCCCTAAAATGAGAGAAATGACAGTAGATTATCCTATATCTCCAAATGAAAAAGAAGAGGATAAGACCTTTCTTAGCTTAAATTTTGCTGTAGGAAAATCTACAGACAAGGAGCTATATCTTGCTTTTGATATATTAGAGCATTTGCTTTTGGAAACTCCAGCAGCTCCATTAAAAAAAGCTCTTATTGGGGCTAATATAGGAAAAGATGTATTTGGAATCTTTGATAGTAGTATTTTGCAGCCTTCTTTTAGTGTGGTAGTAAAAAATTCTAATGAGGATAAAAAAGATGAATTTAAACAAGTGGTATTTAATACATTAAAGGATTTGGTGGAAAATGGGATAGATAAAAAGCTCATAGAATCTTCAATAAATATAAAGGAATTTGCTTTAAGAGAAGCGGATTTTGGGGGATATCCTACAGGTCTTATATATGGAATAAAGTGTATGGATAGTTGGTTATATGATGGAAATCCTTTTATGCATCTTAACTACGAGCCGCAGTTAGAAAAAGTAAAGGAAGCTTTAAGGTCTAATTATTTTGAAAGGTTAATAAAAGAATATATATTAAATAACAACCATAGTTCTCTGCTTATAGTAAAACCTAAAAAGGGATTAGGTGAAGAAAAAGAAGAGCAGTTAAAGAAGAATCTAAAATCTTATAAGGAAAAGCTTTCAGAGAAAGAAATAAATAACTTAATAGAAGAAACTACTAAGTTAAAAGAAAGGCAAACAACTTCTGATTCTCCAGAGAGTTTAAAAAAAATACCACTACTTTCTATAGACGATATAGAGAGAAATACTGAGGAATTACCTTTAGAATTGGGGGAAGAATCAGGTATAAAGATACTTAAACATAATATATTTACAAATAAAATTGCCTATATAAATTTATATTTTAATACTACAGTAGTACCCCAGGAATTAATACCTTATGTAGGGCTTTTATCTAGTGTGCTAGGGAAGGTTAGTACTAAGAAATACAGTTATGAAGAATTGTCTAATGAAGTAAATATACACACTGGAGGAATATATTATACTGCAACAGCATATTCAGATAGTAAAGAGCTAGATGGATTTGTGCCAATGTTAAAAATAAAGGCTAAGGCTTTGACGGAAAAGCTTCCTGATATGTTTAAACTCCTAGGAGAAGAAATAGAAAGCAGCAAATTTGAAGATTACAGCCGTATAAAGGAGATAATTTCTGAACTAAAATCTAGAATGGAAATGACCATATTTGATAGAGGACATATGGTTACTGCTGGAAGAGTAGCCTCATATTTTTCTTCTGTAGGAAGCTACTTAGAAAGTGTAACAGGATTAACTTTCTATCATTTTATAGTGGAGCTAGAGAAGAACTTCCAAAGTGAAAAAGAAAATATAGTAAATAAACTAAAGGAAGTCTCAATGCTTATTTTTAATAAAGAAAATCTTACTGTAAGTGTAGCTATGCAGGAAGAAGAATATAAATATTTTAGAGATAACTTCTCAATACTATACAATAGACTTGGAAGCAGAAAATTACAGTGTTATGAATATAATTTTAATTTGAAGCCTGAAAATGAGGGATTAATGACCTCTGGGAAAGTACAATATAATGCAAAGGGCTATAACTATAGAAAATTAGGATATGAATATACTGGGGCTATGCAAGTACTTAAAACTATTATAAGTTATGATTATCTATGGAATAATGTTAGGGTACAGGGAGGAGCTTATGGATGCTTTGGCGGCTTTAATAGAAATGGAAATATGTATTTTGTATCCTATAGAGATCCTAATTTAAGAGGAACTCTTCAGGTTTATGATGGGGCAGTAAAATATTTAAAGAGTTTTAACACAGATGAACGTGAAATGACTAAATATATAATAGGAACTATTAGTGATATAGATTCACCTCTTACTCCATCCATGAAAGCAGAAAAAGCTGCAGCTAATTACTTTAGTCGAATAACTACAGAAGATTTGCAAAGAGAAAGAGAAGAAATATTAGATACTAATATAAATTCAATTAGGTCTTTAGCAAATGTGGTGGATAGCTGTATGAAGGAACAATATATATGTGTTCTTGGTGGTGAAGACAGGATAAAGGAAAATAAAGATATATTTAACAAAGTAATAAATGTCTTTGAATAGATTATTGCATATCATAATCTATACGATATAATCCATACTCTGTAAAAACTATGAAGTAGTTTTTACAGAGTATTTCATTTCAATTTTATTAGGATTATAAGCAAGCTTTGCTTTTCTTAATCCATCTATGCCCAAATCCTGTTCTCTATTTATATAGGTTACATCATTTAAATATTCCTCTACAAAGGTTTTATTAATATAAGCATAAAGTCCTCTTATATTTGAATCTGCCTTTTCAATATGGATTATAGCCATATCCTTATTTACTTTTTCACCTATGG
Organism: Clostridium liquoris; assembly: GCF_002995785.1. Lineage (GTDB taxonomy): Bacteria > Bacillota > Clostridia > Clostridiales > Clostridiaceae > Clostridium_AO > Clostridium_AO liquoris. The sequence goes on along the minus strand of NZ_PVXO01000030.1, from coordinate 53,303 downwards.
TGAAGGCAGAGATTTTATCATCTACATATACAGCCATGCCTATGAAATCCAGTTTGTTCATATTTTTAAGCAATTCTTGAATTCCATAAAGCTCATAAAGTATATATCCTTTGCAATCATTTTTATGACACCATTCTTTGGCAGCTTTCATACAATCCCCTATAATATCTTCAGTTATTGGAACTGCCTTATACTGATATTTTTTTATAAATGCATTATAATGATTCTTTTTACCATGAAATTTTCTGCCAGAAAGCTTTATTAAATCTTCCTTCAAATATATATAATCGGCATTATCTCTATCTTTCTCTATTATAAGTTTATCTTTATATATTTCTTTTAGGTCTAACAAGAATGGTTCTTCCACATCTTTAAATAGATAATCTAAATCATTTTCTTCTTTATATTTTATAAGTTCATCTACCAGTTCTTTTAGGTTTTCCTTTTTATAGCCTATAGGCTGCATAAAATGAGAAGAATGATCAAAGTCTACTTTTTTTATTATTAGTGTATCGTTTAAAATAGCATATTCTATATTACAACCCTTTTTCCACAGATATAAATTTGTAAAGGAATATTCACAGGTGGAAAAAGTATATGGATTTAAAAATCTGTTGAATAGTTCCTTATCCTCTATTGAAAGAGGTTTAAAACTTATCATAATAACACTCCTTACTAAAGACAATTAGTATTAATTAATAGTATATATTCATTATATTACAAAAAGGGAAAAGTGCAAAGGAAAAGAAAAAATATATTGAAATTTATTATTTTAAATGGTAATATAAATATATATTTAGTATAAGGGAAAATTCAGTGATAAGGAAGAGTAGTTAGAACTGATTATTCAAAGAGAGCTGAGGATGGTGGAATCTCAGTAGTATAGGTTTTAACGAATGGACCTTATAGAAGTAAACCGAAATCTTTTTTAAGATAGTAGTATTTACCGGGAGCCTACCGTTAAAAAGGACAGGATATGTTAGTATCCTAGTAATGAGAGATGCTTTTGCATAATTTAGGTGGTACCGCGGAAATAATACCTTCGTCCTATTTTGGGATTGAAGGTTTTTTTATTTGCAAAAATATTTTTTACAAAGAAAGGGGGAGTGGTTATGCTTTGAAAGATAGAAACACCATTGGCATTTTCTATTAAAGATGTAAAATTGGAAGGGAAGTTGTTTAATATGAAATTAAAAAGTTTTGTTCTTTCTTCATTGTTTTTAGCTATTGGTTTTTTGCTTCATCAAATCACTCCACCATTCCTGTTTGGAATGAAGCCAGATTTTTTACTTATAATGATGTTTATTTCTATATTTTTAGTGGATGATCATAAGCTTACAACTATAGTAGGTATAGTGTCAGGTATTTTAACAGCAGCAACCACTACATTTCCAGGTGGGCAGATACCTAATTTAATAGATAAAATTATAACTTGCCAAGTTGTGTATATGTTATTTAAAATATTAAAAAATAGGGTAAATAACAACATTACTATTATATTGGTATCTTTTATAGGAACCTTTATAAGTGGATTAGTTTTTTTATATTCAGCCCTCATAATAGTTGGACTTCCTGTATCTTTCATGACTTTGCTGGTAGCAGTGGTTTTACCAGCAACATTACTTAATTCAGTGGTGTCATTTTTCCTGTTTAGGCTTGTAAATAATGCCTTAAGATACTCTATGGGAAATTAAGATAAATAATAAATAATAAAGAATAGATAAGGAGGGAATTTTCGCTTGTAACGTGGATTCCCTCCTTATATTAAGTTTGATATTACTCTTTAATATATTTGCTATATTTTAATGGCTTATTTTCTTTCCATGGCATATATTCAGCAGCAAACTTTATTCTCTCATAATAGGAAGGATGGGAATAGTACCATACTTCATATATTTTACTTGGATGAGGAAGTACTAAACTATTTTCGTGGAGCTTTATAGTAGAGGTTACAACGGAATAATTGTCCTTTGTAAGTTCCAACTCAAATCTGTCTGCTTCCTTTTCTATGTGTCTAGAGTAAGTATTCATCACTGGATTACCTAAAAATATAAAAAAATTCATAAGAAGCACAATAAGCGGAAGCGCTGCAATATCATATAAATTTCTAAAACCAAGCGGATTGCTCCAGTTACTTATTATCCATAAAGAAGCTTTATTTACTAAATACAGTATTAATATGGTGAAGGCTCCACCTAGTACTATTGATTTCCAAACATGACCCATAATGTAATGACCCATTTCATGAGCGGTAATAGCCAAGGTTTCTTTTTCTTCTAAGTTATTTATGGTAGTATCCCATAACACTATTCTTTTAGAAGAAAATACCCCTGTCATATATGCGTTCATTTCTTTAGTGTCTACGCTTTTATTTACTTGATAAATCTTGCTGCTTTCTAGTCCGACCATTTGCAGCTGATCATATATCTTTTCCTCTAAATTTTTATTTTCTAAAGGTGTATATTTATTAAAAAGTGGATCTATATACATAGGAGAAATAAATGTAGTAAAGAAAAGCACAGGTATTGATAATATTCCTATATAAAGCCACCATCTTTTTGGACTAGCTTTCATAATAAAATAGGGAATCCATAAAAAAACAGCTGTCACTAAAGTAGATAAGACAAAATTTTTTAAATAATCATTAAACCATTTGGAAAAGCTTTGAGTGGACAATCCAAAGTTATGCTTATTAATGAAACTACTATAATAGTCTAGCGGGAAAGTGATTAAGTAATTTATTGTTGCAAATATTATAAAAAAAAGTGCTATTTGTAATATAGAATTTTTGGTTATGCCATCTACTAAGGATTTTAATTTCAAAGATAGCCCTGTTGCTAAAAATAAAACTGGAATAGCAAAGGCTAAAATTAGATTTAATGACCATATATTTATATTAATTTTTTTATAAGCTATTGCCTTTTCTGATACTTTAGGAAGACTTATGGGTTGATGATTCTCTATATGTATAGTATAAGAAGAATTGCTTCTTAATTTTTCAATATTGTTATTTTCAGCAGTTCTTATGTAAAAAATAAAAATAAATATGAAAATGAAAAAAGCTGCTAATATTAAATATAAAGATTTTTTCAAAATATCTCTTCTTTCTAAAATTTATATTATACAAATATATTATATTACTAAATTGCTCAACATATTAATATTTAATAAGAAAGGTAAGTAATTTAAATATTATATTAAAAAAGGGATTTATTAATGAATGTCGAAAATATATAATATAGATAGTATTGAATATAAAAAATATTACCTTGAGGTGATAGTATGTATGTAGATTTAGATTATAATGAAATACAAAGCATAGAAAACTTAATTAACAATAGGATAAATGAGTTAAGAATAGGTATAGACGGGGATGCGGAAAATGAAGATGAATTTAAAGAAATAATTAGATCCTACAAAGACTTATTAAAAAAAGTGGAAAATCTAAAAAAGAAACAAAGAGAAAGTAATAACTTGCAAAAAGATATTAATGAGATTCAATATAATGAAAAATTAAAGATAAAAATTAATGAACTAGTTTGGGAAAAATTAAATGGTATAGAAAATAGTAATAAAACTTTTGCAGAGGTTCTTCCACAAGGCTTTGAAAATATTTTAAAAGTATATATATATAATAATAGGGATAAAATTTCTAAGGCTATTAAAAGGTTAATGGAGAGTGATAAGGTAAAGAATAAACTAAAGGAGGAAATTACTAAATTTATTAGTGGTGCTAACCCCATGATTGGTAAATTTATTAATGGAGAAAATGTATGTAATAAGATAATTACAAGGTTTTCCAACTACTTTGACAATGATGAAAATATGATGGCTGTAATTATGAATATAGATAATGCTATAGACAATTTTAAAAATAAGAGAGTTACTGATTTTCTTATGTATGTTCCTTATGAAGGGAAAAAGTCTCTGTGTGATTTTATGAGCAATATAATACTAGATTTTATAAAAAATAAGGAAATTTACGAGGTTATGTGCACAAGAAACAAAAATTATTAATGTCATATAGTATGTAAATTTTATATATTATCTACACTAAGAAAAGGAGGCAATGCCTCCTTTTTATTTTTTTGTAATTTTACATCAATGAATTAATAAATTTTACATTATAAAATCTATATTATAGCATAGGGATATGGTAATATGTAGATAAATAAAATTATTAATAATTACGGAATTTAACAAAGCAGTATTAAATAATGAACTTTATTACTTTAGGTAAGCAGGTGTGAGAATATGGAAAATTCTATAAAAATAAAATATGAGGAACTTTCTAATATATATGAAGAGTTAGCAGTGACAGAAGGGGAACTAAGGGATAAATATGAAGAACTTAGAAGAAATGAAGAAGCATTAAGAATAAGTGAAGAGAGATATAGATTGGCAGTAGAAGGAGCAAATGATGCTCTTTGGGATTGGGATTTTTTAAATAATAAATTTTTTATTTCAGAAAAATGGAAAAAGGAAATGGGTTATGAGGATATAGAAAAAAACTTAAGTATAATTGGAAAGTGGACTAGACTTATCCACCCGGAGGATTTAGATAATGCACTTAACACATTAAAAGATTACTTAATGGGAAAAGCTCCCTATCTTATCTGTGAATATAGAATGAAATATAAAGATGAAGGATATAAATGGGTATTAGCCAGGGGGAAGATATTAAGAGATTATAAAGGAAGACCTATACGTATGGCAGGATCCCTATCAGATATAACAAATAAAAAGATATATGAAGAAAAAATAAAACAATTGGCATATTACGATAGACTTACTGGATTACCTAATTTCCATTTTTTAAAAGAAAAGATAAAAGAAAAGATTGTAGAATGTAATGATAAAGATAAATTTGCATTATTTTTGATAGATTTGGATAACTTTAGAAATATAAATGATACGTTGGGACATAGGTTTGGGGATGAAGTTCTGATAGCTGTTAGTAATGAATTAAAGAAGGTCTTAGATGAAAAAGATATAATATGCAGAATGAGTCAGGATGAATTTTTGATATTTAAGAATTGTATTCAGGATAAAGAAGAGGCAGCTTTAACAGCTGAAAAGATTTTAAAACATTTCCACAATCCTGTTATAGTTGATGAACATGAAATTTATACCACAGTGAGCATAGGTGTAGATATATATCCTAACAATGGTGGTGACTCTTATACTCTATTAAAAAATGTAGACAGTGCTATGTATATAGCAAAGAAAAATGGCAGGAATAGATATGAATTTTTTCATAAGTCTATATATAATAGTATTGTTGAAAAAACAAAATTAGAGGCAGATCTAAGAAAAGCAGTAGAAAATAATGATTTTTTATTGTATTACCAACCTCAAATGAATTTAAATACAGGAGAAATCATAGGAGTTGAGGCACTTGTAAGGTGGAAACATCCGCAAAGGGGAATTGTTTCTCCGGGAGAATTTATTCCTTTAGCAGAAAGCACTGGGCTTATAGTTCCTTTAGGAAAATGGGTATTAGAGGCTGCTTGTAAACAAAATAAGTTATGGCAAAAGCTAGGATATAAAAGTATTAATATATCTGTAAATGTATCTTCACTTCAAATACAACATGGTGATTTTATAGAAATAGTTAAGAATACATTAAATGAGATAGGTATGGATCCTAAATTATTAGATATAGAAATTACAGAAAGCACACTTATGAAATCAATTGATTCTGTTGCTAGGAAATTAGAAAACCTAAGGAAAATGGGTATAAGTATATCTTTAGATGATTTTGGTACGGGATATTCATCCTTAAGTTATTTAAAAAAACTACCTATAAATACCCTAAAAATTGATAAAGTATTTGTAGATGATATTAGGGAACATTCTGCAGAGAATGCTATAACCGGGGAAATAATTCAGCTGGCCCATAAAATGAAAATAGATGTGGTGGCAGAAGGCGTAGAAATGGAAGAACAAGTGGAATTTTTAAAAATGCAAAACTGTGATAAAATACAGGGATATGTTTTAAGTAAACCTCTTCCAAGTGAAGAAATAGAGAGATATTTAAAAAAGAGTGAATAATATATATGATTTTTCTTTACTTTTAGGAATAAAAATCAAAAAAATATGTTGACAAAATAATCTGAACAATGTATTATTATATTAAACAAACAATCAACTTTCTAAATATTACAAAGTTTGATGAATTATAAATAAGTATAAGGAAGCTAATCTATGCTAATTTTAACTTATCTTATTTATAAAATTTATTGATGATAGGGGTGATTCCACCAAAACATTAGCTTAACCAATATAAAAAATATATTAATAGGAGGTATCCTCCAATGGGATAATTATTTAGGGGTGATACCCATAGATTCTAATTCTTTACTATATATCCCTTAGTTTTTAAATTTAAATCTTTAATCTTATTAAGTACAAAGGGTTTTATGTTAGACAAGGATATGGTAATAAGTTAGAATTTGAATATGGAGGTTAGGATAATTTTTTATTTATAAAGTAAGTTGTATTGATTGTGTTATAGGCAAAACAGAAAGGATGGGTGAAAATTCAAATAATTAGTGAAGGGTTTACCATGGAATTAGAATCTATTTTATAGTTGGTTTGTATATGTAAGGGAGTATACAAACCAACTATTATTTTTTGAGGAATTATACGCACTAAAAAACGGAAGATTTCTCTTCCGTTTTAGGGTAAAGGGGGAGGTCGTGTAAAAAATAATGTACAATTCTACTATCTAATGTATAATTTGTACTTTCTACTGTATAATTAATTATATATTTGAATTATTAACTATCAATTATGAATTTATTAACATTCAATAAACTTTTACGTATATGATTATTTATTATTTATTAAGGGGGAATAGGTAAAATGATACTTATAAGAAATGGAAAAACATTTACTGCAACAGGAAGAAATTATGAAAATGGCTGTATATTAATAGATGGAGATAAGATAATTGAAGTTGATGAAAATATAGGAATAAAAAATGATATGAGAGTAATAGATGCCAAAGGCGGATGGGTTATACCAGGTATTATAGATGCTCATTGTCATATAGGCTTAATAGAAGAAGGCATGGGTTTTGAAGGAAGTGATATAAATGAAAGCACAGACCCTATTACACCTGATCTAAGAGCTATAGATGGAATAAATCCATTGGATACAGCCTTTGAGGAAGCTGTTAAGGCTGGTATAACTACAGTTATGACAGGACCAGGCAGTGCTAATGTTATAGGTGGTCAATTTGTTGCTATGAAAACTAAGGGTATATGTGTTGATGATATGATAATAAAAGCACCTGCAGCTATGAAAGTAGCTTTTGGGGAAAATCCCAAAAGGGTATATAATTCCAAAGGAAAAATGCCTATGACAAGAATGGCCACAGCAGCTCTTTTAAGAGAGACTTTAACAAAAGCCAAAAATTATAAACAGAAAAAAGATTCTGCTCAGATTAAAGGTGAGAATTTCGATATAGACTTAAAGATGGAAGCATTAATTCCTGTGATTCAAAAGAAAATACCATTAAAAGCTCATGCACATAGAGCAGATGATATGCTTACTGCTATAAGAATAGCTAAGGAATTTGATGTACTTCTTACTTTAGATCATTGCACTGAGGGAGAAATTATAGCAGAGTATATAAAGAATGCTAAAGTTCCAGCAATAGTTGGGCCAACCTTAACTTTTAAAGGGAAAATAGAAACAAAGAATAAATCCTTCACTACTCCAAAAGAGCTAAATAAGGCTGGAGTAAAGGTAGCTATAATGACAGATCATCCAGTTATTCCAATACAATATCTTCCTATGTGCGCAGGTCTTGCAGTTAAGGAAGGATGGGATTTAGAGGAAGCATTGAAAGCTATTACTATAAATGCAGCGGAAATAATAGGCGTGGAAGATAGAGTGGGTAGTATAGAAAAAGGCAAGGATGCTGACATAGCTATATTTGATGGAAATCCATTGGACAGCTTAACCAAGACCATGTATACAATTATTAATGGAAAAGTGGAATACAGAATTTAAATAATAAATAATAAATAATAAAGTATAAATAATAAAGTATAAATAATAAAGTATAAATAATAAATGTCCAATTTTATTATCTAAAAAGCTGCAAGCAATTTTTGGAGGAGGAGGGAATGGATCCCTATAAAAAAATTGAAGCTTTTAAAAATAAGGTAGTGAAATGTTTTGGAGAAAGGGTGCAGTGCATATTGCTAACTGGCAGTTATGCTAGGGGGGAAGAAAGAGAGAAAAGCGATATTGATATGTGGGTATTTTTAGATAAGGTGGAGTATGAAGATTTAAATTCAATATCAAAAATACTTTTAGAACTTCCTTTAGAACCTAAATTGAATCCTCAGTGTACTTCTTTTGATGAAAGTTTAATTCCTTTTTTCATAAGGGAGTATAGTCCAATACAATACAGCACCGACGGGAAAATACTATATGGTTCCTTAAAAATACCCTATCCTAAAAAAGAAGAGTTTTTAGAGAATAGTAAAAGACTTATAGTTTATGTGTTAATGGGTGTAAGACATTTTATATGTACCAATGAGAGTAATGAAACCTTATTTAAGAAGAAGCTTTGGAAAAGAATTTTAAAGCCATTTATGTGGGCATTAAGATATAGATGTGCAGCACAAGAAGGAATATATCCCCTAAAACTTGAAGAATTAAGAAAGCATTGTAGTGAAGATGAGATAAGTATGATTAATATATATGAAGATTTTTTGGAGGAAGAAAAAGAAAAATATAGGGGAAGATCAAAGGAGATTTTGAATAGTATATATATTCTTTGTGAAAAACTCCTTTATGTTGACGATACAGAAAAGCTTTAAATAAATTTTAAAATAATAAAGTATAAAGAATAAATAATAAATATGGACAATTTTTCTCCATTAACATTACAAAAAATTTTTTATTGAATAGTTTTATTGAAGAAAGCTGCTGGATGTGAGAAAACACTCCCTAACTGTCCACTGTCAATTGTCAATTGTCAACTTAAAAAGATTGCATCGCAATCTTTTTAATAATAGGCACTAAAAAGCCATATGATTAATATAATAGTAGTGTAGTTAAAAATTATTTTATGAGGTGCTTAATGGAGAATTATTCAATGATGGATGACCAAATGAAGGGTATGAGAGAGATGAACCAAATGGGTGGACATATGCACCCAATGTGTCATATGTGTTCAATGCAACATATGTGTCCAACGGCTGGAGGAATGTATCCAATGCAGGGCGGAATGTATCCAATGGCTGGAGCTATGTATCCAATGCAGGGTGGCATGCACCCAATGTGCCATATGTGTCCAATGCAACATATGTGTCCAATGGCTGGAGGAATGTATCCAATGCAAGGTGGAATGTATCCAATGGCTGGAGGTATGTATCCAATGCAAGGTGGAATGTATCCCATGCAGGGAGGAATGGCTCCAACGCAGAGAGAAATGCCCCAAACTCCTGAGGAGGAAGGTATATAATTATCTTTATTAACATAGAAGCATGTAACATAATAAGTTACATGCTTTTATGCATAATTATAATGTATTTCCAATTAGGATAAACTATGAGATAATGTTAATCAATATAATTAGCTTAATAAATAACGTGGATAGGAGATAAGTGAAATTGAGAGATACTAAAATCACATACCTAAAAAGAAAAGATAAATTAGATAAATTGCTTAAGAAACAAATACAAACTATGAATTTTTTTAGCGCCTTAAGACTAATAACTTTTATTACAGGAGCAATCTTTACTTTGGTTTTCTATTATAAAGTTAAAAATTATTATTTTTCTAGCATTATATTATTGGTTACTATTATTCTATTTATAGTATTGGCTATAACTCATGAAAAGGTAATAAAAAATAAAGAACTTACAGAGAAAATAGTAAGCATAAATGAGGATGGAGTAAAACGAGCAGAAGGAAATTGGAAAGAATTTAAGGATACTGGTGAGGAATTTATGGATGAAAATCATCCCTATTCAAAGGATTTAGATATATTCGGTAAATCCTCTCTTTTTCAATATATTAATTGCAGTACTACACCTATGGGAAGAGAGAAATTAAGAAAAACATTAGAATATCCTAATTACACTGTAGAAGAACTATATAAAAGACAGAAAGCTATAGCTGAATTAGGGGAAAAAATATCATGGCGGCAAAGATATATGGCGGAAGGGTTATTAAGAGAAAATAAGAGGGAGGATTTAGAAAGACTCTTAAAGTGGGCAGAAGAAAGATATACATTGTATGATAACAAATTTTTAGTTTTAATGGTTAATGTACTGCCCATTATAACCATAGCAATAAGTATATTGTTTTTGATGACTTCAAGTATACATTATTATACTCCATTATGTTTTATATTTATCCAGGTTATTTTACTATTTTTCCATAAAAATGATAGAGCTGATTCATTAGACACAGTATATATACATAAAAAAAAGTTACAAAGTTATTATGAAATGATTATGCTTATAGAAAAGGGTAATTTTAACTCACAATACCTAAAGGACTTAGAAAAAAATCTTGAAAACAGTAATAATATTAAAGCTTCTCAAGGAATAAAAGAACTAATCAAGATTTCTAATTTAACATCTGATAGAAAGAATCTTTTATATTTGCTTTTTAATATATTTACCCTATGGGATTATCATACTATGATAAAACTAGAAAAGTGGAAGAAAAATTGGGGTGAGGATTTAGAAAAATGGTTAGATACTGTTGGAGAATTTGAAGCATTATCAAGTTTATCTTTATTGAATTATGATCATCCATATTGGGCTTGGCCTACATTTGAGGGAAACTATCTAGTAGTTAAAGGAAAAAACATAGCCCATCCACTAATTGGAGAAAAGGCCGTAGAAAATGATTTTACAATAGGAGAACATGATAAGATACTTCTAATTACTGGCTCTAATATGTCTGGCAAAAGTACCTTGCTTAGAACTGTTGGTATTAACTTAGTTCTAGCCTATGTTGGGGCATCTGTTTGCGGGGAGAATTTTAATTGCTCTTTAATGGATATCTACACTTGCATGAGAATTAGTGATAACTTAGAAAAAAATATTTCTTCTTTTTATGGAGAATTATTAAGAATTAAAGATCTTATGCAAGGGGTTAAGGATAAAAAGCCTATATTCTTTTTATTAGATGAAATATTTAAGGGTACTAATTCTATTGATAGGCATACGGGAGCAAAAATATTAGTAAATAAATTGAGTAATGAAAATGTGCTAGGACTTGTTTCAACTCATGATTTAGAATTAGGGGATTTAGAAAAGGAGAACAAAGAGATAAAGAATTACCATTTTAGAGAGTATTATAAAAATAATCAAATATATTTTGATTATAAATTGAGAAAAGGAATTTCAACAACTAGAAATGCGCTATACCTGATGAAATTAGCGGGAATTGATATAGACAATGAGAAGTAAAATTATTTCATTATAATATGAAAAATGAGCATAAAATTTGCTATATTTATGCTCATTTTCATTAGTATTATTGAGGGTTATACATTCCCTTACTTTGCATATAATTGAATATGTCTTCTCCATGCTGCTGTTCTTCTTTTTGAATGTGATTTAAAGCCTGTCGTATATTTGCATCTCTAAATTCAAATATGCTAGTATCGTAAGTACCTGAAACATATTTTTCTGTCATAAGTAAGTCACCGCAAAGATTTGCATCTATAGGATTATTTAAACTAGATTGGGCAGCAGTTGTGTTGTTTTGCGCAGATGTACTAGTATTATTAGCTGCAGTTCCACCACTTTGCGGCATATTAGGTATTTGGCCACTTAGTATTGTGTTTATAGTGTTTAAATGTTGCTGCTCAGATTGAGCATGTTTACTAAACATTTCCCTAAGTTGAGTATCTTGAGTTTTACTTGCATAATCATTGTATTTAGTTATGCACAATTCTTCATGACTTTTTAAATCTTTTAAAAGCATAGTTTCTTTTTGAGTTAGTTGTACCATTAGAAACACCTCCTATAGTTAGTTTTATCTTTATAGAAGATATTATTCTATAAAAAAGCAGATAGCTTTTCTTTAGGCCATCCGCAAATTTACGAGGAGAAGTAAATCACTTTTTAAGTCATAGTTTGTATATCTTTTTGTTGAAGTAATGTTTATAATATATAATATGTTTTAGTCAAGTTTTGGTTAATTATCTTTGTTGGTATTATTTTAAATTACGGGAGATGATGGCTTTGAAAATAGCAGTTATATCAGATATTCATGGAAATATTTTTGCACTAAAAAATGCTATGGAGGATATAGAGAAAAGAAGAGTGGATTTAATAATAAATCTAGGGGATTTTGTGGGCTATGGACCATATCCTAATGAGGTAATTGATTATATAAGGAATAGAAAAATTATTTCAATTAAGGGAAATTATGATGCATCTGTAGTTGACAATAAGTTTAGCTATATTAGGAACACAGAAATTAATAAATTTTCACTACCCTATGCGGTATCAGTACTTAGAGAAGAGAATAGAAATTATTTAAATAATTTACCTAAAACTTTGGTCATGGAATTTAAAGAAAAAAGCATAACTTTTGTTCATGGAAGCACAAGATCTATCAATGAGTATTTAAAAGAAGATAGTATTGAAGTGGAAGAAGTGATGAAAGAATTTAATGGAGATGTTTTGGTATGTGCTCATACTCATATACCTTATTTAAAGAAGTATGGCAATAAAGTTATTATCAATGAAGGAAGTATAGGAAAGCCTAAAATTGGCAGACCTAATTCAACCTATGTCATATTGAATATAGAAAAGGGAAAGGATATTCAAGCAGAGTTTATAGAAATACCATATGATTATAAGGGTATTGTTGAACTCATGAAAAAGAAGGAGTTTCCAGAAAAACTTATTCAGTCTTATGAAACAGGGAAGGAATAAAATAAAAAAATTGTGGCCAATTTTTTTAGTTGACAGTTGACAGAGGACAATTGACAGTTAAGGAGGCTTTTCTTACGTTGACACTACAGAAAAGCTTTAAATAAAATTTTCTTAAATAATAAATAAGAAAGAAAAAAGAATAAATGTGGATGATTTTTCTCCATTAACATTACGAAAAAATCTTTTATTAAATAGTTTTCTTAAAGAAAACTGCTGGGAGTGAGAAAACACTCCTCGCTTTTTCATAAAAATCTAAGTGTTCTTTTGCTGATGTTACAGGCTTTCGCCTTAAAGTTTATGCAAAAAATTCAATTATTAATTGCTAAATTGTTAATTTGTTAATTTAATAAAGTCCCTTCGGGTCACGCAAAGCGTGCTATTTAGTGAACTTATTAAATTTAAAATTTGACCTAATGACAATGGAGAAAAATTATCCTTATCTGTAATCTGTTCTCTATACTCTGTTATCTAAAAATATTGTGGCACAATATTTTTAAGAGGTGAAATATGAAAATAAGAAGCAGTAATTTAAGAGGAAAATGGTTTAAAACTATACAAGCTATAATGTTAGTAATGTTTATGATTGTTATGGTGGGATGTTCAAATGTTAGTACACCAACCAGCACTAGTACCAAAGATACAAAGGGGAAAATAGAAGAAAATAATAATAATAATAAAGATAATAATAATAAAGATAATAGTAAAAGTAAAGTTCAAGGTAAATTAAAGGTACATTACATAGATGTAGGACAAGGTGATAGTATACTTTTACAGTATGAAGATAAGAATATGTTAATTGACGCAGGGCCAAATGCTGCTACGGAAACAGTGGTTAATTATTTAAAAAGGGCAGGAGTTAAAAAGATAGATTATTTAGTAGCTACACATCCTCATGAAGATCATATTGGAGGTATGGATGGAGTAATAGACAATTTTCAAATAGGCACTATGTATATGCCTAAAAAGACAGCTACCACAGCAACATTTAAAGATGTTGTACAGGCAATGAAAAGAAAAGGTATAAAAGCAAAGACTCCAGTACCTGGTGAAAAATTTTCACTAGGAGATGTTCAGTGTATGATTTTGACTCCTAATAGTGCAGAGTATGATAATGTAAATAACTATTCCATAGTGATAAAGGTCACTTATGGTAAAAATTCTTTCTTATTTGAAGGTGATGCAGAAAGTCTTGCTGAAAAAGAGATTTTAGATAAGGGTTTTGACGTAAGAGCAGATGTGTTAAAACTTGGGCATCATGGAAGCAGAACATCTTCATCTACAGCTTATTTAAAGAAGGTTAACCCTAAATATGCAGTAGTTAGTTCAGGAAAAATAAATGACTACGGACACCCTCATAAGGAAACTATGGACAAGTTAAAAAGTATGGGGATAAAGTTATATAGAACTGATGAAGATGGAAATATTGTAGTCACCAGTGATGGGAAAGATATAAAATTTAATTGTTCTCCAGGAAGTTATACTCCGGGGAGAAGGTAATAAGCATAATAATGTGCTCTCTTTCCTAAGATTAATGTGTTAGGAAAGAGAGTTATTTTATTTAATAATGTATTATAAAATTGAAGATTAATTTATAGATAACATAGTCTTTATTTAAAATAAAAATTTTTTAATATCATCATTTATTTTTACAGATGAAAATGCAATAATGGTTGTGGTTAGTGCATAGGAGGATATTGAATTTATAAATTCTTCTACTTCATTTAACTCTGAAATTGATAATTTTACTAAAAAACATCCATCTCCAGCAATTCTATAGCACCATTCACTTCTTGGAAAATCTTTTATAAATGCTTTGAATTTTTCATATTCCCCATTCTTCATTGTAACTTTTATTATACAATCAATAGGGAACCCCAAATTTTTCTTATTTATTTTTATTGTATATTTTTCGATAACTCCACTATCTTCAAGTCTTTTTACTCTTTCTGAAACAGAAGGGGGAGATAGATTAATTCGTTTCGATAATTCTCTTATGGATAAGCGACTATTTTTTTGCAACTCAGACAAAATCATTGCATCAATTTCATCGATTTTCATATGAAATCAACTCCTCATTATTTCATATCATATGATATATACAACATATTATTATATATCATATGAAATACAATGTTAATATTATATTTTATATAATATTAGTATGCTAAAACAAAATCTGCATAAATAAAGGAGGAATAATATGGCGACAATAACTTTTTCGAAGAATGGAAGTACGCCGTTTGAACAATTATTAGGTCATAACCCAGAAGTCTTAAAGAAATGGTCAAGTCTTGAAGAAACTTTATTTTATTCTGGAGTTTTAGATTTAGAATTGAAAGAAGAAGTAAGAAGAACTTTAGCATTCACAAATCAGTGCCATTATTGAATGTCTAAAGGAGAGCCAAAAGATAATATTAAAAATGTAAAAATTTCTTTGGCAAAATCCTTTGCTCTGCTGGTAGCAGAAAATCATCTTGATGTTGATGATAAAGTCATAAATACACTAAAAGAAGAATTTTCAGATGGTGAGATTTCAGAGTTGTGTGCTTTTATTTGTTTTATAATAGCTTCACAGAAATTTGGGGCAGTGCTAAATCTTTCTTAATGATAGAAATAAGTGCTCAAACATTATTATGGAATAATTGTGAGCACTTATTTTTATATAATCGTGTAACCTTTAAATACTCCATCACGCCAAAATAATTACGCCAGAGTTGATTTAAGCTTTAATTTATTCATTAATTTGTGAATAAAATAAGCTACTCCGTTGAGGTCATTTGACATTGAAACATGGCTGCATATATTTTTTATATCATCTTCAGCATTTCCCATTGCAACGCTTGTCCCAGCTTTTTGAAACATGGATACATCGTTGTAACTATCGCCCATTGCTGTAACATCCTTTAATGAAATACCTAAGTAATCCGCTAGATATTCTAAAGAGTTACCTTTAGAGGCATTGTTATTAGTTAATTCAAAATTATACTCATGGGAAATTACCATGGATAATTCCTTAAATTCTTTATAATATTGCCTACCATAATTAAGCTTTTCTTTATCTATAGAAATTGCAGTTATGCTGCAAAAATCTAAATCTAAGTTTAAAATATCCTCCTTACACTTTATAAGTTTAATACCTTCTTGAGAGAATATGAAGTTTATCATATAGTTGACTAAATTCGTGGGAATAGAAGGATTATTTATTTTTGCTTTTTCAAAGTCTTTTTCTAATAGTGCTTTTATGTCATATGGTAAAAACAAGTTTTTATCTGTGCATATTTGAAAAACATATTCATTTTCATAGAGCCAATTTAGTACATACTTAAGATATTCCTTATCTATAGTATAGGATTTTAGTTTTTTCCCTTCCTTAGAAAATACCATTGCACCATTATTTGAAATTATATGGGCATTAATGTTGGCTTTCTTACATATATGAATAGCATCAGAATGGGTTCTTCCTGTTGCAATTGCTATTTCTATTCCTTTTTTCTGGGCTAATCTTAAAGCCTCTGCATTTTCTTTACTCACTTCATGGTTTGAATTTAGAAGAGTTCCATCTAAATCTGTTGCAATAAGTTTCATTATAATTACCTCGCATTATTCAATTACTATTAAATTTACATTATTCCTTCTTAATATATGCCAATCACCTTTAAAATATAAGGCTGCATAGGTGAATTATAATGAACTATAAGTAAAATGTCAATGAATCATAAGTGATTACAAGCAAATAAAAGCCGTTGCCCTACAGTGGATGGAGGGCTTAATGAAAAAAAGCATATATGCATGATTTAACTTTTAAAAAAGCTATTGACTTTCCACCAACTGTATAAGGTAAAGTCTTATATAAAAGATGATTAAAAGAGCATTATAAAATAAGTTTAAAATATGAAAATGCATGCGTTATATGCTCTCAAGAAATGTTTCTACTTCTATATTAAAAGAAAGGTGGAAGAACATATGGATTTTTCATTAAACAGAGAACAGGAAATGATTAAAAAGTTGGCACAACAGTTTGCTGAAAATGAATTAGAGCCGGTTGCAGAAGATGTTGACCTTGAGCATGTTTTCCCAAAGGAAAATTTTAAAAAGATGGCAGCATTAGGATTTACAGGGATTGGCGTTCCTAGTCAGTACGGTGGCTCTGGCGGTGGTGCATTGGAAAAGATTATAGTTGTTTCAGAATTTGCAAAGAAATGCATGTCTTCGGCAGCGATTTTATCAATCCATTTAATTGCGCCTCAAACTATCTACAAATACGGCAATGAAGAACAAAGACAAAAATATCTTCCTATTCTCACAAAAGGCGGATCTTTAGGAGCATTTGCACTTACTGAGCCAAATGCTGGTTCTGATGCAGGTTCCGCAAAGACAGTTGCTATTTTTGATTCTGAAACAAATGAATATATATTAAATGGGACAAAGTGCTTTATCTCTGGAGGCAGCCGTGCGGATGTACTTATAATATTTGCACTTACACAGCCTAATAAAGGATTAAAGGGAATGTCCGCAATCATAGTTGAAAAAGGTACACCAGGTTTTAGTATTGGTAAAGTTGAGACAAAAATGGGTCTTGCTGGTTCCGAAACGGCTGAACTTGTATTTGAAGATTGCCGTGTTCCAGCTGCTAACCTTCTTGGAAAGGAAGGACAAGGCTTTAAAATTGCAATGCAGGCACTTGATGGAGCGCGTATAGGGGTAGGTGCTCAAGCTGTGGGAGTTGCAGAAGGTGCTTTAGATCTTTCTATTAAGTATTCAAAAGAGCGTGTACAGTTTGGTAAGCCAATTGCAAAGTTACAGGGTATACAGTGGTATATCGCCGATATGGCAACAAAGACAATGGCTGCAAAAACTCTTGTACAGTATGCTGCATATCTTGAGGATGCCGGAAAACCTTTCACAGCAGAGGCAGCTATGTGTAAGCTTAATGCTTCTGAAAATGCACGTTTTGTTACAAATTTGGCACTCCAAATCCATGGAGGCTATGGCTATATGAGGGATTATCCCTTGGAGCGTATGTATCGTGATGCAAAGATTACAGAAATTTATGAAGGTACTTCCGAAATTCATAAAGTAGTCATCTCCAGAGCAGTGATGAGTAAATAAAAAAGGAGTGTAGAGAATAATGAGAATTTACGTTTGTGTTAAACAGGTTCCAGATACTTCAGGCAAGGTTGCAGTAAATCCAGATGGAACTCTAAATCGTGCTTCTATGTCCACTATTATTAATCCGGATGATATGAGTGCAATAGATCAGGCACTTACACTTAAGGGCGCAACTGGTTGTCAGGTAATAGCAGTAACAATGGGGCCTCCTCCAGCAGAGGGAATGCTTCGTGAGCTTCTCGCAATGGGTGTAGATGATGCTGTTTTAATTTCTTCACGTGAGTTTGGTGGTTCCGACACATTTGCAACATCTCAGATTATTGCAGCAGCAATTTCACATCTTGGAATAGGTAAAGATGACATGATTTTCTGTGGCCGTCAGGCAATTGATGGAGATACGGCGCAAGTTGGACCCCAGATTGCAGAAAAACTTAATATTCCTCAGGTTACTTATGCAACTGAAATTCATAAGAAAGATAATGTATTAGTTGTAAAGCGCATGCTTGAAGATGGCTATATGATGATTCAGGTTAAGACACCTTGTCTTATCACATGTGTAAAAGAGAAGAATGTTTCCAATAGTTATATGACTGTAAACGGTATTATGAATTGCTACAGCAAGCCGCTTACCATTCTTGATTTCGAAACACTTAAAGAGGAACCATTAATTGACATTGATATAATCGGACTTAAGGGTTCACCTACTAACATTTTCAAGTCCTTCACACCTCCACAGAAAGGAACCGGCGTAATGTTTGAAGGGGCTAACAGAGAAACAATAGCAGATTTAGTTAGCAGATTACAGAAGGAACACGTTATATAATTTGAAAGGAGATATGAGAATATGATTTTTAATAGTTATGATATAGATGTATTCAAGGACATTTGGGTATTTTGTGAACAACGTAATGGAAAATTAATGTATACTGATTTTGAATTAATCTCCGAAGGCCGTAAACTGGCTGATGAGCGTGGCTCAAATCTCATTGGCATACTTCTTGGATACAACGTGAAGGACATGGCTAAGGAACTTGGAGGATATGGTGCAGACAAGATAATTGTATGTGATGATCCTGCCTTAGATATTTACACAACAGAGGCATATACAAAGGTGCTTTGTGATGTTGCAATGGACAAGAAGCCTGAGGTTATCTTAATGGGAGCATCTAACATTGGTCGCGATCTTGGACCACGTTGTGCAGCTCGTTTACATACAGGTCTTACAGCAGACTGCACACATCTTGATATTAATATGGATAAGTATGTTGATTTTCTTACAACATCTTCTACACTTGATCTATCCAAAACAGCTTTTAAAATGGATGACACTAACTTAAAGATGACACGTCCTGCATTTGGAGGACACCTTATGGCAACAATTATTTGTCCACGTTTTCGACCATGTATGTCAACTGTACGCCCAGGGGTTATGAAGAAGGCAGAGTTTAGTAAGGAAAAGGCTGATGCATGTGAAATAGAGCTATATCCTATTTCTATTTCTGAAGGCGACATAAAGACAAAGGTTCTTAATGTGGTTAAGGAAGCAAAACAGATGATTGACTTAATTGGTGCAGACGTTATAGTTTCTGTAGGTCGTGGTATAGGTAAGAATGTAGAGGATGGAATAGAGCTTGCACATAAGCTTGCAGAGGCTTTTGGCGGTGGAGTTGTAGGTGGAAGCCGTGCTGCTATTGATTCTGGCTGGCTTTCAGCAGACCATCAGGTTGGGCAAACAGGTAAGACTGTACATCCAAAGGTTTATGTTGCCCTTGGCATTTCTGGTGCAATTCAGCACAAGGCAGGTATGCAGGATTCAGAATTAATAATTGCAGTAAACAAGGATGCAACAGCTCCAATCTTTGACTGTGCAGACTATGGCATCACTGGAGACTTATTTAAGGTTGTTCCAATGATGATTGACGAAATCACAAATAGAAAAAAGCAATAAATAGCTAACTTTACCCTAGGTGGACAGTTGGTGTACTAATTTGGGAATATGGGTTTAAAAATATCTAATATATGGTTGACTATCCAACCACTGTATCAAATATAATAATAATAATAACAGTATTTTATTAACTAGGGTAAATATTTAATTTGGGGGGGATGTGTATGAACAACAATTTAAATGAGAAGGGAGATTTGAAATTACCAGCATTATTGTTAATGGGTGGTGGGCTCTTCTCAATGCACTTTGGTGCATCCAGCATGGTGTGGCCAATGAACTGGGGTAAAGAAAGCGGTACATCTGTATGGATTGCATTCTGCGGAGTATTTATAACGGCTTTATTGCTTACGTTGCTTGCATATGTTGCATTAGCAAGGGGGGAAGGCACTTATAGCAAAATAACCAATCGTGTACTTGGAAATAAACTAGGCGCAGTATATACAATAGTAACCATTATTGTGCTTGGACCTCTGTATGCTATTCCCCGTATGAGTGCAGCATCTTGGGATTCAGTAATACAGGCCTTTTCTTTAAATTACGAAACAAAATTACCACTGATTATATTTACGGTATTATTCTATCTGGTAACTTATTGGTTCTTAATGAATCCTGGAAAGACAATGGATCGTATTTCACAGCTTCTTTTTCCTTTCCTTATTATCATTGTTATTGTCGTTGTAGGAAAGGGGCTTATAACACCAATTGCAGAGCCAGTTGCAAAGTCATATAAAGGTTCAGCATTTGCATATGGTTTCACAAATGGTTATGCAACAGCGGAAATTCTTTGCGCATTAATATTCGGTGTTGTTATAATAAATGGTCTTAAATCAAAAGGTGTTCCTGAGGAACGTATGAGTAAGAATGTTATCAGGGTTGGTATTATTGGTGTAGGACTATTAAGCTGTACACACCTTTGCCATATGTTAATAGGTGCTTCTACAGGGGGAACAATTGATTTAACTTATACAGCTCTTTATACAGCAGTTGCTACTAAACTTCTTGGATCATTAGGGGGAATCTTATTTTCAATAGCACTATTCTTTGCAGCACTTACAACAGCAATTGGTATGACTTCTGGATGTGCTGAGTTCTTCGTTGATATAACACAAGGAAAGATTGATTACAAGAAGGCATCTATTGCAATCTTGGTTTTAAGCACATTATTTGGATGCATGGGCCTTGCTTCAATCCTTGAATTACTAGGACCAATACTTGATGGTATATATCCAGCAGCTATTGTACTTGTTATATATTATGCATTAATGCCAAACAGCCAGAATGCAAGACACTTAAATGTATGTCGTTATGCAATGATAACAGCATTAGTATTTGGTATCTTTGATATGGTTCATACTTATGGAATTAAATTAAATATAAATTTAGGCTACTTCAATACATTTTATGATAGCCTTCCGCTATCATCTGATATGCTTGCATGGTTCCCATGGACAGTAGCTGCTGCAATTATTGGATACTTAGTATTTCCAAAAAACAAAGCAGCAGTTGGGAAAAATATAAAAGAAATTTAGATTAATGGATGTTTGTGGAATTCCGCAAGCGTCTAAATAATAAAAAATACTAGGAGGATATCATAATGAGAAAAGTATCTTTTTTAAGCTATAATATGACAACAGCAGATGCTAATAATCCAGATGGGTTAGTTCCAATTGGACGTCAATTTGATTTTATAGGAGACGTTGAGACAGAAGAAATGATTTTAGTTGATGGCGATGAGTCACTTTGCCTTGGATACCATGATGTTAAATGCTATAAGGACATTTATGTAGGAGATATGGTTGATTTTAAAGCAACTCTTACACATATAGGAAACACATCTCGTGACTGTAAAATTGAAGTTTTCAAAGTTGCTACACCTGCTTTCCGTGAAGGTAAGAAGGATTGCAAACCAGGAGATATGGTTTGGTTTGAGGAGCCTGTACTTTGTACACAGGGAAATGTTCGCCTTGTAGTTAAGAAACACTTACAGCGTGGAGAGCAGCCAGACGGATTAGTAATTGATCCATGGCGTCCGCTTGAAGACTTTCCAGAATAAATATAAGCTCTAAAAATAAGATAAACTTAAAATATAGAATAAAGGAGAATTGTATTATGAATGAACAACAAACAGTAACATTTCGTTATAGAATGTCAGACCGTGACGTATTTTATGGTGGCGGAGTTGTAAACGGTGCCAGAAACATTACACTGATGAATGATGCAGCAAATCGCCTTATGGCAAAGGTATTTGGAAACACAGGTCATTGTGTTGAGGTAAAGAAGGTTCGTCTTTATGTGCCTTCACATGCAGGTGATTACATGGAATATATTGCAAGAGTTAAGAACATAGAGGGAAATCGCGCATTAATTGAGGTTCGTTCCTTCAAGATTATTGAAGTTCCTGAACATCCAGAATTTCCAAGTTCTATTGATGTACTAACGGATCCACCGTTATCAACAGTGGTTCAGTTCGTCTATGAGGCATATTAATAAATTACGAATATAGGGGGAGTTTATATATGAGAAAAGCACTTCAAGGCTTAAAAGTAATTGATCTTACCTCTGCGCTAAATGGACCATTTTGTACAATGATGCTAGCTGATTATGGTGCAGATGTTATAAAAATTGAACCAGTTAATGGTGATCAGTGCCGTAAATGGGGACCAATTGATAAAAAAAGCGGTGAAAGCGGTTTTTACTGCTACGTAAATCGTAATAAAAAGGGCACCACTCTTAATCTTAAATCTGAAAAAGGGTTACAGATGTTCTATGAGATTGTTAAAGATGCTGATATCCTAGTTGAAAACTATAAGGGTGGTGTTACAAAGAAACTTGGTGTTGATTATGAATCTGTAAAGAAGGTTAACCCAACTATTATCTATGCTTCAGGTTCAGGCTTTGGTCAGTATGGACCAATGTCACACCGTCCTTGCTATGATGTTGTAGCACAGTCTATGGGTGGTATGGTTTACCTTACAGGCTTTAAGGATACAAACCCAGTTAAGGCTGGTCCTTCTATTGCAGACCATGTTGCAGGTATTTACTTAACAGTAGGGATACTTATGGCTCTCTACAACCGTGAGAAAACAGGACAGGGTCAACTTGTTGATGTATCAATGGTAGACTCAATTTTTAGTTTGCTTGAAAATGCAATTGTAAACTATACAGTTGGTGGTTTTATTCCAGAACGTAATGGGAATGTAGACCAATCCATTGCTCCTTTTGATATATATGAGTGTAAAGATGGTTTTGTTGCTCTTGGAGTAGGTAATGATAGACTGTTCGAAAAATTATGTTCTACTATAGGACATGAAGAACTTCTAGAGGATCCTCGTTATAAAACAAATGTTTTACGTTTCGAAAACTATATACCGGATTTACAAAATTTAATTCATGACTGGTGTAAGGATTACACAAAGAAAGAAATAGATAACATAATGGATAAGGCAGGAATACCATGTGGTCCAGTGTTAAATATTAAGGAAGCAATTGAGCATCCACATATTCAGGCTCGTGAAATGATGGTGCATTGTAAGCATCCAACAGCAGGTGATCAGTATTTCCAGGGTTGTGTTGTAAAGCTTTCAGAAACCCCAGGCAGCGTAGAAACTCCAGCTCCATTGTTGGGGCAGCACAATGCTGAAGTTTTCGGACTTACAGAAGAAGAAATTAAGAAGTTAAGCGCAGAAGGTGTAATATAAATTAAGTATATACACAAGAATATATTGCAAGATAGGCTCCATCCTGGAATAACTTTTTAAGGGAACCCTTAAAAGTGGTTCCCTTAATTTGCACTTTATGTTAACTATTTATAATTTAAATCT
Source organism: Clostridium liquoris (assembly GCF_002995785.1). Classification (GTDB taxonomy): domain Bacteria; phylum Bacillota; class Clostridia; order Clostridiales; family Clostridiaceae; genus Clostridium_AO; species Clostridium_AO liquoris. The sequence goes on along the minus strand of NZ_PVXO01000030.1, from coordinate 29,496 downwards.
TTGTCACTGGAATTATTACTTTGGTAATATGCTCATCAACGTTGTTTACATCAAGAGGCGATATAATAAATTCCTCGGATATATTACCAGCAATCTTGTAACCATTTTTGTTAATCCACTGTATCATTTTTATATGAGTGTTCATGATATTCGAATAATCTCCGATGTGGGTAGTGGTAACAGCAGTAAAACCGCCAAACTTCCTGCAATTATTGCTATTGCAGTTAGCAGGCGATTCTATGGACATTCCAAATTCAACCATTACATCCTTAAAAAAAAACTGATCAAGAGGGTCTGAATCATATGTAACAACAATTAATCCTTTGCTTTTTAGCTGCATCTTATTGCATAAACTAATTATTTCTATCCATCTCTCTAAAGACACCTCTGAATTTGAATATTTTTTCATTAATTTTCTGGTAAACAATAAATACATTTCAGGAATTTCCTCAATGCGTATGTTTTCGGCAGATGTATTTTCTTCTGCACAGTAAGAAATGATATCTACCCCTTCTTTTAACCTTTCCCAAAAAGCATAAGCATCAGAATATATTTTTTGAAGATTATTTATTTCGTTATGTATTTCCAGGAGCTTACATTCTATACTTTCTTTGAGGGTTTCAGTTTTATTATCGTTTACAATATGCTGGATCTGTTCTAATGTAAATCCAAACATTTTTAGTTTACGAATTATACATAGTGTTACCATTTGATCCTTACTATAATATCTATATTTTGTCTCTTCATCTCTAAATTTAGGAACAACCAATTTTATCGAATCATAATAACGCAATGTCTTCCTGGGAATATTACAGATTTCTTCCACTTCACCTATTGAGTATTTATCCCCTCTTTTCATTTATAATTCCCCCTTGATAATTCCTTATTTTACATATACTACTAATAGGCTTCTATTATAGGTTACTACTAATGTGAAAGAAGTGCAATAGTTTAATTAGTACACCCCTGGGGTTATAAAAAATGTGCTACAATTAAATGGGAAAAATAATTTTTAAATGTAAGGCAAATAATAATTATTTATATTGAAAAGGTATTCAAATTTATCTTATTATTAAAATAGGGGGAATTTGATGATTAAAAATAAAAGTATGTCGAAAAAATTTATTAGCAGTTTTATTATATTAATTGTAATACCATTTTTTATTATCACTATTGTTATTAATAGTTTATATGAAGGAGTTTTGGTTTCACATTACAATGAAAAAATTGAACAAATTATGGTGCAATTATCTAGTGATATTGAAATTGAGCTTAGACGAATCCATCTTTATACAGCGAAGGTTTCTAATGAACAAGAATTATTACCACTTGTGAATAGTTGGTACCATGAGAAGGATTCAATTAAAAAGCTTGAAACTTATGAAAAGATTGAAACAAAGCTAGATTATTTATTTGCCTATCAAGGAGAAATAAACTCAATAGTGTTTTTTTCAAAAAACGGTGAAGTGTTTAAATATAAGGACCCACTTTATAAAAATGATTCTGATGTAAAGAAAAGTTCTTTATATAAGGAATGTATGGGCAATAAGGGAAAAGTATTAAGTATAAACAACTTTAATAGTTCTAATGATGTAAATGCTGGTAGAATAGATTTTTTAGTTGGTGTTAGCCCAGAATATAATTGGTACAATTCAGATACGGAGTTTATATATTTTGAAATTAAAACAGATTTACTAAATTCAATTTATTCGAGATTTACAAATGATACTGTAGGAAAAATGATAATAGCTGATTCTAAAGGTAATATTGTAATATCACCAGATAAAAACTTGCTTGGGAAAAATATTTCAGAAGTAAAGTATCTTAATAAAATTAGTAATAAGAACAATGATTATGCTCCTTATAAATATAGATATAAAAAAGATATTAAGTATATATCAAAATACACTTCAGATAAATCAGGATGGACTGTAATTAATATTATTGATTATAAGGCTTTAACAAAGGATACAACAAATATTACAAAAGTACTGTTAATGATATTTTTAATATTCAACTTATTGTTTATTTTATACTCTAAAATGTTCTTTAAAGATATTATTAAACCAATAAAAGAACTTGTGGAAACAATGAAAGGTGTTAAAGATGAGAAACTTGAAAAGATTACAATTACTAATACTAATTTGGAAGAAATTAATGAACTAGGAAGCAGCTATAATAAGATGATTAATGACATTAAGGATCTTATAGCAGAGAGAGATTTGAAGGAAAGAGAGCGTTCCAAAGAAGAAATTAAAGCGTTGCAAGCTCAAATTAATCCTCATTTTATTTATAATACCTTAAATGTAATTAAATTAATGGCTATGATATCAAAGGCAGAAAACATTAGGAAGGTGACAGATTCATTTATGAAGCTTCTACGCGCAACCTTTAGAAGTAAATCAACCTTTATTACCGTAAGGGAGGAATTGGAGTATCTTGATAACTATACGGATATAATGAAGGTAAGATTTGGAGATAATTTCAATATAGTGGTTAATGTTCAGGATAATGTGAAAGATCTTTATATTATCAAATTAATTTTACAACCTATAGTTGAAAATGCAATTATTCATGGAATTAATGATATTGATAGAGAAAAATATATTACAATTTCAGGCTTTCTAGAGAATGGAAAGTTAATTTTCCAAGTTGAAGATAATGGCATAGGAATGACGGAAGATGAGATAAAAAATGTTTTGAATAATAAAGAAAATGATAAGACAGGTTTTAATCATATAGGAATAAATAATGTTAGGAGTAGAATTAAACTTAATTGTGGACAAGAGTATGGATTAAAAATTGAAAGTGAGAAAAATAAGTTTACAAGAGTAACACTTATACATCCTATACTAACAGAAGAGGAGCGATAATAATGTACAAAATGCTTTTGGTTGAGGATGAACCCATTGTAAGGCTTGCATTAAAGTCTTTAGTAGATTGGAATGCTTATGGTTTCGATGAAGTTTTAGAAGCTTCTAATGGGAAAAGGGCTTTGGAAATAATGACAGCCAGGGGAGATATTGATATTGTAATTACCGATATTAATATGCCTGTTATGAATGGCATTGAACTTATTGAAAAGGGTAAGAAACTTGGGGGTAACACTGAGTTTTTAGTGTTAAGTGCCTATGATGACTACCCGCTTGTAAGAAGTGCTTTTAAGCTTGGAATAAATGATTATATTTTAAAAACGGAAATGGAGCCAGATAAGATTGTTAAAATGGTTATGACCGCTTTGGAGAAGAAAGATGGAGGCAGTAATAAGAGGAGCACTATTGATAGAAATGAGTTAATTAGAAAACTTATTGATGGAGATTTAAGCAAGGCGGAGCTTGATCATAGCATACTAAGACTAAAAGGAGATTATTATCTTTGCTGCTCTATTCTAATAGACAACTTTAGAATTATTAAAAAAAGATATGAGGATAATGATCTAAAGGAACTCATAAGCTCTGTAGTAAACGCAGTTTATCAGGTTCTTGAAACAGTAAATACAGGAGAAATTATATCTTTATCTTCAGAAGAATATGGCATGATTTTTGCCTTTGAATCTTCAATGAAAAGCGATATAGATAAGAAATTAGCAGAAATTTTAAGTAAGATTAGGACTTCTCTTTCAAATTTTTTAAACATTGAAGTAACAATTGGCATAAGTGAGATGAATAAAGATATAAGGAAGATAAAGCCTCTTCTCGAAGAAGGGCAAAGAAATGCTCGTCTTAGATTTATCTATGGGAAAGGAAAGAATATTTATCCTAAAGATGAAGAAGAGGTTAATAATATGAGGAAAAACAAAAATAATAATATAACCCAACAGATAATTATTGAAATGGGTAAGGAAAATGGAATACTTGAGGCTTTGGACAGATTAGATGAAGAAAAATGCATAGAGGAAATGAAAAGAATTTTTAAATTGAAAGAACTGTCTTTTACAGGTGACATTGAAAGTTTTTATATATATTATTTAGAAATAATACTAATGATTATTCAGTATGTAATTAAGGATGAGGAAAATAATTATGAAAGTACCATTTTAGAAAACACGGATTTTTATGGAGAAATAAGAAAGTTTGATACTATAGCTGAAATAGAAGAATGGATAATTAAGCTTTTGAAAAATATAATTTCTTCCTTAAGGAAAATGAATATGGTAGAAAGTGAAGCAATTAAACATGCAAAAGATTTTATTCAAAAAAACTATGGCGCCAAACTTACCTTAGATATGGTAAGCAAAGAGGTAGGCTATAGCAAGGCATATTTTAGCAAAATATTCACAGAGGAAACAGGAGATAACTTTACTACTTATTTAACTAATATAAGAATAGAAAAAGCTAAGGAACTTTTGACTAAGACTGAAATGAAAATATATGAAATTTGCGAGCATATAGGATATTCTAATATAGAGCATTTTAGCAGAACGTTCAAAAAGATTGTAGGAGTAAGTCCTATACAGTATAAAAATAACTACATGGGAAGGTGATATTACGAAAGGATTATTTAGCATTGATGGCCCGTTGTATGGGTTTTGCGTATTGATATATGAAACCTTTATGCTGAATTTATTATGGTTTTTAGGAAGCTTGCCACTATTGACAATAGGAGCTTCTACCTCTGCATTATATTATGTTTATGGGAAAAAGGTAAGGGGAGACAGCTATAGTATATATAGGGATTTTGTTAAAGGGTATAAGGAAAGTTTTAAGCAGGCTTTCCCTATTGGAGCCATTGTAACTGTGGTTTTATTCCTTAGTATTTTCAATTTATATAAATTAAATAATATGGGAGGCGGATATAATGCACTTAAGATTCTGCAAGTATTTATTATATTGCAAATACTCCTCATAAGTGTTTTCCTTTTTCCTTTAATATCCAAGTTTAATTTAGGATTATATGATCTAATTAAAGATTCAGTTATTTTAGCTTACAAGCATATAATTGTGAGTGTTTGTTCTGTAGTAATGTTTACAGCTTTTATTATATTTACTATGTACAAGTTATCCTTTGCATTATTTGCCATGAGTGTTTATGCTTATATATCGTCTTATTTTATTGAAAAAGTATTTAATAAATGTGTTAAATTTTAAGATATAGCTTTAGCTGAATATAAAAACATAATAAATATCAAAAAAGCATTAATATATATCATTCAGTAAAAGTGTAAGAATATTTAAAATATAATTATAATATAGTGTAAAATTTAGGGGGGAAGAGGAATGATAAAAAAGAGTTTATTAAAAAAATTAAGCCTGGTCTTGGTAGGTGCAACATTGCTAGGCACAGTTGCTGTAGGATGTTCAAATTCAAAGAGTACCACAGCAGATAGTGATAAGAAGGTAACACTAAAGCTCGCTCTTTGGGGAGAAGGAGATTATAAATATTTATCTGAAACAAACAAATTGGCGGATGCATACAAGAAAGATCATCCAAATGTAACTATTGAGATAGAACACATAGCCCCAAAGGAATATGACAATACAATGAAAATAAGAAATTCAGCTAATCAGCTGCCAGATGTATTCCCAATCAGACAAGCTCAACTTTCTCTTTATGGAGATGTAATGGTACCTTTAAATGATTTAGAGGCAACTAAAAATAATATTTATGCTAATGAAACAAAGATTAAAGGTAATGTTATTGGTATACCTCAAGCTGCTTTTAATGAATTTGTTTTTTACAATAAGAACATTTTTAAGGAATATAACTTACAAGTACCTAAGACTTGGGATGAATTTTTGAAGGTTTGTCAAACAATAAAAGATGGAAATAAATATATACCATTATTAATAGGTGGAAAGGATGGATGGCCGGATTATCCATTTAATGAATATATGCCAATGCTTGAAGCTGGAGATGGACAATATTACAACAAGATGGCAACTATGGATGCACCTTTTACAAAAGGACAGCCATTCTATAATGCATATGAAAAAATACAAAAGCTATATGATGCTAAGGTATGCGGAGATGACCCACTTGGCTATGGATGGGATCAGGAAAGAGCAATGTTTGTAGCAGGAAAAGGTGCAATGATGGCGGCTGGCTCATGGTATAAAGATGATTATGACCAAAATGGCGGAAAAGACGAAAATTTAGGAGTTTTCTTATTACCAACAAGGAATACTACTAGTGATCCATTCTATACCACTGCAATGACTGAGTTCTTCTGGGGAATTCCTAAGACTTGTAAAAATCAAAAGGAAGCAAAGGAGTTCCTGGAGTGGTTCTTTAGCAGCGACTACTATGCACAATTTGTAGGTTCTTTAAAACAAAAGCCTACAGTTAAGGGCGTTAAGTATAATGATAAATTCTTTGCCCAGGCTTTTGAAGGTCTTGATGTTAAGCCAATAACTGTTTTCTATGATGAAAACTTTAATAAAATAATGAATTCTATGAAGTTTGATGTTAAATCAATAGGTCAGCAACAGATGGCAGGAAAAACTAGCTTAGATTCAATTATGAATAATTTAAATGCGCAATGGAAGAAAGCAAGAAGTAATCAATAAGTAAAATAGTTAATCGAAGAAGAATAAGGTATCTGACAGCTGCTTTATTCTTCTTTTAATTAGCAGGCTAGGAGGCAAGGTATGTTTAAAAATAAAGATTTGAAGACGCAAAAAAAATTAGTATTAGTAACTTTCTTATTTATACCAACTATTTTAATATTACTTTTTATGATATATCCACTTATAAAATTAATAGGGTTAAGTTTTACAAATTGGGATGGATTGAGCCCAACATATAATTATATAGGGCTTAAAAACTTTAAAAAGATAATCTTTGATTCCCCAGAGGTATGGGCAGCTTTAAAAAATAATGGGATGTATTTTATTGGTCATATAATTTTTATACCAATAGAATTATTCTTAGCCTTTTTATTAGACAACAGAGTTAGAGGCTGCAAGATGTTTAAAACAATTACCTTCTTGCCTTATATGATCAATGGAGTAGCAGTGGCATGCATGTTTACATTCCTTTATAGCTCCCAAGATGGAGTGCTAAATAATATGCTTCAATATTTCCACTTAAATAAAATTGGATGGCTTAGTGATCCAAGCATTGTCAATTATTCTCTTACGGGAGTTTCATTGTGGAGATTTTCAGGCGTTCATATAATATTATTTTTAGCAGCCTTTCAATCGCTTCCTTCAGATATGATTGAGGCATCTATCATTGATGGTGCTAACAGCTTTCAGCAGTTTTACAAAATTGTACTGCCAAATATTAAGCCTGTAATAGAAATAGTATTATTTTTGAATGTAAGAGGAGCTCTTCAGGTATTTGATATTCCATATGTAATGACTGGTGGAGGACCAAATCATGCCAGCGAAACTTTTACAGTACAAACAATAAATACAGCGTTTCAGTATGCAAACTTTGGAAGAGCCTGTGCAATGGCTGTTGTGTTAATGGTAATAATTATAGCCTTTTCTATTATTCAACAGAAATTATTTAATTTAAAGGAGCGATAAAATGGAAGCAAAGATTGAACCAAGTAAAAAAACTATCTCCAAAAACACTAAGAAAAAAGCTAGTGGTTGGGAAATATTAAAGATATTATTGTTCGTATTTATTGCTGCAATAGTTATTTTACCAATACTTATAACATTATTTGCATCCTTTAAAACCTTGCCCCAGATTGGAGCTGAATCAGCTCTTAAACCACCAACCGCTCTTAACCTTGAGAATTATAAAGATGTTATCAAAAACAATCATGTTTTTGTAGGACTTAAAAACTCCACTATATTGGTGGTAGCGTCAGTAGTTATAAATTCTATACTAAGTACAATGGTAGCTTACTGCTTAACAAGATTCAATTTTAAACTGAAAAAGGTATATCTTGCCGTTTTCTTAATAGGAATGATAATCCCAGGTACCGTTACTGAAATATCAAGATTTGGACTGATGGTTAACCTTCATGTTTATGATACTCTTTTAGCACCAATACTGATTTATGTTGGAGCAGATTTAATGCAGATATATATTTATAATCAATTTTTAGTGCAGATTCCAATTTCAGTGGATGAAAGTGCTATGATGGATGGAGCATCATACTTCACAATATACTGGAAGATAATATTTCCTATGGTTATGCCAGCTACAGCTACTTTAGGAATATTGAAGGCTGTAGAGGTGTTAAATGATATGTATATTCCATTCCTATATATGCCAAGTCCAAACCATAAAACTTTAAGCACCATGCTTTTTGCTTGCATACAAGATCCAAGAACTTCTTCAATTCCAAAGCTTAGTGCGGCAGCAGTTATAGTTATGATTCCAACACTTGTAATATATTTTGTATTTCAAAAATTTATTTTTAGCGGCATAGCAGCAGGTGCTGTAAAAGAGTAGTGGCTCATAGGAGGGATTCATTTGATAGAAACTTCAAATAAAGGCAGATTTACTTTGCCAGCAGAAACAGGCATTGATGATGATGTTAAAAGACTTATAGACAAATGGGGTGCAGATGCTATTAGGAATAGTGATGGAACTGTGCTTTCAAAGGAATTAATGGATATGGCAGTTAAAGTTTATACAACCTATTTAACTGTAAGAAATGATCAAGAGTGGGCTTATTCCCATAAGAATCAATTACAGATGCAGTACTTAATGTCTAAATATAATACTGCAACAACAGAACTATTGGAGATAAATCCCTTGGAAGGATATTTTAATAGACAATTTGAAATTGATAAAAATCATGATTTTAAAAGGTATTGGGAAGTAATAGACAGATCTACTGGAGATGTGCTGGAGGATAGCAACTGGTACTTTGACTGTAGCAAAGAAACAGTAGTTATCACTAATGCGAAAAGGTGGCATAGGTATACCGTAAGCTTTTTAGCATATCAGGTATGGGATACAACTCAAATGTACAACCATTTAACAAATAATTGGACTACACCGCCACAGATGCCCTATGATGCAATTCATGAGGAAACTAGAGAACATATCTTTAGCTATTTAGAAAATTGGCTTAAAGAAAATCCAAGTGTAGATGTAGTTAGGTTCACCACATTTTTCTATCACTTCACTATAGCCTATAATGACAAAGCTAAGGAAAAATTTGTTGATTGGTTTGGATATAGTGCAAGCGTCAGCCCTGAGGCATTAGATGAATTTGAAAAGGTAAAAGGCTACAAGCTTAGAGCAGAAGTTTTTGTTGATGAAGGATACTATAATACCCCCTTTAGAGTGCCCTCTAAAGAATTTTTAGATTGGATAGATTTTATTCAAGGTTTTGTAGCTGAAAATGCTAAAAAATGTGTGGAATTATGCCACAGGCATGGAAAAGAAGCTATGATGTTCCTAGGGGACAACTGGATTGGGACAGAACCTTATGGGGATTATTTTGGAAACATTGGAGTAGATTCTGTAGTAGGTTCTGTAGGAAGCGGGGCAACCTTAAGGATGATTTCAGATATTCCTCATGTTAAATATACAGAGGGAAGATTCCTTCCATACTTCTTTCCAGATACCTTTTGTGAAGGCGGAAATCCTACAAAGGAAGCTGTAGAAAATTGGATACAAGCGAGAAGGGCTATACTAAGAAAACCAGTGGATAGAATGGGATACGGAGGATATTTAAGCCTGGCTCTTAAATTCCCTGACTTTGTAGATAAAGTAGAGGAAATTACTAATGAATTCAGAGAAATTCATAATAGAATAAAGGGAACAAAAGCTTATACTGGAAAGTTTAAAGTAGCTGTTCTTAATGCTTGGGGAAGGCTAAGAAGCTGGCAGTGCAACATGGTTGCCCATGCATTATTGTACAAGAAAACATACTCTTATGTAGGAGTAATAGAATGTTTAAGTGGAATGCCTGTGGATGTAGTATTCATGAGCTTTGAGGATATAAAGAAAAATGGCATACCAGAGGATATAGGTGTGATTATTAACGCTGGTGATGCTGGAACAGCGTGGTCAGGGCATAGTTATTGGATAGATGATGAAGTCACATGTAAAATTAGAGAATGGGTATATAATGGCGGTGGTTTCATTGGAGTAGGAGAGCCAACGGCATATCAGCATCAGGGCAGGTATTTCCAGCTGTCAGATGTATTAGGCGTAGATAGGGAAATGGGCTACACATTAAGCTACACTAGACATGATAAGGTTTATCATGGGGAACATTTTATTTTAGAAGATCAGCAATCGGAAATAAACTTTGGTGAAGGGATGAAGTATGTATATGCGGTTCAGGAAAGCACTAAGATTCTTTCAATGGACAAAGGTGACATAAATCTTGCTGTAAATGAATTTGGGAATGGTAGATCAGTGTATATTTCAGGGCTTCCATACACACCAGAAAATGTGAGAATACTTCTAAGAGCAATTTACTTTGCAGCATCAAGAGAGGAAGAGATGTTTAACTGGTACACATCAAATTGTAATACAGAGTGTGCAGCATATCTGGAGGTAGGAAATGTGGCAGTGATAAATAACTCAGATAAAGAACAAGAAACAGAACTTTACAAGGATAAAAATAATATTGAAAAATTAACTCTTAAGCCATATGAAATAAAATGGATTTCTAAATAAGCATAAGGAGAAATTTTGTATGATCAATAATAAAATTAAAGGGTTTTTATATGGTGCCGATTATAATCCAGACCAATGGAGCGAAGAAATATGGATGGAAGATATCAGGCTGATGAAAATACATAGAGTAAATGTTGTAACATTGCCTGTATTTTCATGGGCAAAGCTACAGCCAAGTGAAAATGAGTTTGATTTTTCATGGCTTGATAAAATAATAAATCTTTTATATGAAAATGGAATATATGTTAATATGGCTACTCCAACGGCTGCGCAGCCTGCTTGGATGAGTAAAAAATATCCTGACATCACAAGAACAGATATATATGGTCGCAAACATAAGCATGGTGGCAGGACGAATTTTTGCCCTAATAGTCCTGAATATAGAAGATTTTCTAAAACTATAGCAGGGAAAATGGCTGAACACTATAAAGATAATCCAGCAATTGTGTTATGGCATGTTAACAATGAATATGGAGCTTATTGCTATTGTGAAAATTGCAGACAAGCTTTTATAAAATGGCTAAAAAATAAATATGTTACCTTAGAAAATTTAAATAGATGCTGGTACACAAGTTTTTGGGATCATACAATATATGATTGGGATGAAATTGAAGTCCCATCTGCTTTAACAGAAATATTACCAGGAGCCTCGGGAGAAAGGGATAGAACTTATTTTCAGTCCATAGCAATAGACTATAGGAGATTTATGTCTAACAGTTTATTAGAATGTTTTAAGGGAGAAGCGGAGGAAATAAGGAAATATCATAAAGAAACACCTATAACTACTAACATATGGAGCATAAGCCCTGAGCTGGACTTATTTAGATGGGGAGAACAATGTGATATTGCTTCTTGGGATAGTTATCCATCAATTAAGGATAATCCAAGCATAATTGCCTTTAGACACGATGTTGTAAGAGGATTAAAAAAGGGTGAACCCTTTCTACTAATGGAGCAAACACCAAGTCAACAAAATTGGCAGGCCTATAATGCTCAAAAAAGACCAGGGGTAATGAGGCTATTAAGTTATCAATGTATAGCACATGGTGCGGATGGAATAATGTTTTTTCAATGGAGGCAGTCTCTAGGAGCCTGCGAAAAATATCATGCTGCCATGGTGCCTCATGTTGGCCATGAAAATACGAGAATTGGAAAAGAACTTACTCAATTAGGAAGTGAATTAAAAAGTCTTCAAGATAAAATTATTTATTCCAAAATCGAATCAAAAGTAGCTATTATTATGGATTGGCCTAATTGGTGGGGAGTTGAATATTCCAGTGGCCCTAGTGTGGATTTAACATATATTGATAGAATTATGAAATATTATAGAGCCTTATATGATTTGCATATTTCTGTAGACATAGTTGAACCTACAGCAGATTTATCAAAATATAAAATAGTAATTGCTCCACTTTTATATATGGTTAGTGATGACTCCATAGCAAACATAGAAAAGTTTGTAGGCCATGGAGGTACATTAATAACAACATTCTTCAGCGGTATTGTTGATGAAAATGATATTGTGAGAGCTGGAGGATATCCAGGTGCCTTTAGGGAACTGCTTGGAATATGGGTAGAGGAGGTAGATGCCCTATATCCTGATATGAAGAATGGAATAAAGGTAGAAAAACAGCTGGATGAAAATCAAAAAAGCTATGAATGTAAACTAATATGTGAGGTGGTTCACAGTGAAAATGCTGTTGTACTAGGAACCTTTACAGAAGACTATTATCAAGGCTTTCCTGCTATAACAGAGAATGTTTATGGAAATGGAAAGGCTATATATGTGGCAACGGAACCAGAGGATAATTTAATAAAAGTATTAGTAGAAAAATATTGTGCAGAGAAGAATATTGAGCCTATTATTAAAACCAATGCTGATGTAGAGATAACCAGAAGAGTCAAGGATAGTAATAAATATATATTTATATTAAATCACAGCAGCAGCCTACAAAAGATATTACTTGGGGAAAAAACATATACTGATTTGCTTAAGGGTGACATATTAAAGAATGAAGTTGAAATTGAACCAAAGGGAGTATTAATTTTAATGGGGTGATGAAGATTAAGAACATTATATGTTTTGATATAGGCGGAACCTTTATAAAATATGGAGTTATTACTGAAAATGGGGATATATTATACAAGGATAAAACACCCACACCTAAATCCCTTTGCAGAGTTAATATACCAAAAAAGTTATGTGAAATAATAAATGACTTAAAAGAACAATATAACATTGAATATGCAGGAATAAGTACAGCAGGACAGGTAGATATTCAAAAAGGGGAAGTAGTAGCTGGAGCTATTAATTTTGCGGACTATAGTGGAGCTAAGCTGGCAGAGGAAATACTAAAAGAAACAGGGGTAAAAGCATTTGCGGAGAATGATGTAAATGCAGCTGCACTTGGAGAAATGTGGGTTGGTGCTGCAAGAAATTTGGACACTTTTGTCTGCCTTACATTAGGAACGGGTATTGGTGGAGCAATTGTTATAAACAGGAGCCTATACAGAGGGGTTGGCGGATATGCCGGTGAAGTAGGGCATATGACTATAAACTTCAATGGGGAGAAGTGTAATTGTGGCTTCCAAGGATGCTTCGAGAATTATGCCTCAACCTCAGCTTTAGTAAAAAAATATAATAAAGCAGTGAAAGTAGAAGATAGTTTGGCAAATGGCGAAGAAGTAATGCAAAAAGTTCAAGATGGGAATACAATTGTTTGTAATATATATAAAGAGTATTTAAATAATTTAGTAGTGGGTTTAGTAAATTTAACCCATATACTAGATCCAGGGACCATAATTATTGGTGGTGGAATAGCTGCACAAGGAGATAAATTTTTTAACCAAGTTAATAGCTTATTTAAGAAGAAAGTAATGGAGCCTTACAGGGGACATACAAAAATAATTAAAGCAGGTCTTAATAATGATGCTGGGTTACTAGGGGCGTGCTATATAGTTAAAGACAGGCTGAGCCATTAAATTTATAAGTATCAGTAAAATACATCTCAAATATTATATATAGAATCATAAATTATTTATGTAAATTTTAAGGAGAGATGAAAATGTCAATATTAATTACAGGTGGTGCGGGCTATATAGGTAGTCATACAGCTGTTGAATTACTTGAAAAAGGTTATGAAATAGTTATTGTAGACAACCTTATTAATAGCAATGAAGAATCACTAAATAGAGTAAAAAAAATAACCGGAAGAGATTTCAAGTTTTATAAAGCGGATTTATGTGATAAAGAGGCTGTAAGAAAAATATTTAAAGAAAACAATATTGATTCTGTTATACATTTTGCAGCGTTAAAGGCTGTAGGAGAATCCGTTTCAATTCCATTAAGATACTACAATAATAACCTGATGAGCACATTGAATTTATGTGAAGTTATGAATGAATTTAATGTAAAGAAACTTGTATTCAGCTCATCCGCAACGGTCTATGGAAATCCAAGTACTGTTCCAATAACTGAGGATTTTCCGCTTAGTGCAACAAATCCATACGGAAGAACAAAGCTTATGATTGAAGATATTCTTAGAGATTTATATATATCAGATAATAATTGGAATATAATTCTGCTTCGTTATTTTAATCCTATTGGTGCTCATAAAAGCGGGCTTATAGGCGAAGACCCAAAGGGTATACCAAACAATCTGGTTCCATATATAGCACAGGTAGCATGTGGAAAACTTGCTTACCTGAATATATTCGGAAATGATTATCCAACAAAGGATGGTACAGGAGTAAGAGATTATATTCATGTAGTTGATCTAGCAGAGGGGCATATTAAAGCCCTAGAAAAATTAAATTCAAATCCAGGGATACAAGCCTATAATTTAGGTACAGGCAATGGATATACAGTGTTAGAAGTAGTAAAAGCCTATTCTAAAGCCTGTGGCAAGAAAATACCTTATAAAATAGTGGATAAGAGACCTGGGGATGTGGCTTCCTGCTATGCTGATACCTTAAAAGCAAATAAAGAGCTAGGGTTTACAGCAAAAAGAACAATTGAGGACATGTGTGCAGATTCATGGAATTGGCAGTTAAATAATCCTAATGGATATGGGGATACAAAATAAATATCAGTGAAAGGAGAATTTTTATGGTAAAACCAACGCTTGTAATAATGGCAGCAGGAATGGGAAGCAGATATGGAGGCCTAAAGCAAATAGACCCCGTTGGGCCGAGTGGTGAGATTATAATGGATTATTCCATATATGATGCCATGAAGGCAGGTTTTGGGAAAGTAGTATTTATAATTAAAAAAGAAATTGAAGATGCATTTCGTGAAACTATAGGAAATAGAATAAGTAAAATTGTTGACACTGCCTATGTATACCAAGAGGTTTATAAGGTACCTTCAAATTTTGAAGTACCGCAAGATAGAATTAAGCCCTGGGGTACAGCTCATGCAGTTTTGTGCTGTAAAGATGTTGTTAATACACCTTTTGCGGTAATAAATGCAGACGATTTCTATGGCTCTACATCTTTTGAGGAAATAGGAAAATTTCTTTCAGAGGTTAAGGACGATAGAGAGTTTTATAACTATGCTATGGTTGGTTTTCAGCTTGAAAATACTCTTACTGAACATGGAACCGTTGCTAGAGGTGTATGTAATGTAGATAATGAGAATTATTTAGTTAATATAACTGAAAGAACTAAAATTAAGAAATTTGAAGATGCTGCAAAATATACAGAGGACGGTGAAAGCTGGATTGATATTCCAAAGGGGAGCACAGTATCAATGAACACTTGGGGATTTACTCCAAGTATATTTGAAGAATTAGAAGAAGGCTTTTCAAAATTCTTGGAAGGTAATAAAGAAAATATATTAAAGTCTGAGTATTTCCTTCCAAGTGTTGTTGATAATCTTATAGCAGAAGGCAAGGCAAAGGTTAAAGTGATGACTTCAAAGGAACAATGGTACGGAGTTACTTACAGAGAAGATAAGCCCAATATTAATAAGGCAATTAATGATCTTATAAATAGTGGCGTATATCCAGAAAAATTATGGGATTAGATGCTTAATTTTCATCAAGTGCGGTATAAGGAATACAGGGGGGATAAATAATGAATGTAAATTATGATATTAATGAAATAATAAAACAATTCAATTTTAGTGGTAATTTTATAAAAGCAGAACCCTATGGTTTTGGACATATAAACAGCACCTTTTGCGTTTATTTTCAAAAGGGTGATTGTTCTATTCATAGATATATTCTTCAAAAAATAAACACTAATGTTTTTAAATCACCAGAAAATCTAATGGAAAATATAGAAAATGTAACAGCACACCTAAAGATGAAAATTATGGCTAGTGGAGGAAATCCAAATAGAGAAACATTAATAATTGTAACTACGAAAGATGGGAAAAGCTTTTATAAAAGTGAAACTGGTGACTGCTTCAGGGCTTATATATTTATTGAAAATGCCAGAACTTATCAGCTGGTTGAAAATCCAAAGCATTTGTATAATTCCGGAAAAGCCTTTGGTAAGTTCCAGCAGCTTCTTTCAGATTTTCCAGCGGAAAAACTACATGAGACAATCCCTGATTTCCACAATACCGTAAAAAGATATGAAACATTTTTAAAATCAGTTGAAAAGGATGTTAAAGGCAGAGCAATAGAAGTTAAGGATGAAATAAAGTTTGTAATGGATAGAGCTGATGATACAAAGGTTCTTTTAAATCTTCTTAAGGAAAATAAATTGCCATTGCGTGTTACCCATAATGATACTAAATTCAATAATGTAATGATAGATGATATTACCGGGGAAGGTATTTGTATTATAGATTTAGATACAGTTATGCCAGGTTTATCCTTATATGATTTTGGGGATTCTATAAGATCTGGAGCTGCTACTGCAGAAGAAGATGATACTGACCTTTCAAAGGTAGGAATAAGTCTTGAATTGTTTGAGAACTTTACTAGAGGGTTTATAGAAACAGCAGGAAAATCACTTACAGACATGGAAATAAAACTTTTGCCTTTTAGTGCAAAACTATTAACCTTTGAGTGTGGCATAAGATTCCTTACTGATTATTTAGATGGGGATGTTTATTTTAAAATTCACAGAGAAAAACACAACCTTGAGAGAGCAAGAAATCAATTTAAAATGGTAGCTGATATAGAAGCAAAATTCCAGCAAATGGAGGCTATTATCGGCAAAGTATGCCAATAAGGAGATACTCCCCTGGGGTCAAAGTTGATATGAATGTTGGAATCAAATAGAAAATGAAAATCTTTTAGGAGGTATTTTATATGGAAAATAAGGATATTAATTTATATGATATTTTTACAAGATATTCCTATAATAATATTCAAATTAAATGTGCAAGAGAAGCTGTAAAATTTCAATTAATCTAACAGTTAATAAATTTAAATATAAAAAATTATTTATGTTTATTTTTTATGAAAATTTGATATAATATAAATAAGAAATGCAGATAATAAAAAAGTAGAGTGCGTCAACACTCTACTTATACAATTCTAGTTGCTTAGGCAACTGGTATCACTATAATTTAATATAGTTAAAAAATAGTAGCATCCAATTGCGCGTGGGGCTACTATTTTTTTGATATTTTATCTATAAGTAACACTATAAATGTCAATAGTGATGATAAAAATAATCCACCAGTAAATAGTAACATTAGAACGTCATTACTCATTAAGTATCACCTCCCTTCATAAAAGAGGTAAGTGATACCAGTAGCCCACAATTAGCTATAGAATTGTACTTTAAAATTATACCATATTTATGTAGAATATATACAGAAGAATAAAATGGAAAAACCTCATTTAGAGTAGTTACGGAGAATCGTACCATAAATAAATGAGAAAATTAGACTTGTGTATTGATATAGCGTGATTAGGAATATTTTAGTTTATATTAGGGTGGAATATTTAGTATGCAATTTGTATATTGCATTTGCAAATTATAGTATAATGAAGAAAGTATAAGTAATATTCTGGTAGAAGATAAATAGTAAATTTGAAAGAGGTGTGATATGAAAAAAGATGCAAATAAGTATTTAACAATAGGTATATCACTTGGGTTATGTTTTGGTGCTGGTATAGGAATTATTATAAGCATTATCATAGATAGGGCTAGTTCTCTATTTTCTATACCTTTAGGGGCCGGAGTAGGAATGCTTATTGGCATCGTCATTGGTTCTATTTTGGATAGTAATAACAAAAATAACTGATTTACAAATTCCAGTAAGGGGAAATGATATATAAACAAAAAAATAGGAATTTGGTAATTTTAAAAAATAAGTTGAAATACATTTTAAAGCATTATATGATGAATTCAGGCATCGATGTACTCTGTGAAGAACTTCTTTGGGAAGATGAATAAAGTAGATAAGTATCTGCTTTATTTTTTTAAACCTAATATTGACAAATACAGTATCTTGCATTACAATATACACTATATTGCATTACAAGGTACAAAAGAAGGTGATTAAATGATTCCATCACAAATGCTTAAAGGTATGCTGGAAGGTTGTATTTTAGAGATTATTAGTAAACAAGAAACCTATGCATATGAGATATCGGAGAAACTTAGTAAATATGGATTTGGTGAAATATCAGAAGGTACAATATATCCTATAATATTGAGATTACAGAAAAATGAAATGATAAGTGCTACTTTAAGAGATTCTGATAGTGGTCCTAAAAGAAAATATTATAAGCTTACTTCAAGTGGTATAGAATCATTAATACAATTCAAAAGTAATTGGATAGCATTGGATGATGCAGTAAATAAATTATTGAAGGGGGATAATGACAATGAAAAAATATTGTAAGGGATTGCTTAAAAGTAACAATAAAATGGAAAAAGAAATTCACAAGAATAATGAAAAAATACTTACAGATATGATAGTATATCTTAGAGGTTCAGATATGACAGAGTATAATCAGGAGTTGATACGTGAAGATTTAATTCAAATGATTATTGATGGACAGAATCGTGGAGATGATATACAAAAGGTTATAGGAGATAATTATAAGGAAATATGTGATAAAATTATAGAAACTATGCCAAAGAAAACAATATCCCAAAAAATAGGAAGCTAGTATAAAAATCAGCATAATACTAGTTGACAAATTTAAATTAAGACGAATTTGTAAAATTGTTTGTAAAAAGAGAACAAATCTTTAATTATTTATAAAGCTATTTATGATTTATGAATTCACGTATATAATATATAATATATTAACTAAACGGATTAAACAATTACATCATGGTTTTAAACATAAAAGGTAAAGGAGATTTGATGGTATGAAATTTAAAATGATTATAAGTAAACTTTTGATTATGGTATTTACTATATCTGTATTAACAGCTGTACCAACAAAAAAAGTTTATGCTGATGCTTTTAAGAATGTTACATTAGGAGCTGATTTAACTGCTCAGCAAAAAGAAGACATGCTTAAATATTTTGGCGTTACTAGACAGGAAGTCAATGTACAAGAAATTAATATAGACGAAGAAACGAAGTATTTAAGTGGAGTAGCTTCAGAAAAACAAATAGGAACAAAATCTATATCCTGTTCTTATGTAGAACCTACTGATAAAGGCGGATTAAACATATCCGTAAATAATATATATTGGGTTAATGAAAGCATGATAAGAAATGCTTTAATTACTGCAGGCATACAAAATGCTAATGTTAAAGTATCTGCTCCTTTTAATGTGTCTGGAACAGCAGCGCTTACAGGAATATTAAAGGGTTTTGAAAGCAGTACTGGAGGAAAGAAAATTAGCGAAGATAAAAAGAAAGTAGCTAATGAAGAGTTGATGGTAACTGGTAATTTAGGTGAAAAAATTGGACAAGACAAAGCGGCTGGTTTAATAAATGAGGTTAAAAAAGAAGTAGTTAAAGAAAAGCCTAAGGATGAAAAGGCAGTAGAAAAAATAGTATTAAATGTAACTAATAATTATAACTACAACTTAAGCCCAGAAGATATTAAGAGTATAACTGCTTTAATGAATAAGATAAATGGCTTACATTTAGATTTTAAACAACTAAAAGGTCAATTTAATGATGTTACAAGCAAATTACAAGCAACACTACAAAGTGACGAAGCTAAGAATTTCTTCGGCAAGATGTGGGATTCAATTATAAACTTTTTCTCAAGCATTTTTTCTAACCACAGTAAAGATGCCAAAACTACCTTAGGTAATGGTACTGACCCATGGGGGCATTCCATAATTAAGTTAAATTTTTAAGAAGGTGAACTTTTACATGACAAAAATAATAGTTGATAGTACTTGTGATTTA
Organism: Clostridium liquoris; assembly: GCF_002995785.1. Lineage (GTDB taxonomy): Bacteria > Bacillota > Clostridia > Clostridiales > Clostridiaceae > Clostridium_AO > Clostridium_AO liquoris. The sequence goes on along the minus strand of NZ_PVXO01000030.1, from coordinate 9,662 downwards.
CCCGAAGAAATTTTGGATAAGCATAACATAGAATTTTTACCGCTAAGAATTTTAATTAAAGGTGCAGAATATCTAGATAAAAAGACAATAAAAATAGAGCAGGTTTACTCTGCAATGAAAGAAGGCATTGTACCAAAAACCTCTCAACCAAGACCTGCTGATATATATAATTTATTTACTGAATATTGTAATAAAGGAACGGATTTTATATACCTTTCATTCTCATCTGCTTTATCTGGCACATATGAAGTTGCTCATAGTATTGCTGCAGAATTTAAGAAAAAGTTTAAAGAAGTAAAAATTTCAGTAATTGATTCAAAAGCCGGGTCAACAGCCACTGGCTTAATAGCTTTGCAGGCTGCAAAACTAGCTGAGGCTGGCTATGACTTTAATATTATAACTAATGAAATATCAGAGCTAGTTAAGCATGTAGAACATATATTTACTATTCCAGATTTAAGCTGGCTTATTAGAGGTGGACGAATAAGTAAAACTAAAGGGCTTATAGGCAATGTTCTTGATATTAAACCAATTTTAGATGTTAAGGATGGAAAAATGGAAGTTATTCAAAAAATTAGAGGCAGGAAAAAAGCTCTTAATACAGTTGTAGATATTTTAGAAAAAAGAATTGAAAAGTTTCCTGATCAGGTTATTGGAATCAGCCATGCAGATGATATGGAAACTGCAAATGAACTTATGGAAATTATAAATAAGCGAATGGGAAAACATAATTTTATTGTTAATAAAATTGGGAGTGTACTAGGAAGCCATATAGGAATTGGCGGTGTAGGTGTGTTTTTCTTTAATGACAAAAACAAGCTATACATTGAATGAACAAATAAGCCATGGGGACGTTTCTCGTGGCTTATTTTTAATTGTCTATAAATAAAAACCACCTGCTAGAATATTGTGTTGATTGCAAACATGTCTCCACTTGAATATGTACTTATATTACATTATTATTAAGTTAATGATAAAATTTCAGTAAAATATCCCTGGGACTTAAATTTAAGGAGAAAGTATATGAAAAATACAAAAATAAAGCTAAGGACTAAAATAACAATGTTAAATATAATAGTAGTTTTTATAGCTTTAATACTCACAGTTATATTTATGTCTCAACTTAGAGTGTCTTGGATTAGAAAAGATACGGAAATCAACTTAATGAATATAAGTAAAATAGTATCAAAGTCTCCTTTAGTAGTAGAAGCTCTTAAAAATAACGATAATAAAGAAAAGGTACAAGCTTATGTAAAAAGTGTAATAAATTCATCTAAAAATATAGATTCATTAATTGTAATGGATTTAAGTGGAAATAGTTATGGCAATTCAGAATTTCAGAATATTCCTATTGGAAAGGATATAGATATATATAGTGAAGCTGCTATTCAAAATGGAGATAATTTAAATGATATGATACAAAGCTTTGGAAAACTTATTATATGTTTTGTACCTATAAAAGATGGAAATAATGTTCCTGTAGGCTTTGTAGTATCAAAGGTTCTAACTTCAAATTTAGAGGTAGCACGATATGAAATAATGGCAGTGCTGTTAATGGTAATATTTTCAGGACTACTTATAGGCAGCGTAGGCGCTCTTATAATATCCAATAGCGTAAAAAGCTCTCTTTTAGGATATGAAGCAGAGCAAATTTCAAAGCTATTTGTTCAGAAACAGGAAGTTTTAGATACATTAGAGGAAGGAATTATTGCAGTAGATGAAAAATTTAAAATAACCTTTTATAATAAAGGTGCTATAAATATATTAAAAATAAAAGATGAAGATATAATAGGAAAGGATATTTTTAAGATAATCCCTAATTCAAATTTGGGAAAAATATTTGTAAATGGAGAGGCTCAGTATAATAAGGAAATGCTTATAAAAGATACGGTTATATTAACCAACAGAATACCTATAATGAAAAAAGACAAAATTATAGGAGCTGTTGCTATATTTAGGGATAAAACAGAATTAACCAGATTAGCAGAAGAATTAACAGGTGTAAAACAGGTGGTTGAAGCACTAAGAGCTAATAATCATGAGTTTATGAATAAGCTTCATGTAATATTAGGACTTATACAAATAGGGGAATTAGAAGAAGCAAAAAAATATATTTTAAATCAAACTAAAATTCAGCAGCAAAAGGTGAGCTTAGTAATGAATAAAATTGAGGATGCAACTATTGCGGCACTTATGCTAGGGAAAATTAGCAGGGCAAAAGAAATGGGAGTAGAGCTTATTATAAATCCAAATAGTAATATAAAAAGAAGAAGGGGAAGAATAAATAGTCATGTTCTAGTAACTATAATTGGTAATTTATTGGAGAATGCTATGGAGGCTGTAAGTTCCAGTGAAAAGGATGAAAAAAATGTGGAAATTCTTATTGATGAGAATGAAAAAGAAATACTTGTAGAGGTAAAGGATACAGGAGTTGGAATAAAGAAGGAGAATATTCCCAGTATATTTGATAAAGGCTTTTCTACAAAGGGAAGTAATAGGGGAAGGGGATTGCCTCTTTTAAAACAAATAGTAGAAAATTTAGATGGAAAGGTAGAGGTTTTATCAGAGGAAGAAGTAGGAACGAAATTTATAGTTCAAATTCCAAAGGGGGATAAGAATGATTAAGGTACTAATAGTGGAAGATGATCCTATGGTGGCTCAGATAAACAAAAAGTATACAGAAAGTGTTGATGAGTTTAATGTAATTGGCATTTGTAATAATGGTAAAGATGCTTTAGAGATGATAAAGAATAATAATATAGATTTGATTATATTAGATATTTATATGCCTAAATTGGATGGTATAGGTTTTTTAAAAGAAATAAGAAACTCTGGTATTAGTACAGATATAATTATGGTTACTGCAGCGGATGAGTCGGACAAATTAAATGAGGTTTTAAAATTAGGAGCTATAGATTATCTCATTAAGCCTTTTGAATATGAAAGATTTAAGGATGCCTTAAATAAGTTTAAAGTTAGACATAAGGTGCTGAGCCAAAAATCTATAATTAGTCAAGATGATATAGATAGAATAACTAATCAAAGTAACTTTAATATAAATGAAGATGCTCAAAAGGGTATTAATGATAGGACTTTAAAAAGACTAAAGGATTTTTTAAAAGACTATAGCGAAGAATGTTTTACTTGTGAGGAAATAGCAGAAGAAATGAGATTATCAAGGGTTACTATAAGAAGATATTTAGAATATATGACTTCCATAGGGGAATTAAATAGAGATATAGAATATGGAGAAATAGGAAGACCTAAAACCATATATAAACTATTATAGATAGTTAACAATTTACATGAAAAAATATAAATCTTTTTTTTGCAAAAAAGATAATGAAAGCCTTCATAAAGTATTCATACTTATGGAGGTTTTCAGGCTTAATGAAATGAAATTTTAAAATTAATTCACGAATTATTGATAATTGTGAGAATATTTACAATATTGTGTTATAATATTAACAATAATAACTTTACTTACAAAATGGTTATAATAATTACATAATATAGAAGTTATTGCTCCTATGGTATATCATTAATATAGAAACAAAGTAATCAATTGGCCAATTGATCAATAAATAATCCAAAATTAAAGTTTAAAATACTCATTACATGATGGGAGAGATTCATATGGACTATAAAGAAATGAGTTTAAAGCTTCATGAGGAAAATGAAGGGAAAATAGAAGTAACATCTAAAGTGCCAGTAAAAGACAAAAATGATTTAAGTGTAGTATATACACCGGGAGTAGCAGAGCCATGTAAGAAAATTCATGAGAACATTGAAGACGTATACAAATATACAGCTAAAAAGAATTTAGTTGCAGTGGTAACAGATGGAACAGCAGTATTAGGGCTTGGAGATATTGGACCAGAAGCAGCTATGCCAGTTATGGAAGGTAAGTCTATTTTATTTAAGAAATTTGGAAATGTAGATGCCTTCCCTATATGTCTTAAGACGAAGGATGTAGATGAAATAGTTAAAACTGTAAAATATCTATCCCCAACATTTGGAGGAATAAATTTGGAGGACATATCTGCTCCAAGATGTTTTGAAATAGAAAGAAGACTTAAAGAGGAGTTAGATATACCTGTATTTCATGATGATCAGCATGGTACAGCTATAGTAGTTTTAGCAGGACTTATAAATGCTTTAAAATTAGTTAATAAAAAAATAGAGGAAGTAAAAATAGTTATTAATGGAGCAGGATCTGCTGGCATATCCATTTGTAAATTACTTATGGCAGCTGGAGCTAAAAATATAGTTATGTGTGACTTGAAGGGCGCTTTACGACAGGGAGAACAATGGATGAATGAAGCTCAGAGTCAAATTGCAAAGGTTACCAATAGAAATTTAGAAAGGGGGACTATTAAAGACATTATTAAGGGAAAAGATGTATTTATTGGTGTGTCTGGACCTAAGGTATTAACAGAAGAAATGGTATCTACCATGAATAAGGATGCTATAGTATTTGCTATGGCAAACCCTGTACCAGAAATACTTCCAGAGGAAGCACTAAAAGGTGGAGCTAGAGTTGTAGCTACTGGTAGATCAGATTATCCTAATCAAATAAATAATGTGTTGGTTTTCCCAGGTATATTTAGAGGGGCACTAGATGTTAGGGCAAAAGCTATAACAGAAGAAATGAAATTAGAAGCTGCTAGGGCTATAGCTAGTATAGTGGATGACAGTGAATTAAATGAAAAATGTATTATACCAGATGCTTTTGATAAAAGAGTAGCTGAAGTTGTAGCAAAGGCAGTAGGAGAAATAGCCATAAAAACTGGTGTATCAAATTTAAAAAAATAAAATAAGGTTAGGGGGCTTTTCTATGAGTAAGAAAAAAATGAGCCTAGTTACAAAAATAATGATAGGCTTAATTCTAGGAATTATAGTGGGATTATTCTTTGTATCTGCACCTAAAATTGCAACTACCTATATTCAACCTATAGGAACTTTATTCTTAAACCTTATCAAGATGACCATAGTTCCATTGGTATTTGCTTCATTAGTTGTTGGTGCAGCAAGTATTGGAGATGTTAAAAAGTTAGGTAGAATTGGTGGAAAGACTATGATATATTTCTTTGCTACTACTGCCATTGCTATACTAATAGGATTAGTTGTTGCTAATATATTTAAACCAGGAGTAGGAGTTCAATTAGTTCAGGGTGCAAAACCAAAGGCTACTGAGGCACCTTCAATAGTACAAACTTTATTGGATATAGTTCCAACTAACCCAGTAGATGCATTAGCAAAAGGAAATATGCTTCAAATTATATTCTTTGCATTATTTACAGGAGTAGGAGCTACTTTTATAGGAGAAAAAGGGCAAGCTTATTTGAAATTTTGTGATAGCTTAGCAGAAATTATGTATAAAATTACTGAGATCATAATGAACTTAGCACCTTATGGTGTATTTGCTCTTATAGTACCAGTTATAGCTACTAATGGACCTAAGGTATTACTTCCACTTGCTAAGTTAATACTAGTTTGTTATTTAGGATTTATTTTACATGCAATTATAGCTTACTCTTTCTCAGTTAGAGCTTTTTCAAAGATATCTCCAAAGGAATTCTTTAAAGGGGCTTCACCTGCTACAGCAATTGCTTTTAGTACAAGTAGTAGTTCAGGAACATTACCTATAACTATAAAAACAGCAAAAGAAACCTTTGGAGTATCAGATAGTATTGCAAGTTTTGTGCTTCCACTTGGGACTACAATAAATATGGATGGAACTGCAATTTATCAAGGTGTTTGTGCAATATTTATTGCCCAAGCTTATGGAATACCACTTGGCATAGGACAACAGCTTACAATTCTACTTACTGCCCTTCTTGCTTCAATTGGAACAGCAGGAGTTCCAGGTGCAGGATTTATGATGCTCATGATGGTATTGTCTTCAGTAGGACTTCCTCTTGAGGGAGCAGCACTAATAGCTGGTATAGATAGAATATTGGATATGGGTAGAACAGCAGTTAATGTTACAGGAAATGTATCTGCGGCTATTGTTGTAGCTGCTTCAGAAGGAGAATTAAATTACGAAGCCGCTACAATAAAAAATAAGAATAACTCTGCCAAGGCTTAAAAATTTAATATTAATAACTCTTAAATGGGGGAATTATTATGGGTAAAACTGTGGGTATTTTAGGGGGTATGGGACCTAAAGCAACGGCGGATTTGTTTAATAAAATTGTAGATTTTACTGAGGCTAAAAGTGATCAGGAACACATTCACATACTTATTGATAATAATGTAAATATTCCTGATAGAACAAGCTTTATATTGGGTAAGGGTGATAATCCTATAAGTGAATTAATAGAGACAGCTGTAAGATTAAGAGATAATGGAGCGGATTTAATTATAATGCCTTGTAATACAGCACATTACTTTTATGATAAATTAGTGGATGCTGTGGGAGTACCTTTTATAAATATGATAGAAGAAGTTGGTAAATATATTTTAGAGCATTATGGTAAATGTAAAGTTGGATTATTAGCTACCCTAGGAACCTATGAGGGAAAGGTATATGAAAAATACTGCGGAAAGTATGGTATAGAAATAGTTACACCCAGTGAGGAGGGAAAGAAAAAACTTTTAGATTTAATCTATAGGGTAAAAGCGGGGGAGAGAGATTTTAGTTTAGAATATATTAATGGGTTTTTAAGAGAATTTAGAGAGAATAATATTAATGTGGTCATACTAGGATGTACGGAATTGCCACTAGTATTTGATCCTTTAAAGAAAGAATTAAATGATTTTGATTTTATATCATCCACGGATATTTTAGCTAGAAAAACCGTGGATATAGCAAAATAATATAATTTTGGGGGGTTTTTAAATGTTATATAGAATAGAAAGTGATTCCATAGGAGAAAAACAGGTGCCAAAGGATGCTTATTATGGAGTACAGACTTTAAGAGCCTACGAAAACTTTAAAATAACAGGCAGAAAAATACACCCTGAGCTAATAAAGGCTTTAGCCCAAATCAAGAAAGCCGCAGCTATAACCAATATGGAAATAGAACTTTTAAATAGAAAAATAGGAAATGCTATAGTTAAGGCTTGTGATGAAATAATAGAAGGGAAATTACATGATGAATTTATAACAGATGCAATCCAGGGTGGAGCAGGTACTTCTATGAATATGAATGCTAATGAAGTTATAGCGAACAGGGCCATAGAAATATTAGGAGGAGAAAAGGGAGATTATAGTATAGTTCATCCTAATGATCATGTAAATATGGGACAGTCTACCAATGATGTTATTCCTACAGGTGGGAAAATTGCAACCATTAGACTTTTAGAGAAAGCAATAGCAGAATTAAATAACTTAGATAAAGCTCTTATGAAGAAGTCAAAGGAATTTGATCATGTTATAAAAATGGGAAGAACTCAACTTCAGGATGCAGTCCCAATTAGACTTGGACAGGAATTTAAGGCTTATGCCGATGTAATAAAGAGAGATATTGTAAGAATTAAAAGAAATATGGATGATTTAAGATATGTAAGTATAGGGGCTACTGCCATAGGAACAGGATTAAATGCAGATGAAGAGTATGTAAAAAATATTACTCCTAATCTATGCAAAGTTTCAGGCTTAGATTTAGTTCAGTGCGAAGACTTAGTAGATGGAACTCAAAATTTAGATACTTTTGCAGCAGTATCAGGAGCCTTAAAGGTATGTGCAATTGATTTATCAAAAATAAGCAATGATTTGAGATTATTATCTTCTGGACCAAGAACAGGTATTGGAGAAATAAATCTTCCTCCGAAACAAAATGGATCTTCCATAATGCCAGGGAAAATCAATCCTGTTATACCAGAAGTGGTTAGCCAAGTAGCTTTCAATGTAATAGGCAATGATATGGCTATTACTATGGCGGCGGAAGGTGGTCAGCTAGAATTAAATGCTTTTGAGCCTGTACTTTACTATAATTTATTTGAATCTATTGAAACATTAGCAAATGGAGTAGACACCTTTATAGAAAATTGTGTAAATGGAATAACTGCTAATGAAAAACATTGTAAGGATTTAGTAGAAAATAGTGTAGGAATAATAACTGCTCTATGTCCACATGTAGGATATAAAGCTTCTGCTAGAATTGCTAAAACTGCTATAAAGACTGGAGAATCAGTAAGAGAATTAATATTAAAGGAAGGTCTTTTAAAAGATGCGGAGATGGATGTAATATTTGATGCCTATGGTATGACAAAACCAGGTATATCAGGAAAGGAACTTTTGAAGAAATAAAACTTCAAATAAAGCCTTGCATTTTGCAGGGCTTTATTTATGTGAATATGATAAAATTAAGTAGGGGTGAGTGTTCCTAGATCTAAAGGGGGGATTGTGATGAAATATGATTTTAATGAAGTAATAGATAGGCATAATACAAATTCAGTAAAATGGGATTTTAATAAGGAAAAGTTTGGTGAAGAAGATGTAATACCTATGTGGATAGCGGACATGGACTTTAAGGCGCCTGAAGCTATAATAGAAGCTATTAAAAAAAGAGCTGATCATGGAGTTTTTGGATATACTGCTCCTGATGAAAACTATTATAAATCTATAATAAATTGGATGGATAAGCATCACAATTTTAAAGTAGAAAAACAGTGGATTTGTCCAGCTCCTGCAGTAGTACCAGCACTATATTGGATAGTGCAGAGCTATACGGAAAAGGGAGACAAAATTATTATTCAACCTCCAGTATATCATCGTTTTAAAGGAGCCATAGAAGATAATCAGCGTATTGTAGTTGAAAACCCATTAAAGTTAGTAGATGGCAAGTATTATATGGATTTTGAAGACTTAGAGAAAAAAATAGATTCAAAAGTAAAACTACTATTTTTATGTAGTCCACATAATCCAGTAGGGAGGGTATGGACAAAAGAGGAATTAACAAGACTTGGTGAGATATGCTTAAAACATAACATTATAGTTGTATCAGATGAGATTCATTCAGATTTAGTATTTGAAGGATATAAACATATTGCCTTTCCAAATATAAGTGAAGATTGTGCTAATAACTCCATAATATGTACAGCCCCAACTAAAACCTTTAATATAGCTGGTTTACAGGTTTGCAACATAATTATACCTAATGAAGTATTGAGAGATAAATTTTTAAATGCATTAAAAATAAATGCTATGGGAGATTTAAATACTTTTGGAATAGTGGCGTTAGAGGCTGCTTATAATGAAGGAGAAAATTGGTATAGGGAAATGCTGAATTATATTCAATGTAATTTTAATTTCTTAGAAAATTATTTGAGAAAATATCTACCTGAAATTAAAGTTATTAAAGCAGAAGCTACTTACTTAGCTTGGGTAGATTTTACAGCATTAGGTATGAAGAATGAAGAACTGAGAGATTTTTTACTAAAAAAAGCTAAGGTAGCTTTTAATGACGGATATATTTTTGGAAAAGCAGGAAATGGGTTCCAAAGAGTGAATTTAGCTTGTTCTCGATATACCTTACAGGAAGGATTAAGAAGGATAACCAAGGCCTTAAATGGTTTGGAAAAAAATATATAAAAAAGTTTCAAAAAACTATTGCAAAATAATAATAACTATTATATAATAATAATTGTAAACAGAGAACAAAAATAATTTTAAATAAATAATAATTTTAAATAGGAGGAATATAAAAATGAAA
>NZ_PVXO01000029.1 GCF_002995785.1 Clostridium liquoris | reverse complement strand
AACACCCGAAGTCCGTGAGGTAACCGTAAGGAGCCAGCGGCCGAAGGTGGGGTTAATAATTGGGGTGAAGTCGTAACAAGGTAGCCGTAGGAGAACCTGCGGCTGGATCACCTCCTTTCTAAGGAGTTAAAAAGCCTTAGATGGCTTTTTAAGCCTAAATGATTATCTCATAATCATTTAGGCCGAGCAGACAAAGAAGGTAATTCTTCTTTGAAGGTTTCATTCTCTGTTTAATTTTGAGAGACCATTCTCTCAAATTGTTCTTTGAAAATTGCACAAAGTAAAAGTAAAGTAAAGTAAAGTAAAGCAAAGGTTAAGAAACTAAACCTTTTGTAGAAACACTAAAAAATTACTAGAAACTAGCAGTGCGAGGCATAAAGTGAGCGAGGAGCAGAGTTTAGCGGAAGCTAAATGAGCACCGCAGGGAGCTTTATAACGAAGCAATGCGACGTTTATAGGAATTTTTAAAAATTATTAGAAGCGAGTAGTACAAGGAAGTAAATGAAGTGAGGAGCAGAGTTTAGCGATAGCTAAATGAGCACCGCAGCGAATTTGCTGACGCAGTAATACGAAGCTTATAAGAA
>NZ_PVXO01000028.1 GCF_002995785.1 Clostridium liquoris | reverse complement strand
AAATGTAATTTTTTTAAAAGTAATCTTTGATTGCTCTTTTTGTCATGCTCTTTTTTATTAATTAAACATTAATCAAACAACTATAAAAATCTTTTAACTTTTACTTGACTTCATATAGTTAGTCTCTATGTTATAGTAAATACTTATATAATATCATATAAAAAAGTACTTAACTATAAAATTCAATATTTAATTATTCCATTCATATGAGTTGCACCTAATGCTTGACCATATATAATGGTAGTCTTTTATTATTTTAAATATACGTACTAAACGACAAAATACATCAGTCCTTTTGTTCACGTTAACAATTTATGCCGAAATACTTTTTTGCATTATTGTAGCATATCCCTTCAACAACACCTCCTAAAAATTCCATATCATCTGGTACCTCTCCATTCTCAACCCACTCTCCTATCAAGTTACATAATATTCTTCTGAAATATTCATGTCTTGTATAAGATAGGAAACTTCTTGAATCAGTTAACATTCCTACAAAACGGCTTAGCAATCCAGTATTAGCCAAAGTTTTCATTTGCTCTATCATACCTTCTTTATTGTCTAAGAACCACCAAGCAGCTCCAAACTGTATCTTTCCTGGAATTTCAGTTCCTTGGAAATTTCCAAGCATGGTACTAATGACATAATTATCTTTAGGATTTAATGTATATAATATAGTTTTGGGAAGGGAATTGGCTTCTTCTAATGAATCTAATAATTTTGAAAGAGAATAAGCTACTTTTTCATCATTAATAGAATCAAATCCAGCATCCGATCCTAACTTTTTAAACATTTTTGTATTATTATTTCTTAATGCTCCAATATGAAGTTGCATTGTCCATCCTAATTCTGAGTACAATTCACACAAGAAATGTAATGTATATGATACATATTTACTTTCTTCCTCTTTTGATACCTTTTCTCCTTTTAGTGCTTTTGCAAATATATATTCTACTTCTTTTTTTGAGGCTTTTGCATATGTTAAACTATTAAATCCGTGATCTGATATTCTACATCCAACTGAATGAAAGAATCTTACTCTTGATTCTAAGGCTTCTAAAAATTCATCATAACTTATTATGCTCTTTCCACATACTTTTTCAAGTTTTTCAACCCATAAAGTAAAACCCTCTGCATTTATTTGAAGTCCTTTATCTGGTCTTAAAGCTGGCAAAACCTTTACATCAAATTCAGTATCTTCTTTAAGTTTTATATGATATTCTAATGAATCTGTTGGATCATCTGTTGTACATAATGCTTTAACATTAAATTTTTTAATTAAATCTCTTGCCCCAAAACCTTCACCATTAAGTAACTCATTAGTTTTATCCCAAATAGCCGGAGCATTTTTTTCATTTAAAACATCATATATTTCAAAGTATCTTTGAAGTTCTAGATGTGTCCAGTGATAAATAGGATTACCTATAGCCATTGGCATTGTCTTTGCCCATGCCATAAATTTTTCATAATCACTAGCATCTCCAGTAATATATTTTTCATCTATACCATTGCTTCTCATAACCCTCCACTTATAATGATCCCCATATAACCAAGCTTCAGTTATATTTTTGAATCTTTTATTTTCAAAAATTTCTTCTGGATTTAGATGACAATGATAATCAATAATAGGCATATTTTTTGCATAATTATTATATAAATTTATTGCTGTGTCATTAAATAATAAAAAGTTTTCATCCATAAATTTTTTCATATGATTCACCCTCTCTTTTAATAAATATAATCATTGTTCACGTTAACATTACTTTATATTCATTATATGATAAAGTTGTATATAATTCAATATCGAATTGATTAAATTTAAAAAATAATTAAAATTTGTTTTTTATTTTATATTATTAAAATACTTAAAAATATAGGAGCTACAACTTAGTAACTCCCTTTAACTTAATAATTTTATTTGAATCAGTGTAGGTTCAAATTTTTGTTCTGGACAACCAACCATTAAACTTGAAAAAATAGTTACTAAAAATTTTCACGGTCTATATTCTTGATGCATTTCTATAACTTTACCATCTTTTAGAGTTAGATCAAAATATGACCAACTTTCATATTTTGTATCTTTAATTTCATTAGGTAAGTTTGTTTTATCGCTCATTAATACTGGATATCCTTTAGATGCAGCAATACTTGAAATACTTAATGCATCTGGAAAATCATTACCACTTGCTATAATTATATTTTGTACTATGCCATTGCTAAATCCATTTGAAATGTTTACTGAAGTCTCATACCTATTTATACCTATAATTCTACTTATGCTATAGCTATCTTTTGCATATACCTGGTTTGATACTCCAAAAGTTATAATGGCTGTCAAAACCACAATAAATATTCTTTTCATTCTAATAAACATCTAAACATCCCCCTAAAATTTATAAGAACTGCCTTAAATAAGACAGCTCTTCAATTCATAAATTTAAATTAATTTTTGATTCATAACATCCTTTAAATTCAACTTTTCTATTCTCTTTTCTATTTCTGCATTATCTGTAGAATAAAGTCCTATATCTTTCATTCTCTTAAAATACTCCGCTCCTGCAAAGGTATATCTCTTTCTTCTTCCCTCTTTTGTTGCCATTTGGAAGTTTGCATAGGATATTATATCTCCTATAGCTGTTACCTTTGGAAGAATCAAAAGCGGCATGCCTAAAAAATATCTTACTGCATTATGGCCAGATAAAGCTCCTGTACTCATAGCTTCAGTATGGCCTACAAAAAGACCGCTTTTTTCTCCAGCACAGAATAAATTCTCCAAACCTTTAACCTTCATATCATCCGTTCTTGGAGCTACAGAAAGATATCTAATGGAATTAGCCTTCCCACCTGCATAAGGATCCAGAAATCTTGCATACTCAAGACCTTTTATTTTTCTTAATTTATCTAAAGGATAAAATGGCGTCATCAATTTTATATGCCCAGTGTCTAATAATATTATATTTTCAGCAAATTCTCTTAAAGCATATTGCTGACAAACTTTAAGTTTTAGTTTATCAATGTTTATATCCTCTGGAGGCACTTTTAAAACCACAGCACCCTTTTCTTCTATTTCCTTTAAAAGCTCCTCCGATAAACTCTCTTTACACAGTTTGCAGGATCCACTAAAAGCCCCATATACATCTTCTTCCCTCTCACCTTGCAGATCTTCTACTCCAGCTCTGGCACTTATACTAACTCTTGGGCCAAAAGCAGGGCATCTTAATATGCACATGGAACAGCCATTGCCATATCTTAAGCAATTCCCCATAGGTCCTGTAGAACCTGTAGTTTCTATAAATACATCCCCTTTTACATAATTTCCATCAGATATATATAATCCTACTATTTTATTTTTATCCTTTTCTACATCTACTACTCTGTTCATAAAATGCAATTCTACACCTAAGTTTTGCAAAAGCTTTCTTACCTCTGGCTCTACTTTATTAACATCATAAAGCCAAGCATGACCATGTCCCGGAAATTCTATATTTCTGTGCCTTGTATTCCTATCTGTTATGTTTATTAAATCCCCCGCACCTAGATTTATTAATTCCTCTGCTGCAGTATATCTTCCATTGTTCCTCATTATTCCTCCAACGTTACCAAGTCCTATTAACATATCTGTCTTTTCATATAAAACCACCTGTGCACCTGCTTTTCTGGCAGTTATTGCTGCTGCACATCCGGACCAACCGCCACCTATAATTATAACCTTCATAGTAGTCTCCTCCCCTCCAAAATATTTCTTGGATCTATTTGAAGTTTACAGGATCTTTCTATATCAAAATATTTATTTTTAACACTACAGCTTCCGCAAACTCCCTCTCCACAACACATTTTCGCATTGTTACAACAAGAAAAATCTATTGTTTCTCCAATAAGATTTAATACATTATAATTGATAATATCTGCGGCAGAAGAGTGTATAATATTTACCTGTTCATTTTTCAATATAGAAAGCAATATTCTTTTAAATTCTGATGCTATTTCACCATTTTCATCTATCAATGTGGTTGTTATTAGTTCGCAATTATATAAATCTAAATATTTTTTTATAAATATATCTTTATAAGGATTCTTATCCAATATTACATATATTTTATTTCCATTAGCATAAAGTTTTTTAAGCACTGGTACAATTGGGGCCTGACCAATACCTCTAGTAGTAACAATGGATGTACCATCCTTACTTTTATAAAGATTTTTTAGTCCCAATATTCCATTCCAAAATGGTCCTCTAACTAGTATCTTTTCTCCTTCATTAATTAAGTTTAAATTTTTAGTCTTTATTCCCTTTACTTCTAATGCTAGAACTATTCTATTTTCTTCAACATTTACATCCATAATAGATATAGGAGTTGAAAAGAAATGGTCACTGACAGGATTTCTTAAAAATACAAAACTTCCTGGGGAGGTTAACTCTTTAGCTAGTTTATGAGGTACGGATATAGTAAATAGAGCTAAATCATCATATATGAATTCTTTATTTAAAAGTACGCATTGGATTTCTTTTCTTCCTTCCTTAGCCTTTTGTCCATTCCATACAAATTCCTGATAAATACATACTCCCTTCCAATTTATACAATCACAAAAGTTTTTGTCTCTTAATTGAGAACATAGTATACACTCTCCGCTTTCCGCTAAATGGCAAGGACAATATTCACTTCCTGCATCAATGCAGTCCCTCACCTCGTAGTTCATTCACATTCCTCCTGATAATTACTAAACCTATACTACTAATTTATTTTAATTTCAGTATTTTGTTACTTTTTCTAATGTATTTTTATTTCATTACCGCCCTTTCTTCATAAAATATAAAAAAAGTACCAGATACTTTTGTACCTAGTACTTATATAGTTTATTCATTAGTCAATTCATATTAAATAATTATTTCCGCATTAGTTTTAATTTCAGCAACTTTACCCATTATTTTTTTAGCATCATTCATATTATCTTTAAATAATGCAGAAAGATTTCCAACGGTTCTAAATGGGTCTTCCATAAGAATTTTATTATCTTCAATTAACCCATTTTTTACTACATAATCAATTATCAGCTTTACAAAATGTATCTGCTTAGTATTTAAGTTTTTATCATTTAAAAACTCAGAAAATAATTCATTAGCAGCATTTCTGTCTAAGCCTACTATTTTTCTTACAAGTTTGTTAACTGGCATATCTCCAAACTCTTTTTCATAATCTTCTTTTGTTCCAAGTTCTTTCCACATAATAGATTCAAGAGTTTCTAAATCTTGTTTTGTAAGCTTCTTATTATTTTTAAGTTTAAATATAGCAAGTTGATTTTCATGTTCTTTAAGATAATATTCAACTTTCTTTTTATAATTTTTTAAATTGTTTGTATTATACATAGCTCCATGATATTCTTCATGAATTATCATATCCTCAAAATGTGTATAATAAGTTTCCTGAATATTTTTCTCTAAATACTTTATAAGCTCTCTTAGTGCCTGTCTAACTTCATCCAATTCAAACAAATCAACTTCTTCCCAAAATTCAGTTGTTCTAACTTTATCCATAATATATTTTTGTTCTTGAACCTGTGGTATAGTTCCAAGCTTTGATAGGCTTTCAGCTGTTTCTATAACGGTTTTTATTGGTCTTGTTGCATTATTCCCCTGCAATTTAGCAAGTTCAATAGTATACATAAGTATATCAAATCTTTTTGCAAGCTCATCATCATTTAGTGTTTTAATAAGTGGAGCTATATATTCTTTAATATCTCTTGTGCTAACCGCTCCAAGGCTCTGCCATTGTTCTTTGTTTTTATATTTTTGAACATATTTTAAGTTAATTCTTACTAAAAAATTGTCCTCATTTAAATTATTTATATCTTCAAGTACATCTTCTAACAATTCTTTTCTATGGTTCACATATTCTTCTTCAGAATACCTGAAATCTTGAAGTTCTTTTATTAAATCTACTTTAAGATTAAATGTTCTTTCACTTAAAGTCTGTCCTAAATTACCATCAAAACCCTTTGGATTCATTCTAAAAAACTCAAAATTATTACAGAAATCAAATATTAAAAACTTGTCCTTATTTTCTCCAATACCTAATAAATCTTCACAAAGCCTTGTCCCCCTTCCTATCATCTGCCAAAACTTAGTTTTAGACCTTACCTTTTTAAAGAAAACAAGATTTAAAATTTCAGGAATATCAATGCCTGTATCAAGCATATCAACACTTATTGCTATTTGTGGCAGCTTATTTTTGTCAGAGAAGTCATCAATTAAGCTGTCTGCATAATTAATCTTGTTGTCTATTACTTTTGTATAGTTTGAACCAAGTTTTGGATATAATTTATCAAATCTTTCTTTAATAGCTTCTGCGTGTTTATGGTTTTTAGCAAAAATTATAGTTTTACCAAGCTTTTCATTTCCCTCAATTTTTAATCCTTTTTCCATAAGCTTATTTAAAACCAAATCTATGGTATCTGCGTTAAATAGCCATTCATTAATAGCAGCACTACTTATTTCTTCTCCTATATTTTCATCCGTGTCAAACTTTTCTTCATATTCTTCCTTTTCTTCATCAGATAACTCATCATATTTAATTCCATCTTCCATTATTTTAGATTTAACTTCTATTGTTTTATAATCCACAAGAAATTTATCTTCAACTGCTGTTTCAAACTCGTAAGCAAAAGTGGGAACTCCATTTTCCATATCAAAAATAGTATAGGTATTCTTGTCAACTTCATCTTTGGGGGTAGCTGTAAGCCCTATTAAATATGCATCAAAATAATCAAAAATGGCTTTGTATTTTTTATAAATGCTCCTATGTGACTCATCCACAATAATTAAATCAAAATGCCCGCAGGTAAATAATCTTTTACCATCTTTACCTTTAGTATCATCAATAGCATTCATTATTGTTGGATATGTTGAAAAAATCATTCTTGATTCCTCTGGATTATCCCTGTTATCTGATAAATTACATAATGAAAGATCTGGAAGTAGTTTTGAAAAATTCTTTTTAGCCTGTCTTACAAGAGCTGTTCTATCCGCTAAAAACAATACATTCTTAACCCAATTATTTTTGCTTAATACATCAACCAAGGAAATAGCAGTTCTTGTTTTACCTGTTCCCTATCGTGTCAAGTGTATGATAGTATTTTCTTTTAAAAATTAAATTAAATCTGCATGTCAACAAGTATAGTCTTGCGTACCAGTAAATGTATTTTTATATTCCAGTCCTCTTGCTTCACAAGCCATTTTTAACATCTTTTGGTACTGACTTTGAATCTTTGTGTTAGACTCCTTATAAAAATTTTCCTTTTGCTGCCAAAACTTATCTGCAAGATCAAGATATTCCTCAACCCTTTCTGCTGTATCAATAGGTTTTGCGCCTGATGAGCATAAATCATGAACTAAATCACGATCAATATGATATATTTGGTTACAGTAATTGTCAATGTCATTAAAATTATCTAGAAATTCCTTTAGTTTATTCCTATTTTTAATGAATGGTGGATTAGGCCCACCTGCACCAGATAAAATAAATGAAGTATACTCGCCTTCAAAATATAAATTTAATGCACACAAAAAAGTATCTAATCTATCATTACCTAATGATTTCTTTATATTATTTAATCCCCCTGTCACAGGAAATAGAGAAATATTTGCAGGTGTATAGGTCAAATTATTATAAGCAAAGATTCTATTCACTAAAGTTCTTTTACTTTCTTTATCCATTCTTGAACCGCTATTTTCTACAATATTTGATAAATATCTTACATGTTCCATTTTAAAATTAAAATCAACATCTCCACTTACTTCTATGCTATTATTATTTTGAAATTTGAAGCATATAATATCTTTCTTTGAGTCATTCTTCTTTTTATCATTGTTCTTTTTATCAGGCTCAAAAATGGCTTCTCCATATACTGTTGAGTATAATTCAATAGCATCCGAGCAACGGTCATATTCCTCATGAAAAAAGATTCCTTCAATTGGTAAAGTACATCCAAGATGATAGCCTTCTTTATCGTTTTTCTTTCTAGTATAACCATAAAAAGAATCACTTATTTTACTAGCTATATGAATTGTTTTTTTTATAATAAAGGTATAATCCATAAATTCTCCATTGCAACACTTATGGCAGTCTAATATTTCTAAACCAATCTCCTCTATATTTTTCCCCACTCCTATTTTATTAAGATATTCTAACAATCTTTCTTTTTCATTATACATATACATTTTTGCACATTGTATTTTCTATGAAATACGCTAATGCTCTCCTCTTTTTTTCTTATTTGAATACAGTTTTTCTTTTACTATCTAAATATTTTATTTTTTTTATAAGTTTTGATTTTTTCTTTTTAATCTGACTCCCTCATATTTAATCCCTTACTTCATCATATCTATAGTCAATTTTTAAAAACACAATACAATAGAAGAAGATCCTAGGATCTCCTTCTATTGTACTAATTATATTCTATTTTTTCTATACCTTTACCAGAAATGTAAATTGTTTTAATATATTCACCTACTACATCTTCAGTAAGGGTTTCTATACTTCCACTTTCCTTAATATCCTTATCAATAGCTTCTATACGTTTATTATTTTCTTCAGTAGACTCTTGTAACTGATTTTTTATTTCTATAAAGTCTTCCCTTGAAATCTTACCAAACTTATAGTTTTCAAACTCTATCCTCTTCTTCTTTGATAGCTGGTCATTCTTATCATAAAATCCCTTTTGCTCATTCAGAAGCTTTTTCTTTTCTGTCTTATCTGTATGGAATCTATCTTTAAGAATTTCAAATACCTCTTTTTCTAATTCCTTATAATGGGGTAGCTTTTCTTCCTGCTCAAGCATTCTACAGTGATAACAGTAAAGATTAATTCCTATTAACTCTTTTCCATTAGAGCTTTTACCAAACCTTATTTTGTAACCACACTTATTACATCTTACAAAAGTTGCAAGAGGACTATTTTTGTATTTACTCTTACTTCCTCTTATACTATTTCTATGCCTTGATTTTAATGCTTTTCCAGCCTTATCAAATGTCTCTTTGCTTATAATAGCTTCATGGTTATCATAGATTCTTATCCATTCTTCCTCAGGATGATATATAACCTTACCACCATCTAGCTTGCTCTTTGTTGATTTATTGAAGACAAAAGTCCCTGTGTAAGTTTCATTTTTTAATATTCTTCTAACCATACTGGCAGACCAAATGGTTTGCTCTACCGTTGACTCCCATCTATTAGCATAAGAATCATAACCTTTTAACTCTTGTCTCCTTGCCCTTGCAGTTATAACACCTTCACTATTAAGAATCTTAGCTGTTTCGTTTAGGCTATATCCTTCAAGAATAAGTTGAAATATATATCTAATGTTATCAGCAACCTTTTCATCAACTATAAGCTTATAATTATCTTTAGGATCTTTTAGATAACCATAGGGTGGAATTCCAGAGGTATATTTTCCTTGCTTTTTAGCTACAAGTAAAGCAGTAGTCATTTTCTCTGAAATATCCCTACTATAATAATCATTAAGAAGGTTTTTAAATTGAATATCTAATTCAGTTCCATTTTGAACTTCATTACTACTATCATAACCATCATTGACTGCTATAAATCTAACTCCCATAAAAGGAAAAATGTTTTCAAGATAATCACCCATTTCTATATAATTTCTCATAAATCGTGACATATCTTTTACTATGATACAGTTTATTTTCTGTTGTCTTACCTTTAAAAGAAGTTTATCTAAGCCTGGCCTTGAAGTAGTGCTACCGCTATAACCCTCATCAATAAATTCTTCTATATTTGCCTTTTTAAGCTCTTGGTCATTAAAGATGAAGTTCTTAATAATATTCCTTTGAGAATTTATAGTATCTTCTGTATGTCCTAGATTTCCTTTTTCAAGTACGGATATTCTAAGATAAATAGCAATATTAATCACTTAACCTCATCTCCCTTCCACCTAAAAAGCCTTTTAAGCTAATTTCCATAGTTTCATTATCATATACATCAATACGTTCAATATATTTCTGAACAATATTTTCATCTAGCTTAATATCTTTATTGGAAAATAGACTATCAAATAATCCTATCTCTTCTTCAGCTTGAGCTTCTATTGAAAGGATTTGAAGATCAAGATCACTTAAGTTCTTTTCATAGATGGTTAGGTTTTTTCTATTTAATATTCTTTTTTCAAGATAGTCTTCTTTCTCAATCTTTCCCAAACTATAATCTTCATATAGTCTTTTTAAATCTGAATTAAGTTTTGAAATCTTAAGAGAAATAGACTTGCGATTTTTTTCTACCACCTCAATTTTTATTTTGCATATATCAATAATTCTATCTTTACAATCTTTTCCACTTGCATCAATGCTGAGTACATCCATCAACTTCTTTATTACTAGATTATCTAAATCACTTTCCATTATAGAAATATAAGGAGTTTCAAGTAAAATACCATTGTTTTCTTTATTTGTGAACTTATAATGATAAAACTTAGCATTTTTCTTATTGCTTCTAACTCCATTTCTCATTAAAAGTAGGTTCGTATTTGCATCAAAAATTACACCTTTATATTTATTAACTGTATCTCTTTTCATATCATGTCTTGTTATTTTAAAATAGTCCTTCTTTTTATTATTATCAAGTATCTCCTGGGCTGCCAAAAATAAATCATTTGAAATTATAGCTTCATGGGAGTTTTCAATAATTATCCACTCATCTTTAGGTTTTTGCCTATAGTGGCCACTCTTTCTTCCTGGTACATTCTCCTTAGTTCCTTGAACAAGGCAACCTGTATAGACTCTTTGCCTAAGCATATTGGCTATTGTACCTTTTCTCCATTGCGGCTCTCCTGGTTCACGTAAGATATTGCCTGTTTTATTATAGGAGCTTGATGTAGAGATATTGTTTTCATTAAGCTCTTTAGCTATTTTAAAAGTATTATCACCAGCTACATACCTAGTAAAAATTCTCTCTACTACTTTCATGCTTACTTCATCCGGCTCAAGTTTTCTTCCACCATCCTTTTCTACTACCCTATAACCAAATGGCGGATTTGAACCTATAAAGAATCCTTGCTTGGCACTTACTGTTTTACTAGTCTTAATCTTTTGGCCAATATCTTTTGCATACATATCATTTATAAGGTTCTTTATTAACATTTCAAAGGATAATTTTGCATCAATACCCTTTTCTGTATCAATCTTATCTACAACAGAAATAAATCTTATTCCCAGAAAGGGAAATACTTTATCTACAAGCCTGCCCATTTCAAGATGTTCTCTACCAAGTCGTGATAGGTCTCTTATTATAATACAATTTATAAGACCACTTCTCACATCATCCATCATTTCAATATATCCAGGCCTATCAAAATTTGTTCCAGAATACTCATAATCTGTATAAACCTTGACTAAATTCATGTTTTCCTTATTGGCATATTCCTGACAGATTTCTATTTGGGTTTCAATGGAAGATGATTTATTCCTCCATTCCTCTGTTCTCTCTTGTGAGAGCCTAGTATAAATTCCAGCCCTAAATGAACTGATAATTTTTGCTTCCTCTGTCTTTATTAGATCCCTTCTGGATATTCTAGCCATTAACAGCTACCCCCTCTCTTTGAGCGGATAGGTTCTTAATAGCCATGGTATTAAAGGAAATAAGATTAGAAGTATTACTTTTCTTTACTCCATTTATTATTTTCTTTAATATGTCCAGTTTCTCCATATCATTAAAAAATACTGCTATTCTAGGTCTTCCTTCTTGGTCTTTTTCCTCTACCAGAATTCTATCTACAAATAAAGCAAGTGTTTGCCTATCTATGCTTTCAATATTTTTATACTTCTCCAGGTCTGTAAGCCAGTTTTCTTTAGAAGCAAGTATATCTCCTAAATCTTCATAAGCTTTCTTCCTACTTATAATCTGCTGGTCTATCTCTTTTATTTTTAATTGATAGCTTTTTCTAAAGGATTGAAATTCATCTTCATCAATAAGCTCTTCTTCCAAATCCGTATAAAGAGAACGTCTGAGAGTTTCATACTTCTTTTTTTCAGATAATAAATCATCTAAATCAAGTTCATATTCTGTTTTACTTAAATCAGTTTCTCTGATTCTTGCAAACAGTTCTTCCTGGTATCTAATATGTTGTTTTAAGATGTAATCTAGTGAGGACAAAATATCCTCTTCTCTAATACTATGCCTTGAACAACCTTTACCACGATTATATAAGCCACATATATAATAAATTCTTTGTCCGTTTTTTGTTTTCTGAGTTCTTCTTACAAGTTGATTTCCACAATCTGCACAATAAAGAAGCCCTGTTAGAAAATCAGGTTTTGACTTCCTATTTAGAATATCTCTTCCCATCATCTTATTTGCTACATTGAACATTGTTTCCGTAACAATAGATTCATGAGTTCCTTCTACCCTAATCCAGTCCTCTTCAAGAACTTTAATCTCCTTATTAGACTTATAATTAAGCTTTGTCCTTTTTCCTTGCTCAAGGACTCCTATATAAACTCTATTTTCAATAATTCTATTTATCATCTTGGCCTGCCATTTACTTTTATTTGTGGCAAAGCCTGTTGTAAAATTAGAACCTTGGCTTTCTTTATAGGCCCCAGGAGTTTGGACTCCAAGTTTATTGAGTTCATCTGCTATAGCCTTTGAAGAATAACCTTCAATTTTCATTTCAAAAATCTTCCTAATTATATGAGATACATTTCTATCAACTATAAGATGATTTTTTTGCTTCTTATTTTTCTTATATCCATAGGGTGCAAATGCTCCTATGAATTCTCCTCTCTGTCTTTTAGTTTTTTGCGAACTTTTCACTTTCATGGATATATCCCTGCAATAACTATCATTGATAAAGTTTTTTATAGGAAGAATAAGATGTGTGTCACTTACATCAGCATTTTCGCTATCATAGTTATCATTAACTGATATAAACCTAACTCCCATTTGAGGAAAAGTTTTCTGAAGAAACTTCCCCGACTCAATATAATCTCTTCCAAATCTCGAAAGGTCTTTTACAATAATCGTTTTGCAGTCTTTCTTTTCAAGGTCATTAAGCATTCTTTTAAAATCTGGCCTATCAAAGTTGGAACCTGTATAACCATCATCAATAAATTCCTTGACAATCTTAAAGCCTGCCTTATGAGCATAGCTTTTTATAAGTTCCCTTTGATTTGTGATAGAATTGCTTTCACCTTCATCCCCATCATCTCTTGATAAACGAAGATACATATAAGCTTTAGTTTTATTCATTTCTCTTCTCTCCTTAATAAACATTTTGGGTGCAATTTATTAAGGATTTCAGAAACTTTATATTTTCATCTTACCGCACTTATATATATCTGTCAGCACCCTAAATCCTTAATTCTAATTTACATAAATCTGATACAAAATCATCCATACTAACTCTTGTATCTCCTATACAACAATTAACAAGAACATTACCTACCTGAATAAATATGTTCTTTTTATCCTCAGGAATTTCTGCTAGTTCTTGATCTATGTATCTTCCCATTGATAATTCATCTTTACATCTATGATTGACAGAAGAAGAGTTCTCTTTTTTGTCTTTAATAGTTTTCATTTCGATACCTCTTCTCTCTTTAATATTTTTAAATTTAAGTTTAGCGACATTGACAAGTGCTTGGTAGCTACATAGGAATTTCACCTCTCCCCTTTTCTCGGTGGGAAGCAACAACGTGTAGAAGTATCATTATCACCGTTTATATCTTTGCAAAAAGTCCTACCAGACCTTTCCTGTAGCAAACTATCTATCGCTTTCACTTTTGTTTCCTTTGCATTTAGCGTTATGCAAGTATTTATTTAAACCGAAGGTATACTTCAGCAAAGTGGTCATGGCGTAGCTTCTACTGGCTCCATAAACGGATATTGTCCTGTCTTGGTCTATTCAGTTATCAAAGTTCAAATTAATTTATAAAAATATCTTTTATTATTTAGGGAATTGCTTAAATTACCCCTTATATTTAACAGTGAAAAAACTGCCCCTCTGATTCGCTATTTTTTAAAAAACTTTTATTTTACTCCCAATCTATTAAGAATTCTTTTAACTTTTTTAAGGTTTTTTCTTTTCTTCTAAAGACAGCTCCTTGGCTTATATTCAGTTTTTTAGCCAAGTCTCTTTGTGGTATTTCCTCAAAAAAAAGAGCCTGAATAATTTCCCTTTCTTCAGGGTTTAACTTATTCAAGGCTTCATGAAGAGCTGCAATCTGCATTTTTATAGCTACTAATTTTTCGATGTCAATACTTTTATCTGTAAATCTCTCCTCAATAGTTCTATCTTTTTCTTCTGTAACAAATTCTGAGAAATAACTTAGTTTATTCTTTCTATCTAGCCTTTTAAGATAATTTTCTCTATTGGTTTCTTGCCAATATTCTTTATAAATTTTCTCTGATACATCTATCTTTTTATCTCCTACAAAGAGATAGTAATTCTTTTTATTTTCTTTCATTTTCCATAACCTCCTAATTTTAAAAATCAATAAGTTTTTAAAATTAGAGATTATGGATATCTAGCAATGTAGGTTTCCCATCGTTTTTTCATATGCACCTGCTCTTTCTTTTGTTTAAGAGCCGACGCATATAACGAAAGTATTTGGGAAATAAAAAAAGAGCCACACAAAACAGATTTATCTATTCAGATAAATACTTCCGTTTTGCGTGACTCTTAAGGATTCTTGTTCAATTTATAATTGAATGCTTGTCCAGTTCAGATCATTCAACAAACTCTTGATTTATAACTGTTGTTCTTAAGGGTTCTAGCCCAGTTCAACACCTCTGTATAAACCTCAATCTATTAAATTTTCTTTGAAATATGTAAGTATAGAACTTTGACTTATTCCTGGATTCTGATTCCAGGTTCAAAGTATTTTATCTATGTGGTTCCTAACGGTACAAGCCGAATACAGTCCTCCATAGATTTTTAATTTATGTTCCCATTCTTAAGAGTTCTTTGCTCAGTCCAATGGCTACAACATAAATTTCACAGAAACTCACTTAATATTCCTTATATTTTTTCTTTTTCTTTATATCCTACTGAGCCTTCAGCCACCATGGATATCTTCTTATCTGGATGAAAAATAATCATCCCATTGGTAATTTCAATTTCTATGTTTGCCCCACATTTGGAGCATTTAATTTCCATATCATTAAAGCTACTTGTAAAACCACTTTTACATAACTCCTTCCCACAATATGGGCATCCTATAATATATTTTTTTCTTTTTTTCATCTGCAATCCTTCTTTTCTTATTGCCTTCTAAGTGGATTAGGGAAAGAAAACTACAGATGAGTTACTAATCTAACACCTACATACCACAGAAGGCTATCATTTTTTTCTTCATCTTAAATCCTTCTTTTCTAAGTTTATTGTTAGAAATTGACTTATATCAATTTCTAATTTCTAAACATAATTTTTTACCCTAGAAATTAAACTAGGTCTTTCATAATTTTTACAGCTACCCCTTGAATAGAACAGTTTGCTATTACTATATCTGACATATTCTTGTTTTCAGGATGAAGCCTTACGCACTTATTTCCTTTATCAAGATATAATCTTTTTAATGTAGTGCTTCCATCTTCAAGAAGAGCAACAACAATCTGACCTTCATTAGCTTCTTTCTGTTTCCTCACAACTACCAAATCACCATCTTCAATTCCAGCTTCTATCATAGAATTTCCATTGGCTCTAAGGATAAAATAATCTCCCTTATCAAAAAATTTTACAGGTAAGGATACATAGCTTTCGATATACTCTTCTTCTAAAAGAGGAACTCCACAAGATACTGATCCAAGGACAGCCGCTTGTATCATGTCATTTTCCATCTTTTTTATCATTGGTGTTATAATTTCTTTTCCATTATATTCGAGCATACCTTTTTCATCCATCTCTACAAGATAACGGTATACAGTACCATTATCAGTTTTTACAGCTTTTGCAATTTCTCTGGTAGAAGGAGAAGTCCTATAATGATTTGTGTATTCATTGACAAAATCAATTATTTCTTTCATACGTTTTGGACTTTTTGTTCTCATGTTCTACCTCCTTTCTAATCACCAACGAACCGTTGGTGATTACTATTATAATGCCTATAGGAAAATATTGCAATAGTTCTTTCAGAAAATATGGTAATTTTTATTTTAGGTCTGGCCGCCAGCCATATTAGAGTGATATAATTAATTTATAGATATAGGAAATAAAAAAATAATTTATCAGGTGATTGCTATGTTTATAGGATTGTTTTTAGGAATATGTTTAACAATATTAGTTCTTTTTATAAAACTTTATAAGAATATTACCCTGTTTTCTTTCAAGACAATGGCATTTGGAATTGACTTTTTTGTTATCTTATTTTATTCAATTTATTTCTTCCATCCTAATGTAGCCACAAAGCTTGTAGAAGGAAAACTTCAATATTTACTTGATGCAGGTGTTGGAATCCTTGCAGTAATTCTTTATGGACTCTTGATTTTATTTATCAATGATACTTTCCCTAGAGTAAGCAATATACTTAATTTGTTTATAACATTTGTAGGGGTAGGCATAGCAGTACCATCTACAATAGGACTTCTAACTCCTGTAGTTCAGTTATTCATTCATGGATTTACTTTTAATGGAGATATTGTCTTATCACATAATCATATGCTTAGTCTTTTTCTAAAGTATATAATCTTTGGACTAATTACACTCCCAGTATGGAGATACAGGATGAGCAAGCTGGAGGAATTTTAATATTAATAGGTAAAGGAAAAGCGACTACTCTAAGAAATGTCTTCTTAAAGTAATCGCTTTATTTTTTTAAAAGTTGTAAACATCACAAAAGAATTATCATTCCTTTTGAATAAAATACTTTAAATAACCATCAAAAATAACTTCTTTATCTTCATTGCTATGATTAAAATATCTAGAAGAAAAGATTTTCTTAATATCCTCATAAGCTCCTATAGCATTAAGAGCCAATATGAGCTTTTCTTTTACTTCCTTTGAATTATCATTTTCTAAATCTCTTAAAGCTCCCACTATTAAATCTCTAATATCACGTATCCAAATTGCATACCTTCCATCTGTTGCTTCTCCATCATTAATTTAATATAGCCCTTCCCAATCTTAAATACAAATGATTTTTATCAATATATTACTCATGGTCAGAATTTAGATAGGATTCATCAGACCCCAACGTCTCATAAAAATTTAAAACAGTCCTTATTTCATCAATTAAATTAGATTTATCATTATTTTTAAAATATAAACCCACTCGTTCAATTATCCTCCCAATCACAATTCATCATTAAAAGACTGCTTCGATGGATATATGATTTGAACACAAACCCCCACAAATAATCTACTTGCAATTTTCGTTATACCAATTATCCATTGCTGTATTAATAATATTCCCTTCATATCTAGTAGTCCAACCATCCGCATAACTAGAAAACAAACTTTGGTTATGTTCATTAATATTGTTGTAAATAATATCTGAAATAACAATTACTTCTCTATAATCTCTTCCAGCTTTATTGCAAAGGTGACAGGCCGAATTTACTACATCACCCATCCATATTACATCATTAATTCCACTACCTGAATAACCTGCCTTTACCATTAATGCTCTACCATAATCAATTCCTATACCAATAGAAATTTCAGAGTATTTTTTCTTTCTTAGTTTATAATTTAATATC
Organism: Clostridium liquoris; assembly: GCF_002995785.1. Lineage (GTDB taxonomy): Bacteria > Bacillota > Clostridia > Clostridiales > Clostridiaceae > Clostridium_AO > Clostridium_AO liquoris. Next base: position 63,105 of record NZ_PVXO01000028.1, on the reverse strand, counting down.
TTTATCATGCTATTTAATTTAGCTGCTACTGAAATAACTTCATCAACATCAGATTTCTTCGGGGTATCAAATACTCCCCATACACAATCACCGTTGATATTTATTTCTTTACAATTACATTCAGCATTCATTATTGCAACACACTCTGATAAAAACACTCGATACATCTTTGCTAATGTTGGTCTTTTATGTTCATCAGTCATCTCTGATGAACCAACAATATCAATAAAAATCGCTGTTATCTTTACGTAATAACCGTTTTTGTAAGTCAAATCACTTCTCAATGGTAGACTCTTTTTATCACAATAGTTATCTGAGCTTGCATCTAATATTGCATCCATTCTCTCTGAACTCTTATCCACATCATATAACATTGTATGATTTGCTTCCATTTCATCGCCTCCCTATATTAACCTAAATGTCATACAGATAAACCATAAAATAATTGTTACCAACAAAAACTTAATTCCTCTATTATAGCATTTAGCCTTCTCATTGCATATTTTTGAATTAGTATGTATCTGCTCTTCTAAATCTTCTATAATTTCTTGCTCTGTTATATTATTTACTTTATATTTATAATCCTGTAAATCCATTACAGATATTGATCCAAAAAAATATATAGATGGCGTATTATTAAGGTTCTTCACTCTTGCAATAATAGCCAACATGAAATATAGAATTGATAAGAAACTTACTATATAAAGTAAACATACCAATACGGCTGCTATAATTTCACCACCATATAATTCCGATAATTTTGAAACCTTACCCACTCTTTGTAACGCATCTGGAAGGCCTGTACTAAAGATAATTCCAATAATTACACCAGCTAGTGCCAACGCAAAAGAAATCTTAGTATCTATATTGCTTATCCAAGTATTAATCATATTTAAACTCTGATATGCATCATCTTTTGTAAAAGCTTGCCTCTTATTTTCTTCTTGAATATTATTTTGTGACACAACCTAAAACCCCCTTATACTTTTTAGTTTACTAATATAATTCTCATAGTCCTTTATTTTTTCATATGATATTTTATTGTTTTTTAAATTATCTTCCATAGCATCAATAACTTTCCACCCTAGATGTTGTTCACAGGCCCATTTAAAAGTTTTTTCATTGATATATATCCAGGTATTATTTTTCTTTGCCATACTCGCCATATACTTATAGGACAATTCAAATTTTTTAAAGTACGCATATATTTCTATAAACTCAAATGCCATATTATTTATGGCATCTTCATCAAATCCTTGCTTCCTACCTAATAAATTATAAAATTCATCAATTTCAAGCCATCTTTTTATTCCCATATTCTTTATATAATCATATTCTCGACAAAATGAACCATCTATAATGGTTTCTACGAAAGAATATGCCTTTTTAATTAAGCTATCTCTATCTTTGTTTGCTTTATCTTTTTCATCTAATGCTCTTAATTTTGCACTATTTTCATTATTGTATTTAGTCTTATATTCCTGATTTTCTTTTTTTAACCTATCTTCTAATACTGCTAACTTTTTCTCTCTTTGAATGAGTTCATTTTGTAATCTCTCTATTTCCTTTATACCATTCGCCAATTGACTAGCGGTATCTAATTCAACTGTATTGTCCGCTTCTATTTTAACTGGGTTTCCTAATTCATCAGAATAATCCAGATAATAGTCTTTTGCAACATATCCCTGGAACAATTTTGTTCCTTTATATTTTGCTGATTTAATCCAGACTTCTTTGTTTTCATCTGATAAGTTCTTATAAACATTATCAGAAATAAAAATTTCTCCACCAGATGCTATATCTGAATATTTGCTTGCATAATTTGTTGTATTTCCAACCCATACACAATTTACTTCATTTTCTTTGCCCTCATCTCCCTCTACTCCATACATACCAACTTGAGTAACTAGAACCTTTCCATAATCAATGCCTATTCCACATTCAATCACTTTTCCATTAACATTACATTTCAAATGTTTATTTAAGCTATAATCAATAACAGTCTGTAAACTTCTTGCTGCATTAACTGATTTGTCAACAGATCTATCTGTAACATTTCCATTTTCATCTACAGAATCAATAAATACTCCCATAATTCTGTCACCAAGAAATTGTCTTGTTACCCCACCATTTTTTCTAACACAATCAACAGCCATTCTCATAAATGACCGATAAATCTTAACCATGCTTTTTGCCTGACTATTCTCTGTTAAATATGTAGATTTTCTGATGTCTATAAATAAAATAGCCGCTCTGATAGAATAAGTTTTATTATTATCTTCTAATTGTTCTATTGTTGGTGGTAAATCAGAATTTACTTCAATCTGTTCTACAGCCTGTTCAGCAATATTTTTTATTCTTAAATCTATTTTTTCAAAATCATTTTTACATAGCCCCATATTATTTAATCAATTCCTCCTCAATCTATATCTCTTAATCTGCTTTTTATAGGACGGAGAAGCTATTAACCAAAATGCAATACTCCCATCTAAATTTATATTTCATGCTTCTTCTACTATATTTAACATTTTCTTTATCTATAGGTAATTTAAAATAAGCTAAATAATTATTACAAAAACATTTCTATAAACAAATCTCTGAATGGTTCATCAAGTGTAGCACATACTAGTTTACTCCAGGTACTTATCTCAATAGCATTGCTTTCAACGCACCATATTTTATAATGTTCTTCTCCATATTTATCAATCGGTACTTCTGTATCCATTACAGCATCTTTAAACTTTTTTTCAAATATCTCTTTTGAATATTGATTCACAGAAAAGTCAATATGGTTAAAAGCTTTTTTACTAGGATAATATTGTGCATGCAAATAATTCGTAATTACAAATCTATCTTTAATTTTTTCAGGGTTCCATAACTCTTCAACCTCAATATGATAAAAAAGACTACTCTCTTGGTCTCTATCTGGCTTAATTATCATAACTACCTTAGCAAGGTATTTAGGATCATAGTGGACTATAATTTCTTTTTTATTAACTAGCTTTTCTATATCTCCAAAATCAACTGATATACCACGATACTTTTGGAAATCCATTGTAGCTGTGCTTATCATCTTATCTGCTGGTACAGCTAACTTTTCATCACTTCTAAAAAATAGTTCTCTGTTTTGTATCTCTTCATTTATTATCTTAACAGTATATGGAACATCATCAGTAGCAGCTCCAATTGCAGTATCGAAGAATATATTATAAAGATAATAGCTCTCATCAATAACAAATCCTTGACGTGAAAATTCAGCCTCATTTACTAGACTTAGTCCATATTTATTCTTTGGTGTTCTTAATACTTCATGTTTACGAATTTCCTCAATACCATCAATTTCAATCATTTTATTTCCTATTAAATAACATACTAATGCATATACCAATAACTTATAATCTAATTCAAAATAGTCCTGAAACCTTAATTTTGATGATATAACTGTCCAAAGTATTGGTGCTTTTTTATTTAATTCCTCGAATTCCTTTTTAGGCTTTAATAAGCGAAATCCAGCATACCAAAATTTATCATCATCAAAACACAGCCAACATAATTCTTCAACATCTACTTCACATAATAAATATTCTTGATAAGTTTCTTCAATTAGTTTCGACAAAAAGTATGGTACTTCATTAGATTTATGTATAAATAATCGAAACGCGTCCGTAGGATAATGTTTTAAATATGTATTAGGATAGAATATACGTGCTACTCCGCCATGAGGTTGCTTTTTCATACTTCTAAAATAGTAGTTTGCTTCCCAAAATAAATCAGAACTAACTATTTTATCAATTAAGTAAGTTAAATCTTTTTTTGTAATCAATAGTCAATATCCTCCTACTCATAATATTTGTTACAATATTTTTTTATAGGACATATTTCACACCTAGGATCTGAGGTGCATATTTCTCCATATCCAGATGAACAAAAATTCCACACTAGCGAATCTATTTCAGACATAGATACTCCTGTATCTTTAGAAAGTTTTAAAACAGTTGTATAAACTTCACCTATTGTTGCAGGTGTATTATTTCCACTTCCCATACGATTTCCAGCAAAGAACCTACATAAATGAACATCTGGCTTCCATAGTCCTTTTCTATCTCTTCCATTGTAGCAATATTTGAGGACAAGCTTTTCATTTGCTGACTTATATTTCGATTACCACATTTAATTTGACGAATTTCATTTATAAATTTTTCAGGATTTTCAGCTTTAATTTTATAAACATCAAAGTCATAAAATATATTTTCTATTTTATCCATATTAACAACAATCCCCTTCCAGGGTCTTTGATTGCTTAATGAAGAATAGATTAATCCCTTTACATGATCTGATAAAGTAAATTCTTTACCCTTTTTTCGTTGCTCTATATTTTCATTTGTCCATATCCCAAACAAATTCTTTTCTATTAAATACTCCTTTAATATATGTATCCATTCATTGTTCATAAAGTTATTTGAAATATTGCTAAAATCCTTATCAGTAAACCTTTCAGATAGTAATTCACATACTTTCGATAAATATAAATGATTATATTTATAAATGATTTCCCTTGAAGGACTTATATTTATATCTATAAGGTTATCCGATGTTTCCTCATATTCTTTTATTTCATCTATTAAGCTATCTCTTTCTTTTATAAGTTCTTCATAGTTTTTATCCTGTAAAAAACTCATATATGTTTCTGGACTCACCATCATAAATTATCTTCCCCCTCTCCAATACATACTTAAAATAATATCTTCATCTATTAACTACTATTGTATCAAATAAATGATTTATTACTAATTTATATTTTCAACAAATATAATATGAAAGTTCACTAATACACGCTGACATTAGCTATAGAGTGCGGTAATATAAATATATAAATCAAATACTTAGCTTAATGCCTGCTTTTAAAATAACTTTAATAGCAAGCACAGTAAGTGTAGACACACTTACGAGAAAATTGATGAAGCGGACCCATTTAGGTTCGCTTCTTTTTATCCAATTTTCTACTTGTTCCTATCGGAATGATTTAGGGGACACCCCTAATACCCTGTTATAAAGAAGAAAGAAAAGGAGGATTTATATGGCAAATAGACTTAGAAAAAATGATATTCATGTAATGGTTACTGATGAAGAAAAGGAACTTTTTAAGAAAAAACTTGAAATGAGCAAGTCAAAATCAATGGGACATTTTATAAGGAAAAGTGTCCTTGAAGCCCCTATATTTGTAATTGATATGAATATTTTTAGAAAGCTACAAACTCTTATAGGGAAAAACTCTAACAACCTTAATCAGATTGCAAAGAGAGTAAATAGTACAGGAATAATCTATAGAGAAGATATTGAGGATCTAAAAAAAGAAAATGATGATATATCAAAAGAAATAATAAAAATTCAAAATATCCTAACAAGAAAATATATGAATAGGTCTGATTGATATGGCTATTACAAAAATACACCCCATCAAATCTACTCTCAATCTTGCTATTAATTATATTACTAGTAATGATAAAACTGATGAGCAAATATTGATAAGTTCTGATGGCTGCTCTCCTTCAACTGCCCATTTACAGTTTATGAATACAAGGGAAGTCAATGATACTAGAGGAACAGTTTTAGCTAGACATTTAATACAAAGCTTTGTTCCTGGAGAGGTAAGTCCTGAAAAAGCACACGAGATAGGTCTTGCTCTGGCTAAAGAAGTTTTAAATGGTGAATACGAATATGTACTAGCTACTCATGTAGACCGTAACCACATTCACAACCATATTATTTTTAATAATGTTAATTGGAAAACAGGAAAATGCTATCAGTCTAATAAACGAAGTTACCATAGGATTAGGTATCAAAGCGATAAACTCTGCAAAGAAAATAATCTAATGGTTATAGATGAATATTATGAAAAATATAAGAAAAAATATAAGACTAGGGGTAAATCCTATAAGGAATATCAAGAAGATAAGAAGGGAACTTCATGGAAAGGCAGACTCCAATTTGATATAGATAGAGCTATTAAGAAAGCTAAGGATTGGGAAGATTTCCTCCATCTTATGGATCAATATGGATATGAAATCAAGCATGGAAAACATATTTCTTTCAGAAAAACAGATGGTCAACAACGTTTTACAAGGACTATGAGAATAGGGAAAAATTATACTGAAGAAAGATTAAAAAAACGTATCCTAGAAGAAGTTGACATGAAAAGCAAACGCCCTAAAGCTCCTTTTAAACCTTTAGATAATGTTATTAATATAAATGCTAATGATAAGATTAAAAGCTCTCCTGGATACAAGCATTGGGCAGTAAAGCATAATCTTTATACTATGGCAGATACAATCAACCAGGTTAGAAGTGAAGGCTTTAAAACACAAGAACAGTTAGAAAAAGCACTCCAGGATAAAGCTTCTGAAATTCAAAATCTTCTTTCAGAAAACAAGGAGATAGAAAAACTAATTGAAGAAAAAAAGCAGACTATGGAAAACAGATATATCATTGAGCAGTATAAAGAAATTTATAGATATGCTAAAAATCATCCCAAGGATAAGGCTTTTACTAACGAGTATAATGCTCAACTTTTACTTTATAAAAAAGCAGTTACCGAAAGTTTTCAGAACTCCAATACTTTTCCTACCACAAAACAGATATTTGAAGAGCTTGAAAAATTAAATACAAAAAAAGAGTCTCTCATTGAGAAAATCAATCAGTCCCGCCAGGAACAAAAGAAACTATATCAGTATAAGAAAAACTATGATACCTATTTAGGGAAAGAGGTCGAGCGATGAACCCGACCTCAAGCCTGGTTTATTCTTCTTCAAAAAATCTATATATTTTCTTCCTTTTAGTAAACTTACGTGTATTCCCTCTTTCTTGCTGATAGATATATAACTCTTTTATATTGCCCCTATTAGCAAGAGAAAAAGCCTGTTTGGCTATTTCATAGTTGTGTCTTGGGTTAGTTGTAGAGTAAATATTAACAATAGTTTTTTCAGGTAAAGCTCTTACTTCTTTACATATTTCTTTCACAAATTTATTATTATAAATTCTAGAAACATCATCTTTTCTATCATGCTTTATTATTATGGTTCGTAAGGGTTTCTTAAGTTCAGGAATTTGACTTTTGGTTATAGGGTAAGTATCTTCTAAAATTAAATTAATCTCATTAGCATTTTCTGCATCTTTATTCTCATATTTAACTATGACATTCATATCCCTTTCTGGGAAACTTTCCTCAGGAATTGGATATTTTTCAAATGTTCCTCGTATTACAAGTTTGTATTGCATTGCAATTGGAACTAATATTAAGTTACAACTATTATATCCAAGAATTTTAGAACAAATCCAAAACCAAATATATGAATAATCGTGATAAATATTTCCCTTAAGCAAAATTTTTTCCTCATTACTTTTACGAATAAATTTAAACAATACAATTGTTGCTAATAATATTCCCATTGTACAATTTCCAGATTGCATAAGATAATAGTATTTAGCAGTAGAAAAATCAGGACTTTGACCCCCAAATAACGTTCTTATTATCTCAGATAAGTTTACGTGTTTAGGAAATAAAAAACAAAATACAAGCAATAAAATTTGAATAATTGCCCTTCCATTATCTATTATTTTGCCAACAAACTTTTTCATCAAAGTCCATCACATCCTCCCAATATATTGTTTTAATCAAATCAGGATCCTTTAGTAATTTTCCAAACTTCCAAATTCTTATAGCTTTACTGCCAACTATAATATGAAAATGCTCTATATTTCCTGGCGATTCTTTCATTATTTTCTTCCAATTTTTCAAGTCTAATCTGGAATAGTTAGGCAAATCTTCATCATGGGTATGCCATTCCCCAATATAACAATATATTTCATTGCTTGAATTAAAAATCTCATTAAATATTTCAATGTGTTTTTTATCTTTTCTAATAAATCTATTATATCTACGTTTATCGCTTGCATAAGGCTCAGTAATATATTTAATGGTAATATTATCATCTGATATGTTTTCTTTGCCTATTAAAATACCACCTGCTTCCAAGGATCTAGCCCCTAGCTGGATATATTTCCTCATTACTTGAAAAACAGAATAACAAATCTTTATTTCTATATTGTTTGAATTAATCCTCATTATTTGCCACCACACACATTACAAGCAATATTTTTAAAATCATTGCCTTTTATTGTAGAAATTTTATCTTTTTGATTATTATAGTTATCTGATAAAATAAAACCCGATTTTTTAAAGTAATAATCATCACCTTTTTCTGAGACTACTATATTTTCCTCTATTCTTCCTTCAGCAAATTTTTTAAGTAAATCAATAAATAATATGCTACTTTGAATAGATATAAGAGAACCATAAGGTATAAAGGTGCCACTACACCCAGATACATTTTTAGTAACATTTTGTCCTGGTTTACAGTATGAAATAGAATCATATAGTCCTAGTTTCTCATCTCGTTTAAAAATACATTCATAGCAACCTATCTTATCAAATTGAATTATTGCTACATGAGAACCTATATCTAGTGTTTCATTCCAAATATAAAACACAGGAGTATTAATTTTATTAGTATTTATATAGTCATTTATCCACATATTTAAAATTGCATTTCCTGTTGCCGCAATTACATAATCATAATCATTAAAATCTATACCACAATCATCAATTGCATCCTGTATTTTTTCAGCAACGGTTTTTATTTTTAAAGCAGGTAAGCTTCTCTCCCCAAATTTTCTAAGTGCTTCTACTTTATAATCCCCAATATAATCTCTTCCAAGTAAATGCCTGTAAATATTTTCTGACTGAAGCATATCATGATCTATCAAGGTAATATTTTTACATCCTGACTTTATCAAGTTATTAAACACATATCCGCCTATTGATCCACACCCTATTAAAAGATACTCTTTATTAGATAAAATATTTTCGTCAAAAGAGGTTCTGTTTAAAAGGCTGCGTTCATCTAGCCTTTCTACATACAACGGAATTATCTCTTTCATTTCTTTTAATTCAAGAGTAGAATCCATATTAAAACATGGAGCTTTTATAATAATACCAAAAGTATTAGAAATACCATTGGGTTGTTTGATTTCAAATATAATAAACAATTCTTCTTTAGGTTTTCTTATGATTTTTTCTATATCTGGTGTAATTTTTACATTTTCAAAAATTACATTCAAATATTCTACAGATATTGGCTTATCAATTTTAGGGGGATAAATAATATCCATAGCTTTACAATATAAATACAATCCATTTTTAATTGGGCTGTTATACCCCCATTCCTTAAAATCATTTGTATCTATACTTGCAAAATAGTCATTTACTTCAGTTCTTTTTAGATATTGTAAATGGGACTCATTCTTTCTTCTTTGTTTCTTTATTTCTTTTGTTGGACAATAAGATATTTTTTTACTATATTCTGAATTTGGTATAACTACTTTAGCTCTTTTCCATTCTGGTAAGCATAATATATAAGAATCAAATTCTTCTAAAAAGTCATTCCAATTTTTCTTATTTATTCCCTCTTCGATTATCAATTGTGCCCGTAAAATACATTGATTCAAAATTCCCAACAAATCTTTCTCTATAATAGAACCTTCTAAATCATATAAGCAAAGTTTACCTTTACTATCGATATGGGGAATATATGGTATTTCTTCCAATGCAATATAAATATCAACAAGATTCTGTCCCCAATCATTAGGAACTCCTATTATTATTGGAAACCATGAATTGCCTGCCTTTAGCTCACATTTAATCTTCACATCATAGCTTTGATTTTTATAACTCTCATTATTTTTTATCTTAATTCCTGATAAGTAAGGTCTATCTAATAAATCATTTTTTATTAAATTCAAGTCCATACAAGTTACTCCATTCCAGAAGAACTGGAACTTGGTATATAATTATATTGTTTCTTCGCTGTCTTTTCTTCCTCTGGAACCTCAAAATCTTCTCCAAATATTTTTTGGAGTTTTTTATACTTTTCATGTTCATCAGTTTCACTCTCTACATCATTTAAATCAGATTGTAGCTTTTCTGCCTTTTCTTTAAAATCAGTCATTTGTCTATCACTCATCTTTTCAAAAATATCAGAATTTAGTTCAAATGCAAGTTCCATTGGTAATGGTAATTTTATTCTATATAAAAAGTCTCCATCTTTATCAATTCCTTCAAATACAAATTTATTAACAATAGAATCTACTATATGAACTAAAGCACTAAAATCATCTTCTTCATAATATATAAAATTATCTAGAGCCATTAAGGTAAGTCCAATGCTTGGTGGTTCTGAATGTCCTTTTGCGTCAAATCTCCTATGTTTCCATCTTTTAAGATACCTTAATATCCTCCTGAATTGATCTCTTTGTTCCCCCTTCTCTACTCCATCATTAATATAATCTACTAATCCCTTGGGATCTGCCATCTCCCATTTCTGAGAATCTTTATTACTATTAATTCCTTTTGCAATATAAATCTGACTATCCGTATTTTCTTTATCCTCATAAACATACACTACTAAATCTACATGAAAAGAAGGTTCTCCATCTTTTTTATAAGTTACTGTTACGCAAGGTTTTTTTATTTCTGCACCATATTCTGTATGATTTTTTAAAAGCTCTTCTATATCTTTCTTTAAATCCATAGGATCATACTCTGATTTACTAACATTAAATCTTAATCCCACATCAATATCATATTCTCTGTCATCTCCTGGTTCTATTCCAGTATGCATAGCATAACTTCCCTGATCCAACTTCTTGAATGATGGTAAATCTTCATCCTTTTCTAAAATTCCTAATAAAATATCTCTTTTCTCTGCAAGTTCTGAATTGGTTCCATAATCAAGTCTTATCTTGTCATTAAATTTTTTAAATTCTGATTGAACACTCATTATTTTCCTCCTTTATCTGTAAGTTCATGCTTTCTAAAAAGAATATTTGTTCATATCAAATTTTCTTTACTCGGCTATAAAAACAACCTACATCATAATCATCTATTTCATTATTTATTCATTACGTACACGCATTCAAAAGTAATTCCCTAGTGCCAGCAAAAAAATCAAAGAATTTAAGATTCATATTTTACCTCCTATTCTAATAATCCTAATAATTATAATAATTATTTTATCATTCAAAAATTATTCCTCTATTATTTTAGTATTTGTATTTTTTACTTTTAACTATATTATTTAAAGCATCTAACCTTCATCAAATTCGTAACTTATTATATCTCCAATATTACAATGAAAGTATTCACATATTCTTCCCAATATCTCCATACTAATATTTTCACCTTTTCCCATTTTTGCTAATGTTGTGGGACTCATATTTACCGCTTTTTGAAGATCTGTTTTCATCATTTTTTTATCAATCAATAGTTTCCATAATTTATTATAGCTAAATCCCATTTTTAAAACCTCCTAACTTTGTTTTCATGGAGATAAACTATATAAAACATTATATCATATTTAGAAGTATTTAAGCCTGTTAATCTTCACAATATTTAATCCCTTTTTATTATATTTTGTATTTATAATTTTATTTATCTTATCTCCAAGAATATCTATTTTATTTTATAGTACATTAACATCTTTGCTAATCTATACTGAATGTTCCCAGGCATCTTAAAAACGCTTGTCAGGTTCCCTTTTCTTTATCTCATATACATTTGAGCCAGTTCATTTAATAAGCTTTTAACTTAACTACCCTTTGAAATAAGATCTCTTATTTTTTAAAAAAGAAATCTAGTGATAATAATCTTTGACATCTTTCAAAATTTTAACCTTGTATTATACCACACCCAAATTACTTTGTCAGCACCTAAGGGGCTGCTTTTTCTCATTATCTCTGATATGTTAATTGTAAAACTAAATTAGACCCCTTTTTGCTTTTCAGTCTAATTTAGTCTTACAAATCTAGGGGTCTAATTTAACCTTACAAATTTCTAAGACATATAACATTTGTTTTGTGAAGCCTGAGGGGGATTTGGATCAGAAGGAGCCGCCGCAGGGTAGTGTTGATATGGGGTTCTGAAAATGATAAAATATTCCATCCCGAAGCAAATGTAGCAATTAACTTTGTTTTGCTTGCCTTCGGGTAATTTCTTTACATCATTTTCAGGTTCACATGTCAACATCGGTGGAGTTTGTAGTATTATTATGTTATGCCCGGATAATAGCTCAAAGGAGGAAGCTATTATGGCAAAACATTTAACTTATGATGATAGATTGGAGATAGAAAGATATCTGAAATTGAACTTTTCTTTATCAAAAATATCTAGAGAACTTAATAGGCATAAAACAACTATTTCAAGGGAAATTTCCCTTAGATCTACTATTGATAAGAAGGGTTGCTACGGCCGTAGTTACAATGCATGTATTTATAGGTATGATTGTGATTTAAATAATATTTGCAAAGAAAAGATGTGTAAAAGTAAATATAAATACTGCAGATTCTGTGGTTATTGCAATGATAATTGTGAATATTTTAAGGAAGATATTTGTGAGAGATTAAAATCTTCACCATATGTATGTAATGGTTGCGAAGATAGAAATAGATGTACTCTTTCAAAATGCTACTACTCCGCGAAAATAGCCCAGAAAGACTATGAAGGTTTACTAGTTGAATCTAGAGTTGGTATTGAAAGTTCTCCTGAGGAACTTAAGAGATTAGATGATATTATTAAACCACTAATTAATAATGGACAATCAGTGCATCATGTACTTGCCAACAATAAAGATACAATCATGGTTAGTGAAAAAACTATATATAACTATATAGAAATAGGAGCATTATCAGTAAAAAATGCTGATTTACCAAGGAAAGTAAGATATCGACCCAGACGGAAAATCCAAATGGGATATAAGGTTGATAAAAAATGTTTAGAAGATAGAAGGTATGATGATTATTTAAACTTTCTAGATGGCAATAAAGATATTTCCATAGTTGAAATGGATACCGTAGAAGGTAAAAAGGGTGGGAAAGTACTGCTTACAATCCACTTTGTTGATACATCTTTTATGCTTATGTTTATTAGGGATGCTAATGATACAAAGAGTGTCAGAGAGTGCTTTAAGATGATTTATGATGCTGTAGGACCTGATTATTTTAAAAAGCTCTTCCCTGTCATTTTAACGGATAATGGAAGTGAGTTTTCAGATCCCAATAGTATCGAAAAAATACAAGGTGAAGAGAAACTCACGAATATATTTTACTGTTATCCATATTCAGCTTACCAAAAGCCAGAAGTTGAGAATAATCATGAATTAATTCGTAGGGTCATTCCAAAAGGCAAAAGCATGGATAATTTTACACAAGCAGACATCACGTTATTAATGTCTCACATAAACTCTTATACAAGAAAAAAGCTGAATGACCAGTCTCCGTATGACCCATTCAGCTCTAGACATGGATTTAAGTTAATAAATGCATTAGGTATCACTAAAATCGAACCTAATGATGTAATCTTAAAACCATCTCTACTTAAATAATTTAATTATTATCCGGGCATTTCATACTGCAACTAGGGGTCTAAATTAGTCTAACAAAAAAGTTTAATTATAGTAGACCTCTTAAACTTATGCCCAAATTTAACTAATCTGACTTTATTATAACACAAAAACGAGCTTTTTGAAGCTCGTTTTTGAAGGATTGTGCTTGTTTGTTCAGCAAGCGTAATACTGACATCACAAGCAATATAGAAAAAGCATAGCATTGAGTTTCACTTTTGGCAAGGCAGAAAAGGTTAACAAAGTATTGCAGTTAAAGGCTTTTATGACAATTATCTCTCATACTGCACAATGCAAAACCGAACAAATGAGTTTCTGTTTATTTGCCCTAAATCCTCTGTGTATTTTAATGATAATTATATCAACTTTATACTATTGTATTACTTAAGGGGTATCATCAGAGGTTCCCAGATAATCCAGAATTGACTTTTAGGAATAGGATATATAAAATATAGGTTAATCCATTAAAATCAATCTGGGGTCAATCTGGTTAATCTGAGGATTATATATAAAAAGGACCTCAAGAAAATTGTCGGAAAAATAAAGAAAAAAGTTTCAAAAAGTAGTGTACAAATTTCGAGACTTGTGGTATAATATATATAGGTCGGAAAAGACCAGTTAATTTAATATTTTGAATGCTTAGAGAAGCAAAGTTACCTTTAGACGAGGTTTAACTGGCTTCTCTTTTTTTGTTGCATAAAATCAAAACGAAAGGAACAAGGAAAATGGATAACAAAACAAATAAGCATGAATTTGCGTGTAATGCTGGTAAGGTTACCGAGTACGAAGTAAAGGAACATATTGACACTATCATGGTAGGCTTTCGTGGATTCTCAAAGGAAGTGTCGATTGTAAAGTGGAACGACAAGAAGCCTGTGTTTGATATTAGAGCATGGCGAGTATCTGACAGAGACGGATTGCAATATCCTTTACGTGGTATCACTTTCTCTAAGGAAGAGTTTATCAAGTTAAGGGAAATCTTGAATAGCATTGATGTGAATTGCATTGATGACTATATGTGAGCAAAGAATGTGAGGTATTGAATATGAATGGAGCAAAGACTGACGAAAGAAATTATTATGCTGAAAGCTACATTGCTTTAATCAAAGCAATTATCAAGGAAACAACTTCAATAATCAAAGACATAAAGAAAGCAATGGGTGAGGTGTGAAAATGGGAAAAGTAAAAGAAATATGTAGTGATGAATATAGAGAACTCACAATAAAGCGAGAGTTTCTCAATGAAGCAGGCCACTTTAGAGTTGTAGATACAACTGAAACAAATTGCGTTATCTGTGGCAAAGGCTTTAATGACCCAGAAAATCATGAGCAAGGTAAAGAAATCTGGTTTCATGATGTTGGTGACAAAAACGAAGAAAATGGCTTTTGCTATGGGCTTTGCGATAAGTGTTATAGACACCTTAAAAAAGCAATACTGAATGATATTGTTTCTGAATTGAGGTGTTAAGAATGGCTGAGAGAAAGAAGCGAGTAAAAAGAAATGGACACAAGCAAGGTACAGATAACTATGAGTTTGAGGTTGCATTTCAAAGCAATCTAAAAGATTTGCCTGAACAGCCACTTATAAATGACCAGGGTAAAAGATACGGGACTGTCAAGGTTGTAAATGGAAAAGCGACAGTAAACTTGGTTCTTCCAGAGTTTGTAAGGGACAACAACATACAGCCTTTTACACTAACGGATTCTATTTACTTAGAAATATGTAAGAATGATGTTGAAAAGCAGCTAAAGCAAATCTTAGGCAGTGAAATTACAAGCACAGTAAAATCTATTGAGTGTAATATAACGCAGAAAGTTAGCGGAAAAGCATCTCAATCTGATGTGTTGAATTTGCTGTGCCATGCAACATTATCAACTGTATTTGTCAAGTGAAAATTCCTCTATATTCTAATCCAAAATTCCTCTAGTTTAGGTAAAAAAATTATTGCTTTTCTAACCAAAGCTGTGTTTCTTTTAATCTATAAGAATTGCCATTCATATTTACAATATATGATTTATGAGTAAGCCTGTCTATCATTGCCGCTGTCATTACTGGATCCTTAAATATTTCATCCCACCTTTCAAAAGATAAATTTGTAGTTATTATTGTAGATTTTCTTCCTGCCCTTAAAGACAGGTAAGTAAATAAAAGTTCAGAGGCTTCTTTATCGAAAGAAATATATCCTAATTCGTCTGCTATAATAAGGTCATATTTTTCAAATTTCTTTTCAAAAGCCCTTAGTGTCTTTGCAGATCTAGATTCTTTTAGTTCATTTACTAGCAAAGGTATTGTGGTAAAAAGAACCTTATATCCTTTGTTACAGGCCTTAATTCCAAGTCCTATGGCTATATGTGTTTTTCCTGTACCAGGGTTTCCTGCAAGTATTATATTTTGCCCCGTTTCTATAAAATCTAATGATGAAAATACTTTTATCTTATCTCTTGCATCTTGAGGTAAATCCTCTAGGCTTAGGTCTTCTATATACTTTTTATATGGAAATCTTGCTTGCCTAATTCTATTTTTTATTCCATTTGCTTTTCTTAAGTCATATTCATTTTCTAATAAGGATAAAAGAAAAGCTTCATATGTTAAATTTTTTATATTTGCTTCCTTTATTTCATCCTCTATATTTCTAGTTATATATGGTAATTTCAACTCCTTTGCTACGGTTTTTATATTAGTTTTAACGATATCTTTTTTCATATTATCAAAGCCTCCTTATCAAAACCTCCTGATGAATTTTTTAGTAAATCTCCATAATGATTAAGGATTAACTTTGAATGCTCCTCTATTTCTGTGTTTTTATGCTTATTTTCATCTATGGTTTCTTTTTGTCTATTACATAAAAGCTTTATTTTTTCTGTATCTATATTTAAAGGATTTATCTTTTCCAATCCTTTTATTGATTCTTCTATTTTTTCTAAGCCTTCTTTTGAAATTAATTCAATTAGGTCTATGAAATCTTTTGGATTTTCGGTATAATATTTATTATATATCTCTTGAAGCTTGGAATTCATTTGTCGCATGGCTGTGCTTCTATGAATTGCTCCAGGCTTCTTTTTTAATGTATTCAGGTAATGTTCTATTTTTATATTCCATGTATTAGCTCCAAAACTTCTTACGTGTTCAGCTACTAATTCATTTTCATGATAGACTAGTATATTATTTGGATAAATTTTTGCTGTTACGAATTTTCCAACCAATGAATCTGGAACTGAATATTTGTTTTCCTCTATGTTTATTACAGAATACTTATTTACCCTTAACTCTACTACTCTCGAAATATCATATGATGGCACAAGTTTTATTAAGTGAGGTAATTCCTCTTCTAAAAATTCTTTTGCACTTTTATTTTCATTATGTTTCTGTGGTTTAGAATTTAATTTCTTAAGTTCTTCTTTTAAATACTCGTTGGCCTCTTCTAATGTTTCAAATGAATCTTTTTTACTAAATACTTTCCTCCTCACGTATTCTACAGATCTTTCCACATGACCTTTTTCATTTCCACGTCTGGCATTACAAAATCTATATTTAAAACCATAGTACATAGATAATTTTAAAAGATCTTCTGTAGGTTCCTTTTCTGTTTTACTTACAAATCTTGCTACTGCAACTTTCATATTGTCATATACTATTTCCTTATGAACCCCTCCTACATGGTTAAAAAATCTAACATGAGAATCTAGAAAACTTTCCATTTTTTGATTTTGATAAAGATACGCAAATCTGTAGTTTCCTCTTGCTGTTGTCATTACAGCCATTTGTATTGCTTTAGCTTCTCCACCTATTTCTAGTTTAACATGTCCCCAGTCAAATTCACTTACATCTCCTGGATCATATTCTTGCCTTATATATGCTTCCTTTTTCTCATTCAATTTATTTTTTATATAGTTACATACGGTTGAATAACTTATGTCATAGCCTTCTTCTTCAAGGCATTCATGAATATCTATTCTTTTCTTTTGCTGCTTACTTTTTCCTGCTTGTATCTTCTTTTCATTTTCCTCTAGATAAAAATCTATTTTATCCATTATTTCTTCTGTTAATTTAACTTTAGTTCTATTACTCGCATCGTATTTTGGTGATTCTACAATTTCTTCAGTTAAAATTAGTTTATCTCTTTCTCCCTCCAATAGCATAGCTCTTTTTTCTTCATATTCTCTGATATATTTTCTAATTGTTTTTCTATCAATTCCAGTTTCCCTATGGATTGCCCATTGAGATTTTCCTCCTAAAAACCCATCTATTATTATTTTTTGTTTATCCATTAAACTTATCATCCCCTAGCCTCCCTATGAATTGTCATAGGGTTATTATATATTTCTTCTAGAGGAATTTTCAATTAGAATTTGGGGTACTTTTAGAATATCATATACATCAACAGATAGTGATAATCACAAATGGGTTGGGGCAAGTAAAAACAGCAAATATAAAGAGGTAACGAGGACCATCACACATACAAGACAACACTACTATGTGTTGAAAGCATACGATAAAACTCGTGAGCAAGAGACACGAAACAAGAAAGAAAACAAACACAATGAATCTGTACCAAAAGGGTTGTTTAGAATAGAAATCATCATGCAAGACAGAATCATCAAAAAGCTATTTGGAGATAAAACCAGCTTTTCAGATATTCTAACTAAAGATAGCTTAATTGCAATCATTCAAGAATATAAAAGAATCTTCTGTGATGAATTGATTGAGCATGATGTGAAAACATATTTGAGTGGTTGTAAGTGGAAGCTAATTGAGTCTTTGACGCAGACGGACAATGTAGCTGAAACCATTGCTAAAGAGCGTGAGTTAATCCCAGATGTTGAGGTGTTAAAAAAGGCTATGAGTAAGTATCTTAAATTGCGACATAAGCCTACATCTAACTTATCGAGGGATATTAAAGCATACGCTGAAAGATATGCATTGCCACAAGACACAATTCTTACTTTGCATGATTTTAAGGAATCTTGTGGTTAAACATTCTGGTCGGTTTCAATCACAAAATGATTAAAATGATATAGAAAGTTTTCAAAAGCGAAATTGCTCAAATGGCTTGTAAATAGGCTCAAACAAAGCGTATAAGTGCTTCTACAACATTTTTGAGCAAAAACACATTTTCAAAAACTGTCCAATAAAGCTTGACAGATACACAAGCAGATAACAGTACAATAACAATAAGGGGGTGTTCACTAATGCAGGTAGAACGCATATCAGCAGACATTACATTGAAGCATAAACCCAAAACGGGAACACAGGCTTACAATATGCTGATCGAATCTCTCAAAGCAGAGATACAGGAAAAACAAGAGATTTTATCTCATCTCTCACAGGACAAAGTAAAACAGAAATTCATAGAGAACTGGAATCCTACAACAAGGAGCGTGAACATCTATGATATGTAGAAAGGAGTGATTTTATATGCCGTTTGAGAAAGGCAGGTCTGGTAATCCAAAAGGCAGACCTAAGCAAACCGCAGAGCAGAAATCACAAAAGGAGCACTTCAAGAGATTGCTAAAATCGTCTACTGTATCTGCCCTTGAATCCATTATCGCTATCTCACAGGACAGATACAACAAGGACCGATTCAATGCTTGTAAGTACATCATAGAAAAAGCATATGGAGCAAATACTGCTTTTCTGTTAGACGGTACAGAGGAAACAACTCCTACTGTGATTGAGGTTGTGCCACACAGAACAGAAGATGACGAAGATTGGGACGAAGTAATGAAAGCCTCACCCGATGAAGATGATTTAGAAGATGATGAATGGGAGGAATAAAACAATGAGCAAAACAAAAACAGTAGCAAATAATGGATTAAGTATTATTGAGAACTACAACAATCTCTTTACGCAGATTAACGCTGCCAAGACTGTCGATGATGTACGTACACTTCTTGCAGATGTCAGAAACTTTATTGCGATTTACAGGAAAGTAGACAATACTATGGCCAACAGAATTTATGAGAAGTTTCAAAGCAAATTGCAAGGACTAATTGAAGAAAATACCTTTGTGTATGAACGTATGCTCAACAAAGTAAATGAAATTCGTGATTGGGCTTATGACTATGCAGGAGAAAAGGACGATTCGCAAGCGGTACAAAGCAAGGTGCTTCAACTCATTGCAAAGCTACCAAAAAGCAAGACCACAGCCAATGAAAATGGAATCACAACAGTTATTTCAAATACCATTAACTCTGGTGTTGTTGGTAGTAAAGCAGTATTAGAGCTATTAAAATATCCTGCTTATGCTGACATGGTATCTGCAAGATTCAGAGAAAAAGCATTTGATGGTAGCAAGACCCCAGCACAACAAGCATTTGAGCGGATGAAAGAAACCAGTCTGAAAGAAGCTGAACAAGCGCTTTCTTCTGTGTATTTGCAAGGATTCCACTTTAGGAACGTAGAGAAACAAGCCAATGCCTTAAAGAAACCTACTCACTGGAATGCAACCGAGGATAACGCATAACAGATATACGCCAGAAGAAACCAGAGCCACCCAGATTTAATTTAAAGTCATAAGGTAATGATTCCTATAGGTATAGGACAAAGACCTTCCAGAGTCAACCAGTGACTCCAGAGGATAAACATAAAATTGAGAATAATATAAAATAGGTCGCTATGATTAGCCCAGTTTCCGAGGACGGAGCAAATACAAACATGGGTAATCAGTACAACAGTTCAGTCGAATATGTATTGGTCCCTCTAAGGAAAGGGAGCAATCATAATGAAAAATGTAAATACTACAACTAAAATTGAGAATATCGAAGCCATCAGCAACGTTACAGAGCTAAAAATACCTCGTATGGTACCTATTCAGACAGTAGCGGATGAATGTGGCTTCTCATATAAAACGCTGTGGAAGATGTGTAAAGAAAATCAGATTGTGTATATAAAGGCCGGTAATAAGTATCTCATCAACTTTGACAAGTTTATTGAGTTCCTCAACACCGGAGTGCAGGAATAGGAGGAATGCATAATGAACGCTGACGAAAGGAACGGTACAATAAAATGGAGTAAAATAAAAAGCTTTCCTCGTTATGAAATTTCTGACGATGGAATGGTATACGATACCAAGTCTGATAGATTCTTAGTTCCAAGCAATAATAACGGTTATTTATGGGTGTGGGTGCATTCGATTGACGGTAAAAGATATAAGAAAAGCATTCACCGACTTGTATATGAAGCATTTGTTGGTCCTATTCCAGAGGGGTTAGAAATCAACCACAAAGACGAAGTTAAGAGCAACAATAACCTGTCTAATCTGGAATCGCTCACCAAAAAGGAAAACTGCAATTATGGTAGTCGAAATCAGAAAATCAGCAAAGGTAATTCAAAGCGAGTATATCAATATACATTAGATGGTGTGTTGCTGAAAGTATGGAACAGCATTACAGAGGTCCAACAAGCACATTATGCTAGAACAGGGGTTGCAGAATGCTGTAATGGACATAGAGAGCATTTTAGAGGGTTTGTCTGGTCATTCACCAAGATATGCCAACGGGCCGCATAATTGCATGGTATCAGAATTTATAAAATTTGATACTATCTCTAAAGGCTTAAAAATAGGGTTCAAAAAGTACACGATAAAACTTTTGATTATTCTCAAAAAAGAGGTGTACTTTTTGATACTTGCCTGATATGATTAAATCAGAAACGAACAGTTGTTCGATAAAGAAATGAGGTGTTCAGATGAACAAAGACAATTACTTCAAGAGTAAAATATGGTCAGAACAGTTTTGTATGAGAAGAATCACAAACAATGATTTAGTGTGCAAAGATTGCTTATATCGTTATGATGATACAGAGATATTAGGCAATACATCACGATGTGAAATGTACGAAGAATGTAAACCTAATGATGTGATTGACGGTGGTCCATGTGATTTATACGACAAGGAGGAATCCGTATGAAGTATGTAGCATATCACAGGACAAGTACAAAGGACCAGCACTTAGACAGAGGAATTGCAGAACTTACCAAGTATTGCAAAACACATAATATCCAGTTGTATAAAAGCAAAGTTTATACAGACCAGAGAACAGGTAAAGACTTTGACAGGCCACGATATATTATGTTGAAAGAGGAAATCCTTGAAAGTGGTGATGTGCTGATCGTCACAGAACTTGACCGATTAGGGCGAAATAAGGAAGCCACACTAAA
This sequence comes from Clostridium liquoris, assembly GCF_002995785.1. Taxonomy (GTDB): domain Bacteria; phylum Bacillota; class Clostridia; order Clostridiales; family Clostridiaceae; genus Clostridium_AO; species Clostridium_AO liquoris. Next base: position 41,436 of record NZ_PVXO01000028.1, on the reverse strand, counting down.
AGAATTACGATTCTTTAAGGACAACGGCATTCGTGTTATGGTGTTAGAATTGCCCACAACATTGATTGACCTATCAGCTATGGAAAACTCAATGGCTCGTATGATGTTAGAGACTATCAATAATATGATGATTGAGTTGTATGCAAGCATGGCACAGGTTGAAATTGAGAAAAGAGAGAAAAGACAGCGAGAAGGCATTGAACAGAAAAAGGCTCGTGGAGAATGGGACGACTATGGACGGCCAAGAATAATGAGTCTTGATGAATTTTCTACCCACTATCGCTTAGTACAGCAAGGTAAGAAAAAGCCCTTTGAACTTATGCGTGAATTGGGTATGACAAAACCAACCTTCTATCGTTACAAAAATCAAATTGAGAAAGGGTGTTAAATATGGCCTCAGTAAAGAGAGTTGAACATAAAAGCGGTAGAGTGGTATATCGCATTGTGATTTGTCAAGGATATGACAAACAAGGCAATAAACTGGTGAAGAATCTTACATATTCAGTAAACCAGTCTGCCACACCCAAACAACAAGAAAAAGAAGCGTTCAAATATGCCCTTGATATGGAAGATAAAATCAAGTACGGTTATGACTTTGACGCTGAAAAAATGTCATTTGAAGATTTTGCATACAAGTGGCTTGAGAGTGTTAAAGATAACATCGCCTATGGAACATACACAGGATATAAACAGGTGTTGGAAAGTAGAATCATTCCCTACTTTAAGGGATATAAAGTTGCCTACATCAAAACACCGCACATTGAAGCCTTTTATAAAACTTTGGTGTCAGACTATTCCACAGGCACAATAAAAAGATTCGCTAATGTATTGAATCTGATATTTAAGACAGCCAAGCGTTACAGTATGATTGAGAACAATCCATGCCAAGACGCACAAAAACCAAAAAGAAAAGATGAGGACGAGGGATTAAAGTTCTTTACCCCAAAGCAAGGCTTAATGTTTATGAAATCTTTGGATATGTCATACGAGGTAACCTATAAAGGCCATAAACGAATTGACGATACAGGAAAGCCTTATTATGTGAACGATTATGTGGAGTCCTACACAGTACCGACACAATACAAAGTGTTTTTTGCCATATCTCTATTTTGTGGTTTTAGAAAAGGCGAAACGCTTGCTTTGCATTGGGGCGATATTGACTTAAAGAACAAGAAAATATCTATTTCAAAGTCAGTTGGTATGACGGAAAATGGATTTGATTATAAGGAACCCAAAACAAAACAGTCTGTAAGAACAGTAACGATTCCAGACTATATACTGCCCCTCTTAAAGCAATACCGTATGGAGTATATGCAAACACGATTCCAACATGGTACGGCATGGCGTGGGGATATGAACAACGGTGGCAACCTCTTTATTCAAGCGGACGGTAAACTAATGGGCCATACAACCCCATATCAGTATTTTACCAAGCACTTACACCGTTACAATGAATGGGTGCAAAACAATCCAAACAAAGCTAAAGTTGAGAATTTAGAGGAATTGCCGATTATACCTCTTCATGGTTTAAGACACTCATGTGCTACCTTACTTAATTCGATAGATGTAAATATCATTGCAATATCAAAGACTTTAGGACATTCAACCTGCTCTACTACAATGAATATTTACGCTCATAGTTTTGAGGAACAGCAAGAAGAAGTTGCAGTAAAATTAAATGAGTTCTTACAAATACACGCTTAAAATGAGTAGAGAGCCAAAGGACAAAATCCAAAGGCTCTCATTTAGTCATCATTCATCTTTCAATTCCATGTGGTCAAGGGCATATTGCAAAGCCATGCTGATTAGTTCATTACGAGAACGATTCGTTTTAGCTGCTAAATCGTTATATTCCTCTTGCAAGGCTCTATCTATGCGTATCGTCATTGTGACAGATTTATCTTCTTTAGGTGTTACGATAAATTTCTCCATAATGCAATTCCTCCATTGATTTTAATTACATTATAGTATTGACAAGGCACATAAAACTATGACACAATAATAAGTTGAATTTACACTGTACTTTTGTATTACACTCTGCTATAATGGTATTGCTGACGGGTTAGTGATTGTTGGCAAGTCCAAGAGTGTTAGGGTGAACAAAATGCAACCAATATTTACAATGCAGTATGGAGAGTTTGCAGTTGCAGATTATCTATCCAAAAAAATAAAAGGTACTTCTGTTTTTATTCCTGCTTCGGCACAGGAAAAAGGTATTGACTTATTGCTATATCGCTATGACCATGGGTGCAACAAAGCCAACACTATTCAAGTTAAAATGTCCAGGACATATTATAATGACAAGGAAGATTCTGGCTATCCATTCTACTTGTGGTTTAATAGGTTCCCTGTTCAGCAAAACGCAAACTGGTATATACTGGTCGGGATATATGCAAAGCACTCTGATGATGTTAAAAATGCAGGTGCAAAAAGCACTAAATGGGACACGATAATGCTCGCATTTACGAATAAAGAAATGTTGCAATTTATGTCAGAGGTTAAACAAAGGCGTGACCCAACAAAAGATGATAAAATGTTTGGTTTTGGCTTTGATTCAAGCAAAGCTATTTTTCAAACGAGGGGTTGTCCAGAAAATCGTGATATGAGTCACTACCTTATAGAAAACCGCATTGACGAAATTACACATTCATTTATTTAGTGGTATCTTATTAAAGGGGTGGTGGAAAATGAATACCTACACAAAGTTAACCGCATATTTGCCTATTCTTGAAGCTGATAATTTTGGAAAGTGGATAGTTGATAGCAAAAGCAAAGGAACGATTGAGAGCCCTATACAAATGCCCTATGTAACTTATTCCAGAATGGTGAGACACTTTATAGATGATGTTTACACTTTCGCTGATGAATACCAAGAATACGGCCTTTACAGCTACAATGATATTCTGTTTGAAAACGGAATCGAATGGGATAATGTTTCCATGAGCGAAGTTGATACTTCTACTTTGGACGGAAAATGTATTACAGCCTTGCTTATGGGTGCAATTCGAGCAGATAGGTTTTCAGAGGGTGCGTTACTATACTTTTTTGAAACAGGTACAATTACAAAATGGCTTAATCGCCTTAAAGAGATAGATGAGAAAAAAGAGTCTTGACTGAAACAAACAGCCAAGGCTCTTTCTTTATACTATTGTTATACTAAACTTATGGCGTGATATGGCGTGATAGGCCGAGTTAGGGAAAGTAGAAATCCCAAAAAGGTAATACGGGTAGCACTTATGGAGAGTTATGGAGAGATAGGGCGAGTGCCTGTTAATCTTTGAAGAATTAAACTATTCAAAGTTGTGTATTTTTGTAGCTTTTTGAAAAGGTCTAATTTAACCTTACAAAGTCTAATTTAGTTTTACAATTGACCATTATCTCTGATACAATATAATTTGGTGCATTAGAGTATTTTATATATTTAAGGAGGTCTTTTTATGTCAGAAAAAATATGGCATCCAAATTTTATGAAATATATGGATGATATTGTTCGTCACAAAAATTATAGCGGATTGCCAATTGAAAAAAGAAACGATGGTACTTACGCTTGGATTGCTACCAAAAAAAGCAAAATAGGGCAAGCAAGAATACAGTGGGCTTTAAATAAAGCACATCAATTAGGAATACCTAATGAAGCAGGTGTATATGCTAAAGTAATGTATGAGGTGCATCCTACAAAGGAAAAGGTTTGCCAAATATGCGGTAAAACAATGTCTATTAGATATATTTATCCAAATAAAAATTTCATAAACTATTTAAACAAAAATTATGGATATAAAAATAATGTTTTTGATTCCATACATGATGTTAACTATTTTTTGGCAAAACAAGGATTATCAGAAGCTGAAATCAAAAAAATCTACATTAAAAGATTAAAATTTCCACCAAACAAACAAAATCTACCTTTAAATAAACTAATGGATGAAGTTGAACTTCATTGTAGAAGTGGAAATTCTAAATTATGTGGTCCTGGTGCAATGTCAAACTTTCCAGATCGTTATGATGGCTTCCATACTTACAATCGTTGTTGTAGAAGTGTACAAGACACAGGAAGACACGCTGATAATATGAAAACTTATACAAAAGATAGGCGGGCATATGAATACTGGAGTGATGGAAATATTCATGCAGCAAATAAATTTATGGGTAGTTCGTTCTTCAAAGGTGCTTCTGCGGACCATATCGGCCCTATTTCTTTAGGATTCATTCACGATTCACGATTCTTACAACCTATGGCTTCTGGAGATAATTCTGCTAAGAGGGATCGACTTGTAATGGAAGATTTTATAATATTACAAGAAAAAGAGAAAGAACATAACATTTGTCCTGTTTCATGGTATGCAAAACTTATTTGGGAACAAATGAAAAAAGAAAAAAATATAGATTTAGAAAAGTACAGAACTCTATTAAAAATCAATATGAATAATTTTATGTATTGCTTATTTCTTATTATCGAAAATACAGGTAAAAACGGTAAACTATTTCTTGAAAATTTCTATTTAAAACCCAAAATGAACGATTTTATGTATGATTACAATTTTAATCCAGATGGAACATTTAAACGTTCCAAAAGAAATATAACTGACTCAACAAACAAAGAATATTCTCGTTTTAAACGAATTGCTTTTGAATCAATTTACGATTACCAAGACAAAGAAAATAGAAATATAAAGAATACATCTTTTAAATCTATCAATAATGATTTGAAAAAATTATATCAAGGAATCAAAGCTGATCCACATGATATAAACAATAAATGTCTTTTTGAATCTATAATAGAAATACTTGAAAAAGAATTGTTTTAATAAAGAGGGACAGATTAAATCTGTCCTCTTTTATTTTTTGAAGAAAGATTTAATACATATTCTTCATAAGATATATGATTTTTTATAAACCTTTGAAATTCTGATTCACTTTTAGGTATTATAACATTTTTATTTAACTCGATTTTTTCCAAGTCTCCTATTGCATCCTTAACAGTTATTTGAGTTTCTTTACTTTCTGTTATTTTATCTGGGTACAACGATTCTGGACTGATATTCAAATCGTTTCTTACACCAATCACAATAACTCTTTTTCTTTTTTGTGGAACTCCATATTCATTAAACATTAAAGCCTCACCATGAACATTGTACCCAAGTTCTTTAAACAAAGTTTTTATTTCTTCATAAGTTTTTCCCTTTTTATAACTAAGAATTCCAATAACATTTTCAAATACAAAGACTTTAGGTTTAACACTTTTTACAACATCATAAAAGTCTCTAAATAATTTATTTCTTGGATCATCACTTCTTCTAAAACCTGCTAGTGAAAATCCTTGACAAGGAGGCCCACCACAAATAATATCTGTATTTTTATATATTCCTTTATTAATAATTTCAGTTTTTACTGCCTCCTTAGTTATATCCCCATATAAGACTTCAATTTCAGGATTATTAACCTTTAAAGTAACACAAGCACTTTTATCAAAATCATTTGCCAAAGCATGTGTTATCCCCGCTTTTTTCATCCCATAAAGTAAACCACCCGCACCTGAAAACAAATCTAACGAAATACCACAACCCAGAGATTTAATAATTTTTTCCCCTATCAAATATCCTATTACTGGAGGAACAGCATTACCTATCTGGTTTAAAATATCTTTTTGATTCCCATAGAAATAATAATCATCTGGAAAACACTGTAATCTTGCTGCTTCACGTGTTGTTAAAACTCGATTGTTAACTGGATGAATATAGCAACCATTACCAGGTCTATTGAAATATGTGGTTATTGTATAACTTGGTTTATCATATTGTAGTCTACCATATAAAGTTGTTCTTCCACCTGTTTTTTGTATTCCTAAAAGTCTTTTGGACTTATTCATTGTTTCTTGAGGAATATTTTGCCAATTCCCACCAGCTGGTACCGATGTAATAATCTCCATATCTAAATCACTCATTTTGTAACTTTTATTATTAATAACAAAATTATTAGTAATATACTTTTGTTTTAGCTTAGTTACTTCGTCAACTTTATTGTCAAGTTCACTTCGAAATTTAGAAAAAATTGATAATTGCTCATATATTGGTTTATTATTCATATGTTTTTCATAGTCTTCTTTGTTTGTGTTTAATTCTGCATTCATTTTTGTCTTTGAAATATTCTCTAGTCCAAACAGCTCATTTACTAAATCATCAATTTTCTCATCATTAAGCTTGCTATATTCTTGACTATTTTTAAATGCTATCTCAGATACTTGCTTCATTTTCGCAATATCATGTATTGGTATCGGTAAGTTATCCAACTCATAATTATTAACATGGTTATTGCTACTAAATAACTTAAAATACCAATTTAACAATTTTGAATTCAATAATCCAAGTAAATAATAAATATCTATTCCTTTTTTATTTTCTTTCACATAAATAAAATTGCATGAATTACCTAACACATAATTACAAGGCATAAAAGTAAACATTAACCTTCTTTCTTTATTTACATTTACTATTTGTTGACAAGCTATTCTCTCATTCTCAATGTAATATTTCTTAGGACTCTTTTTTACAAATTCATTCGTTACAAATCCATTATTACAATCTAATAATTCATATCGATCAATATTTCTACCTTTTACCAACTTATATTCAGTTTTGGCACTTATAATATCAGACTTGTTTAATGTTAAGTCAAGTTCACCTCGCATATTAACAATGCATTCGAACTCTTTCAATTTTTTAAAAGACATCATTTTATTCAATAAAGTATATTCTTCCTCTTTTAAAACCATCATTGAGTATCCATGATCTTTATTGACAAAATCTTTTACATCTATAATTATGTCTTTATTTTTCAAATCGGAGATTCTGACTTTGTTTGTTTTTTTGCTTTTTTCAATTATCAAATATGTTAATGACTGTTGAGCTTTAATATATTTATTAGTTTCAGGAATGTTGCATATCACTCTTAAGCCATTTTTTTCTAAAATTTCTTTTCTTAATCCCTCGCATGATTTATCTGTCAAAATACTTGAAGGAATTAAAATACCAATATTACTATTTTCATTAGAATAATTAAGCAATATTTCTTCTACAAAATATTTGAAAATATTAGAACTAACTTGTTTTGATAAGCTGTATCTTTCACTTGCTTGTTTTTTAATTTCTTCATATTTTACTTTGTCTGCCATAAAATCAGTTTCAAAATCATAGTTTCTTTTTTCAGCTCTTAAGCTTTTATATGGTGGATTTGTTACTATTATATCAAATTTATCTTTCCCAAAATATTTATTCACATCAATATATTCAACTTTTTCCTGGTTTAAATTATAGACCAAAGATTCCCCTATATTTAAATCATCTTCTTCTATTTCAATGTTAAAAAATATTTTTGTAAGCTTTTTTATATTTGAAACATAGAGTTCTTTAGCATTGAAATCTAATTCACAATAATAAATATTTTTAATAAGTATTCTTGCTTCTTCTTCAGTTAATTTATAATTACTATATATATATTTCAAATAAGCAAATATAAAGTTTCCAACACCACCACAAGGTTCAAAAAAAGTATTTTTCCATACCGGTTCTTTTATTTTAGTATTTTCAAACAGATTTTTTATAATTTTATCTGCTAATTCTAGTCCAGTATAATAAATGCCATTATTCCTTTTATATTTACTATCTAATTTAGATTGAAATTTTATACTTGATTTTTCTAATTCGCTCCATAATTCTTTTTCAATAGTTTCGTTCATATGGTATAATACCTCCTATATTTATATAATACCATATTTTTTAATTCGAGACAATATAGATGGGACGTTTTTCTATTCTTTTATAATGAAACAAAAAAGGACAGACCTAAGTCTGCCCCATACCCAATAGTTGCTTATGCTACTATCATTACATTTCTCTATCATTCTTATTATTTTCTACTTTCTCTTGTGGTTTTCCTATACTGTCCTTTGCTACCTTGTCTTTAAGTTTATTAAGTTTTGCAATAGTTGATTCTTTTTTATATTCCTTACCAAATCTTCCCTCATCCATTTCTTTTTCTGTTTTAAATAAATTCGTCTTAGTAGCTTCAACCCAGCCTATGAAGTCTATATCATGAAAGGACTTCTCTAATGGATAGGAATCTGCAAAATCATAGTCCGCATCATACATAGCATTAGATAGTTCTGTATAGGAATTTATAAAGCCATCCATCTTGCTAAAAAGCTCATTCTCCTTGGTTGATATTTCCACTGGTTCAATATCTTTTTCTTTACCAGTTGTAATATCATACTCTAAATCATATATAACCTCGTCAAAATAGTCATTTATTAGATTTACCCCATCATTATGCATAAATCTATCGTAAAGCTCATCTAATAGGTCTGGATTATCTATTCCCGTTTCTATTGTAATCAAAGCTTTAACGAAACCCTCGTAGTCCTCATCTATCATCTTATTTATAGTATCTATTATCTGACTATCTTTCTTTTGAGGATAGCTATCAGAATAGTTGCCATGATTCCAAAAAAACTTTCCATTATCACTCTGTAAGCCATAAACCTCAACAAATTGTCTTCCATCGAATAAAATAGCATTGTCTTTATCTATATCCAAAACAATAGTTTCATCTGATAGAGCAGTTTTTATTTTATCTCCAACCTCAAGAGTAACTTTTTCCCTATCATAAATATTCTTATCTTCTTTAACAATTGACATTTGCCCTAGCTTATCTTGATAGCTCAGATTTTCACTTTGAAAACCACTAACTTCTTGTGAAAAAGATAGGGTTTTTTCTTTGCCAATTATAAAATGATCCAGAAGTTCTATTTCAAAAATTTCAGTTACATTTTTTATCTTTTTAGTCATTTCTATATCTTCCCTGCTAGGAGTAGGATTGCCACTAGGATGATTATGAAATACTGCCATTCCCTTTACATCCTGATAATTAAATAGAGTCCTAGCTATAATTTTTAAATCTACTATTGCAGCATCAGTAGCTCCTTTAAAAAGCTCTTCTGCTCCAATAATCTTTTCATTACTATCATAAATTAGAACACCAAAAATCTCTTGTTGATGGTGTTGAAATCCTATTTTTAAAACTTCCTTTATTTCTTCTACATTTTCTACCACATTTAAATCTATAAGTTCATTACTAGCAAAATAGCTTGTAAAATCTTCATACTTATCCTTAAGGCTATAATCCTTTTCTCCATAAGCATTTTCTGAATCACTGGCTATTTCATAGGTCTTAGTCGAATAGTAGCTTCTTCCTGCTACCTTTGATATGAAACTATTATTTTCTTTATTGTAGCCAATAGTATCTATAATCTTCATTCCTATTTTTTCAAAATATTCTTTAGTTTCCTCTATTCTTTTATTAGGAGTATCATTAGAAAATGCTAGAAATACACTATTAGCTCCTGCCATTAAGCCCTCTCTTAAGGCCTCTTTTATGCTGTTTTTCCAACTTAGTCTAGTTCTCTTAAGATGAACAGGATGGTTTTTTGTATTTGCAAAAATAATAGTCCCAGTATCTTTAGTAGGTAAAGTTATTGACTTTACATAGTCTACAAAGGTATCAGGACTATTTATTGCTTGTCTACTATTTTTAATATTAGCTCTAGCATAATCTAGGAATTCTATAAGAGGTCTTATTTCATCATCTCGATTTTTTATTTTTTCATAAAGTTCTTCCTTGCTATTACAATTAAATTCTTTATACAAATTATTTTTCATTCCCATACACCTCCTCATCAAGATTTGTAAGGTGAGGTTTGAATAATTCTTTTATTTCCTTAACTTTTTCATCCTCTGGATTTTCTCTAATATATGCCATCATTTCACTATGGCTATTAAGGCCAAAGTATTGGAGCAATCTATTTTTGTTTTTTTTGTTAAGCATAAAACTCCTCCTTATAGTTTTTATTCTTATTTGTTTTAAACCCTTAGTTTACTATTTTCCCAAAAAGTTAAGCTCCGAGTTTCCTCAGAGCTTTTTATTAGAACATCAGGAGGCTACACCCCCTGATAACCCCTGTGGACTTCGTTTTTTATGAATTCATAGAATTCACCAAAAATCAAAGTAATATATTATCTTGCACCCTTATTCTTTTCTTTATCTTTCTCATCCTGTAATGGGCTTGATTCTTCTTTAACTTTGGCTTTAAACTTTTCTAGTTGCCCAAGTGTAGATTCCTTATCATCCTTCTTAAGGCCATCAACATCATAAGTTGATTCAAAGTAATTACTACTTCTAAAATCATTATCATATCTATCTGGAATACCATCATTATCTAGGTCTTTTGAAAGTGGATCATAGAAATTCCCATCATCATCAATTTCAAGCCCAAGTTTCTCTCTTAAGTCTTTCTCATCAACCCTTACATATTCATCAAAATCTCCATGTTCAAGTTCAAGTTTAAGATTTTTAAGGGCTTCTTCTTTGCTTACAGACTCATCCTCCTCACTTTCAAGATAACTTCCATGAGATACTTCTTTATTATCTACATACTGTGTCCATGAATAATCTTTAAGACTTATTTCATATTGTATTTCGTGTTTCCCATCTTCTGTAGTTGTATAGGCAAGTCCAATATGGCCTTCATTAGGGAAAAGTTTATTGAAGTCATCATAAGCATAATCTTCTCCAAATTCCTTATTACAATAATCAATAATAAGCATTTTAATATCCTCAATAAGGGGATTTAGATTTTCTAAATCTTCCACTTCACCCATATCAAGAAGTCTATTAATTTCTGCAAGTCTTATTGTCTTGTTTTTTAATTCCTCAGCCTTATCAAAAGGTTTCTTTACTTCTTCCTTAGCAATTTCAATTTGTTCTTTGGTAGCTTCAAGCTTTTCTTCAAATCTTTTTAAACTATCAGGAATCCTCTCCAAGACATTATCCATTCTTGTAATATTTCCATCCCTATTTTGTCCTAAATCTCCATAATGATTGTTTGAGCCTTTTAAATTAAAATTATGCTCATTTGTAAGGAAGTTATAGGTTACTTCTATAGGAAATCCTCTGTATTCTCCAATAAGCTTTTTATCTCCTAGTTTCACCCCCTTAACTGCTTCAAGGATTTTATCTCCTGCAAGTTTTCTATCTGTAATTATTTCATCGCCGATTTTTATGGAAGTAAACTTATTATCACCCGTTCCCTGTGCCCTAGTTCTATCAATATCACTTTTAGCACCTTCAATAAGCTTCTTATATTTTTCAATTTCTCTTGGATAGGTCTTTATAATCTTATCTTCCAAGCTATAAAGATTGCTCTTGTAGTTTCCTTCAAGCATTTTTAATTTGGTTACTTCAATATCCAGGTCCATCTTTTCTTTTATTAAAGGGTTACCTGTTGCAAGGGCTTTAATTTCAGCATAAGAAAGAGTATTCTCATCAACATCTTCCGCCACTCTAGCAGGTGTTTTTGAAGTCATAATCTGTGAGATGAATTTCTGCTTATTTTCTATTGTCTGCCACAAATAACTATCAAAAGTATTCTCAGTAACATATCTAAATATCTTAACCTTGTCATTTTTATTACCACGTCTTACAATACGACCTGCTCTCTGCTCTAAGTCTGCAGGTCTCCAAGGTACATCAAGGTCATGGGTAGCAATAAGTCTATTTTGTACATTAGTACCTGTTCCCATCTTTTGGGTAGACCCTAAAAGAATCCTTACATGGCCTTTACGGACTTTAGAAAATAGTTCATCCTTCTGTTTTTCTGTATTAGCATCATGGATAAATGCTATTTCTTTTTCTGGAATACCCATATTCAAAAGCTTGTCCCTTATATCATCATAAACATTAAAACTTCCATCATTCTTTGGGGTAGACATATCAGAAAATACTAGTTGAGTTGAACGATTATCCCTTGTTTTATCCCAGATAGAAAAAATATTTTTTACACATACATTGACCTTGCTATCAGGATCATCAGGTAAAAGAGGATTGATAAGCCTTTGGTCAAGGGCTAGTTTTTTACCGTCATTCGTGATTTTTAACATATTATCTTCTTCTGGTTCAACCCTTCTATCCCTTACCCTGTCTGCTCGCTCCGAGATGCCTTTTAAGACCTCTTTCTGTTCATCTGTAGGCTTTGTCACTATAGTTTCATATTCTGCTTCAGGAACTTTTAAATCAAGCATATCAGCTGTTTTTATATCTGCCACTTCTTTAAACATGGCCATAAGCTCAGGAAGGTTATAGAATTTGCTAAACCTTGTTTTAGCTCTATATTTATCTCCTTCAGGTGAAAGCTCTACTGCCGTTACAGTTTCACCAAATGTACTTGCCCATGAATCAAAATGTTGTAGGTTATTCTTTTCAAGTTCATCATATTGAAGATAGCGTTGCATGGTATAAAGCTCGGTCATACTATTTGACACTGGAGTACCTGTAGCAAATACTACTGCCTTTCCTCCTGTCATTTCATCTAAATATCGACATTTCATAAACATATCAGAAGATTTGAGTGCTTCACTCTGACCTATTCCTGCCACATTTCTCATTTTTGTATAAAGAAATAGATTTTTATAATTATGGGCTTCATCCACAAAAAGCTTGTCAATTCCTAGTTCCTCAAAGGTAACTACATCATCCTTTTTAAAATCATCGTTAAGTTTTTTTAGTCTACTTTCAAGTTTCTTTTTAGTATTTTGTAGCTGCTTTACTGTGAAATTCTGACTTCTGTCATACTTATACTCTTCAATGTATTCTAGGATCCCTTCAATTTCCCTATTTATATGATTTTCTTGATATTCTTTACTCATAGGTATATTTTCAAATTGTGAATGGCCTATAATAACTGCATCATATTCTCCTGTTGCAATCTTACCTATGAATCTCTTTCTATTCTTAGGCTGGAAATCTTTCTTGGTAGCAACCATAATATTTGCTCCAGGATAAAGTTCCATAAAGTCCCTTCCTATTTGTTCAGTTAGATGGTTAGGCACTACAAATAATGCCTTGTTACTCATTCCAAGCCTTTTTGACTCCATTGCAGAAGCAATCATTTCAAAGGTCTTACCTGCACCTACTGTATGGGCAAGAAGGGAATTTCCACCATAAAGTGTTCTTGCAACTGCATTTTTTTGATGGTCTTTAAGGATAATACCTGAATTCATGCCTTCAAAGCGAATATTACTTCCATCATATTCCCTGTTACGCACAGAATTAAATTTTTCATTATAAAGCTTTTCTAAACGGTGTCTCCTGTCTGGATCTTTAAATATCCAATTTTTAAACTCTTCTTTTAAAAGTTCCTGTTTCTGACTTGCAAGCATTGTTTCTTTTTTATTGAGTATGGAAGACCTACTACCATCAGGATTTATAACCCTATCCCATACCTTAGTGTCTTTTAGGTTAAGGGCATCTTCTATAATCTTATAAGCATTAACTCTACTAGTACCATAGGTCATATTTGCAAGGTCATTTCCTCCATCCTTGCTCTTACCCTCAATTCTCCATTCAGCTGTAAAAGGTGAGTATCTAACATGAATATCCCATCTTGCAAATCCTGGTGTTTTAAGAGTTTCAAAGATAAAGTTTTCTACATCTTTTTCTGGTATCCATGTAGCTCCAAGTCTTACTGTGATTTCTGAAGCAGTGAGTTCCTTTGGCATTACTTCCTCAAGGCTCAGTTTTTGTATTTTGAGGTTTGCAAGATTGTCTTCTATTTGTTTGAAATTAGAATTATCCTTATCCATAAAGCCTATAGAACCCTTAATATAATTTATATATTCATTTAAAACATTTATCTTATCTCTGATGTTTCCACTTAAATATTCATCAGCACTTACATAGTTAAAGGCCATAGGATTGTGCTTTTCTTTCTCTGTAAAGGGAAGTGCATTGTTTTCTCTGTCAAATTCCTTAATATCAAGAAAGATCTTGCCTTTTAAACTCTCTACTAAGACTTTTTCATCAAGGTCTGTAAGTTCCTCCATATATCCAAGGTCTACTCTTCCTTTTTCTGCAATAGAAAGAATAAGGGCTTCGTCTGGTGTGTCCACATGAGTTACTGGCACAGCCTTTTTTATTGTTCGTTTTGTAAATATATCGCCCTTTTCCTTGAACTTTCCTTCCTCAAGTTTTTCAATACTTGAAATAAGAGCAAAATTACTATCCTCAGATAAAAGCCTTGTATTCATTCTTCCATTTATAAAGCCATTTTTCTTGCTAAATTCATCATATATATCATTAAGTTTTCTCTGAGCTAGTTTAATCTCAACTTCACTTCTATCTTCTAACTGTAAATCAATCACTTCTCTAAGAGCATTTCCAAGAGCTATATAATCTCTGATTTTATCTAGGTCTTTATCATTCCTATCCACTTCTCTCATTATAGAGTCTTCTCTAATATAGACCTTTCCATCTTTTTCGGTGAATGAGAAGTTCTTTACATTTTCATCAGCTGGAATAATCTCAGCTTCTTTTTCTCCTTCCTCTCTTTCAACTTTTATAGGCTCAATCTTTCCTTGAATCCTATTTATAGCTTGTGAAAGTTCAGTTTTTAAATCATGATTATCCTTGGCCAGGCAAGTAATGGTCTTTCCAAATCTGCCTGATACCTCTGTCATTTCACCAAGTATCATTTGAGGATTTTCGACAAAATATTTATTGTAACTTAGGCCCTTATCATCTATTCCAAGTTCATACCATGGCTCTTCTCTTTCTATTACTGACTCCTTCTTTTTAAGGAAAATAATATCACTAGTTACTTCAGTTCCAGCCATACCCTTGAAAGTATTATTTGGAAGTCTTATAGCTCCAAGAAGCTCACATCTTGCACCTAGATATCTACGAATTGAATCATCCTTTTTATCCATTGTCCCACTGGAAGTAATAAATGCAATTACTCCACCACTTCTTACCTTGTCTATTGATTTAGCAAAGAAATAGTCATGAATTAAAAAGTTGTTCTTGTCATATAATCTATCATTTACTTTAAATTCTCCAAATGGAACATTGCCAATTGCCACATCAAAAAAATTATTGGAAAATGAGGTTTCCTCAAATCCCTTAACCTGTACATTGTTTTCGGGATATAATTTTCTTGCTATATTGCCTGATATACTATCAAGCTCTACACCATAAACCTTTGATTTCTTCATGCTTTCTGGAAGGCTTCCCATAAAGCTACCAACTCCACATGAAGGCTCAAGTATATTCCCATTTTCAAATCCCATGTTTTCAAGTGCTTGATAGATTCCATCAATAACTGTTTTAGGAGTATAAAAAGCTGTAAGTGTAGATTCTTCACAGTCCTCATATTCACTTGGACTAAGGTTTTCTTTAAGAAAGTTTCTTGCCCTTTCCCATTGTCCTGTTTTACTTTCATCAAATACCTCTGATAGACCACCCCAGCCTACATACTTAGCAAGAATTTCTTGTTCTTCTCTATTTGCTTCCCTATTTTCTTTTTCCAAAATTTTAAGGACTTTTATAGCATTAATATTATTCTCCAGCCTTTCTTGTGGTGGAAGGCTTTCAGGAATAATTTCATCAGTAATAACAAAGTTTTCAATCCTAGGAGTTTCTCTCTCATCTTGTTGTCTATCTTCTATATCTTCAAAACCTCCAAAAGAAAAAGTCATTTGTTCATCTTCTTTAGCTTTTTCTTCATCAAAGTCATAAAGTTCAGTAGTATAAATAAACTCATTAAATTCATCTATGCTTTCAAATTGAAGCCTTCTTACCTGTCTTGCATCAATAATATATTCTTCTTTCAATTCATAAGGAAGCATTTCTATAAGAAGCATATCTTCTCTTACACTTGTAATAATAAAAGGATTGTCCCACATTTTTATAACATCATCCCTAGCAATAGGCACTCTATTTAACTCTTGGTCTTTTAAATCTATAAGATAATCATTTATTTTATAGGTTTTATAACCTTCTTCATCCATAAAAATCTCTATTTCTCTTGAGTCTTCAAAGTTTTTACCCTTATAAAGTTGATATTCTACACTATCAACTAAAACCTGTCTTTCATCTTTATCAAGTTCTATATGATTAAGATTGCTTTTTGGAATTATAATAAATTCTGTACCTACTTTAGCTGCAATAAGTTCTTCATCTATTTGTTCTTCCCCTTGCATAAAAAGAATTTCTGGGTCTACCTCTTGTGAAACTTCATTTCTTGTAAAATCATCAAGTTCTCCAAAGAATACTCTATGAATTTCTTCTTCGCTTAATTGTTTTTTAACTTCACTATCCCTTAATTCCTTAAATGTTTTAGGAAAATCTTCAAGAACAAGTCTTTCTGCTCCAATTTCCCTTAGTTCCTTAAGATTAAAGTAGCCCCATTCTGGTTCAAGACCTGCTACAAGACCATAAGCATCTTCTGTTTCAGGATCATACTCTGTCAAATACCAGGTCCAATTACTTCTAAATGGAATAATATATGCTACATGAACTGTTTTATCTGCTGCAGATATTTCTTCAGTTTCTCCTAGTCTAGGAACATTTTCTAATATTGCTTCATTCATAAGTTCTTGAGGATTAACTTTTGAATAGTATTCTGGAACAAAAAAGGAAGCAGATTCATCATCTACTCCCTGGTCCTCATCTATGCTTATTCCTTCATCTAATTGTAAACGTACTCCTTCATTGCCATCTCCCTTAACTCGTGATTCAGGTTCTCCATGAGTCCTGTCCACTTCATCCAATCTTCTGCCTTCAGTTCCTCTGTCAGTCCAAAGCTTTCCATCATCCTCGGTTTCTCCATCTCTATGAACCTCTTGGCTATCTCTTCCACTTCTAGAAGATGCTTCATAAGGCTTTTCTCCAGGAACATCTCTTGGAATAATCTCTCTTTCTCCTCTACCATGAAGTTCAGTCTCGCCTGGGCGAATCTGTGAGTCAGGTGTGTCTGATCCTTCATTAGAACTTTCTCTGTTACTTCCTTCATCTTCAAGGTTATCTCTTCCGATGTCTCGCATTCCCCAAATATCATCTGATACTCGTTCTCTACCTTCTCTTCCATCAGATATTCTTCCAACATTTCCTCGAAACTCATCATCTATCCCTCCTATTTTTTCTTCCTTATCTGTTATTTCTCTATTTTCATTGTACCGCTCAATTGCTCCTTTTGTCAGCACCTTATTTTTATCAATATCTTTATCTATAGCTACTGTTCTTTCAAGGATGTTTGCCACCATTAAATTTAGCTCATTACCTACTATTGTTAGTGAAATTTCATCAAGACTTCCAAGGATATCATTAATCTTATTTCTATCAGCTTCATAATTTATATCAAGCCTTGCAGCATATCCTATTTTAAAGGACTCTGTAAGAAAATCATTGAAGATCTTTCTATAATTAGGAGCTATCTTAAGTTCATTTAAAAGATAGTTACCCTTGTTGATTACTTCTGTATATGCAATATTTTCAAGAATTTCATCTATTGTCATATTCTTCATTTCATCTTCACTAAAAGCTCCATCAAATCCTAAAACTCCCCTTAGGCTATCTTCCCCATTGGTTAATTCCCATAATTCTACTTGATTTGTAGCTCTTGTCATTGATACTGTTTGGCTGAGATCAAAGATGTAGGTTACTTTGCCATATTCTCCATAATTCTTATATATGGGGATTCCTCTTTCGCCACGCTTTACAGTTCTATTAAATTTCCTTCTCCAAAAATCAAATTCTCCACAGGCTCTTGCACTAGTATTCTTATCATAGATACTAAGCTGACTAGTAAAATCATATTTATAATTATTTCCAACGGTTCTCATAAGTGAAATATATTCATCACTACTAGAGAGAGCCTTTGCCTTGATTTCTTGAATTAAATGTTCAAAATCATTTATTCTCATGCTTTTTCTCCTCCTTGCATAATTAAAGGGTTATGGATTTTACTCCATCACCCATCTTTATAAACTTATAAGCTACAGTTTTGAATCTCCTTTACTATCTCTTCAAGGACATTAACCACTATACTGTTGCCTGCCTGTTTATATAGAATACTTGACATACAGTTTTTTCTTCTTGGAAAAATCTTAATAAGCTTATCAAAATCACTATCATCAAATCCCATCAACCTAAAACATTCTCTTTCAGTAAGATATCTATACCTGTTATCACCTATAGCAAGTATTCCAGAGTTAGGGACTCTTACTTGCTTAGTAGATATGGTGTAGCAAAAGTCTTCTATTACTTGAAGTCTTCCTTGAAATTTTGGCTTATATTCTGGATCATAGAGTATTTTTAACATTGAAGGCTGCTTGACTAAAAATATATCTCCATAAGTCTTCATTACATCCTTTTCAAGGAAATCTGATAAATGTTTGGTTTCCTTGTGTTTTAGGTTTTCAAATTTAAAAGGATTTTTGCCTAGATAGCTAATAGCAAAAATCCTTTCTCTTTTTTGTGGTATCCCAAAATTTATTGAATTAAGAATCTCATATTTTGTTTCATAACCTAGCCTTTCCATTTCTTCAAGATAATAAAAAAAGGAAGCTCTCATTTTTCTATCAAGAACTCCCTTAACATTTTCCCATATTACCCATCTAGGCTTGTCTTGTCTTTCCTCTATTATCCTTATTGTTTCAAATAATAGACTGCTCCTTGTTCCACTTCCTTTTTTCCCACCAAGTTTTTCTCCTACCCTAGAAAAATCCTGGCAGGGACTACCATGCATTAGTAAATCAATTTTTTTATCTGGAAGACTATAATTGCATACGCTTAGTGGCTCATAATTTTCATTGAAAAGTGCATTATAACTTTTAACACAGTTTCTATCTATTTCAACATAATCTACTATCTCAAAGGGAATTTTACTATTGATATAAGCCTTCCTTATAGCACCTATACCACCGAAAAGCTCTACCACTTTCATTTTTGTGAAATAACTTCCCTTATTCTTTTTTCTACATCTCCTATAAAATCCTTTAAATCAGCTTTTCCCTCTGAGATTTCATAAAGTTTCACTTCCCAATCTACTGTTGTATTTGGATTTCTAAGGAAGTCTGCTACTAAGGATACTAACTGCTCCCCCTTCTCTGTTGAAATAAGTTTCCTTTCATCTCTTTTTATAAGTTCCTTATTAATTAGGTTTTCAAGTATCCCAGCCCTTGTTGCTGGAGTCCCAAGTCCTTTACGTTCTACCTCCACATCTTGCCTTGCTTCACTTCCAGCAAGTTCCATAGCCTTAAGCAAGGTGTCTTCTGTATAGGGCTTAGGTGGATTAGTATATTTCTCATTTATTTTCTTACTCTCTACCTTAAGCTTGTCGCCTTTATCTAGCTTAGGAAGAACCTTATCTTCTTTCTTCTTTATATAAGGAGTAAGATATTTTGTATATCCCTCATCAATTACAACTGTTCCTGTAGTTGTAAATTCATAGCCTTTTACACCACATATAAGCCTAGTGTTTTCAGTAATAAGATTTTCTGATCTTGCTGCTAAAAGCTTTGCTTTTATAAGTTCAAATACTTTTTCTTCTGAGCCTTGTAAACTTGTAGTATCAAAATCAAGGGAAGCACTTGTCGGAATTACGGCATGGTGATCTTCGACCTTCTTGGAATCAAAAATACTCTTAAAGTTCTTCTCATCAAAGTCATTACCAAAGGAATCTACATAGCTTTTAACATTATCAACCATATCATCTGTAAGAAACCTACTATCTGTCCTTGGATAGGTTATAAGTTTCTTTTCATATAAACTTTGTGCATAATCTAAAGTCTGTTTTGCACTATATCCAAAATACTTATTACATTCTCTTTGAAGTGTTGTTAAATCAAAAAGCCTATCAGGTCTAGTAATTTTTCTCTTCTTCTCTATTTCCTTTATCTCAATAATCCCAGGAATAGATGAAAGTAACTTATCAGCTTTCTCTTTTTCATCAATCCTTGATGTTTCTAGTTTCATATTGTTAGCATCTATCTGGACTGTAAAATACTTTTCTTTTTCAAAATTCCTTATTGCTTTATCTCTATCTACAACCATTGCAAGTGTCGGTGTTTGTACCCTACCTACTGAATAGTTATTATTATGAAGACAAGAATAATATCTAGAAAGGTTCATTCCTACTAGCCAATCAGCCTGCCCTCTTGCTAGTGCAGACCTATATAAATTTTCATATTCTATTCCATCTTTAAGATTATTGAAACCTTCCTTTATAGCCTTATCTTCCATTGATGAAATCCAAAGTCTTTTTATAGGCTTTTTACACCTCGCCTGATTATAAACAAGCCTAAAGATAAGTTCTCCCTCTCTTGCTGCATCACAGGCATTTATAACCTCAACAACTCCCTTATCTAATAACAACCTTTTTAAAATGTCATACTGCTTCTTGGTATATTTTGAAACTTCATATTTATAATTATCAGGAAATATAGGAAGATCTGCTATATTCCATTTTTTATACCTTTCATCATAACTTTCTGGATTGCTCATCCTAACAAGATGTCCTACGCACCAACTTACAATATAATTATTTCCTTCAACGTATCCATCTTTTCTTGAATTTGCACCTATGACCTTGGCAATACTCATTGCTACACTTGGTTTTTCTGCTATTACTAATTTCAATTTACTTCCTCCATTTCTTTTTTGGACAAAAAAATAGCGGCTCAGATTTTATACTTATCCAAGCCGCCATTATTCATCTATTTACTTTTTCTTTTTACCAGGACTGGTCAGGTTTTTTAAGTGAAAATGTAAATACTATTTTCATCTTTCCATTTGTTGACCCATCATATTTTGCAGTCTTTGTTTTTAAATTGAACTCCCAACCCCTATAATTATTCTTGAAATCTCTATAATAAACATCTTCTGTTTCTCTTATATACTTTCCATTACTCTTTATTACACGAGTAAATCTCATCTTCATACCATTCATATCAATATCTTCACCATCATCATAAGTTTTCTTATCAGGCAAAGTTACAAATTTTTCAGGATACCATTGATTGACCTTAACACCTTCTGGAAGATTCATGTCTTTAAGATTATTTTTGTCCTTCTCTCTTTCAAGATTTTCTCTTAAATCCCTTACATCATCTTCAAGATTTTCAAATTTCTCTTTATATTTCTCGTTGTCTTTTTCAAGTCTATCCTTTTCTTTGTTAAGGTTAGAAATCTTATCATCAAGTTTATTTATTTCATCATTTAATTTTTCTTTATCCTTACTTGATTGATTTTTTTGATTTTCTAGCCCCTTTTTCATCTCTTCTTTCGCCTTTTTCAAAGCTTCTATCTCTTCATTCATCTTCTCCATTTCTTTTCTTAAATCTGCTTCAAGTGTATCCTTATCTTTAGAAAGTTTATCAATTTCATCTTCTAGTTTCTCTACCTTCTTATCAAAATCTTCTATTAGTTGATTTAGCTTGTCTTCAAGCCTTTCTTTTTCTTTATTTATTGAATCCAAACCCTTGTTTAGTTCCTCAATTTCTTCCTTAAGTTTTTCCCTTTCCTCCTTTGTCTTATTCTTTTCATCAGCTAGTTCTTTTTCAAGTTCTGCCTTTTCTTTATTTATTTCATCAATTTTCTTATCTAAGTCATCAATATTTTCTTTTAATTGATCTCTTTCTGCTTTAGATTCCCCTTTTTCTTTTTCAAGTTGATTTTCAATTTCTGTTTTTTCCTTATCTAGTTGGTCTAGCTTATCATTAAGGTCAGAAATCTTGTTATCAAGTTCTTCCTTGTCCTTCTCATGCTCAGCCTTTTCCTGATTAAGTTTATCCTCAAGTTCTTCAATTTTCTTATTAAGTTCTTCTTCTACTGAATCCTTTTCCTTCCTTAAATCTTCAATATTCTTATCTAATTCTGAGATTTCTTTCTCAAGTTCTTTTTTATCTTCCTCCATCTTATTAATTGTATCTTCCAATTCTTTTTCTAGACTTTCTTTGGCTTCATTTAACTCGTCAGTTTTTTGATTAAGATCTTCTATCTCTTTTTCAAGAGCCTTCTTATCTTCTTCTGTTTTTTCTTTCTCATCAGCCAGTTCTTGTTCTAATTTATCCTTAGCTTTTTCAAGTTCATCGGTTTTGTCTTTTAAGTCATTAATTTCTTTATTAAGCTCTTCCTTATCCTTAGCTGCCTGCTCTCTTTCCTCAGCAAACTCTTTTTCAAGTTCTGCTTTCTCCTTATCCAATTCATCAATCTTGTTATTAAGGTCTTCAAGTTCTTTTTCTAATTTTTCTTTTTCTATCTTATCCTTTATTTCATCAGTTAGATCCTTGAAGGTATCTTCTAGGTCACCTGTATCTGAATCCTTAAATTTATCATCTCCACTTGCTACTTCTTTTAAAAACTCTTTTGCTTGCTCATTACAATCAACAGCTACTGTGTAAATATCAAGTACATCAATATTATCACTTTTTGCAAGGTTAGCTTCTGCTAAGGCACAAAACTTACCCTTACTGGTATTAGTATCTTGTCCTGCCTTATCATAATAGAAACTTCCCTCAGGAACCCTTTTGTTATTGTTCATATAATCATCAAGGTCAACCTTTGGCTCATAGATACGATTTGCTTCTCCATCTGAAAGAAGGACTATGATTTTTTTATCTCCAGTTGAGTTTTTAAATATCATTCTTGCTTCATGAAGACCTCCTTGTGTAAAGGTCATATTTTTTGCAGCTAGCCCATCAATAACACTAAATAGCTTGTTCTTATCTTTTTTCTGGAAGAAGTCTACCCCATCATTTTTATGATGGATTACATTAGACTCAAAGCTAATAAGTGCAATATTTGTATTGATATTATAGGTTTCTTGTTCCTTCCATATAGACTCTGCCATATCTTTGGCTGACTTTTTAGCCTTTGTCATTTTAGTTCCACTCATTGAACCTGAAATGTCAACTACAATAACCATATCCACATCATAACTTGTCTTATCTTTTTTCTCACTTGCCGATACAGGAGTCACTACCCCGCACATTATAGTAAAGCTAAGCATTCCTGCTAAAATTTTTTTAAATAATCCAGTTTTTTTACCCATTAAATCAAATCCTCCTTTGTATATTCAGTATCTTCATCTTCTACTTCTTCATTACTTTCTTCTTCATCACTACTGCTGAAAAAATCATCATCATTTGGGATTTCATCATCTTCAAAATCATCAAATCCATCTTCATTAGCCTTTACAACCTTAAAGTAATATCCTGCTCCACCTACTACCGCTATGATAAGTAGGACAATTAAAAAAGAACCCTTAGAATCTTCCTTCTCAGGTTCCTCTTTTTCAGGTTCTTCTTTTTTTACTACTTCCTTTTTAGGTTCTTCCTCGACTTTAGCTTTACCATTTCTTTCCTCATCTTGCTCAATCATATTGAGTAAATCTTGTTCAGATACCTCAGTTAAGAGTTGAACATTGGAGTCAGGCTCATCATGATTGATAATCAGATGGAAGACCTTGCCACTTTTTGTTTGAAAGGTAAAGTATTCTCTTGCATCAGCCTTTGGTCTTTCCTTTATTTGACCACCACTAGCTTCATCTAAAACATCTGCTATCTCACTCCTTCTTGGATATTCCTTATTATCTGCTCCAACAGATTCTATAATAGTTCCTCTTGCCTTGCTAGGGTCTGTCGGTTCATAAGGATTTTCCTTTGGTATAGTTGATTCCTCTTTAGGCTTATTTACATCAACAACAAAGCCATTTCCTGTTTCCGCTGGATTTAATGAAGGTTTATTTACATCAACTATGATATTATCTTCCTTATCCTTTGTAGATTCAGGACTATTAACATCAATTACAAACTCTCTTTCAAGTTCTCCGCTAGTGTCTGATGCAAAGACTGTAGTCACGAAACTTATTCCAACCACACTTGTAATTGCAAGTGCCAGTAATATTTTTATAGCTTTTCTCTTCTTATTATTCTTTTCCATAGGTTAAATTCTCCTTTTCAAATTCTTTAAATACTTTATTTTCCTTTTCTCTTGTTTTTTCTGCCTCAATAAAAACCTTTACTGCTTCTAAAAGATTAATCTTCTGCTCATAACATATAGCCATAATCTCTTGACCAGCTATTTCCTCTTCTTCCAACCTTAAAAGTTCCAATTCTTCTTCACTTTTTTTAATTTGGTCTTTTAGCTTTTTCTGGTCCCTTTTTATTTTCTTATATCTATTTTCTGTTTTTTTATCCATTCATTTAAACCCTCCTTCTTTTAATAGGGGAATCCCCACTTTGCACTACTACCATAATAGGCAATCCAATCTGAAAGCTTAGTATCTTTTACAATACCGATATTCTCTCTTATAATCCCATTTCCAACATAAATACCAACATGACCATAAATTTTCCCAGCCTTAGTATGATTATGAGAGGGTACTGCTACCATCATTCCAGGTCTAAGCTTTAAAAGATCATTGCTATCACAGTACCAATAATACTGATCACAAGCATTCCCACCTGGTCTTGGGAAACCTGCATTTACATAAACATTACTTACCCATGCAGCACAGTAGCCGTTACCTGCAGTGGGTGTCCTATATGCTGCTGATACAAGAGCCTTTTCTTTATCTGAAAGATTAGGATTGTTTATAAAATCCCCTACTATGGTGCTATCTGGAATAACAGGAGTTACACCACTTCCTCCAAAGTAATATTCCATATTGCCACCTGTTTCAAGAAGTGCTTCATAGTGAGCAAGATTGTCCTCATATCCAGCAAATTCCTCCCTTGCTACAGTATCAAGTTCTTTTTTCTCAACTGTAACCTTCAAAATATACCAGTCATAAGGCTCCATTACACAGTATCTATCTTCACCACTTCCATAGCATACCTGCCTATATCTGGTTTCCACCACAGTTTCATAATCAACCTTATACATCTTATTAAATAGATCTTTTAATTCTCCACTAAGGCTTGAAGCATTGGTCACTTCTCCATATCTAGCAGTTATAAAACTTAAAAGCTCGTGAATGTCATGCCCTATATCAGTATCTCCTCCTACATGGTACTCATCATATCCAGGATAATAGCTTTCAATATTGGCAAGTTCATCTGCCAATTCATACTCAAGGTTGGTAAATTCACTATTTATATCTGCAAGAGTATCTTCGCCTGACAAGTATGTGGTACTCATAACTTGACTTGTTACTGATGATATTCCACCAAGAAAAAAAGTTGCAATCTGGCTTAAGGTCATAAAACCTATAATAACGACTGCAAGAAGAATAAGGAGTCTCCTAATACTTCTTCTTATAACCTGAGAACTTCCTTTTAAAATATTTTCAATTCCCCTTTTAAGTCTATCTTTGAAGGTAACTGCAATATTATACTCTTCATAAATTTTCTTTTTCGCTTGCTTTCTCTTAATCAGTTTTTTGTAGGCACTCTTCTTCTGAAAGTCTTTTTCTTTTCTCAAAACTTCAATTTCTGTCTGATATTCAGCCTTTGCCATATTCTTCTGATGTTTTAAAGCCAATTCTCTTTCAACCTTTAAGGGACTTTTTCTTTTTCTCTGAAGTCTATTCTGGGCTTGTCTTGTCATACTTGCATTAAGATATAAACCTTTATCTGCTGCGTCAATAGCTACATTTTCATCACTTCCAGCTCTCATGTATTCAGAAGCCATGTAACTTGCTCCAGATATTCCTCCTACAAGCTTACTTGTCTTATCATATTTAGGCTTATTATAAAGCTTACTTGTTTTTTTCCTTTTCTGAATTAATTTACTTTCATTTTCCCGATACTTTTTCTCTGCCCTCTCACTAAGACCTTTACTTTCAAATGAAGATTTTTCACCTGCCCTATTAGCCATGCCATCTTTAAGGTCTTTAACATCATCTGTGGTTAATTTTCCATCTTTCCTTTTGTTCGTCTTTTTTTGATTATCATAAATAGCTTTTCTTTTGTAATAATCTTTCTTTGAAACTTTGCCATTCTTTTTAAAACTCTCTACACCATAGCTTGTTTCCTCATAATCATCTGCTTTTATCTCATTATCATGTTTATCAGAAATAGTAGGATCATCAGTATCTTTTGCAAGTGAAGCATTGATCTTAGTTTCTTTATCTAGAGTTTCATACTTATTGGTTTTTTCTTTATCTTTCAGATTATTTATCTGTTTCTGCTTTTTTCTTTTATCTTTATTTATTGCTTTCTCATTTAAACTATCTGA
The DNA here is from genome assembly GCF_002995785.1 of Clostridium liquoris. Classification (GTDB taxonomy): domain Bacteria; phylum Bacillota; class Clostridia; order Clostridiales; family Clostridiaceae; genus Clostridium_AO; species Clostridium_AO liquoris. Next base: position 15,375 of record NZ_PVXO01000028.1, on the reverse strand, counting down.
AAGATTCCTATCACCTCCTGTAATATCTTCCTTGTCTTCAGCTATTTCATTTTTCCCATCACTTGCCTTTGCTTGAATATGATTTAATTTTGTTTTCTTCTTTACAATAGAATCATCAAATCTATCTTTTTCATGGACTCTTTTGCCAAGGTAATTGTTAGTCTTTTTTCTTCCACCTATATCAAGACTTTTATGCTCTTTTATAGTCCCTTTTACTTGGCTACTTTCTGAAGTTCTTTTTTCTAAATTGCTTGAATCACCTATACTTTCTTCTTTTCTACTATAATCAATTGTTTCAGGAATTTTACTATCCACTTTTTTCTCTTTATCCATTTGTTTCTTTATTTGTTTTTGAGATGAAGAAAGCCCACTTTTCTTATCCGTAGGCTCATCATTCTTCTCAAGATTATTTAATTTAGACTTTGTTTCTACAATGGAATCTTGGAACCTTTGACTATCTTCAACCTTCTTATCCTTATAGTCTTTTGTTTTTTCTCTTTTACCTATGTCAAGATTAGTTCTCCTTTTTTTCTTATTCTTCTCATTCATTTTCTTACTCCACTTCCTCAGGCTTTGTTGTCATCTTCTTATAAAGAATTGTATCTTTAGGAAACTTATCTACAAAGGGAACTATGGTATTTCCAAAGAATAAAAGCCCTTCTCCTGCATTAGAATTAGTAACATAGTTTAATTGAAAAGGAGAAATTTTAAGTTTCTTTGCTAGGATCTCTCTATCTCCAGATGCCTGGTTAAGCATTAAAACAAAGTCTGTATTATCAAAGATATTTTCAATTTCTGCACTTCCCAAAAGGTCTTTCACATTTTGAGTTATTCCTGTTGGAACTCCACCCCACTTTCTAAATCTTTTCCATATCTCCACAGAATACTGGGCTGTTTGCTGGTCCTTTAAAAGTAAGTGGAACTCATCTATATAATATCTTGTAGCCCTATTAGCTCCCCTATTTGAAGAAACCTTATTCCATACCTGATCTTGTATAACCAACATACCTATTTTCTTAAGTTGATTTCCCAGTTCCTTTATATCAAAACATATAAGTTTCTTGTTAAGATCCACATTACTTCTGTTATTAAATACATTTAAAGAACCTGTAACATAGATTTCCATTTCTGTTGCTAATTTTCTTCCTACACTTTCCTCCTGCTCTTGAAGAAGATTATATAGGTCACTTAATATAGGCATATTCTCAGGCAGTGGATTTTCAAAGTAGTCCTTATATATTTTGGGTAGACACCTATCTATTACAGATTTTTCAGCTGCAGTTAGACCACTTCCACCTACTACAAGTTCAAGCATACTCATTATAAAGTTTGCCTTATCCTTTAAAGGTGCATCTCCATCTCCATAGTTCATATTGATATCAAGTGGATTTAGATAATCCTTTGACTTTGCTGAAATCTTAATTACTTCACCATTAAATTCCTTTACAAGACTTCCATATTCTCCTTCTGGATCTGTAATAATTACATCATCATCAGTAACTAAAATAGCATTGGCCATTTCCCTTTTTGCAGCAAAGGACTTACCAGCTCCAGGTGTTCCAAGAATAAGTCCATTAGGGTTTTTTAATTTCTTTCTATCTGCCATTATAAGGTTGTGGGAAAGAGCATTAAGCCCATAGTATAAACTTGTATTTGAACTCATAAATAGTTCCTCAGTTGTAAAAGGCATGAATACAGCAGTTGATGAAGATGTCAGTTGCCTTTTAATTTCAATCTTATTTACTCCTAATGGCAGGATAGATATAAAGCCTTGCTCTTGTTGGTGGTCTAATCTTTTTAATGCACAGTTATTACGATTACATATTGAAGAAATCTGAGCTATTGTATTATCAAGTTCTTCTTTATTTTTACTTAGATTCATAATTGTAAAGGTTACATAAAACATTCTTTCATCTCTAGACTGTAGATCAGTCAAAAGATTCTTTATATCATTACCATAAACATTAAGGTCTGATGGAATAATATCCATATCATAACCAGCTCTTACGGCTTTTTTCTGCTCTTCAATCATCATTTTCTGAAGATCAGTATTCTTTCTTTTTACCATCTTGATTGCATCTACCTGGTCTATAGCATGAATATGAAGACTTACATACATATTATCTTCAATAGAAAGAATTTCTGATAAGAACCTATCTGAAAGTTCACTAGCTAGAATCTGAAAATGGCTCAATGCACAGATATAATTTCCCATCTGCATATATTTAGGACTTATGAACTTGAATGTACTAGGCATTATAAGTTTTCTTGTGTCCCTATCTTCAAGTCCTTGTCCATCATAATCAAACATTTTATCAGGATTTAGCATATCGTGAAGTAACTTTAGCCTTTCAACACCTATTAGTGTTTCAGCCCTTACCCCCATACTTTTTAGATTCGATAGAACATCTATCTCTATCCTTTCAAGTACAGGTTTTGCTTGATCATAAGTCTCTGCCCTTGTACTTACAACAACATATTTTGACTTTTTAAGACCATTATTCCCTTTAGAAAGCTGGTCCTTAAGCATTTCCCTAAACTCTTTTCTTGTCTCATCAAAATCATCTCCCTTATCTGGTATAGTAATTGCATTTTCCATTTCCTTGATCCTTCCTACCTGATTAACAAAACTCAACTGAAGCTCTGTTGTAGAATCAAAGGAATTTAAAAAGCCTGCAAATTGATTGAAGATAAGGTCTCTATCTTCTTCAAGTGCAAGCTGATAATTTATATCCTCATATTTTATAAGTTTATTGTACTTCCCTTCACCTACATAGCAAATTCCATTCCTATACATCTTTTTATAAGGAATGGTATCTTCAATGGTGTGTCTTTTCTTTTCTTTTTTAAAAAAATCAAGGAATGAAGAGCTTTTCTTATGATTAAATTTAAAGTTTTTTGTTTCTCTTGCTGCCTTTTTTAACTCTTTTTCCTTTTTTTGAAGTTTTTCTTCCTGTCTTTTTCTTTTTTCTAGATTTCTTTGCTGGACCTGATTTTTTGCCATTTATGTCTTGCTCCTCCTCCCTCATTTGTATAAGTTTTTCCTTACTAACCCTAACTTTAGGCTGGTATTTTTCATGAAGATATACATACCTAAGGTACTTCTCACATGGAAGACCATCTTTTTCATAAAAGACCACAAAGAAAACAGGGATAGTAAGTATAATCATTAAAAAGACAGCCAGGTCATTTCCAACTACACCCCTTGTTTTTAGATATGTTGGAATACCAATAAGACCTGCTACCGCAAATCCAATAAGCTGTCTTTTAGTAAGATTGAGTGCAACTTTGGTCTTAACATTACTCAAATCTTTAGGTATCTGAACATAAGCCACTTTCTATCACCTCTCTATTCCATTAGCTTTTCTATTATTCCTCCAAGCTCTATTTCACTTTCTTCATTATCATCTATACTTTCTTCTAACTCATCAGATTTACTTTTTAATATTATTCTAGTATCATCCACTCCTTTTCTATTTTTCTTAATCCTATCAAGTTCTGCAAGATGACTATAAATAGTAGCAATTTCATTTTCAATTTCATAGATTCTATCATCAAAGTCTTCATAATCATCAGTTGCCATTTTTGTAAGGCTATTATGAGCTTTGGCAATCTCTTTCATAGACCTATTTAAGCTCCATGCTTTTTCATTAAGATCTTCTAAAAAATCTTCTGTATAATAAACTCTTTTTGTAAGTTCATCTACCTTCCTTTTCTTTTTAATTTCAGAAGCTATAAGACCTACTCCTGCAAGTGCTAGACCTACTATTACTTTCTTATTTTTAAGTTCCAAATTACATTCCTCCTAAATATATTTTAATGAGCATTCATTATGCTCTTTGCAATTGTTCCACTCTTTAACATCATAATCCCAAGAAGTACCGTATATCCAAGAACTCCGAATATGCTGGCATGAATATCTGTGGTTACATGAATTGTCTTTACAAGTACCGCATATATTCCAAGGCATATCATAAGAAACAATCCCTGAAGCCCAAGTGCAAATAATCCCTTGATATAATTTGTTCCAATCTGTCCCCATTCTTTATTTCCCATGGTTGCAAATGGAATTGCTGATACTGAGCTATACAAGCAAATTTCAATCATTCTTCCATAGGTTATTACTATGATTATGATTGATACAACCTGTATTGAAAGCTTTACAAGTGAAGTATCTAAGGCTATCAGTATCAGATTCCATAAGCTTTCATCTTTAAGATGCTCTACCATTGCTGCCACATCCATTGAATCTAGGACTGCACTTGTATTTATCACTCCCGCCGCCTTAGTTACTAGTGTCTGTGATACGTCAAATACTGCCATCGAGAAGGTGAAAGCATTGCTTACAAGCCATACTGCAATCCACATCTTGATAATATATTTGAAAAAATCAAATGTATCAGTATCAGAGTGCATATTGTTCTTTTCCATCACCATATTTGTGAGTTCTATGCACAAGACGGCGGTTATGATAATTCCCGCTATGGGAATAACTACAGTGTCATTAATATTCTTCACAAAGCTGAATACTTCTGCATTCCAGCCACTTGGTGTTTTCCCGACTTCCGTAGCTACAAGACTTACATTGTTATTTATATCTAAGAACATCGCTTCAAGATTTGCCTGGATAATTCCGATGAAAATCTCCTGAAAGAACTCAGTTATTTTATCGAAAAGCCCAAACATATTTTATCTACCTCTTTCTTAGTTAAGTGTATTTGCAAGTAAAGGTATTAGTTTCATTCCAATAAGCACAATTCCCCCACCTGCCATTAATTGTTTAATTCCTTGTGATTTTGCTCCTGGGTTATCATTTCCATATCCCTCCATAAGATTAATTACTCCCCAAGCCCCTAGACCTGCTCCAATTGCTGAAACCAATGTTTTTAATACTGCTATTCCTTCCGTAAAAAATGCCATATTATTTTTCCTCCTTATTTTCTTTTTCAATTTTATTCATATGCTTTACAATGAAGTTCCTATAAACCTTGTCATTATTCTTCCTAGTTTTAATGAAACCATAAACATGAACAAGATCACCTACTTTAAGATCTTTTGCTACTTCTGACCACTGGCCATAGGCTGAACAATTTGTATAGTGTCTTTTCCCATTCTTCTTTCCTACAAGAGAGAAGTTTGTTACATTTATGGTTTCTCCATCCCAGTCAAAAGAAGCTGTTTTCACTTCTCCTACCACATTGGCTGTTACATTTTTCATATCTCTTTCCTTATAAGTTGCCATCTTTTAATCTTTGCCTCCTAATTTTTTATGAAATAAAAAAAGCGACTGGACTTTATTTCTAATCCAATCGCTATAAATCAAATCTATTAACTTAGCTGCTCACTTTACCAAGAGGGACTTCTCACCTTTACCTTCATATTCTCACCTACACCCTTGTTATTATAGACTCCTTGTTGAGCCTTGCCTTACCTTGCCTTTTCATATACTCTTCAACATCAAAGTAGTTCTTATCATCATAGTCTTCTAAGAGCTTGTAATTCTTATGTTTTGTAATATCAAACTTCTCTGAAAGAAAAGGTCTTACACCTCTAAGCTGCATAATACACTTGCTTCCATCCATTACAAAGAGTTCGTCTTTGGTCATAAGTTCCTTGCCAGTTTTCTGGTAGTTAAGCCCAAAGGATTTTTGATTACTTCTTGTTTCTGATGTATTAAATAAATCAATAGTTTCTTTGCCTAGAGTTTCAGAAATCTCTTTTAAAGTTCCATTTTCCTTTCCCCCTAGGAATAGAGTGGTATCACAGTTACCTATAATAGTATCTGCATTATCCTTATAAATTGCTTTAAGTTGTGATTGAGCCTGTAGAACTATACAAGCACTTATTTCCCTTGAACGAATTGTTGCTATAAGCTTTTCAAATTTAGGGATTAGACCAATATTTGCAAACTCGTCTAGAAGACACCTAACATGAATTGGTAGCCTTCCTCCATATACATCATCAGCCTTATCGCAGAGCAAGTTAAACATTTGGGAATACATAAGTGATACCACAAAATTGAAGGTATCATCTGTATCTGAAATGATAACAAAAAGAGATGTTTTTCTATCCCCTAGGGTATCCAACTCCATCTCATCCTCACTCATTAAATCCCTTAGTTCCTTAATGTCAAAAGGAGCTAACCTTGCACCACATGATATTAAAATAGATTTTGCAGTTTTCCCTGCTGCCAACTTGTATTTACGATATTGCTTAAGAGCAAAATGGTCTGGATCCTTTTCTTCTAAGGCTTCAAACATATAATCTACTGCATTTTTAAAATTCTCATCCTCCTCTCTAACTTCACTAGCATCTATCATTGCCAGTAGAGTCGTAAAATTTTGTTCCTCTTTTGGTGTTTCATAAAAGATATAGCCAATAAGGGCTGTATAATAAAGTCTTTCAGCTTTCACCCAAAAATCTTCTCCTGCCTTTTCTCCCTCTCCTTTGGTGTTGGCTATAATAGTCTGAACCAGTTTTAAAATATCTTTTTCACTTCTAAGATAGGCAAAGGGATTATATTTCATGCTTTTTTTAAAGTTAATGGTATTTAGAGTTTTTATTTCATACCCATTCATTTCTAACATCTTGCCACACTCATGAAGCAGACTTCCTTTAGGATCAGTTACTACATAGCTTGAATGAAGCTGCATAAGATTAGGTTTTACAAAGAATCTTGTCTTCCCAGAACCAGAACCTCCAATTACAAGAACGTTTTTGTTTCTTGCATACTTAGGATTTTTAGGTCGACTATTCATAGTAATCCTTTCTGTCTGTGTAAGAAGAAGATTATTTCTATAATCTTCATCCATATAGGGAGCAATATCCTTTGAATTTCCCCATCTTGCTGAACCATATTCCTCACCTTTTCTAAATTTTTTAGCATTTTTACTCTTGCTATAAAGGATAAGTTTAACTATTGCTGCTAGAATAAATCCTACAAGTAAATCCCTTGGATTAAAGCTAGGGAGATAGTTCATTGTTTGTATTTCCAGGACCGCTTGAAACAAACGGTCTATTAAATCACCTCCTATATATGAATTTATATGGTGAGAAAAAATATCCCCTAAATAGAAAAATGTAAGATAAGGTATATTCTTTTTAACAAAAGTCTTCTTATCTTGCACATGAAATAAATTTTTTATATCTCTTTTTGCTTCTTCTATTACACTCAAAATACCACCTCCTTAACTTGGAGTTTCCTATCTTTCCTCACCTATATCTCTTTTCTTTTTATCCTTATTTACAGGATAAATTTTATCTACCTTTCCTTTATATTCATTCAGAAGTTCAATGGTTGATTTCTTTTTTCTATCTAACTGCTTTTCTGAAAGTTTTACTTCCATTCCATCAAGTAAAAAATCGGATATATCAAGAAAGTTCCAGTCTTTATCTCGTGGGATAATTTTGAAAATAGAATTGATAAAATAATCATTTCCATCCATCCTATAGGTCTGTCCGTAAACTGATAGGTTTAAGAATCCTTCATCATCAATAAGAATATCTACACCATTTTTAAAATCTGCATATTCAACTAACTCGTATATGTCCCATAAGCTTGAATTTATAACTTTCATTTCTCTGTCCTTATGAGCTAAATCTATATATTTATGAAGCACTACACAATCATAGTCTTCTAGTTGTATTAGCTTTTCCATTAGTTCTTCTATTTCTTCACTGTGTTTATCAAATTCAAACTCATCACAGTCAATACAACTTTTTTCATTTAACATTAACATCAAAATCACCTCCTATTCCCTCAAATTTCTCCCATTTCTTTAAGTAAAGAGAAAAAATATGCTCTTCCCTCTGGTCTTACTACTGTATAGACTCCAGGCTCTCCATTATATTTATTGATATAATCTTTTAATTTAAAGTAATCAGCTGCAGTTGAGTAAAATCTTAATTTTCCTTTTTGATTTCTATAAAGATAACCCCTATCTATAAGTATATTTATAAACCTATTCTGAGAAACCCCTAATTCCTTTGCAGTATCCCTAAGGCAAATGCAGTCTTCTAAGGAAATAAACTTATCAAAGAATTCTCCTTTAGGAATAAGACCTTCTAATTCTTCTGTCCTTGCTTCTATTTGCCTTAAGGCTACTAGATAGCCTCTTGCTAAAAGTTCTTGATCATTCATTTCTTCTTGACCAGTAAAATAGCCCCCATATTTCCTAATTGAAGGAAGAACCTCACTTGTTACCCAATTCTTAAACCTTATGGCACGTTCAAGTTTACTTCCAAAGATAAGGGCATACATTCCAGACTCATTTATTACTAGCATATTCCTTCCTTGACCTGATACTGTAAAACACCGTTTCAGCTTATCTCCTTCATAAACATGGCTTGCTATAGCATCACTTGGTCTTTTATACCCTAGAGCTTCTGCTATATCTTTTCCAACAAACCAAGGTTCATCGTCAATTAATATTGTCCTTATTTGTCCAAACTCTCTATTTTCAAATACCTTTATTTTATACATTTCTCTCACCTCATCTATCTCCTAAAAGTAGGTCTCTAGTTTCTCTTAATTTTTTTCTTCCCAGTTCTGTTCTAATGTCTTTTCCTGCAATCTTAACAGGAATACACATCTCTCTAATCCTTGAATAAATCCTCTCCTTATCAATATCATTACTTCCATTCATAATCACACCAAGAGGAATATTCGTTGAAATAATAGTTGGTTTCTTTGATTCATACCTAGTGTTTATAATCTGATAGACCATTTCATTTACATATTCTGTATTTCTTTCAATCCCAAAATCATCAAGAATAAGAAGGGATACACTAGATAACCACCTATAATACTCATTCTTATCAATATCAAAGCCACGTTTTTCAATATCATTTATAATCTGAGGAATATTTCTCATCTTAACTCTTATTTGATACTCCTCTATAACCTTATTTGCAATACAAGCTGCTAGGTAAGTCTTTCCTGTTCCTACATTTCCATGAAATATAAGGCCACTATTGTCTTTTGATAATTCTTTGAAGTTCTTAACAAAGTTTTTTCCTATAATAACTTCCTGTCTTTTAGGCTCTATAACCTTATCAAAATCGCAACTTATAAGGTTTATGCTGGTAGTAAAGCATTCTTCCTTAAGTCTTCTAATATGATTTGCCATTTCTTCATCTTTTCTTTTAGCTTCTTCTTCTCTATCACATTTACATCCTCTACCAAATATTATTTTTTTACTTCCAAGATAGCTAAGTGGTTCTGAATCTATTTGCTCACCACACTGTCTACAGTAAACATGTCCATCTTTTTCAAAGGCTTTATTTGCATTAAAAGAAAATTCAACTCCATCAATTTCAATTGTTTTTATTTTATCTTCCATTTTCTCTACCTCTCTAATTATTTAAGTTCCATTCGCTTTCATAGTCTAAAGGATCACCTGTATAGGTTTTTTCACTTTTAAGCTTTCCTTCTCTCTTATCTTTTAAATACCAGGTCATAATTGTTGAAGCATGGTCTTTATAGGTTTTTCCTGTACTTTGCATATAGGCTGATAATCTTTCAATATAATCATTTAGATTAGGAATCTTATCCTCTAATTTGCTTTCTTCTTCATCAGAAATAATTACATTAAGGAAAGTTCCTTTTTTCTGTTTTCCACTAAAATCAATATAACTCTTATCAATCTTATTATTCTCTATATAGTTAGGTTGTCTTTTTGATAAGTCTAGACTTTCCCTTTTGGCCATTCCAGAATTATCAAAATCACCATTCTTGACTTGTCCTTTTGACAAGTCTTGATTTTCCCTTATGACAAGTCTAGGATTTCCATTTCTAAAAATACTCATAAAATCTTTAACATAAATTTTAGTAGGATTACCCTGTCCTGCTCTTTTCTTTTTTATAAGCCCAATTTCTTCAAGATCCTTTATAAGTTTAACTGCCTTTTTAATGCCACAGCCTAGTTGTTCAGCTGTTTCTTCAACAGTAAAATAGATATATACTCTTCCATTTTCATCTATCCAGTTGTTTTTATAAGACAAAGTGCTTCTCGATAAATACATTGAATAAAGAACTTTTGCGTCTATTGATAACTCCTTAAACATCTCATCTTCTATAAGAACTATAGGTAAACGGATAAACCTAAAACCTTCAGAATCCCTCCCATAAAAGTAATCAAAATCCATTCACTTCACCTCATCTCAATAAAAAAGACATCTAAGATTTCTCTTAAATGCCTGGTCCTTTTATCTCTCATGTTCATGACGTTTTTCCTTAACCTTGTCTTTAACTGCCATATTTTTCACCCTTTCCTTAAATTTATTTAGTATTTCTTTTGTAGACTCCCTTTTGTTTTCTTTCTTTTCAGATCTTTCTATAGCCTTTTTAAAAGCTAAATCCATAACCTTGGTATCCTTGGCTTGGAAGAATACAGAGTAAAGCCCTGATTCCTTATTCTTCATAACAGAAAAATTAACTCCGTATCGGTTAAGCTGCTTTTTTAATTCCTTGACCTCACCTTTCTGTAAATCAATATTTTCAAGCTGACCCTTCTTTACCATATCCTTAAGCTTTCTTGAATTAGTTTTTCTTTTTTCGCTAAGATATTCCGCAAGTGGCTGACTTTTCTCAGCAGCATCTTCCATGATTTTTTTCATTGCTTTTAAAATAGCTTTTGCAGAATACTGTGCAACCTTAATCTCAATGTTTATAGCTTTGTTATTGACATCATCATTTACCATCTAGGTAACCTCCTTTCTAGGGGAAATAAAAAAAGCGGCCCAGACTTTTACATCTGAACCGCTAATATTCATTAATTTATTAAACTAAAGTTTTACAGTCTGATACAAACTTATATTTACTATACTATTTACAATTCTCTCGTGGGAAAAAAGTTCACTGGGACTTCCTTTAACTGTCTCATAAACTCTCCTGAGATAACACAATCTTCCTTTGGCGTATTCCAGTAGTAATCTAAATATTCTAGTAATACTTTTGCATATTCTTGCATTTGTCTCCAATGATTTTTGAGTTTTTCTTCTTTAATGAAATCCGGTTCACGATAAACCCTACATAATATTGCCCTTCTAGTTTTAAGATTGTAGTTACGTGGAAATGTTTCTCTAAAGTCTCTTGGTATCTTTTTTAATGATTTTGGTAATTTAAGTATAGGAATATCAAGATAGTATTCAATACTCCTCGACTTAGCAGCCATAAATGTACCGATGCCGTCATAACTCGTGGTGGTTTTTGCTGAAACATGGAATTTTTCTCGAAAAGCATTCAATTCCTTGTCTTGTATGAATTTCTCAAACTCTATCGAATTCAACGCCAATATTCTCTCGTCCGCACTAACATATTGGTATTTGTTAAAAGTATAAATGCATTCTGAATCCTGTATTTCTTCTGCGATTTTTCCATAAAGTTTACTATCATAAAACATCACCATCTTTTTTTGAGATATCGGAAAAAAGACAACTGTACCAATATCCCCCAGACCAGCACGATGGATCCCTAAAGGATTAACAATAATTACAGGAACATCTGATGTAAAAAAAGCAATATCCGTTTTATTTTCTAAAATAATCATCTTTAAATCATCAATAGTAGATAAAATATCGTTCACAAAATCTAAATTATACTCAGAGGTTATTTCACTTTCAACTTTCTTTTCAACCATCTCATTTATAACGGACTTATTCAAATCACTATTTCGATTATACAAAACATCAGTTAGTATTGTTGTAACCATGTCTTGATTATGAGCAAGCATCGCTTTAGTCCTACTTATCTGATATGCAGTAAATTCTCTGATATTTTTAATATCATTTGCTGTTAGTACCTCACCACGATTAATTTTTAAAATTGTACTTCCCCATTTGTTTTCTTCTTCAGCAAGTTTATTTTCTACTTTCCCATCCTCATCATAGAAAAAATCTTCCGAACAAACAGAAGAAGTTGGTATATTATCTCTAAACAAGTTACCCTTAAATTGATAAAAAGATATTAGTACTTTTTCTTTTTTTGTTCCTTCATTTTTAATCATTGAAAATGGTTTCATATAAAAACGAGGAACATAATGTTGATTCTTTGTTATTTGCATAATAGTATTCACCTTTCATCTATTATTATGATTTATTAAAAAACTTAAATCTTTCCTCATCATGCACTGCTCACAACAATTAGAGTCTAATTGCTCTAAGCAATGCATGAATTATTTTTATAAAAGTTCCTGAAATCCTTGATTTCAAAGCATTTATTGCACCCATCACTATTATGACACGTTCCCCTGTTGCCATAACTAATAGAAGTTTTCTTTTTCTTCTTTCTAATTCCTCACAGCATGCAGTTATAGCTTCCTTTTGATAATATCTATTGGTTATTTCATCTTTCATATTAATATTTCTTAAACTCTTTTTTTGAGTTCTTCTGTCAATCATAAGCTGCAATTCATCTTTTTTAAAGAAGCCATAAATCCTTCTTTCAGAATAACCGTTGTAATCATCCCAAATATAAGTTTCAAATCCATTGGTAAAGAAAATAACTGGCCTTACATTATATTGATTTTCTAAACAATCAGCATATAATTTAGCTTGCTGTTGTCCAACCTTAGGATCTTTACTGCTTCTCTTTGCTTCAACCACTGCAAGAGGTTTTCCATTATCACCATACAAAACATAATCAGCATAGCCTTTTTCTTTATTATTAGGCATTCCAAAAATCTCTATTTCTTCTCCAATATCTTTATTAAAATCCCATCCAGCAAGTTTAAGTTCTACATCTATATAAATCTTTCTTGTTTTAAACTCGCTTATTTCATCTATATTAAATTTATAATTTTCAGTGTTATCTTTTCTTTTTTGAGTTATTTCTTTTCTAAGCTCTTCATTTTCTTTTATAATATCTTCAAGCTTTTTATCCTTTGAGCTTAATTTTTCGTATAAATCTTTAAGCTCCTCTGGTCTTACTTTTTTTTCTTCTCCTTTTGGAAGAGAATTTTCGTCAAACTGTTTTTCCTTATAGTCATCACCATAGCAATAATCAATCCAGTTAACAAACTGGTACAAATTATGCAATGAAAGAATTGCCTCTTCTCTTGTTATATTTTTATTAGTGTGAACTGCCACATTACCTAAGCTAATAACAAATTTAAGTAAAGGCAGCATTCCGCTATCAATAAGTTCTAAAAAGCTATTATTATGAATTAAACTGCTTATATTGTCCTGATAGGGCAACTTTAAATCTTCGTCAAAACTATATACCCATTTAACAGCAAGTTCTAATGCACGTCTGCTTAAAATAGCAGTGGTTGCTGGACTTACTAATATACTTTTTTCTGCTTCAATACAGGCATTTGAAAAACTGCTAAATTCCTTTTTAAGCTTTAAAAATTCAAAGTTAGTACACAAAGGTTTCATCCCCCTTTTAATGTCATATACTGCTTCCTATGAATATATTACCATATTGAAACAATTTTTGACATAAAGAATCTTGGATTTCTCCAAGACTTTTATGGTATTCTCTATTTCAAATTTCAATTTGTCGACTTGATTGACGAAGGCGGCAAATTGGTTTTGGAGATCTAGTGGTGGAAAAATAAATTCTAGTTCTGATAACTGTCCTTTACTTAATATACCTTTCAAAGACATATTTATTGTGCTTTGAATATATCTTTGTGATAATCCAAATTGTTCAAACATAAATAACACATTATTATTTACTGGTTCAATAGCATTTATTTGTTGATTAAAAGCTACCTTTCTATCTGCAATTGCAACATTTCCAATGCATTTAATACTACCAGCAATACAGGTCATTAATATGCTATTTTTCTCAACAGATCTACCTACCTGTAGTCCTTTTTCTGATAAATATTCTTCTGCTACTGTTAAATATCTATTAGGTGTATTTATATTATCTGATTTAATCCACTCTATGTAATCGCCATAATATTCACTAACTTTTCTTGATGGTGTGTTTCCAGTAATAATATTACATTCATCAGATAACTTTTTCTTTTCCCAATTCATAGGATTTGAAACTGGATCTCCAAACATCTCGATAAATCTCGATTTACTTATTTTTATATTTTATTAAAACATTTCCTTACCCGATATACTTTCTATGTGCAATCTTAACATTATTTTGATTTACCATTGCATATTGAAGGGTCGTATCTATCTTCTGATGTCCTAAAAGCTGCTGTACCTGCTCTATAGGCATTCCCTTGTCAATAGCTCTTGTGGCAAGTGTTCTTCTAAATTTATGTGGATGTACCTTATTAATATTAAGCTTTCTTCCCAAAGCTCTCATCCTAATTTCAACTCCACTAATGTTTAACCTATTATATGGCTTTATTAATGAAACAAAAAGTGCCTTGTTGTCATCAACCCTACTATTAAGATAATTTTGTAAATGTATTTTAGTTTTTGCATCAAAATAAACTCTTCTTTGCTTATCACCTTTTCCTTCAACAATACATTCTCTCTCGTTAAAATCTATGTCGCCAATATTTAATTTCACCAATTCTCCAACACGTATTCCAGTAGAGTTTAATAAGTCTATAATAGCAAGATCACGTATTTCTTTGCAATTATCACGCATTATTTCTAAATGCTCATCTGTATATGTTTCTTTTACAATCTTTCCAGCTCTTATTTTATGAATACGTCTTACCGGATTTTTTAAAATATAATTTTCATCTTCAAGCCATGAGAAAAATGTTGAAAGAATTCGCCTAATATTATCAATACTAACCTTGCTGCAATTTCTTTTTTTATAATATTCTGCTAAGTATCCTCTTAAATCCTCTGTTGTAATATGTTTAACTGGCTTATCTAATGTTTTTAACATATTTTCTATGGTTGATTTATAATATTTAATGGACTTTTCTGAGCAGCCCTCTACCTGCTTTGCACAAATAAATATGTTACAATAATCTACTTCTTTATTCTCTAAATTTTTATTATTGGCTTCATCTATAAAAGTTAACCCTTGCAATTTTTTAAGCAATACCTTATGAAGCTCTTCCATTTGCATATTATTAAGTAAATTAATCATTCCCTGTTCAATTTCAATAATAAGTTTTTCCATTACAATCTTCCTTTCTTAAAAAAGTTTTAGATTGTAGTATTATTGACACCTATAAGCATTTAATTTCCAAACAAATACTGAATAAGCCTCTATTTTTGTTAATGGTAAAATAAAATTACCCGAAAAAGGGAAAGGTTTTTCCCCAGTAAGTATATCATCAAATACCCTCTGTAGTGTAAAATTTAATTATCTACAGAGGAGGGATTGAAATGCTGGGGGTCGAAATGAATACAACAATTATTACACTTTTCAAAAAAGGCTATAACAAAACGCAAATAGCTAATATGTTGAAGGTCGACAGAAAAACTGTAAGAAATGTTCTT
>NZ_PVXO01000027.1 GCF_002995785.1 Clostridium liquoris | reverse complement strand
TAAATGTAATTTTTTTAAAAGTAATCTTTGATTGCTCTTTTTGTCATGCTCTTTTTTATTAATTAAACATTAATCAAACAACTATAAAAATCTTTTAACTTTTACTTGACTTCATATAGTTAGTCTCTTTCAATGAAGCAGCTGCTCTCTTAGATTGATTTCTAAATATAGCATTGGCAACCTCCTCTGAAGATCCCTTTAAAGCAAGAGCCAAATCCTTTGTCTCTACTTCTCTTAATACCCTCTGTATTGATACATCGTCTAATGTAACAATATCTTCGAATACAAACATAGATTCTTTTACCTTTTCTGCTAATTCTGGATTTTCTCTTTCTAATGCTTCTGTTATATTCTTTTCTGTTGTTCTATCTACCTGATTTAATATATCAACTATAGTAGGAACCCCTCCTATTACCTTCATATCTGATTTTACTATTGAAGATAATTTACTATCTAATACTTTTTCTACTTCCTTAACTACTGCAGGTGAAGTACTACTCATAGTAGCAATCCTATAGGCTACGTCCGCCTGTAAATCTTCAGGTAATTCAGAAAGAATTTGTCCAGCCTTATCTGATTGAAGATAGCACAGTACTAGCGCAATAGTTTGCGGATGTTCATCAGATATTATATTTAAAAGCTGGCTTGCATCTGCTTTTCTTGCAATAGCAAAAGGTCTAAATTGCTGTGTAGCCTCTGTAACTTTATCTAATATTTCCATAGCTCTTTGGCTTCCTAAGGCTTTACCTAGAAGAGTTTTTGCATACTCAATACCGCCTTCCACCAAATAATCTTTAGCTTTATTCATCTGTATAAATTCTTCCAAAATTTTTTCTTTCTGTTCTGATTTAACTGTAGTAATATTAGCTATCTCATAAGTAATCTTTTGGATTTCTGCTTCTGGCAGCCTTTTAATAATACCAGCAGAAGCTTCAGGTCCAAGAGTTATAAATAGTATAGCTGCCTTTTGAACACCTGTTAATTTTTCCGTTTCTCCACTTCTAGCCATATACTATCACCTCTCATCCTCTGCCAGCCATGATTTAACTACTTCCGCAACTTGTTCTGGTTTTTCTGTAGCATATTTTTTAATTTCTTTTTCCGTATGGGTTTTTTCATTTTCTACATCCAATTCAATTGGTTTGAATTTAGTCTGATCTTCTACTGGCGTATTATCATCAATAACTGTATCTATATTCTTTGGTAAAATCTCTTCTTCTTCTTCTTCATCTTCTCTTCTCTTTCTGATAATCAAGTATGCAGCAAGTGCAGCCACAGCTAATCCTCCTACTATTCCAAGAATTGTATATAGTTTCTTACGTTTTTGTGCTGCTTCCTCATTTTTCATTTGCTCCAAGTCCTTGTTTATGTTGTCCTTGGCTGTAGTATCAAAGGGAATCCCTTCTACGCTTATGGTATCTCCTCTGTTTTGCTTGTAGCCTACTGCTGAAGCAACAGTATTATTTACAGAGGCTTTTGTGGCATTATCTAAAGCTCCATCTAAAACTACAGAAACTGTAAGTCTTTCAACAGCTCCTGGTGCCTTAATTGTTTTATCCTGTGATTTTGATATTTCATAATTTTTTGTAGCTTCCTCATGAGTAGTTACACTGCCATCAGGATTTTTAGCTATTTTATTTCCCATTGCATCATCTACAGGACTTCCACTAGCAGAGTTGCCAGCATCTTTATTAGTATCCTTTACATTTTTTTCACTTACTACTGTATTTTTTGGATCATAAGTGACACTATCCTTTTCAACAGCATCAAAATTTAAATCCGCATTTACCTTAACCTTTACTTTATCCTTGCCATATACTGCTTCTAGCATATTTAATGCCTTATTCTCTAAATTCTTTTCATATTCTGTTTTTAATGCTTGCTGCTTTTCCGCAGCACCAGTCATGTCTAAATTATCCTTATTAAATAAATCCTTTGTAAGACTTCCATTGGTATCATTTATCTCTACATTTTCTTTTGGTAAATTTCTTACGCTGCCAGATACTAAAGCAACCATAGCTTTTACCTGATCTTCAGTAAGTTTTTTATATGGCTTTAATTTTAATGTTACCGATGCCGTTGCTGGGGTAGAATCCTTTACAAAAACACTATCCTCCGGCATAACCAGATGTACCCTTGCATTTTCAACCTCTGGGAAACTTTTTATGGTTCTCTCTAATTCTCCTTGTAATGCTCTTTGATAATTGATTTTCATTTCGGCATCAGTAGATCCAAATTTACTTTTGTCAAGAAGTTCAAACCCTTGACTACCATTAGTTATAGGTACTTCTGATAATACTTCTACTCTTAAACTATCTACTTGATCCTCAGGTACTAATATTGAATTTCCTTCAACCTTACAATCTACTTTCTTTTCCTTCAACTTATTATAAACAGCACCCATATCATTATTGTCCATACTAGAAAATAGTACTCCATATTTTGTAGTATTTAGTGAAATACCTAAATATATTAAAGCCGCTAAAATACCTATTATAATAGCACCATAGGCTATTTTCTTTTTTTTACTCCACCCATTTAATCTTTCCTTAAAATTTTTCGTCCATTGGGATAGCTTGTTCATTCGTAGCACTCCTTACTATAACTGCATTCTATTCAACTCCTGGTATGCTTCTACAATTTTATTCCTAACCTGCACCGCTAGTTCTAAAGACATTTTTGCCTCCTCAGAATCCAGCATTACCTTATGTATATCAACGTCATCCCCTTTTATAAAAGATTCTGCGGTATTGGCAGATTTTATTTGCTTTTCATTGACTTCATCCAGTTTTTCCTTTAAGGTGCTAAAAAAGCCATTGTCCGAATTTTCTTCTTTAACTTTATTGTCTTCTTTTCCAATACTCATATTTTGAAATATCCTAGTATCCGGTGTAAATTCATTAATTTTCATTTAACATTCCCTACCTTCCTATTTCTAAAGCTTTCATAAACATACTTTTTTCAGAATTCATTGCATCCACATTTGCCTCATATGCACGAGTTGAAGCAATCATATCTGCCATCTCATTTAATATGTTAACATTAGGCATTAAAACATACCCATCCTTATCTGCATCTGGATGCGATGGATCATATACTCTTCTAAATTCCGAATTATCATCTACCACTCCAACTGCCTTGACTCCTAATAACTTTTCTTCATCTTTACCTGTATCTTTATTTAATTCATGTGTTAAATTCTCTTGGAATAAAGCTACTTTTCTTTTATAAGGTTCACCATTTTTCCCTCTTGTTGTTGAAACATTGCTCATATTTGAAGCAATAGTATCCATTCTCAATCTTTCCGCAGAAAGACCACTGGCACTTATTCTTAAATTATTAAATGCTTTTATCAATTAAATATCCCCCATTTCCATATTTATAATTTGATATCAATGTTATCTTCCGTTTATTACATAACGTTTTGAGGAAAGACTATTATTGACTTCAGTAATAAGGGCATTGTACATTAAAGTGTTGGCTGCTTGGTTAGTCTTCTCTAAGTCGATATCTACATTATTGCCATCCTGTCTCATACTTGAGGACTTATCCTGTTTTACTTCTATATCACCATATTTACTTTCTTCAGTTATATGCCTTTCATTAGTAGACTTTAACTTCAAATCATCAGAAGCTTCCTTTAAAGTATCTTCAAAAGTCACATAATGTCTTTTATAATTTGCTGTATTTATATTGGCTACATTATTTGATATTACCCTACTTCTAGTTGAAGAAGCATCCAAGGCTTTCTTCATTAAATCATACGCTTGACTATCTATAGATGAATTTCCATTGTTCATTTCACAATCCTCCAATTATATTAATTACATTAGTATACCTTTTAAGTATACTAATCAAATATTGACTTATCAAATAGGTTATTTACTGAGCAAGACGGTAAACACGGTTTTTTCTTTATTTTTCTCCAAATTATTCTTATTGAATAACATTATGTCAATAATTCTACTTAATTGATATAAATACCACCGTTTCTAAGATAATATTGTGTTACCAATAATACAATTATTATACAATATTTTCTTCTAGTTTTCTACATTAAATTTTAATTTCTTTTATATTCAAATTAAAATTTTACATATACTTTATTTATCCGATTCTATAAATAGACAACTTAGGGTATTATGGCACCCGTTAACTACATTTTACATTATATTATAATATTTAGTAAAGAAATTTCAATGAATATTATGATAAATATCTTTATTTTATAACAGCATTTTTCTTACTCTTTAAAAAAATAAAAATAGAGGCGAATATAGTAATTTATTCGCCTCTATTTTTATTTTTTTATCTACTTTTTACGTTTTCTAATATTCTAAGTGCATCCTGAGGGAATTTGTTTGATTGTACCATCATAGCATTGCCTGATTCTATTAGTATCCCTGTTTTTGTAAATTCTATCATTTCCTCCGCTATGTCTACATCTCTAATTCTACTTTCGGATCTTTGTGTAGCAATTTCAAAATCCCCTAAATTTCCTAAAGTACTTTCAAATTTATTTGAAATAGCTCCATATTTGCTTCTTACATCAACTATAGTATTTGATGCTGCGTCTACTATTTCTAAAGCTTTATCTACAAAATCAGCATCTTTTATATCTAAATTGTCCTTTAAATATTGAAGTGTTTTTTTACTGTCTATTTTCTTTTCATCATTGCTATCAATCATTGTTGCTCCAACCTTGTCTGGAGATAAATCATATAGCTTTATATCCATAGAATCTCCTGAATTTGCTCCTATTTGCATGGATTTTTTAACCACAGCTTCGCCATTATCATTTTTTAAATCGAACAATTTTACTCCATTGAATTCTGTGTTCTTTGCAATTTCCTCATATCCATCTATCATTTGATTTATTTCACCTTTTATTACTTTCTGATCTTCCGGGCTATTTGCTCCACTACCGGATTGTACCACTAACTCTCTAACTCTGCCTAAAATAGAATTTAAGGAACTTAAGGCTCCATCTGCTGTCTGCATCATGCTTACACCATCTTGAACATTCCTTTGAGCCATTTGCAATCCTCTTATTTGAATTCTCATTCTTTCACTTTGGGACATTTCATTAGGTCCATCACTGGCTTTTATTATTTTTTCTCCTGAAGATATACGGGATAAAGACTTACTGTTAAGCTTTAGATTTTTATTATACTCCCGAAATATATTAAGGGAGGATATGTTATTATTTAGTCTCATTTTAATCACTCCATAATAAATTTTATTATTTAATCATATATTTATATTAAATTTCTCATTTATATATCGTATTTTTTCCAAAAAAACTTTATAATGAATTTAATAGAACATTTAATCTTCCGATACCTATGCATAACTACATTAATAAAGGAGAGTAAAAAATGGATACTATAATATTAACAGATTCAAGCTGTGATTTACCTTTGGAAATTATTGAAAAAAATCAAATATCCTTTCTTGGCTTAAATTATCATTTAAGTTATGGGGATTATGTGGATGACTTTGGTAAATCCTTAGATTACAAAAAGTTTTACAATAGTGTTAGGGAAGGAGAAATGCCTACTACATCTCAAATTAATATCTATAGGTTTCAAGATACCTTTAGAAAGTATGCAAAGCAAGGTAAATCAGTTATATATATAGGAATGTCTTCAGCTATAAGCGGTTGTATAAATTGTGCTACTATGGCTAGAGATCAATTACTTGAAGAGATGCCCAATGCCGATATAACAGTAATTGATAGCAAGAGCGCCTCTATAGGGCAAGGTATTTTAATATGTAAAGCAGCTGAAATGCTGTCTAATGGGTATTCTAAATGCGAAATTATAAATTGGGTTGAAGAAAACAAATTAAACGTAAATCATTGGTTTATAGTTGATGATTTAATGCATTTAAAAAGAGGCGGAAGGCTATCCTATACCGCTGCTACAATAGGATCTATACTTGATATTAAGCCCATCCTTTGCATAAATAGAAAAGGTGAGCTGATAAATTTCAATAACATAAGAGGAAGAAAAAAAGCTATAAGAACACTAATTAAACTTTTTGAAGAGAACTGTATAAATCCAGAAAATCAAGTCATAGGCATAAGTCATGGCGATTGTATAGAAGATGCATTATTCTTAAAGGAATTAGTAACAGAAGAGTTCAAAGTTAAAGATGTCATTATAAATTATGTAGGGCCAGCTATAGGATCTCATACAGGTCCTGGAATGTTATCATTATGTTTTTTCGGGAAAGAAAGATCTTAAAAAAATTACTTCGAAATTTTTAAAGCAAATATTTCGGAGTATAGAATATAGAGCATAGGGTATATGGTATAGAGGACAGATTCTGAAATGAAAAAACTGTAGTAAATTTTGGGTAAAAATTTACTACAGTTTTTTACTTCTTTTAATTAGCTTCATCTTTAGCTTTTGCGTAATCTATAAATTGTATTTCTTCAGCAACTACTTGTGTTATGTATCTCCTATCCCCATTGCTATTGTTGTATGACCTGATATTGATTCTTCCAGAAATACTTATAAGCTTTCCTTTTGTTAAGTAAGGGGCAATAGTTTCTGCAGATTTTCTCCAGTAAACCACTGGTACAAAATCAGCTTCTCTTTCTCCATTATTGTTTACAAATGGTCTTTGTACTGCTAATGTAAAAATTAATAGAGGGTTGCCTTCTTCCCCCACATGTTTTAATTCACAATCCTTTGTGAGTCTGCCTATGAGTAAAACCTTATTCATTTTTCCACCTCTAAATACATCATTTTTTTATAATTATACCCACAGTTATTATTTATAAACAGTTACTTAATATTTTTTAGAAAGTTCTACATAATGTTCTGCATTACTCCTAAGTTTTTCTATCTCTTCTTCCCTAAGTTTCCTAATAATTTTTGCAGGTGAGCCCATACATAACACTCCAGATGGTATTTCTTTTCCCTCTGTAATTAAACTGCCAGCTCCAATTATAGTACATTCTCCTATTTTAGCATTGTTCAATACTATACTACCCATTCCAATTAAGGAAGAATTGCCAATGCTACAGCCATGTAAAATTACTCCATGACCAACTGTTACGCTATCTCCAATACTAAGCGGAGCTATGCCATCCACATGAAGAGTGCAATTATCCTGAATATTAGTATTTTTACCTATGATTATTCTATTTGTATCCCCTCTTATTACAGTGCCAAACCATACATTTGAGTTTTCTCCTATATGTACATCCCCTAAAATATCTGCACTGCCAGCTACAAAGCAGCTATTATGTATTTCTGGATATTTATCTTCAAACTTTTCCACCATAATAATGTTACCTCCTTAATAAATTAATATTTTTATCAATATGTCCCCCTTATTTTATCATAAAAATTATTTTTGTAGTATTACTTTACCGAAGTAACAGATTAATTTATTGAAAATTTTGACAAAAATAAAAAATTTGAATATAATATAAAAGATGTGTTATATTATAGACTTTTTAATTAATTAATGTCATAAAAATGTACATAAGGGGGTTCAAAATGGAAAAAAGTATGTTAAACCCAAATGAACTTTGTCAGGCGGGAATTAATTCTGCCATTGGCAAATCAAAATTATCATCCACTCAAACAATTTTACTAGGAATCTTAGCTGGTGCATTTATTGCACTGGGTGGTTTTTGTTCTACAGTAGCTTCCCATAGCATTTCAAACTTTTCTATTTCAAAACTTGTGTCTGGTTTGGTATTCCCTGTGGGATTAATATTAGTTATTATCTGTGGTGCGGAATTATTTACTGGGAATTGCCTAATGATCACAGCATTTTTAGATAAAAAAATAAAACTAAAAAGTATGTTAAGGAATTGGATACTAGTTTATTTTTCTAATTTTATAGGTGCGCTAATAGTTGTTCTATTATTGTACTTTAGTGGTTCAATGGGACTAAATTCTGGGAAATTAGGTGCTACTGTCATTAAAACTGCTTATGCAAAAAGTACTCTAACTGCTTTAAAAGCCTTCTGCAGTGGAATATTATGTAATATTATTGTTTGCTTAGCAGTTTGGGGATCTTATGCTGCTAAAGATGTAGCGGGAAAAATAGCTATAATCTGGTTCCCCATAATGACTTTTGTGGTTTCAGGCTTTGAACATAGCGTTGCTAATATGTACTTTTTATTTGTAGGATTATTAGCAAAAAATAATCCTATTTATGCAAAAGCTTCTCTACTATCCAACTCAGAGCTTTCTAAAATAAATATGGGAACCATATTACATAATTTAACTTGGGTAACCTTAGGCAATATTATAGGAGGTGCATTATTTATTGGTACAGTTTATTGGATAGTATATGGTAAAAATTCTTCAAATGAAAAAGCTTCCAATAAAAAAATAGCCAACATTCCAACTAACATGATAGAGAATAAATGATAAATAATAAATAAGTAAGAGGTAAGAGATAAGAAGTAAGAGTTGTGGTGAAAATTAAGCTTTGCTAAATTTTTTCATAAACTCTTACTTCTTACTTATTAGTTCGTTCTTACCCAAATAACAAATTAGCAATTTATTGTGGTCAAATACACGGTCTACTCCATAGGCTCTCCTTTAAAATTTTCATAGCTAGGCGGATTCTTTTTGCTGCTCTTAGGTCTTCTTTCTTCTGGTCTGACCCCATCATTTTTTCCAGCCTTTTGATGTTTATCTCCTTTAAATGATTTCATTTAACTTCCCTGCCTTTATAATTCTATTTTATTGTTATTTTCCCATGGCGCTTGATTATTATTCAATATAAAAAAATTGTGGCCAATTTTTTTAGTTGACAATTGACAATTGACAGTGAACAGTTAAGGATAATTTTTCTCCATTGTCATTACGAAAAATTGAAATTTGTATTTGAAGTAAGAACTAAGAAGTAAGAGTTAAAAATTAATAAAATTTTATTCAAAGCTTTTCTGTAGTGTAAGCGAAAGAAAAGCCTCCTTAACTGTCAATTTTCAATTGTCCACTGTCAACTGTCCTCTAAACGTCCAGGCTCATGATAAACCTATAGTAAATATAATATGCAATAAAGATACATGATATAGAGCATACTAAAACAATATTAGGTGCTGTTATCTGTATATAAATATCACTTACTCCCACCTGAAATATTAATAATGCTATAGCCCATACAATTCCCAATATTACATTTCGCATTTTATTAGGTCTAAACTTAATAAATAAAATTTCTACTATAAGAAAAAAGCCATAAAATAAATTGTAAATAATGATATTTATAAAGCTTATCTTTAAAAAAGATATAAAACTTTTGTCCATAATAAATCCTAAATATGAAAATGCACTAGAATCCATTATAATAAACATTATAATCCCATAAAACATAACAAAAAAAACTATAAATAAATTAACCATTATTATTTTATTTTTAAAATATTCTCTCCTGCAATAGTTTAAACTTAAAAAATAGCTTATATCTCTTTTTAATCTTTCTGCATCATAGGGTTTAGGAACCGTAATACATAAAAAAACTAACAAGCTGCTAACAATCATGCCTTTATATGGTTTGCTGATACCATAGGGTAACCATAAAGAGGCAAATATTCCCCCTATAATGCTAATTAAAAAGATAAGAATTATAGGTTCTTGTAAAAAAGCTCTATTTAACTGAACATTAAATCTTTTATTATTTATTAGTTTCATATATCTCCCACCCAATCCTTTATAGTTAAACTTACAAATAATTCTAAATAGGTATGGTTTCTATTTCTCTTCATAGCTTTTAATCATATCTATAATTTCTTCTTTATTTATATCAACCTTTTCCCCTTCTTTAATGGTCTTTAAAACAAAGTCCTTAAAAAAGCTCTTTCTTCTTTTTCCTTTTATGTATTCCTTAGCTCCTGGTTTAACAAACATACCTATCCCTCTCTTTTTGTACAGTATGTCCTCCTCTGTTAAAATATTTATTCCCTTTCTTGAAGTGGCAGGATTAATACCATATACTTCTGAGAATTGATTGGTAGACATAACCTGTTCCCCCTCTTTTAAAAGCCCATTTAGTATATCGTCCTCAATCCCTTGGGCTATTTGCATGTATATAGGCTTAGAGTCGTCCAATATTAATTTCAATTTTTTTCACCCCTTTAAAGGCTTGCAATTAAGGTACCTAAATCTTTTATATATATTTAACGAAATGGATAATAGGAATTGCCCATATTCACTATCCATGCAATAGTTTCACTAAATTAACATTCTATGATTTTTTCTACTGTTTTTTCTTCTTTCTTACAAATAGCCATAATGAACATACATAGATATGTCCATACGCTTATTTCTATAAGCTCTATACATGCATAACCCATAGGATTAGTTCTTAAATCCATGCCTATTGGTGACGCCATCTTAAATATAATTCCTAAAAGCAATGATATTACTCCAAATATAATTCCTAAAAACAATATTTCCACGTAATATTTTTTACCCAATGAGGTTCCTTCTTTTAATGCTTCTACTGGATTTGTATTATTATATACCAAATATGCATCGCATGGAATAAGTATGGGGCTAAGATAGGAGGTTACAAAAATATATACAATTGGCATGATTATATCAAAAGCTCCTAAAAGCAATACTCCTATTGTGATAGCATACATAATTATGGTTAGTGCTAAATATCTTAAATAAATGCCTAAACTTTCTTTAAGATCTTCCCTATAATTTACACGCTTTTCATTTATCAATTCTTTTATAACTACCATTAAAAATGCACAAAATAATGAACCTACAAATAATTGAAATAGAATTGGTACAAAATTATCTACTACTGCTTGCTTTAAACCTGATAAATTTCCTTTAAAGAAATCATAGAAATCATACGTGCTAAAACCTAAATTGTGCATAATACTTTCATATAGTGTCCTAACTAAAATAAATGGCAGTAAAAATTTAAATCCTTTCATATATTTTCTCCAAACTTCTTTATACATAAAACTTTCCTCCTGTAATTTATTTATGTTTGTTTATTAATTTCATCTATGTCCCCCTAATCCTTTATAGTTAAACTTACGAATAATTTCTGAATAGGCATGGTTTCTATTTGGAAGCCCATTTCTTCCAATATTTCTTTATCCTCCTCAGATAAGTGTTGAAATACCTCAAGAGTTCCTATTTCTCCATGGGATTTCTTGTTTAAAACATTGAATTTTTCTTCAATGCCTTCTAATTTTTCTTTTTGCCCCCTTATATAAAAAGCTTTTTCCTTCAAAGCATCCACATCATCACATAAAAGAAGCCTGCCTTTATGAATAATAATTATGCTTTCAAAAAGTCTGCTTACTTCTTCTAAATAGTGAGTAGAAAATATTATACATCTTGGATATCTATCATAATCTTCTAAAAGTGCCCTATAAAATATTTCTCTGCCTACTGGATCAAGCCCTGAATATGGCTCGTCAAACATTGTTAAAGGTGCACGACTGGCAAGACCTATTATTATGTTCACCATAGATTTCATGCCCTTAGAAAGGTCTCCATAGTTCTTGCTCACATCTAAATTAAATTTTTCTATTAGCTGTTCTTTAAAATCCTCATCCCAATTAGGATAAAATATCTTTGCTATATGAAAAATTTCCTTAGAATTCATATTAGGCATAAAATTATTTCCATCACCTACAAAACAAATTTGTGATAAAATCTTTTCATTTTCAAAAGGCTCTTCTCCAAAGACTTCTACAGTTCCTGAAGTCTTTATATAATAACAGGCAATTATTTTTAGTAAAGTGGTTTTTCCAGCTCCATTTCTACCTGCCAAGCCATAAATTTTATTATGTTCAATATCCAAAGATAAATCATTTAAAACTTTTTTATTATTAAATACTTTATTTAATTCTTTTATACTTACTGCTAAATCCATAATATTCCCTCCAATAATTATATTAGGAATAAGAAGTTTCACTTGATTAACATTCTATGATTTTCCCTACTGATTTTTCTTCTTTCTTACAAATAAACATAACAAACATACATAGATACATCTCTACACTTGTTATTATAAATTCCATACATACATAAATTATAGAACTAGTTTTCAGTCCCATTCTTACCATACTTACTCCGCTTACTCCCGATACTATTCCTGCTATAATTCCTAAAAAAAATATTTCCATAAAATATTTTTTACCCACTGCCAGTCCTTTTTTGAAAGCTTCAACTGAACTTGTATTGTAGTATATTAAATATGAATCACATGGAATAACTATAGGGGTAATACCTATTAATAAAACCCATGCAATTGCCTTAAGCATATCTATCATTCCTAAAAGATTTATCCCAATTAAGACAGCCTCAATAATGATACTCAATACTAAATATCTTAAATAAAAGCCTATGCCTTCTTTAAAATCTTCTCTATAATCTATATGCTTTTCATTTATTAATTCTTTAATTACTACCATTAAAAATGCATAAAATAACGAACCTACAAACACAATAAATAGAATTGGTGCTAAATTACTCATTACTGCTTGCTTGAAATCCGATAAATTCCCTCTAAAAATATTATATAAATCATATTTGTTAAACCCTAAATTAAAGCCAATACCTTCACACAGTACCTTTACTAAAATAAATGGCAGCAAGAATTTAAATCCTTTCGTATATTTATTCCAAACTTCTTTATACATAAAATCCCCTCCCTTAATTAGTTGGTTACTTATGTAACTAACTATATCACCTGTGTATATGTTTGTCAACTATAAACTAAGAGGTAAGAACTAAGAAGTAAGAGTTGTGGTGAAAATTCAGCTTTGCTGAATTTTTTCATAAACTCTTACTTTTTACTTATTAGTTCTTACCTAAACTGTCATCTAAAGTTCTTGATTTAAAGATAGCATTAGTGCTAAAATTAATTGATAGAGATTATATCTTAGGTAAGGCTTATTATTTAAAATAAAGTTAAATCTAACATATAGATGAAAATAATATAGGATGGTGAAAATTTTAATGGGACAAATTATTCTTACAGATTCAGCCAAAAAGAAAATAGAAGAAGAGTTAGAATTCTTAAAAACAGTAAAAAGAGTTGAAATTAAAGCTGCTTTAAAATCTGCACGTGCTCAAGGAGATTTAAGTGAGAATGCAGATTATAGTGCTGCAAAAGATGATCAATCAATGAATGAGACTAGAATACTTGAATTGGAAACTCAATTAAAAAATTCTATAGTGGTGGAAAGTTCTACTGATACAAATGTTTTTGATTTAAATAAAACTGCTTTGGTAAGATTTCATGATTTAGAGGATGATGAAAAAGTGACCTTAGTAAGCTCTGTGGAAGCAGATGTGAAGAATATGAAGATAAGCATAGAATCCCCTTTAGGAAAGGCTCTTTACAAATTAGAAGTAGGTAAAAGAGTAGCAGTACAATCTCCAGATGGGGATTATGACGTAGAAATACTTAAAATACTTTAGTAAATTACCTCCAGGATAAATAATGGAGGTTTTCGGTGATTTTCAGACATTTTATATAAAAAAGGGCTAGATAGCAAAGCTAGTCCTTTTTTATATTTTAAATAAATAATAGCAAAAAACAATTACTTTTACCTTTAATAAATCTAATTATCAAAGGGTTGTGAGCTTACATATAGATCAAATAAGGCAGCTGCGTCTTGTTCACTTATCTTATTGTCAGATAATTTTCTATATAATATATATAAATTAGCATTTAGTTCAGCATTAGTTAATTTTGTTTCTTTCATCTTCTGATCTATTTTTTCTAATAAACTTAAAGAGTTGTCCTTTAGCTCTTTATCAATCATTTCCAGCATATCCTCTGCCTCTTTAATGATCTGCTTATCTTTAGCCATAAGTTTTATAGCTATAGCCCTAGATTGAATTTTTATTAATACATCTTTATTTACTAATAATTTTTCCTCTCCCATATTTCCCTCCATTAATTATGATCATATATAAAGTTATATAGCTAGCAATATATTCATATTATAACATAATATAAGTAATTGTTCACATCTACCCAGTTATTTTTTTTATCATATTAAAAAGATAAGGTTTCATTGTATCAATGTCATAAGGTTCTTGAAGTATTATAGAACTATAGCATATGGAACTGGTAAGTTCTATAACCATAAAAAGATTTATTTCAAATTCTTCCTCATCTATATTTTCCTTTTGCCTTATTTCTTCCAGTAACTCATTTATAATCCTCATATCTTCATATTGGTTTGCGCTAGCTATAGCTTTTCTATATAATCCCCAGGACAAATTTTTATGGATTATTTTAAGGAGTTTTGTATTGCCCCTAAGATACTCTATTATGTAATCTATAAAAAATATTATGGATTGTGAAAAATCCTGAAGGTTTTTAGATAAAGTTACTTCCACTGCTTCTTTTAGAACAGAAGCACTTTTCTTCAATATTATTTTGTCTATTATATCATACTTATTTTTAAAGTATAAATAGAAGGTTCCCTTAGCTACACCTGCCTTCTTAACTATATCATCTATTGAGGTACCATTTATCCCTTTATTTGAAAAAAGTTCAAAAGCTGAATCATAAAGATTCTTTTCTTTGATGACTTTCTTATTTATAGGCTTATTTTCATCTTTATCATTTGACATAAGCTAAATTTCACTCCTTATAAAAACTTTTCTTATATATTTATTATTGTTTAAAAAAATTTTTCAGTCAATGGTAAACTTTAAATGTTACCTACAAATTTCTAGCTATTTTACACATAACACACAAAAAAGTAGCTATAGGGTATACCTATTAGCTACTTAGTAAAATATGAATTAAAGAATACTTTTAATCCATTGAATAAAGTTTTTCTTCTCTTCAACTGCAACTTTCTTTGGCTCTTTCTTTTGTTTTTTTACTTCAGGAGCTTTTACATCATCAGTTTTCATTATAAACTTAACTTTTCCATCCATATTATCTCCGGTTCCAGTGAAAGTACCATAATTTTTGGACATCTCATAGAGCTTATCCTTTACCTCAATAATATTATTTATATCTCCTATTTTAGGAGTTACTTTAGAGTTAATTTTTCCTATACCTTCATCACTAAATTTTTTAGCTCCTGAATAAAGCTCACCAGTTCCAGAATATAATTTACTGCTTCCTTCCTCTAAAGGATCTATTCCATTATCTACTAAAGAACCTATCCCTAAAGAAAGCTTCTTGCTGCCACTATAAAGTTTATCCATTCCATCTGTCATTTTCGGCATAGCATCTAAAAGTTTATTTGCTTTATCCACATTTCCCTGTTTCAATGCATCATTAACTATGTCTAATATTTGACCGTTATCCTTTAAATCTTGCTGCATTGAGGTGAGTGTGCCCATCATTTGTGGCACTTTTCCCATATCCTGAGGAATGTTTTGCTGTAGTTTAACTAGCTTTGGCCCAGCTTTCTCCAAATCTTTCTGCAATACATTAACTTTATTTAAGGTTTCTTTTAGCTTTGGATCCTTTGTACTAGATATCATAGCCTTTATTTCATTTAAATTTTCCTTATTTGCATCTAAATCCTGTTTCATAGAGGCTATCTTAGGTAATACGCTCTGCATATATTTTACATTGTCAGAATTCAATCCATTTTGAATATCTTTCATTAACTTCACATTATCTTCACTATACACACTGTTTTGAACAGTTTTTAAATCATTTAATAAATCTCTAGCAGCATTTATATTTTCTTTACTTAAACCTTTTAGCAGCTGCTGATTTTTACTTTGTGATAAATCATTTTTAGCGCTTTCCAAATTGTCTATCATAATATTTAAATTATTTATGTTTTCTTCATTTAAAATATTGTTTAATTCAGCTATATTCTTATCTTGACTCTTTAAATTATTTTGCATTTCCTGAAAAGAATTTAATAAAGGTTTCATAGAATTAATACTTTCCTTGGAGTCATTTAAACTCTTATCAGTTTCACATACTGCCTTATAATACCCATTAAGAAGAGCGTTAGCATTTGCCTTTTGCTCAGTAGACATATTTGGATTAGAATCTATACTGCTTTGCAAAAGTTTTATATTGGCATCATTTCTTAGAGGCTCAGTTTGGGCATGAAAAGATTCAGCTCCTGCTATTTGTTTATCTAACAATTGATTTATAGGAGACATATCAATTGTTTCTAATTTTTCTCCCTGGTTGATTACGTTCCTTAAGCTATATAAATTATCCTTATTTAAAATTTCCTTCATAGAATCTAATTTAGCAGTATCCATATTGCTTATACCCTGTAATTTTTCCGTAATATTTGACATAGATTCTGCTCCATCTAACAAACCCGTCAATTCATCTATCTTTTTCATGTCAATATTTCCTAATTTATCTACCTGATTCATAATATTATTTATTTCATTAATATTATCCTTAGATAGTAAGTTCATCACTGGAAGCATTTTATTCATATCAATTTTTTGTAATGCTTCTGCATCATTAATTAAATTATTCATTTTTTTAGTGTTTCCTTCATCTGCTAATGAAGGGGCATTTTTAAATAATGGATTATTTAATATACCATTAACATCTAAACCTTTAAAATCATTAAGGGTCTTACCAAACAATACCATGTTCTCTGTTTTAATAAGTTCTAGTGAGTTTTTAAGTGATGAGGTATCCATATTCTTTGCCACAAAAGCATCTTCTATAAGTTTTCTTTCATTCTGTACCTTATTTTTATCCCTTACAAGGG
Source organism: Clostridium liquoris (assembly GCF_002995785.1). Lineage (GTDB taxonomy): Bacteria > Bacillota > Clostridia > Clostridiales > Clostridiaceae > Clostridium_AO > Clostridium_AO liquoris. The sequence goes on along the minus strand of NZ_PVXO01000027.1, from coordinate 89,491 downwards.
AAAGTTTATCGGAGTTTTCATCCATATCTTTTCTTATATCCCATAAACCATTATGTGCATCTTCTATACCATTAGATAATTTCCCCGAAGCATATTGGGAAGAAATCATACCATTTTTCACTTTTGTAATACCAACATTTAAACCCTGTGCTCCATTTTTAGTCTGTAAAATACCATTTAATAACTCATTTGAAGCATTTTGCAGATCATTTATTCCATTTTTAAGTTCATCAACATTTTTTGCATCTTTAATTGCCTTTATTTCTGGCAGCTGTGGAGTTACAGTTATAAGTATTGGATCCATTTTAAAATTATTTACATCACAATTTATTTCCAATTCATTAGGTATTTTACTATTTATATCATCATTATTTAAATCAAAACTTTCTTTCATACCTGGAAAAGCTGCAAAATTTATTATCTTGTTATTACCTTCGGAAATTATTGTTCCATCATTTATTTTAATATTTGAAAAGTTATCAAAAGGTAATGTTACCACCGTAAGAGCTGTCATTGGTGTATATATATTTTTCATCTTTCCATTTATATTTACCATTTGCTTATCTGTGTTTTTATAATTAATTTTTATTTTTAATTTTCCCGATTCACCCGCTATATCCTTAGGATTTACTTCTTTTCCATCAAAATAATATTTTACACTTATCTCTACTGGCGGATCTTCTTTTGTAGTTCCCTGATAGAATATGTCTTTTTTATCACTTTTCCAAGTTAGCTTATCTCCATCCTTTAATGGTACCTCATTTCCTTTAACATTTTTTATATCATTTAATTTTGATATATCTTCCACATTCAAATTTTCTTCATCACTATGAAGCCAATCACTTACTATTTCTTCTTTTACCTTACCATTTCCATTTAAATTTACATACACAGATTCATCTTTTACTACTGCATCCTTTGCATAAACTACATTGGGTGCCATCGTTGAACCTACCACTACTAAACATATTAAATTTTTTGAAAGACATTTATTTCTTGCCATAGTTCTCTCTCCTTTTTTAAATTTATTATGTTATCTCTTAAACAGCAGTTTTTTTATCTATTTTAAATCCAGAATCTTTTCTCCAGTTTCTGCTAGTAACAGCAATAAGTTTTTCGCAAACTAACAATATAGAAGGAAGTATAAAGATTATTACTACCATACTTATAAGTGCTCCTCTTGCCATCATAGTACATAAGGTTTTTATTATGGACAAGTTTGATATCATGCCAACTCCAAAAGTAGCACCAAAGAATGTTAGTGCACTGGTAGCAATAGATTTTCCTGACTCCTTAACTGCTTTTTCCATAGCATCAAACTTATTTAAGCCATTTTGCAATTCCTCTTTAAATCTTGATGTTAATAGTATTGCGTAATCAACAGTAGCCCCTAGCTGAATACAGCCTATTACTATAGAAGCAATAAAAGGCACTGTAGTTCCCATATAGAAGGAAACGCTCATATTTATAAGTATTGCCAGTTCAATAGATGCTACTAATAAAATTGGAATTGATATTGACTGAAATACTGCAAAGATTATGGCAAATATAGCTAATATAGATATAGCATTGGAGCTTTTAAAATCCTTATCCGCTAATTGAACTAAATCCTTTGTTAGAACTCCTTCACCAGTTAACATTGCATTTTTATCATAACTTTTCACAATGGATTCTATTTCATCTATCTGATTATTTTCTTCATTTGTAGCTGATTTATATTTTGAATTTACTAGTATCAGATTATATCCACCTTTTTTAAACAAATCTTTAATGTCATTTGGTACAAAAGATTCAGGTATTGCTGCTCCAACAAATTTATCATATCCTAAAACTTTATCTACTCCATCAACTTCCTCAATTTTCTTAATCATCTCAGTTCTCTTATAAGGCGGCACATCATCATTAACTAAAGCAAAATGTGTGGTGGTCATGTTATAGTCTTCTTTTAACTTATTTGTAGCAATAATAGAAGGCAAATTCTCCGGTAAAGATTTATCTAAGTTATAATAAACTTTCAAATGATTATTACCAAATATTGCAGGTATAAATGCTAATAAAAATATAGCAATAAATACCTTGTACTTTTTTGATACCAATGATGCCGTCTTGCTAAAATCAGGCAGTACAGTTTTATGTTTAAACTTGTATATATATTTATCAAACATTAAAATCAAAGCAGGTAGTATTGTTACTGTTGATATAACTCCTAGTAAAACTCCTTTAGCCATGACAATTCCTATATCTTTACCTAGGCTTAACTGCATAGAGCATAATGCTAAAAATCCTGCTATAGTGGTAAGAGAGCTTCCTGAAATAGAAGTTATAGTATTTGCAATAGCCTCCCCCATGGCCTCATTTCTATCATTAAACTTCAATTTTTCTTCCTCATATCTATGAAGTAAGAATATAGAATAATCCATAGTAACTCCCAATTGCAATACTGCTGCAATTGACTTGGTTACATAAGAAACCTGCCCTAAAAATATATTAGTCCCCATGTTATACATTATTGCAAAACCCATACTAATTAAAAATATAAATGGTATTATAGTAGATTCCATAGTAAGAGCAAGTACTATTATTGAAAGTATTACTGCTATCAAAATATAAAAAGGCGTTTCTTTATCTGATAAATCCTTTGTATCCTTAACTATGGCAGATGCTCCGCTTAGGAAACACTGCTTATCTGTAATATTCCTTATCTCTCCTATAGCCTTTTGTGTTTTTTCTGAAGATGCAGAATCAGTATATCGTATTATAAGCATAGTAGAATTTTTACTATAAAAACTATCCTTTATTTCCTCTGGCAGTATTTCTTTTGGTATACTAGTATCCAGCATATCACTTATCCAAATTACTTTTTCCACTCCACTTATCTCTGATATATTATCTTTTAACTTTAAAACATCTTTGCTTTCCATATTTTCAATTATCAGCATAGAATTTGCTGCATTTGAAAACTTTTTATCCAGTATCTCTTGTCCCTTCATAGAATCCAAATTCTTCGGTAAGTACTCTAGCATATCATAGTTTACCTTGGTTTTCGCCATTCCCCAAAAGGATGGTATCAGTAATAGCACTGAAATAATTAATACTAAAACTCTTTTTTCCGCTATTAATTTACCAAATTTTTTCATTGTATTCCCTCCTTGTTGCCCCAAATTTATGACTAATAGTCAATTGGTACCTTTTTATTATATACCAATATGACTATTAGTCAATATTAAAGTATGTCTATTGTGTTAACAAAGATTTAATTTTATATAAAAAAAAAGACATGGCTTATTAACCATATCTTTCTTTATTATTTAAAAAAGTGATCCGCACTTTCTAACATACTTTCTGCTGATTCCAGACTAAGTGGTCTGCTAAAATAATAGCCTTGAATTTTATCACATTCCATATGCTCTAACAAAGATACTTGCCCTTCTTTTCCCACTCCTTCAGCTATTACTTCCATATTTATTTTGTGAGCTAATTTAATTATTCCATGTGTAATATCCCTATCACTAGAATTTAAATCTATATCATCAATAAAAGACTTATCAATCTTTATGGTATTTATAGGCAAACCTTTTAAATGTTTAAATGAAGAATATCCTATACCAAAATTGTCTATAGCAACCTTTACACCTAATTCTTTAAATTCTTTTAATAGCTTAATGCTGCACTCTAAGGATTCCATAAGCATTGTTTCTGCAATTTCAAATTCTATATATTTAGGATCTATATTAGTTTCTTTAATAATCCTTCTTATTTTTTCACCAAAATCTTTATTCTGTATTTGTACAGCGGATAAATTAATTGCAATAGTAAAGGGAGCATATCCTTTTTTCATCCATTCCACATACTGATTGCATACAGTCTTAATAAGCCACTCTCCTATAGGAATTATAAGTGATGTTTCTTCAGCTATTGGTATAAACTCCACTGGAGAAATCCACCCTAGTTCTTTACTATTCCATCTTAATAGTGCCTCAAAACCCGCTAATTTTTTCCCGCTTACATGAATTTGAGGTTGATAGTACACCTGTAATTCATTATTTTCTAATGCATTTCTTAAATATTTTTCAATTTCACTCTTTCTTTCCATTTCCTGTCTCATATTATTGGTGAAAAAACAATAACTATTTTTGCCAGAATTCTTTCCTTTATACATAGCAATATCTGCATTTTTAATAAGAATATTTACATCAGTACTATCCTGGGGAAATATACTTATTCCAATGCTTACCGAAGTACAAGCATATTTATTTCCTATTTTTAAAGGTTCAATGAACATACCCTTTATATTTTCACATAAATTGACTACATTATTGCAATCCTTATCACAACATATGAATATTAAAAATTCATCTCCTCCAATTCTGGAAATATAGTTACCCTCTCCCACATAAAATTTAAGAATTTCCGCAACTATCTTTAATAATTCATCCCCATAATTGTGTCCTAAAGTATCATTTATCTTCTTAAAATTATCTAAATCCAAAAACATTACTGCAATTTTTTCATTGCTATTGGTTTTTATAATTTTATCTATAGTTTTCTGCAAGCTTTTTATGAACATCTCTTTATTAGGGAGATTAGTTAACTCATCGCAGGAGGCTAGAAATATCTCTTCTCTTAGCTCATCTTCCGACTTTATAAGCTCATCAATCCTTTTATCCTTACTTTGTATTTTTACTTCTAAGTAAAATATAACACATAGAATTATAATTAGAGTGGAATTATACATCAGCATATTCATTTTATATTTGTAAAAAGTACTTTGAAATAATATTAATAACAAAGTTACCAATGCTATTTGAACTAATATGTATTTGTTTAGCTTTCCTTTAGTATTTTTTATATTCATAATTTCTCACCTCTGCTTCTTATTATAATTATATATTCTATCCGAACTTTTAACAATATGTTACAAAATGTTTTACAATATTTATAATAATACATCCTATTTCATTAGCATATTATATATTTATTTAATAAAATTAAATAATATGTAATAAAAAGGTGAGGCGTATATAAATCTTTACTTAATAATAAGAGGACATTTCTTTAAATACTAAATTCAACTTTACTAGTATATCAAATTAGCATTTTAAATCAATAGATGTTTACACCTGCTCTTCTATATAAAAAACCACCCTGGAATCAGGGTGGTTTTCACTATCATTTTTTACAATCTTCCCAATATCACCTCTATAAAAGCACTAAAATCTGATAAATGTTTCTCAATAATCTCTTGTATTATATCTAAATTTACTGTATATTACATCATTTCCCATATACAGAACCCCTCTTCTTAATGTTTTCCATTATTGTTTCCCTTTCTTCATTTAAAAGAGCATACTCCTTAAAAGATCGCATTTCAAAATACATTCGTCTAGTTTCATCTGTACAGTAAACCTTTTCTCCTGTTCCTACTACTTGAGCTTTGAAAACTGTAGAAGCCTTTTTTAGATTTATCAAGTCCACATCCCTTTTTACAATATCAGCTAACTCCTGTGCCATAATAAAAACTTCATAATCACTAAATTCTTTATCACTTAAAAAAGCTATATCTATATCACTATTTCCATTGAAATTTCCATTGACAGCAGAGCCAAATATATAAATTAAATATGGTTTTATTATTTTTAAGGAATAGTCTATTATTTTATTAATTGTATCCTCATTTAAATACATAAATTATCACAACCCTTAAATTTTATTATTAAATATTTAAAAGCACTTTACAATATTGCATACTTTAATTATACCAAATTGCTTAAGTTTTTACACTGAATTTTCAAAAGCTCCAAAATGTATTTAAATACTTAAAATAACCTAAATGCATTAATAACTTTTCTATTGATTGTCTAACCTCCACTTTTCCCCAAACCGCAGTTAACCTAACAACCATTTATTTATTACAGTATTTACTCCTTCGTTACTTTGTTTTGATGATACTAACATGGATTTATTATAATTTATAAGTAGGTCATCTTTAACTGATTTCATAAGAGTTGCTGCCATATCTACATCTTCAATTTGAGATAAAGAAGAAGTTAAATTACTACCAGAATTACTTGCATTATTAAAGGCATGTTGAAGGTTATTTAAATGGGTGCCAATTTTCACTCTATTTTTTATAACTGTATCTAAGGCATCTTTAATCTTTCCATTAGCTTCATTAGAATTAGCTGCAGTATTTATACTTGTGCTATCTATGCCTAAAGCTTGTAAAGAATTATTATTTAGCTTTACATTATAACTAGCATAAGGGTTATCTCTTGTTTGAATAACTAGTGTTTTATCCTCATTTAAGATCTTTATTCCATTAAACTCTGTATTTTGCGATATATTTTCTATATTTTCTTTTAACTGATTAAACTCTTCTCCTATAGCTCGTCTATCACCCTCCGTTAAAATATCATTAGACGCTTGTACTGATAGTTCTTTCATCCTATGAAGAGTTTTAGTTATTTCATCCATGGCACCATCTGCTACTTGAAGCATAGAAATGCCATCCTGTGTGTTTTTTCCTGCCATACTCAATCCTCTTATTTGAGCCTTTAAACTTTCACTTATGGATAATCCACCTGCATCATCTGCTGCTCTATTTATTCTTTTACCTGAGGACAATTTTTCTGTAAATTGGTTTTTAGATGTTCTATTGCTTGTCAACTTTTCAAAGGAATTCAAAAGAAATCCATTACTACTAATAAACATCTTTTCACCTCCCTGTTATCTTTTCCTAGGCTTCCTTGCCTTCTATTTATCGTATAAAACTTATTAAAACTTAATCTGGAATTTAAAAAGGGTTTTTGTTAAATCAAAAACCCTTTAATTTGCTTCTTCCAATGTATGTATTCCTTTTGTATAGAAGAAATTATATCCAAACTTTTCTCTAAATCCCCTTTTCCCAAATTAGACTTAAAATCATAAAAATAAGCCTTTAAAATCTGGGTTTGTTTATTTAAACTATTTATTTTGTCCTTGCTGCTTAATTTGTTTAACCCATTTTCTATACTATCTAATGCCTTTATACAATCCTCTGTCATTGAAATAGCTTCAGTTAATTTTTCTTCATTCAGATTGTTCTTCATATAATCTACAGCTTCACCTAAAGTCTCTACAAGTGCTAATATTCTATTTTTAATTTCTTTTTCATTTTCTAAGTCATTAATCTTTTTCACTTTAACATTGTCATCAATATTCTTATTAAAAGATATGTCTTTAAAATTAGTTACAGTTTTATAAGCACTTATGGAAACTGAACTTATAAGGAATATAAGACTTAAGAATAATAATATTTTTTGTTTAGTTTGTAGTTTTTTCATGATATGCTCCTGACAATCAATCAGTTTAGCTGTGCTTTACGTCTTGCAATAGCTGGCTCATAGTTTCCACACATATTGTAATATTCCAATGCCTTTTCCTTAAAACCAAGCACGTCATATATAACCCCTATATTGTAGTATGACAAATAGGATGTAACTCCTTCAACCTTGCTTTCTTCAAACCTAGTGCATTTCATATAGTTTTCAACAGCTAATGTAAATTTTGCATTGTTCATATATATCAGTGCCATTAAAAAGCAGAAATCAGCATTGGCATAATACTTTGCAAACTTTTCTAATTTTAATGCATCAGAATACCTGCCGCTGTCAATAAGTGAATATCCATAGGTTTCTACCAGGTCGGATACATATTCCAGCCTGTAGTCCACATCATGTTTTAAGGCCATTTCAAAACAAGTTGAAGCCTTATTATAGTTTTTCAACATATAATAAGATTTTCCCAACTGGTACTGCAGATATGGATCATCAGGTGCATCCTTCATAGCCTCATTCAGCAAATCAATATTTCTTTTTAACTTGTTTGTTCTATTCACAACTTCCTTGGTATATCCTATGTGATCTACGCTAATAGCCAAATTTTCCGTTTCATAAGCTTCGCCATCCATACTTGAAATCTGCTCATGAATTATTCCTTTATAATGAAAATATTTTTTGTTGAATACCCTGTTTACTCTCTCAAAGTATTTTTTTACTCCAAAAGAATCTTCCATTAAGCTTTTTCTTTTAATTCTACCGACTTTTTTGCAATTGTTTTCATTGCTTATGAATTTTAAAATGCCTTTTCTATCAAAATCCTCTATAAATTCATCTGCATCCAACACTATCACCCAATCATTAGATGCCTTTGATATGGAAAAGTTTCTTGCCTTTGCAAAATCGTTACACCACTTAAAATCATAAACTTTGTCTGTAAATTCTAATGCAATAGATTTTGTTTTGTCAGTAGAACCTGTATCTACTATAACTAGCTCCTTTGCTAAATCAGCTGCTCTGGACAGGCAGTTTTTCAATGTTTGTTCTTCATTTTTAACTATCATGCATAATGTCAACAATGCTTTAATCCCCTTTAATTTCATTTGTCTTAGGTTATTTTACAATAATTCAATTATAGCATCTAACTTAAATATATTACGATATTCCTAATCTCTCCATTAACATATTGGTAAACCTTTCTGCACCATACTTATTTAGATGTGAATAATCAAAGAAATCTTCATCTTCAAACATGTCATTATGAAAGTAATCAAATATTTCAAATTTATAGTTTATCTTGAATTCATTCATTATTTTATAAAACTTATCTTTTTGATAGTTATCCTCATAGAATTTTCTATAGTATTTACTTACAGGTAAAACTGTTATTATAGGGACAATATTATTTTCAGTCAACAGATCTAAATATATTTTGAATATTAGTTTATTTTCCTTTCTAGTTTCAGGATAGTTCATAGTAGCTTGTCTTATAGCAATTTTATCTTCTTGCTTCCTATTTTTGAGATTTAACTTAGTATTAAGCTTATAGTTATGATACATTTTATAATCATTTTCATAATCATGCATTTTATAAAGAGCATTGCATAATCTTAAATGCAATATGTTGTTATAGTTATGAGTTTCTCCTAAATCAGCATAATACCTATGAATCCTTGTGCATTGTTCTGCCTTTGACAAATCATAATCGAAGGCATAGTATCCCATGCTGATCAAAACATATTTAATATTATTCTTTAAATTTGAAAATTTCAACAAAAACTTAAATAACTGGTAATCAAAAAAGATGTCTTGTCCCGAGAGTGCAAAATTAAAACTTGGAATGTTAATTTTATTGCAATCCAAACCTATTTCACCATAGGATAAACCAGTAACTAGCATATCTATTCTACTTTTTTTCAGAAAACTATTCAACTTATATTCAAATCCCTCTATATAATAAGGGTAGTTATAGGAATAAAAATCAAAGATCTTACTTTCATCAATATTAAGCAGCATTAATTCGCTAATTATTGATTTGAATTTATCATCATCTTTCTCCATAATTACTATATAATCAAAATTTGTGTTTCTTAATATTACTTCTCTGATTTCTTTAACATCGAAATGCGAAGTATTTACAATATTATTTATATTACCGACACTTTGAATCAAACTTAATATGTCTTTATCTATTGTTTCTCCAACTAATATTAATTCTAACTTTTTTCTTCTTTCCAATTCGGCAATATTGTTTTCTGACAATATCTTCAAATTCAATTTTTCTATTTCATTTTTTATTAAATTATTGCCAGTATTGATTAATGCCATGTTATTAAATTTATATGCCTCATAGTATTTTTGCTTTCTATAATAAAAGTATCCCAATAATCTAAGTAATCTGTAATCATTATCATTATTTATTAATGCATTTTTAATTTTATATTCCAGATTATTATCAATAAGATTGCAATCATCATATAATAAATGCTCTGCATTTTTCAATTTGACATCTAATTCATATATTTCATCGAAGATATTAGCTAATTTTCTAGTCAAATTTTTTCTTTCATATTTTGTTATAAGTTTGCTTGAGTTACATTTATTTTTAATACTATTTTGCCAGTCTTTATACTCTTTATAAATATAATTGCTTATGCCATTAACATCTTCAAATTCAAAATTCATACCACAATTTGTTTCATTCAACAACTTTTCCACAACGCTTTGCTTAGGAGATAATGCAAGTATAGGTTTACCCATTCTTAAATACTCAAATACTTTTCCAGTATACACTCCTTTGTTTTTTTCACCTGATCCAACAATTAACAATAACATATCTGAATTCATTGATAATTTTATGCTTTCATTATGACTCATATAGTCATTAAATTTAACAATGGATTCCATATTATTTTCTCTTAAATATTTTAACCATTTATCTTTATTTTCTGTATAAGAGAATATAACTTCAATTTTATCTTTATCTATTCTTTTATTATCCAATAGCATTCTAATAGCCTGAAAAAATGTTTCAGGGGTTCTTATCATATATAGTAAACCATTATGCATAATTCTAAATTTATCTCTTTTCCCCGCATCAATTGGAATATTTTTAAAATCCTCTTCATCATATCCATTGGTTATAACAATAACCTTGCTTTCAGGAATATTCAAATCATTTATATAATTTTCTTTTGCTAAAGGAGTTGTAGTAATAATCATGTTACATCTATTCAATATATTTATTTCCATATTTCTCATAATGTTATAGACTATGCCACTCTTATCGAAATTGACATAAGGGTTATTTGTCCACTCATCCCTAAAGTCACATACCCATGGTTTATTAAATCTATCTTTTAAAAAATATCCTATAATATGGTCTGAATAAGGTCCTGAAGTAGAATATAAAATGTCTATGGAGTTAAAATCTATGTATTCATCAATTTTATCCAGTACATCCATTGCCCAAAAGCTAGAGTAATCTGGTATCAAAAATGCTTTTAATAATTCTTCACCATTATTTTCTTTACTTAAATTATTTATTATATTTTTATATTCACATATTATTTCATCATTATTGATTAGTTTTTCATACTTATTAAGTAAATTAGTTGCTTCATTTCCAGTAAAATTTAGTTTTTCATCAAATCTAACTATTTCTAAATTTTCAGGGATTTCTTTTTCTAATGTAGGATCTTTTAAATAATTGAAAGCAGTATTCCCAACAGTAACTACAACTGGCTCCCAACCAAATTTCCTTAGATATTTTACAAATTTTAATGTTCTTTGAACTCCAGAGCCGCCCATTGGCGGGAATATTTGGGCTATCATAAGAACACTCTTTCTTTTCTTATGATTATTAACATTATGATTGGTCTTCAAATTATCTAAAATACCTTTTATATTCTCTTTCATTTCATTATCAGTACACTTTTCATTTGCTTTAGAATAATAATAATATGCTTTTTCATAATTACTATTTAGTTCATATAAATATGCTAAATTAAATAATAAATCAAAATTTTCCCCGTAATTATTTAAAGATTTTATTAATAATTTCATAGCTTCTTTAAATTCATGTTCCATTATTAAAATTACCGCCTTCATAGAAGCTATTTCCACATCATCTTTCACTATTGCTTCATATTGCTGTATCATTTCCTTTGCTTCTTCTAATTGTCCTTCTTCTATTAAATATTGTAAGTTTTTTTTAAATTCCTGTTTATAATTTTCCATTTCATTATTCATAAAAGTTACCACCTTAATTAAAATCTAAACAATCAATCTACAGCATTTGCAGCTATTCTTTTAAACATTTCAGTTAATGCCTATTTCTTGTCTAGTAAAATTATTATGTCTTTGATTTGCAATTTAAGTTCCTTATCTTCACATAGCTCATAAGCTTTACCATAGTAATATTTTGCTTTGTCAAAACTCTGTTTAGCTTCTAGAACACATGCTAAATTATATATCGTATCAAAATTATTTTGTTTTAGCGTATTTGATAATGATAAATTAACTAATGCATTATCAAATTGCCCCTTTGAATACAATACTACCCCCAGATAATTTTTTATATCCACATCATATATAAATAAATCATCCAGTTCCCTTAATATATTTTCAGCTTCATCTAACATATTATTTTTAATAAGTTCTTCAACGCTTTCTAAAACATTTTGTTTTTCTTTCTTCATTTCATCTGTAATGGGATTGTCGTTAATTTTATCGCTTAAGCTTTCTAAAACCTTTTTAAACTCAGGCATATCTTGCACAAGATTTTTTAAATTCTTTATATAACACAGTTTATCCTTAGAATATTTGTTTATAATGTTATATATTTTGTACCAAAAATACTCATACCTGCTCAATATGAATTTACTATTTTCTTCATTTATAATATCAAAGTTATAAATTTGCTGCATGAAGTTAATATTATTTATAAATGCTCGATACATTAAATTTTCTAATTTTTCTCCTTGGATGGATGGTAGAAACATTAATTTTTTTTCTATTATGTTGAAGAAGCATAAATCCTCCACATCTAAGCATGGAAAATTATCCTTGTCATAATCATTTAGGATTTTTATGCAGTCATAATCGTTACACACATAATCCAAATACTTTTCTTTATCTATGTTATCAAGTTTTTTTATTCCTTCTAATACAGAGATGTCCTCTTTAATCTTTAGTTTTAATATTTCTGCTTTCCATAAATAATAATTCTTATAGTTCACATCTATCTTTTGAATATCTTCTTCATCATCAAAAATAATATACTTTAAATAATAATTCAATGTTTTGTTCAAACCCTTAAAGCTATTGAATATATCACTAAAATCATCATTTAAACTATCCGCCATTATTCTTTGTACTACAGAGCCAATAGTTTCAATATCATCATCTTTTATTTCTTTGTCTTTATAAAAATCAGTTATTTTTTTATACTTCTTTTCTCTTATGAATGAATATAAGATAATTTGATTTAATTGATACTTTTCTTTTTCATTTAAACCTTTGCATAATTCAATGACTTTCCTATAATTCTTCAACTCATATAAACTAATAATTCTGTCTTTTACCATGTCACTATACATGGAAGTTGAAAAATCAGTTACTGTAATATAATCTACATACCCTTGCTTATTTTTTTCATATAATTTAAAATATTCATTGAAATACTTTTCAGCCTTAGAATAATTTTTTAGAAATTTATTGCTTTCAGCTAACATATAATAAAAATCTATAAAACTTTTACTTATTAATAAAGCTTGTTTACATACTTCTATAGTTCTTTCATAGTTCCCCATATAAAATAATTCTATGGCTAATTGTCGATATATGTATAAGTATTTTGTTTCATTTATTGTATCTTTATTGTTCCTCACCATATTATAAGCTTTTTCTATTGACTTCAAAGCTTCATTCTTTTTATTCCCCATTGAATAAGTTTGGGATAATTGAAACAAGGTATATACTGTATCTTTTCCTTCATCCAGATCCTTTAATAATAACTTGATATTTCTATCATATTTGTATTTCATTAATTCATAATCATTTCTGATGTATCCGTAATGATTAAATGTTATATTAGTCATACAGGTTGGATTTTTAAACATAGGCTGTTCATGGACTCTCCCTACATAGAAAAAATCATCATCATTTTTGAACAATCTGACTAATCCACCTATAACATACATATCTTTAGATGTATAGTTGTTAAGCCTGATTATTGCACTATTATAGGCTTTATGTTTTTCTTTAAAAAATTCAATTAATTCACTTGGATTTTCTAATATTTCATCTGCATCTATTACTAGAATCCAGTCACCATTGCAATGCTTTATGCTTAAATTCCTCATTTCTGCAAAATCATCAGTCCACTGGTGTTCATATATTTTTTCAGTATATTTTCTTGCTATATTAATAGTATTATCTGTACTCCCTGTATCCACTACAATTACTTCATAATTTATTTTATCTTTCAAAGGTTCCAATGCCTTTAAGCATTTTTCTATATTCTTTTCTTCATTTTTAACAATCATTGCTATGCTTAACAACATATAAATTCATCTCCTCTTTCTTCTAAACTAATACTACTCAAAATCCTATATGTTTTAAACTAAAATTTTAGATTCTCCGTACTATTAGCTTTATAAAAGGAGTCAGAGTTTTCACTCTGACTCCTTAATGTTACTTTTATTTATTCAACAATTATAGGAAATTCATTTTCCTTACTTCGAATGAGTAAACAATTCACGAAATTTTAGTCTTAGCTAAAATTGGTTCACTACTTATCTTAATAACTGAAGAACTCCCTGTGGCTGTTGGTTAGCCTGTGCAAGCATAGCCTGTGCAGCCTGCTGTAATATGTTGTTCTTTGAGAAGTTCATCATTTCCTTAGCCATATCAACATCTCTTATTCTTGATTCTGCTGACTGTAAGTTTTCTGATGCATTGTTAAGGTTGGATATAGTATGTTCCAATCTGTTTTGAGTTGCTCCAAGTTTTGATCTCTCTTTTGATACCTTTTCAATTGCTACATTTACTGTAGAAATTGCAGCTGTTGCTTCAGCTGCAGTAGCTACTTTGGTAGCTACATTTGAAGTATCAACACCTAAATCTGAAGCTTTCATTGCTGAGAAAGTAAGAGATATCTGTTGACCGCAATTTGCTCCAACCTGGAACTTTACTGCAGTACCCGCACTAAACATTGTTTGTGTGTTGAATTCAGTCTGTGTAGCAATTCTATCAATTTCACTAGTTAAAGCAGTTAATTCATCCTTTATAGAATTTCTATCAGCAGTTACATTAGTATCATTTGATGCCTGTACTGTTAATTCTCTCATTCTCTGAAGAATTGAATGAGTTTCATTTAAAGCACCTTCAGCTGTCTGTATCATTGATATGCCGTCCTGAGAGTTCCTTGAAGCCTGATCAAGACCTCTTATCTGTCCTCTCATTTTTTCTGAAATTGAAAGACCTGCTGCATCGTCTCCAGCTCTGTTTATTCTAAGACCTGAAGAAAGTTTTTCCATTGATCTTGCTGAATTTCCAATGTTTATCCCCATGTTTCTATTAGCGTTCATAGCGTTCATGTTGTGATTGATTATCATAATAAATTCCTCCTTGATTTCTTTGATTCACTTCCCTGTGAATCTAAATTTTATTTTTTATTTATAGAAAGCAATTAAGCTAACTAACGTTTGTATAAATAATAAATTATAAAGTAGAAATAATAAATATGGTGAAAATTCCTATATGGAATTTCTGTAACTTTAATTTACTTAGAATTTTGCTTAGGCAAAATTCTTTCCTTATTTATTATTTATTATCTATTATCTATTATCTATTATCTACTATTTAGAACTGTGTTGGCCATACACAATTATACAATTGTACTAAATTTTTTTAAGCTATGACTATTTATCGTAATCAGTTTTCACTACTTTATAGCCATTTTTAAGTTTTTTTGATTTTTTATGTTTGTACACTTGTACTATACTTATCGGTAGGATGGCATATAACTTTATATATTTTTAAAATTATTATATTTTCTTGCTAAAGATTACACTATTACTGTAAAACTTTCTATTATAGCTGCTATTGGCACTTTTATTTATAACTAGTTTTGACAATTCTTCTTTTATAACTGCTCTTTTTTCTTTAATGGTTTTTTCTAATTCTTCATTATATTCTAATAAGCTTAGTTCCTTACAAATATTTGTAAAATCCTGTTTTTTGTAATTTAGTTTATCTATATTATCTATTATGTTTTGTCTTTGTTCCATTAGACTATCCACTGCATCATAGTCCTCTTCTTTTAGCTTATTTGTTAATTCCACTGTAATATCCTTAAAGTTTTCTAGATATTTATTTAAAGTTAACATAAGACTTCTCCCTTTATAATACTTTCAGGAAACTATGGATTATGGTTAACCTCCAAACTGCTGTGCTAACCAAGCAGCCTGAGAGTTATAATTATTCATTACTGTTTCTAATCTAGAAAATTGCATATAAAGAGCATTTTCCTTATCCTTCATCTTTGAATTTAACTCTTTTATTTTATTATCTTTTCTGTAAATTTGATCTGGTAGTGTATTAGATCCACTTGCACCGAATATACTAAAATCTTCCTGTTTGTTTGCATACTTGATTAATATAGAACTATTTAATGTGGTTTTTGCATATCCTACATTTTTAACTAAAATATCATCTATTCTTTGGAAAATTCCTTGGTGCTGAAATTTATATTGCTGTTGTTTCCTTTTCTTGTCTTCTTCGGAAGTACCAGTTATATTATTATAAGCATCATCTTTTACAAATGTTTTGTTAAATAAATTCATTAATTCATCTCCATGCTGAGCTATGGCATTTTTAAATTTTTCTTGATTAAAGATATTAATCTTTCCACCTTCTTTAGGATCACCTGTATCTATGCCAATAGCATCGGCACCATACTGACCTATCCTTAAAGATACTCCATCTACTGCAGTCATAAATGAACTTCTTAAATCATTTAACAAATTTTGAAGGTTATTATCATTTCTTAATACACCTTTTTTAGCTTTTTCTTCCCAGGCCTTTATTTCATCATCCTTCATATCCTTCTTTTGAGCATCTGTTAATGGCTTATAATTCAAATCTTTCTTTTCTGTTAGTTTAGTTTGAATCTTGTCCACTATATCATTATACTTTTTCAAAAAACCATCTATTTTGTCATAAAGCTTTTGGGTGTTTTGAGTTACTGTAAATGTTGAATCCTCTGCCTCTAACAAATTATAGCTTATCCCGTCTATGGTAAAATTGTTTGCTTGCTTTGTTACAGGTACCGCTTCTGCTGAACCTGGTGGAGTTATATATACTAAGGCATCATCACCATTTTTTTCTGTTGTATCTGTTAGCCCTAAATTGGCTACTCCATTTATAATTTTGATACTCTGCGAACTTCCTATATTAGCTGTTTCCATAGTAAATTTACCTGTTAATTCACTGAAACTGGCCTTTACTTCTCCTGAAGTTTCTTTACTTATGCTATTTATAACATCGCTTATTTTATCTGTAGTTTTAATATTTATAGTTACATTAGGTTTTCCATTATAGCTAAATTCTAGAGTAGTATCTGATCCTAGACCTAAGTCACTCATAGTTGTTGTAAGACTTGGATTTGATGTGTTAGCCTTATCTACAGCTCCACTAACCCTAGCTGCTGTAGCCAAATGCCCATCTTTCATACCAGTAGTAGGATTTTTATAGGATATTTTGTAAGTACCACTCTTAGACCCTGACCCTGCAGTTGCACTAATAAATGTAGTATTTGCCGAATTAACAGTTACATCTGCAGAGGAATAATAATTTGGTGACTTTATATAGTTACTTCCATTATTAACATCAAAATAAGTATCCTGTAAATCCTTTATATCCTTTATAATATCCTGATATGCTTCCTGCTTCCAAACTATTGTCTGTCTCTCTTGTGCTACCTTATCTATTTTTGCCTGTTCTCCCAGCATCATCTTTTTTACCATAGCATCTACATCAAGACCAGTAGCCATTCCTGTTATTCTCATCATACTTCCGCCACCAGCCCCAGTTAATCCACTAATTGAATCCGTCACTTATATCACTCCCTCTTCTTTTTTAAAATAATAAATTATAAAGAATAAAGAATAAATAAGGTGAAAATTCCTTAACAGGAATTTTTTTAATTATATTTATATTAGCATTTTTCAAAATTAAAAATACTTTCCTGTTTCATTATTTTTTGTTTACTATTTATTCTTTGCTTTTGGTGCTTATTCTTTATGCAAATCCATTCTCTCTTTTGTGGTATTTATTGTTGATACTAATATTTTTATTAGTTCTTCACATTCACCCAGCAATTGTAATGCTTTTTTCGAATCTAAATAATTACAGTCTTTTAACAATGAAAGCCAGTATTCTGTTTCAGCCGCTTCTTTTAAAGATATACTCATTTTACTTAAAAAATCTTTTCTGCTTTGTCCGTATAAACCTTCTCTTATATTCGCTCCTATACTGGTTCCTGCTCTAAGTAACTGTTTTGACATAACATACTCTTTTTTATTGCTACATAAATACTTATATAAATTTACAATGTTAATAGAAAACTTATAGGACTTATCTAATGCAACATTCATTTCTCTTCCTCCATAATTACAAGTGATTTACTTGTAATTATGGACTATACCTTCTACTTATATTCCAAAAGTTAAATTTCTAATATGATATATAGTGGATTAGGTTAGAATTTTTTATATAGTAAAAAATTCTTTCAATATTTATTATTTATTCTTTCTTATTTATTATTTATTTTTTTATCTGCTTTTTGAAAGCTTGTATGCTTCATTCCAAGTGTCTTTTATGTCTTCTATAAGTGGAATTATTTCATCCATTATGGCTGCATCTTTTTTTATATTCGCCATCATAAGTTTATTTGCAATGAATTCATATATACTCATGAGTTTTGGTGCCCAATCTCCACCTTTTGATACATCTAAAGTTGACATCAGTTCATAAAATATATTCTGTGTTTTAATTATATTTTCATGAGCTTTTTTTACATCCTTATCTAAAATAGCTTGTCTTGCTATTTTAGAAAATTTAACAGCCCCATCTAAAAGCATAAGCAAAAGCTGCTCCTTGGAGGCATAATTTATACTATTATTTTTATAAGTATTATAAGCATTTCCTGCATACATATGATTTACACCTACCTTTTAATGTCTAGAAATCTTCCACTGGATAAAATATTCTTTTCATTTTCATCCATAAAGGCTTCTATTTCTGCATGCTGTACTCTTTCCGCTTCTACAGAAATAACTTTACTCGTATTTTTCTTATTCTCAGAATACTTCTTTAACTGCTCTGAAAAATTTTTATTTTTATTATCCTTATAGACATTCTTATTTATCTTTAAACCCAGTTTTCTATGAATTAGCCCTTCCTTTGTCTCATCCTGTATTGTCTGTCTTACCTCTGTATCAATTTTATTTAGCCTATACTCCATAAGATACCCCCTTTTTTTTAAAGAATAAAGTACAAATAATAAATAATAAAAATTGAGAAAATTCCTTTAGCGGAATTTCTGTAAATATATATTTTTCAAAGTTTTTGTCTCAAGCAAAAACTTTTTCTTTATTTATTATTTCTTCTTTACTATTTATTCTTTAAAAATCACGCTTTCTGATCCATAAACATTCCTGCCAATTCACAAAGCTTGTCTACCATATCTATTATTTTTTTAGGCGGTATTTCTTTTACTACCTCTTTGGTATTGTTGTCTACTATACTTATAGTTATATCTTTAAATTTCCCATACACTTCATATTCCGCGTGGGTAGATTTGTCCTCAAAAAGCTTGTTAAGTTTATCTACGGCCTTTTTTACGTCCTGCTCTTTTATTTTTCCTTTACTTTCTAGATTATTGTTTTCTATTGCACGAGTTTCACCCTTTGGGCTATCCAACGCTTCTATAGAATCATTATTTAAAGAATTTGCATTTACATGAAAGGTTGCATGTCCTCCTTGACAAATATTCTTTACGTCCATGTTAACACTCCTTTTATGATAAACATATTATTTTAATTTCTTAAGTATTGATAAATCCACTTCAGCTGCTTTTTTATTTTCCTCTTCTACTTCCTTATATAGTTCTTTTCTTAATATTGTTACATCCTTAGGTGCTGATATGGCAATTTTTACAGAACCATCTTCTATTTTTACCACTGTTATCTCTATATTATCACCTATAAGTAAAGACTCTCCTTTTTTTCTTCCTATAACTAACATTACTAATCCTCCTGAAAAATTGGGTGCTTTATTTCATACTTATCATTATCTAATATTATTTGTTCCCCAATTTTGTCCTTAATATTTATAATAATAGGAGCTTTTAAATTTGTAGTAATGCTTTTATAGTTTGAGTTTATTGTAACAGTGTTTAAAACCAATACATCTTCTTGAGATTTTATACATAGGCTTTCAGTTATCTCCTGTGGAATGGAAAACTCATAATCATTACATATTGAAAAAGGAGATAACACAGGTATTCCTACACTTGTGTCCTCTAGAGATTGCATAATACTAAATATCTTATTTTCCTCTAAAGGAAAAATTATATACTCCTTCAAGTTTTCAAACCCAGGTAAACCCTTTTTAAAAGTGATAATATTCTCTTTTTCAAACTCTATTGCTCCATGATATTTTGTATTTAGCTTCATAAAAAACACCCTTCTTATTCAGTTGACAGTTGACAGAGGACAATTGTCAACTAAATCAAACTTAATTATCGTCTATATTTATTCTTTATTATTTAAAATTTATTCTTTAACGTAAATAGTCCATTAAAGTAGGCTGAATTATTTTAGCGCTGGTTTGCAAAGCTGCTATATATACTGTTTGTGCTACGGCAAACTGCATAACTTTTTCTGTAATATTTATATCCTCAGTTTTTGATAATATATCTGTCATATCAAAGTTTTCTGAAGAATTCTTTGATTCTGCACTGTCCATCCTATTTTGTTTTGCTCCTACCTTTGAACGGAGCTTCAATATATTGTCCATTACTGCATCTATGGCTTCTAAATCCTCATTTGTGATATCATTTGTTCTATTAGGATTATCTAAATCCCTTACTATTTTTTCTAGAATATCTTTTAAGTCTCTTGGATTTCCCTTTGAATCATTAAACTTTATAATCTCTGCAGCTGTAGTATTATAGTCTACTGTAACACCTTGGGATATTTCTGTTATTAAATCCTCACCCATAATTTGCATCTCATAGTTACCCATGAATTTATTAGTTTTTAACTCGTCAATACCTGTATCCTTTATAAAAACTTTGTTTTCATCAAGTGAATAAATTTGAATAGAACTTTCTTTACCATGTTTTACTTCAACGGCAAACACTTTTCCCTTTAAGTTTTCATCTGAATTTATTTTATTTATAATATCCTCCGGAGTGTTTAGATCTTTCATTTCTACAACTACATCTGGATTATTACCATTTACATTAAAGGTTATTTCTTTCCCATTCCATTTCGTTACATCAGTAGGAATCTTACATTCAATAGGAGGTAAATCACTTAACTCTTCGCCTTTTCTACTGTTAAAAATTAGCTTGGTGTTTCCTTCCGCTATTGCTGTAAATTTATATCCAGTACCATTTACCAAATCTTTATCAGCTTTAAATGTTAATCCATTTTCTAAATCCCAGCTCTTTTCTGTAGCGCCTCCAGTTATTATCTTACCATTGCTAGCTGTGAATGTAACCTTACCTTCACTAACCTCAACTTCATAGTCTATGTTTTCAGCACCAGAATACTTTCCATTGACTGAAGCCTCTACTGGTGGGTTTCCGTCAGCAGATGCTTTATTTTCAATTTTTGTTGTCGCTGGCCCAGTTATAGTATTAGTAGGCTTTGTAGTAGCCCTGGTACCTCCAAATATATATTTTCCATCAAAGTTAGAATTCAATGTTTGAGAAACTTGTCCTATTATTTCATTTATCTCATCTTTAACTTTCTTTCTTTCATCAGTTCCATAGACTCCGCCTGCAGATACTAAAAGCTCTCTTACCCTTTGGAATTGATTTCCCAATTGGTTTAGTGCGGTATCAGTTTCATCTAAGAAGTTTATGGTATCCTTTATATTCTCATTGTATTGTTTATTTGTATTAATATCTGTGTGAAGCTGCATAGCTCTAGCAACCTTAAATGGATCATCGGAAGGTCTTCTAATTTCCTTTCCTGAAGTCAGCTGACCACTAATAGTCTGCAAATTATCAAGATTAATCATCATATCATTTAGAAAGTTATTAGACATCATTCTATTTGTAATACGCAATAAGTACACCCCACTTTTTCAAAATAATAAATAATAGATTATAAATAATAAATAAAGTGAGAATTTTTTACCCTGTAAAAAATTCTTTCATCATTTATTATTTATTCTTTATAATTTATTCTTTGTCTTTTTATAACTATCTCTTCAATCCATTAATAACTACATCCAGCAATTCATCTACAGTGGCTATAATTTTTGAATTGGCCACATAGGCATGTTGAAATTGAACTAAATTAACCATTTCCTCATCTAAGGATACACCGGATACTGCGTCTCTGCTTTGTGTAAAACTTGTTAGAACCTTAGCTTGATTTTTAACCATTCTTCTTGCTTCCTGTTCTTGAATTCCAAGAGCATCTACCATATCTTTAAAATAGTTATCTATTTTCATACCATCTGTAGTTCCATTTATGGTTTTTACTCCATATTCATCTTCCACAAGACCTCCGCAGAAATCTTTTATATATTTATCCCTTGTAGTGCCACTTTTAATTTTTTGAATGCCCATAAGTTTATCTCTTAATCCTGCAATAGCCATAGCTCTCTTTCCATCAGATTCACCAGAAGGCGGTACATCCAATTTTGAGGCTTTTATAAGCATTGGATCTTCCACTATTTTTTTATTTACAGTTATATTAGAAGCATCTATGTCTACTTCAACTCCATCTTCATTTTTATTTACGAAGAAAGACAATTTATCTTTGGCAGAGTCATTTGTCTGCCCATGTATAGTATTTACTGAAAATGCCAATGCCCTTGCTAGGTTATTTACTTTGTCAATGTAAGTGTCAATATCCTGCTGTATGGACATATATCCTTTAAGCTCTCCAGTAGATGGAGTAAATAGTGGTACATCTTCAAAATTAACGCCTGTTGTTTTGCCGTCTGTTATAGTTTCAACTCCATCTCCTATGGTTTCAGCAGTCTTTTTCATTAAAGCTCCATCTTTATCCGTCCAAAGAATTCTACATTCATCTAATTTTTTATATTCATCAGCGTTTAATGCTACACCTTCAACAGTTACTCTATTTTCATTAGCAGTCATATCCCCATTTTTATAATAAACTATATTATAATTTCCATCCTCACGCTTTTCTATGTTGCTAACATAGGCAAACCTAGCTACACTATCTGGATCTAACGTCTGAACTAAATTAACTGGTTTGCCACCAATCATAGGTGAGTTAGCACCAGCATCTTCTCTGGTGTTTATTTCAATGGATTTAAAATTCTTTTTATCTATACTAATGCCAAATTTTGAACTTAATTGATCTAATAATAGATCCCTTCTGTCCATAAGGTCGTTTGGATTATTTCCTGATACACTTATTTGTATTATTTCTTTATTTAACTGGTCTATTTGATTTAAAAGGCTATTTACATCTATAGTTGTCTGTTTTATAAGATCTTGGGCATTGCCTTTAATTTTATTCAATTGTCCATACATATGATTTAATTCATTTGCTAAAGCCATGGACTGCTCAGATACCATGGTTTTACCATTAGATGTTTCTGGTTGCTTAGAAAGCTGCTGCCAAGAATCAAAAAACTTTCCCAAAAGTGTTGACAGTCCCGTATCACTAGGTTCGTTAAATACATTTTCTACTTGACTTAAAAATTTATCTCTACCTGAATAATTACCTTGAACACCCAATTCTACCCTTACCTGATAATCTAAAAATGTATCCCTAATTCTTTGTATTTGAGATACTTGAACTCCTGTACCTACTTGTCCAGGTGCTGCTGCATTATTCATAGAAGGTGTACAAAAAGGCCTTGTGGTTTGTAACTCTGCCCTCTGCCTTGAATACCCATCTGTATTGGCATTGGCAATATTATGAGATGTTACATCTATAGCTCTCTGGCTTGTAAAAAGGCCACTTTTTCCAATATTTAAAGTTCCAAATAAACCTGACAAACTCATTCCCTCCAAACTTTTTTCAGTTGACAATTGACAGTGGACAGTTATGGAAGAAATTTTTTACGAAGTAAAAAATTTCGATAAATTATATAATTTAAGTTTTTCTAGGCATATCCTAGGAAAACATCCTTAACTGTCAATTGTCAATTGTCAACTGTCAATTTTCTCTGTACTCTGTTCTCTGTTCTCTGTACTCTGTAATTATCTCTTCATCTTCCCATAGGCCCCATATGTCTTAGGCTGCCTATCGGGATTTAATACTTGGAGCATTCTTGTGGTATATCCCAATCCCTGCTTTATAAGTATTTCGTTTGTTTCTTTCTGAACTTTAAGCTCTTCTACTAATTTTCTAGCCTTTCTATAGTTTTCATCCAATTCACTATAATCTGAGGCATTAACTATTTGTTCCATGGATTCTCCTTTGGTTATGTTTCGTCTTTCCATTTCTAACTTTGCTATTTTTTTATTGCAATTATTAATGTCCTCTACCACTGCTTCCATTTTAAATACATCATCTTTGGCTATATACTCATGCTGCCTATCTAAACAGCCTAGTAAAACTTCAAGAGCCTTTATTTCTTCAATAATTATTCTATTTAAATCTTCAATCAACTAATTCACCACCCTTAATTCAGTTGACAATTTTCTCTGTACTCTGAATACTACCCTCTGTTTTTCATAGCATCAATTATGCCTTGCGCTACCAGCCTTGAATCTCTGTTATAAGTGCCTTTTGATACTTCTTCTTTTATCTTCTCTATTCTTTCTTTTAAATTTACATTATTTTCATCAATAGAATATGAGCTTAGACTTTTGCCTATTGAAGATATTTCTATAGTATCACTACTATTTTCTTTCCTAATTTCTTTGCTTTCTATCTGCTTTTTATTATCTCCATAGGAATTCAATATCTTATTTGCACTTATTCCATAAATTTTCATTTAATACACCCCTTATCCTACACACATACTGTTTTACAACATAGATAAATTTTTGTTGTTTTTTAATTATATTATATGTGGAATTAAACTCTCCTACATATTTCCAATTTATATGCTATTTATATTATCGTGATTAAACTTTATTTGTTTATATGTGTACACTAAAAAATAACGGCCTATACAGCCGTTATTTTTGCCTACCAAGAGACTTAACTTTTTCCTCATTACTTACTATACTAGTTATCCTTACACCAAAGTTTTCATCTACCACTACAACTTCACCATAAGCTACTTTCTTTCCGTTTACAAGGATTTCCACAGGTTCCTCAGCTAATCTATCCAGTTCAATTAAAGAACCTGTACCTAAATTTAATATTTCCCTTATATTTAATTTTGTTCTTCCTAAAACTACTGATACTTCCAATGGTACATCCATTATAAGATCAATATTCTTAGGCATAGGCGTTCCTTGAGCTTCTGCATTTAAGGGCTGGAATGCTGCCTGCTGAACCTCTATTGGTTTCTCTACAATTGGTTCAGAGCCATAATTTTGCTCAGAAGCGCCCTGGGGTGATTGTGGATGTTCAGTATTATAACCTTTTACCACCTTAGCCTGCTGTTTATGTTCCTGTGGCGGATTTCCCTTAGGTGTTTTATTAACCTGTTTCTGTTCTTTAGGCTGTTTCTGTTCTTTAGGCTGCGCTGTTTTTGCAGCTGTATCACTATTAGTATTGTTTTCTTTTCCCATCATTATGTCTACAATTTTTTTTGCTGTATATATAGGCAAAAGCTGCATTATACTACTATCTACCAATTCTCCAATGGTAAGGCTGAAGGAAACCTGAACTATGGTTTCATCCTCACTTAATTCATCAGATAGAGGAGAAGTAAGATCATTCCATATTCTTGACACAGGCGGAGAAATATTTACTTCTCTAGAAAACATAGTAGCCATGGATGTAGCCGCAGAACCTATCATCTGATTCATAGCCTCAGATACAGCGCTCTCTTCTATTTCTGATAGAGTAGTTACTTCATTAACTTTTCCATCTCCACCCATCATAAGACTAGCTATCACTGCGGCATCTGTTATTTTCATAACTAACAAATTTTCTCCAACAATACCACTGGTGTATTTAACCTCTAGAGCAATATTAGGTACCTCAAAGGTATTCTTAAGTTCCCTTAAGGTAGTAACAGTAACTACTGGAGTTGTTATGTTTACTGGCTGTCCTATTATAGTTGATAGGGCTGTAGAGGCAGAACCCATAGAAATATTTCCTATTTCGCCTAACAAATCATTCTCAAGATCGCTTAATTCAACTTTTTCAGGGCTTTCCCCTGCTGCTGCTTCTTTTGCATTATCTATTTCAATATCATTGCCAGCGCTGTTTCCGTTTAACAATGAATCTATTTCTTCCTGCGAAAGGAATCCATTACTCATAATTTTCCACATCCTTATCTATTATATCTAGTACCTGAACACCCATATTTTCCCCTATTAATCCTGGCTTACCCAAACAATATAATTCATCTTCTACCATTACTTTAGATGCACTATTAGTCTTTTCATCTAAAACCAATACATCTCCTATAGATAACTTTAGAAATTCCTCCACAGTAATATTAGTTGAACCAATTACTGCAGATACTTCTGCATCAACTACATTTAATCTATCCCTTAATTTATGCCTTGACTTATCTAAAACTTCTTCATCAGTTTGCTGGAACCAATATTGTACAACTAACTTATCCAATGTTTTTTCTATACTTAGATAAGGTATGCATATATTTATAAAGGTATTGCTTTTACCCATCTCTACAGAAAAAGTTATTAATGCTACAGGCTCATTTGGTGCCAGAGTTTGATTAAGAGCAGGATTAGTTTCCATTCCCTCTATTTCTGGGTGTACTTCTAAAATATCCTCCCAGGCCAATTTAAGATTTGATATAAGCCCTTGAGTTATATGCTTTGTAATATTTTTATCTATATCCGTAAATTCCCTTAATTTGAATTTACCATGTCCACTTCCGCCAAGGAGCACATCCATTATTTCATAAATAAACTGAGGATTAGTCTCAAAAAGAATGGAACCATCTAATGGCGCCATCTTGAATATAGTTAATATGGTAGGATTTGGAATAGAATGTATAAATTCTTCATAGGTTATCTGCTGAACAGATTCTACTTTCACCTTTACATTTGCTCTTATCTGGGCGGTTAAATAATTTGATATAATTCTTGCATAATTATCATGTATAAGTTCTAAAGTTCTTATATGATCCTTTGAAAACTTCTGTGGACTTCTAAAATCATATGGCTTTACCTTTTGATTTTCCTCTTCCTTTGGCATTTCATCTGGGGTAATTTCACCAGATGATAGAGCAGATAAAAGGGAATCTATTTCGCTTTGTGATAAAACATCTGCCATATTTCTCCCTCATTTCTTGCTAATTTGAAAGGAGTTTATCTATATCAATCAATGTAACTACTCTATCTTTAAAGTTTATAACTCCTTTTATATAAGCTCTTTTTCTATCTTCTTCTAGTTTTTCTAAAAGGCTTTCATCTACTTCTAATACTTCATCTACCTGATCAACGGTAATTCCTACCATCTCATCTTCTATATTTAAAATTATAATATTGTCTTGTTCATTACCATTATGGTTTACACCTAATAATAAATTTATATCCAATAGGGATATAATATTTCCTCTAAGATTTATAAGCCCTTTAATATGTTCTGGTGCATTAGGTACCTTTGTTATTTTCATCATATCATTTATGCTTTGAACCTTGGCAGTTTCTACAGCAAATTGTTCATTGCCTAATCTAAATATTACAACTTGCAAAGCTTCACCCCCTAATAATCAGTTGACAGATAACAGAGGACAGAGGACAGTTATTGAAGAAATTTTTTTGCTTAGCAAAAAAAATTTCATAAACTACATGATTTAAGTTTTTCTAGGCTATGCCTAGAAAAACCTCCTTATCTGTACTCTGTACTCTGTACTCTGTACTCTGTAATCTGTACTCTGTACTCTGTAATCTGTAATCTGTACTCTGTAATCTGTACTTTGTACTCTGTTTTTATTGTCCAACTACCTTATTAATTGCTTCTAAAACTCTATCTGGTTGGAATGGTTTTACTATAAAGTCTTTTGCTCCAGCTTTTATTGCATCCATTACCATACCTTGTTGTCCCATAGCAGAACACATAATTATTTTTGCTGACGCATCAAGGGACTTTATTTCTTTTACTGCCTCAATACCATCCATATCAGGCATTGTTATGTCCATAGTAACTACATCAGGTCTTTCCTTTTTATAAAGTTCTATAGCTTTTAATCCATTATTGGCTTCTCCTATAACCTCAAAGCCATTCTTTTCCAAAATATCTTTAATCATCATTCTCATAAAAGCAGCGTCATCAACAATTAATACTTTTGCCATTTTATTCCCTCCAAATTACATTACTCCTAATGAATTTAATATTATTTCTAAAGAACCGGGCATTGGGATATAATAAAAATGCCCGCTAATTTTCGAATTATCCTGTAAAAATTGAGTTTCTATGTCAAGTACATATTCATCGAATTGACCTGACTCAATAAAAGTTGTTGAAAGAATTGCACCTAACATATCATAGGCTACTGCTGGCACAGACGGTATCATAGTTAAATTCGTAAATTTAGCTATAGCATTCATATAGGAAGCAGAAATTATATTTCCAATCTCTGCTATTACTGACTGTCCCATTTCACTAACCATGTCTTCCTTTACTCCCATCAAGGTTTCTATTATGTTAACAGCTGTTTCCTTTTCAAATACAAATAGAATGTTTCCTGGAGTATCTCCTAAAACTCTTACCAATACTCCATACACAATTTCATCTCCACCTATTCCGGAAAATATTTCGTCAAAAGGAACCACATTTATAGATGGTACAGCCATATCTACCTTTTTGTTTAAAAGCTGTGATAAAGCTGTAGCCGCATTCCCAGCGCCTATATTTCCAACCTCTCTCAAGGCATCCATCTGAATAGTGGTAAGGTGTTCATATGCCATAATTTTTCCTCCTTAAACTAAAGCAGCAACATCAAGAATTAGTGTTACAAGGCCATCTCCAAGAATAGTTGCTCCTGTATATTCTTTCATACCTTGAAGTGTCTTTCCCAAAGGCTTTATAACAATTTCCTGTTGACCTAATAGAGAATCTACCATAAGGCCTATATTTTTTTCACCTATTTTAACAATGACAACATATTTTTTATTACTTTCTGATGCTTCTATGTTTAACTTTTCGTTTAACCTTATAAGTGGAATTACATTATCGTTGTAAATAATAACCTCTTTATTATTTGTTCTCTTAACCAAACTTTCTTCAAAATCAATAACCCTATCTATATATCCTAATGATATAGCCATAGTTTCACTGCCTACTTTTATAAGTAAAGCTTGTATAATTTGGAGTGTAAGTGGAAGTGCTATAATAAATACAGAACCTTTATCACGTTCACTTACTACTTCTACACTTCCTCCTAAGGATGCAATCTTTGTTTTAACTACATCCATGCCAACTCCTCTTCCAGATATATCAGTTACTTCCTCATTGGTGCTAAAGCCTTGTAAGAAGATTAAATTTATTATATCATTATCAGACATACCCTCTGTATTGATTCCTGTTTTTTCTGCCTTAGCCTTTACTTTTGCTACATCAATTCCACCACCATCATCTGATACCTTTATAATAGCCTTTGTACCTTCCTGATAGGCAGTTAACCTTATTTTGCCAACAACATCCTTGCCCTTCCTAATTCTCTCATCTTTAGGTTCAATACCATGATCTGCTGCATTTCGTATTAAGTGTATCAATGGTTCTCCTATTTCGTCAATGACAGTTCTATCTAGCTCTGTATCCTGCCCTTGAATAATAAGTTCCATTTCTTTGCCGAGCTCTACTGATAGATCTCTTACCATTCTTGGGAATCTATTGAATACTACATCCAAAGGTAACATTCTTATCTTCATTACCAAGTCCTGTAAATCAGAGGTTGTCCTAGCTACCTGTTCTAAAGTCTCATTTAAATCTGTAAGCTTATAATTTGAGCTTATCTGTTCAAGTCTTGTCCTATGTATTACCAATTCAGAAACCATATTCATAAATTTATCTAGTCTTTCTAGGTCAACTCTTACAGATTGATGCTGCTTTTTATGTGTAGCTTCTTTTCCCTTATTGGTATTTTTTATTTGTTTAACTTTATTTTCTTCTTGATTAGAGGATACTTTTTTTGTTTTGTTTTCTTCTTGCTGTTCTAATATCTTCTCCTTTACTTCAGATGTCTTCTTTTCCCCATCCTTAATTTTTTTTGCTTTTTCTTCTTTTACATTTACATTATCGATGATAACCTGATCAACTTCAGAGATATTCATCAAAATATTGTATATTTCATCTTTATCTTTGGTGGAAAGAAATACTAAGTCAATTTCAAAATCAAAATCTTCATTTTCAATATCTTCTGTACCAGGTACTGATTTTATTATTTCCCCTAGATCCTCTAAATTTTTAAAAATCAAAAAAGCTCTAGCAGACTTTAACAGTGTATCTTTACTTAGTTCTATTTTTATATGATAAGCATCAAAACCTTTATCAGTGGCCTGCTGTATAACATTTATATCATATTCATTTAAATCCATATGCTGATTTTCCTGTGTTTCGTCATTTGTACTAATTTCTTTTTCTTCTATTTTCTCTATTGCTGCTTCTGATGAATCTTCTCCAGAAGTTATTGCTTCAAGTTCTTTGATTATATCTTCTATAGGTACTTCTTCTTCTATTCCATCAGATATATTGTTAACCATTTGTTCCAAGGTATCTAAGCATTTAAAGAGAACTGTAACTACCTTTTGATTAACCTTAAGCTGTCCATCTCTAAATTCAGAAAGGACATCTTCCATCTTATGAGTAAGTTCTGCCATCTTATTAAATCCCATAGTAGCTGCCATACCTTTTATAGTATGGGCAACTCTAAATATCTCATTTAATTTATCTACATCATCTGGCTGCTGTTCTAATTGGAGCAGTGATTCATTTAGTGTTTGAAGATTATCCATAGATTCTTCTAAAAACATTGACATGTACTGTGATGTATCCATACTTACCATTCCCTCCTTATATTTTTCTGTATATAAATGTTGAAGCTTTATCAAAGCCAAAGTCTTTATAATTATAAATACTTTCTGTTGCTCCTACAAAAAGCAGCCCATCTTTATTTAAGGATTCACTAAATTTCTTATAAATTTTATCCTTTACATCTCCATTAAAATATATTACCACATTTCTACATACAATTAAATCAAAGTCTGTATCATATCTATCCAATATTAAATCATGTTTTTTGAAAGTAACCATGTTTTTTATTTTATTGTTAATTATATACTTGTCCTCTTGCTTATTAAAGTATCTTTCAAGACGTTTTTTCTCAACATTTTTTATTTCTGACTCTGAATACTCTCCTCTTTTGGCCCTCTCCAATATGGTACTATCTATATCAGTTGCCAATATAGTATGTCTTTTTGCAGGTGCTAATTCATCCAAAATCATAGCTATTGAGTATGGTTCTGCTCCTATGGAACAAGCAGCACTCCAAATCTTTAAGCTTTTATTTTTAGGTAAAAGCTCTATTTTTATTTTATCTTTCAAATCATCAAACATTTCTGGATTCCTAAAAAATTCAGATACATTTATTGTTATGAAATCCAAAAATCTTTGTCTTTGCTCTCTGTCCTTTTTTAATAATTCTATATATTCTTCTACAGAATTCACACCAACTCTAGACATGAGACTTAAAATTCTTCTATGCAATTGAGTAGGCTTATAGGCTTTTAAATCTATCCCAAACTCTTTAAGGACCCATTCTTTAAAGTATTCTAAATCCATAACTACCTCCAATTTTCCTTAGTTATCCTTACTATTTCATCTGCTATATTATTAAGAGGCAAAACCATATCTACCATGCCAGTTTCAAATGCGACCCTGGGCATTCCATAAATTGTGCAAGTTGATTCATCCTCAGATATTGTTATCCCGCCATTTTCTTTAACTTTTATTGTGCCTTCCGCACCATCCTTACCCATACCAGTAAGTACAATACTCAGCAATTTTTCCTTATATAACTTTGCTGCAGATAAAAAAAGCTTGTCTACAGCTGGTCTTACTCCCCAAATAGGCGGTTCGGAATTTAAATGTATTTTTTTATCCATTCCTACTTCCATGTGGAATCCCCCTGGAGCTACATAAACCACATTTTTTTCTATTATATCGCCTTCCTTTGATTCTACTACTTTTAATTTGCTATTACTATTTAATCTATCTGCAAACGCCTTTGTAAAAGTAGCCGGCATATGCTGAACTACAAATACAGGTACATTTAAATCTTCTGGTAACTTTGTAATTATTGAATAAAGCGCCTTTGGTCCTCCTGTAGAAGCACCTATTACCACAGCTTCTATCTTATTAAATGATTTTCTTCTTACTATATTATTTACATTTATATCTTTATTTTCTTTTTTGGCAATTTCTTTTATAGTCATAGCAGCTTCTTTAGCATGTCTTTTAATTTCGCCTTTTGTACAGCCTTCCTGGCATTTTTCATAAGCTAAATTTATCTTTGTTATAAGATCATTTTTTACTTTATCCAAATCTAAAGATATAGCACCTGAAGGTTTAGGAATGAAATCAAAGGCTCCATTTTCAAGACATTCCATAGTAAGTTCAGAAGATTTTTTTGAAAAACTACTTAAAACTATTACAGGAATATTAATTCCAATTCTTCTCATCTTCTTTAATGCAGATATACCATCCATTACAGGCATTTCTACATCTAAAGTTACTACATCTGGAGAAAACTCCTCCAGTTTAGAAAATAGATCTTCACCATTTCTTGCAGTTGTTACTACCTCCATATTGGACTGTGAATTTATCATGTCAGAAATTATTTTCCTCATTAAGGCAGAATCATCTACAACTAAAACCTTTGCTTTTTTCAATGTCAATCAACTCCATTAAATTTCTTTTACGCCCATTCCAACGGTTTTTATCTGAACTGTCCCATTGGCAGTATCAAAAATCATTGTTCTCCCCTTATTGCCGCCTATATCTTCACTTAGAACTGGAATTGAAAATTTATTTAAAACCTTTTTTACTGAAATACCATTTCTGTTTCCTATATCCATTGTCATACTTTTATCTGAGAAATTAAACATGGAAGCCCCACCAGCAATTTTAGCCTTTAAGTTTCCCTTATTTGCACCTTTTGATTCCAATTTTTCAATAAGAATAGGAATACCTAAATCTGCAAATTTCAATGGATTGGTCACATTGCTAAACTGTGTACTATCTGGCAGCATTATATGGAGTAATCCACCTATACCATTAATCTTGTCATATAATGCTATGCCTATACAGGAACCAAGTCCCACTGTTATTATTTTATCTGGTGACGTAGCTACATTTAAATCCGCAATCCCCACTCTATATTCTTTTACTTCCATAATATGCAACCTTTCATACTTTAATAAATATTCATTTTAGCAGCTTGTTATTTAAATTTAAATAAGATTCTTTTCTTCTTCCGTGAGTATAGTTTCTAAATTTAAGAAAATTACAATCTTTTCATCTATTTTTATAAGACCTTTTATATATCTTCTTGATATTCCTGCTATTATATCTGGCGGATTTTCTATATCCTTTGCAAATACATCTCTCACCTCAGATACAACATCAACCATAATCCCAAATTTATTGTCATCTTGCTTTACTACTATTATCTTTGAATCATTTTTTCTTTCATTTTCTTTTAACCCAAATCTTTTGCTCAAGGATATTACAGGTAAAATATTCCCATCATAACTGATAACCCCATCTACAAAACTTGGTGAATCAGGAAGCTTTGTAGGTTCTTGAAAACCTAATATTCTTTCTATTTCCATAATATCCGCAGCATAGTATTCATCATTAATGCAAAATATTAGTACTTTGATCTCCTTATTTGCCATAATACGCCTCCTATAATACAAATCTATCTACTGTTAGTTCACCATGATTATCTATATAAGCATGGATATCCTTGCTTGGTGTTTCTAATAGATGTTCCTTTTTCCCAACTGTAAAAATTGTATTCTGATAAGCTATATCAGCCCATATATGTCCCTTCTCCTCTACAATAAGTTTTGTAGCTACTCCTCCTATACTTCCTACAACTTTACACTTTATTTCATTTTTGGCTTTTAATTCTCCACCTCTAGCTATGCCTCTAATATCCGTAAAATATATTCCACCATTGGCAACTAATGTGGATACATATTGCCCTTTTCCAGCTACTATTATATCTCCTGAGCTGTTTATTTTAGCATCTTGGCAATAACTTATTTTTACATTTACCGGTAATGATAGCTCTCCCTTTACCTTATTTATCTTTTCATTTAAAAAATTAGCAATATCCTGCAATTCACCATAATGTCTTATGTTAATAGGGCTTAATCCTATTAATTTCCCCTTTATTATTGGAAGTAGTGTTTTTTCTCCCTCTGAATCAGATGTTAAAACTATATCTCTAGTAATTTTTATACACATTTTAGGAATATCTTTGAATTTATTTTCTATTAATATTTTAATTATTTCTCCATCTTTTTTATCCTGTCCAAGTAAATTATATTTTTTAATTTCTTCTACTGTTCCAATCAACTTTTCTAAAATATCCTTAAACTTAGTTAAATCATCTATATAATTTAACTTTGCTACATCTTCTCCCCCGCCTGTTATTTCTGAGGCTATTATATTTCCATCTATAATTATATCGCCTTTGCCCTTTATAATTGATCTATCTACCTGTTTTTTTATGATTATGGAATTGCCAGAAAGTATTTTCATTCCTTCTTTTACATTCCCATGAACTAATATATCTCCAACAAACTTCACATCTCCAGTTTTCAAATCCACATCAGTTTTTACTTCGTGAACTTTATAAACATAAAAAACATTATTTCTTACGCAGGGCTTACCTTCAATAGTGGCAATTACAGTATTACCACCCTTTAGACTGCATCCATCTGCTGTTCTTAATTGTATCCTTTTACCACTCTTATGTTTTTTTACTTTGCCAAGAATGTTTTTTCCATCTTTTCCTGGAGTACCTGGAACCTTTTTGGCTATTATATCCCCTTCTTTTACAGATTCTACTGAACCTATGCTCTTAAAATCCACATTTCCTTGTTCATCCTCTGCTAATTTTTTTAAGGTACTGTCCATAGAAAATTTGTATTCTATAGTATCATTTTTGTCGTCTATAGGCATGTCCCCTTTTGCTATAATGATATTTGTGCAATCTGTTTCTACATATTTAGCAATATTTTCTTCCATTATACCATAAACTATCCCCTTTTTGGATAATTCTTCTTTAACTTCTTCTACAGTATACTTTGGCGGCATTTTTTGAGCTTTTAATATTTTTTCTAAGGATATACTGTTGCTTTCTTTACTGTCTTTAAGTGCATATATATTTCCCGGGCTATAGGTTAAAGTCATATAGCACTCCATTTTTTCATTTGTAGTACTTATATCCAAATGTCTGGTAGGTGGTATTTCTTCTAGACATATTTCTATAGAAGATTCTTCATAAACCTCCACCTTACCCACAGCCTGTTTCCCATCTATAATAATCTTCATGGATGGATCAATTATAATAAATGCCGGTAAACCATCCTGTTTTGGATTAGTGACTATAATATTTCCATTTTCTACTTTTACTTTTCCACTTTTTTCATTATGATTTATACTATTTTCTAATATATTTGTCCCCTGGTTTCCTTCCTTATCTTTATTATTATCTATTTCAATTTTATCTAATTCTTTTTCATCTTTTCCATCTTTAGTTTCTTCTGGCGGGCATTGAGCCTTTATAACTACTTTCTTTTTAAATATCCCATTCTTTTCTTCTAGTATTTCATATTTTAAGTCTTTTTCTTCTATTTGATAAACCTTGCAAGCTTCCCCTATGCATTTTTCTAAACTGGAGTCTTTAAAAATATTTTTCATTTGTATCCCCCCACAAACTTAAATAAGATCTCCTATGCTTAAACCCTTTTTATAAATTATCGTTATTTTATCATTATTCTTTAATTATTGCTTATTTAAATCTTTTTTTATATATTCCTTAATTTTATTTCTATATGCATTCATTATAGTTGTAATTACCTTATTATCCGCTGATGCTAAATTTATTTCATCTATGTTTTTTATTGGAAGTATATCAAATGGAGTACTTGATATAAACATTCCTTCTATATTTTCAATTTCCTTATAATATAGCTTTTTTTCTATTAATTCTATATTCTCTTCCTTACATATTTCTAAAATAGTACTTCTTGTGGTACCTGGCAGCACGGCTTTTACTGGGGTGGTTATTACTTTCTCATCCTTTATTACAAATACATTTGACTTACTTCCCTCAGTTATATCTTCATTTCTATCTACCAATATGGCCTCAAATATATTTTTTTCTTTTATAAACTTGTCTAAATCCTTTCTAAATTCTGCATTCAGAACCTTTGCATTAGGATTTACCCTTTCCCTATGATACAATGCTGCAGCCACACCTTCCTCATACTGAATTTCTGTAGGAAAATTATTTTCCTCAAAAAAAGCTAAAAAACTTTTTTTGTCAAAATTAAGAAGAAATTTTAAACTTCCCTGTTCTACTTCATTGGCTTCTATAAGTTTTTTTAATCCTTCCTTTATATATGAATCTGAAATCCATGGTTGTAAATTAGTTAACTTAGCAGAATTATGAAGTCTTTCTATATGTTTTTCATAAAACAAGGGAACCCCTTCTTTAACCTTTATAACTTCATATAGATTCTTCCCTTGAAAAATCTTATCTTCTTCAAAATACTTAACATCTATCAAGTCCTCATTTAATAAAAAATACTTATTAGATATTCCCATTTTAACACTCCCCTTTTTTAGTTAATAGTTAATAGTTAATAGTTAATAGTTATTATTATTTCCATTTCAATATTTTTATTTTGTTATATTTTTTTCTGTAATTAATTAAGCATGGATTCCCTACTAAATTGAACAATGGCAAATCAGATAATGAGTCAGAAAACATATATGATTTCCCAAAGTCTACATCAATATTCTCCTCTTTTAAAACTTCCATTAATCTATTTACTTTTTCTTCGCCCTTGCAGTTTTTTCCTTCTATTTTTCTACTAAATACTCCATGATTTATAGTAAATTTGGTTCCGATGACTTTATCTACTATAGTTATATTATACAATTCATTTAAATAAAATTCAGCAGATGCTGATATCAAATATATTTTATATCCTTGTTTTTTTAATTTTTCCATATATTCTATAGCATCCTTGTAAAATATTTTACTTAAACGTTTCTCATAAAACTCCTTTACCAGCTTTTTCATATCATCTTCTTTAATTCCCTCTATAAAGGATATAAAATTTTCCTTTGCTTTTCCTGCATCATATATTTTAAAAACATAAAAAAAAGCCGCTTTAAGACTCCTTGGAATATACTTAATCAGATAGGGTTTTTTTCTTAATACAAATCTATAAAATTCTATCAATGTTTCCCTTTTAGTTAAGGTAAAATCCACATCAAATATGGCTAGCTTTACTTTTTCATTTTCCATTTAAGAATCCTCCAGTTCATCATCTATTCTTATTACTTACTATATATATTTTAATATTGAAAAAAGAACCTCACTTCCGTGGGTTCTTTTTTAATAATTATTCTTCTGTATCACCTAAAGTTTGGTAATAGGAAGAAACTTCTTCAAACTCTTCATCCTCAGGAATTACAAGTTCACTATTTTCTTCATCTCCAACAACTTTAAATAAGTATACTGAACCATCCTCCGGATTCTGTACTAGTACATATTCATTCTCCTTATACTCAAATCCGTCAACCACTTCGCAAGTTACTACCTTGCCATTTTCATCTTCTAAATCTACTACTAAGGCGCCATGTTCATGATCATGATCTTCACAGCCGCATCCACAACCTTCGCTTTCGCAGCCTTCATTTTCACAACCACAATTATATAGTTTTTCATTATCCATAATATTCATCCGGCATTTAAAAAAAACCAGATTTCCACCTCCTTTTCGGTTATGGTATAATTTTAACCTTAAATGCAAAATTTTAAAAGACCTTTTTGAAAAATATTTTTTAATACTGTAAAATCCTTAGCAATTGCTAAGGATTTTCTTAATTTAGAAGGACTTTTTAATATTTTTAACTATTTTTTTTACACCTTTTTCTATTCCGTCTGTCATATCATTAACAGTCATTTTTTTCCTTCTTTTATTAAATACCTTTTTATTCATATAAATTCATCTCCCTTCTATATAAGTATTATTCCTATTTTCTCTCCATATAAGTTTTTAATACTAGTAAATAAGAGTGACCTTTAGTCATTTATTCCTTAACTAAAAAAAAGGAGACCACTTCGTGATCTCCTTTTTTATTAAAATTAAACTAATTTTTTATAGCTTTCGTATCTTACCTTTGCATCCTCTTCAGTCTTAGCATATAATGAATCTGCTGTTTCTGGGAATGCTTTCTTTAATGAAGCATATCTTACTTCGCCCATTAAGAAGTCTTTGAATTTGCCCCAATCTGGTTCTTTTGAATCAAGTGTAAATGGATTCTTACCTGCTTCTTTAAGAGCTGGATTGAATCTGTACATCTGCCAGTATCCACATTCAACGGCTCTCTTCTGTTCTAACTGACTGCAGCCCATTCCAACTTTTAATCCCTGGTTGATACATGGTGCGTAAGCAATGATTATTGATGGACCATGATAAGCTTCAGCTTCCTGCATAGCCTTTAGTGTCTGGTTCTGATTGGCACCCATAGCTACCTGTGCTACATATACATAACCATAGCTCATAGCCATCATTCCAAGGTCTTTCTTCTTTGTCTTCTTACCTGATGCAGCAAATTTTGCTATAGCAGCAGTTGGTGTAGATTTTGAAGACTGTCCACCAGTATTTGAGTAAACTTCTGTATCAAATACAAATATGTTTACATCTTCTCCAGATGCTAGAACGTGGTCAACTCCACCGTATCCGATATCGTAAGCCCAACCGTCTCCACCGAAGATCCACTGTGATTGTTTTAGTAAATAATCCTTGTGTTCAAACATATCTTTTACAGCTACATTCTTACCTTTTTCAGCTTCAAGCAATGGGATAAGAACTTCTGTAGCTTTCTTTGAAGCTTCTCCATTGTCCATGTTATCTAACCAGTTCTGTAAAGCTGATTTTAATTCAACACTTACTCCAGCTTCCATAGCTTCTTTAGCATTCATAGCCAATTTTTCTCTTATCTGTTTAGTTCCAAGGGACATACCTAATCCGTATTCAGCGTTGTCCTCAAATAATGAGTTAGCCCAAGCTGGACCATGTCCTTTATGGTTAACAGTGTATGGAGTTGAAGGAGCTGATCCTCCCCATATTGATGTACATCCTGTTGCATTAGCTACCATCATTCTGTCACCAAATAACTGAGTTAATAATTTAGCGTAAGAAGCTTCTCCACAACCAGCACATGCTCCGTTGAACTCAAGTAATGGCTGTTCGAACTGACTTCCTTTTACAGTCATCTTGTTCATTGGATTTTCTTTTGGTGATAATGTTAAAGCGTATTCCCAATTTTCTTCTTCTTTTAACTGAGTTTCAGCTGGTTTCATAATAATAGCTTTTCCTGGTGCTGGACATACGTCAGCACAGTTTCCACATCCTGTACAATCAAGTGGAGTAGTAGTAATTCTATACTGTAATCCAGCAAATGCAGCTCCACCCTTAGCAGCAACCATGTTAAATCCTGCAGGAGCCTTAGCAGCTTCTTTAGCATTTAGTAAGAATGGTCTAATTACTGAGTGAGGGCATACAAATGCACACTGATTACATTGGATACATTTATCTGCCTGCCATTCTGGAATATTAACAGCTATTCCTCTCTTTTCGTAAGCAGCTGTTCCCTGTGGGAATGTACCATCTTCATATCCTTTGAATGCTGATACAGGAAGTTTATCTCCTTCTTGTCTATTCATAACATCAACGATATTCTTTATGAATTCTGGTTTTTCTTTAGCTTCTTGTACGAAACCTTTAGTAGTTGTTTTCCATGATCCTGGAATGTTGATTGTAACAATGGATTCTACTCCTTTGTCTATAGCAGCGTTGTTCATGTTAACAACTTTTTCACCTTTTTTGCCGTAGGATTTAACAACAGCCTCTTTTAAGTACTTAATAGCATCTTCAACAGGAATGATATCAGCTAGCTTGAAGAAAGCAGCCTGCATAATCATGTTGATTCTTCCACCAAGACCAATTTCCTGAGCAATCTTAACAGCATTGATTGTGTAGAACTTAATATTGTTATTAGCAATGTAGTTCTTCATGGATGCTGGTAACTGAGCTTCTAATTCTTCTGGAGTCCAGATACAGTTAAGTAAGAATGTACCATTCTTCTTTAATCCATCAAGTACATTGTATTTATGAACATATGCTTGGTTATGACAAGCAACGAAATCTGCTTTGTTTATTAAGTAAGGGCTCTTTATAGCTTTCTTACCAAATCTTAAGTGAGATACAGTTATACCACCAGATTTCTTTGAATCGTATGCGAAGTATCCTTGAGCATACATATCAGTATGGTCTCCTATGATCTTTATAGCACTCTTGTTGGCTCCAACAGTACCATCTGATCCAAGGCCCCAGAACTTACAAGCTGTAGTTCCTTCTGGTGTAGTATCCACATCTTCTCCAACTGGAAGTGACTTGAATGTTACATCGTCGTCTATACCAATTGTGAAGTCGTTCTTTGGACATTCTGCTTTTAAGTTTTCAAATACAGAAATGATGTGTCCTGGTAAAGTATCTTTTGAACCTAATCCGTATCTTCCTCCTACAATAACTGGGTTCATTTCTTTACAGCTGTAGAATGCTGATCTAATATCTAAGTATAATGGTTCTCCTATTGAGCCTGGTTCTTTTGTTCTATCTAAAACAGCTATCTTCTTAACAGTCTTTGGTATAGCTTTGAAGAAGTGTTCTAATGAGAATGGTCTATAAAGATGAACTTTAACTAAACCAACTTTTTCTCCCTGAGCCATTAAGTAATCTATAGTTTCTTCGATACAGTCACAAACTGAACCCATAGCTATGATTATTCTTTCAGCATCTGGTGCTCCATAGTAGTTAAATAATTTATAATCTCTTCCAGTTAAATTGTTGATTTCATTCATGTAATGTTCAACAGTTTTTGGAACAACATCATAGAATCTGTTACTAGCTTCTTTTCCCTGGAAGAATATATCAGGGTTTTCAGCAGTACCTCTAGTTACTGGGTGATTTGGATTTAAAGCTTTTGCTCTAAATGCATTAACAGCATCCATATCAACTAATTTAGCTAATTCATCATATTCCAAAACTTCTATCTTCTGAATTTCATGTGATGTTCTGAATCCATCAAAGAAGTTTACAAATGGAATACTGGATTCTATAGTTGATAAATGTGCAACAGCTGATAAATCCATAACTTCCTGTACACTGCTTTCAGCAAGCATAGCAAATCCTGTTTGTCTAGTTGCCATAACATCGGAGTGATCTCCAAATATATTTAAAGCGTGAGTTGCAACTGCTCTTGCACTAACATGGAATACGCATGGAAGAAGTTCACCAGCTATTTTATACATGTTAGGGATCATAAGTAAAAGACCCTGTGATGCAGTATATGTAGTAGTTAATGCACCAGCCTGTAATGAACCGTGAACTGCTCCAGCAGCTCCAGCTTCTGATTGCATTTCCATTAGTTTAACAGTCTGTCCAAAAATATTTTTCTTTCCTTGTGCAGCCCATTCATCAACATGTTCTGCCATTGGTGATGAAGGTGTAATTGGGTAAATTGCTGCTACATCAGTAAATGCATAGGATACATATCCAGCAGCGGTATTACCGTCCATAGTTTTCATTCTTCTCATTGAAAATTCCCTTCTTTCTACAGATTTAATTGCATAAAAATATTTAAAAATTTTGTAGAAAATCCACAAAATTTATAATAAGCTTAAAAATATATTATATAATCATTCTAAAAAAGTGTTTAACAAAATCTTCTTTAGTATACATCAAAAAAACAAATATGTAAAACATATTAGTTATATTTTGTTACAAAATAACCTTTTAATTCAAAAATTTTATAAAATTTTTATTATTTTTTAGTTATATATAAATTTTTTCTATTAAAACCTTTGCAAAGTTATTATAACACAAATTTTTTAAAGAATAAAGTATAAAGAACAAATAATAAATATGGACAATTTTTTTACTTTGCGTATTTTTCAATAAGCTTTATAATGTTATCTACCCCATTTTGAACTGGACTTTCTTCCATTGTCTTTATATATCTCTTTCTATCTTTATATAGTTTTTTTATCTCTTCTAAAAGTAATTCATTGGTCAATTCCTCTTCTTCTAAAACCACACTGTATCCAGACTGTTCAAAGGAAGCTGCATTTAATATTTGATCCCCTCTGCTGGATTTTTTTGAAAGAGGTATTAATAAGTTTGGCTTTTTTAAAGCTAATAGCTCAAAAATCACATTAGCTCCTGCCCTTGAAATAACTATATCAGCTGCCTTCATAAAATGAGGAAGCTCTTCCTTAACATATTCAAATTGTTTATATCCAGGCATGTTATTGAGTTTTTCATCTAAATTTCCTTTACCACAAATATGAATTACATTAAAATCTTTTAAAATTTTTGTTAATATACTTCTTACACTATCATTTATAAATTTTGAGCCTAAACTTCCTCCTATTATAAGCAATATAGGTTTATTTTCTTTAAAACCACATATTCTTATTGCCTCTTCTGTTTTTCCCGAAAAAAGTTCCTCCCTAATTGGAGTCCCTGTTAATACTCCCTTCTTTCCCTTTATATTATCTAATGATTCTGGAAAAGTTACACAAACTTTTGTGCAATAAGGGATTGAAAGCTTATTTGCAAGGCCTGGAGTAATATCTGATTCATGCGCAACCACAGGGACTTTGTTTAAATAGGCCCCAATTACTACTGGAACAGATACAAAACCTCCTTTAGAAAATACAATATTAGGTCTTTCCTTTTTTATAATGCACTTAGCTTGCCATACTCCTTTTAGTACCTTAAAAGGATCAGTAAAATTTTTTATATCTAAATATCTTCTAAGTTTACCGCTGGATATTGCATGATATTTTATTTTTTCATTTTTTATAATATTTTTTTCTATTCCATCATTAGTACCTATATATTGAATCTCATAGCCTAATTCTCTGAGCTTTGGTATTAA
Organism: Clostridium liquoris; assembly: GCF_002995785.1. GTDB lineage: Bacteria > Bacillota > Clostridia > Clostridiales > Clostridiaceae > Clostridium_AO > Clostridium_AO liquoris. The sequence goes on along the minus strand of NZ_PVXO01000027.1, from coordinate 46,527 downwards.
AGCTATATTTGGAGTTACATGTCCTGCTGATCCTCCACCTGTTAATATTATTTTCTTTTTTACCAAAATAATCACCAACCCTCTTTAATAATTGACAATTGACAGTTGACAATTGACAGTTATTAATACTTGTCCTCTATTTTAAGTATCATTTTATATTATTCAAGAACTATTGTCCAATGTTATTGTTTTAATGAAAATTTGCTGAATTGTAATAGTATTCCAATTTGTGTACAAACTACATCTTGTACCTCTAATAAACTAATATATTTATTTCAAATGTGGTTAAGATAATAATACCAAAGAAAAAGGAGGTAGTAAAAATGGCAAGAGGCAGTAATAGAACATTAATACCAGAAGCTAGAGAAGGCTTAAACAGATTTAAAATGGAAGCTGCTAAAGAAGTAGGCGTTAACTTAACAAATGGATACAATGGAAACCTTACTTCAAGAGAAAATGGATCTGTTGGCGGACAGATGGTTAAGAAAATGGTAGAACAGTACGAAAAAAATTTATAATAAAATAAGTACACACAAAAAGTGGATGGTAAGCCCATTAGAATAATTGATTCTTATAAGTTTACTTTCCACCAAGAATTATAGAAAGGCATATAATGCTTAAATTAATTTGGCATTATATGCTTTTCAATTTATATATTGTTCTAATTAATATCTGACATTTCTATATTTACTATGTCACCACAATTCTCGCTTATTGTAGCCAATTGGCTTATTGAATTAGGTACTGGAGATTTTCTATCAAGTACTACAATAAATTCCGAGCCCTGGGCTATTTTACTTTTTACATAAATACTGCCTTTCATAGCTTCCATAAATTTTTTTACAACTGTAAGTCCTAATCCCAGCCCTTCTGCTCCTCTAGAAAGAGTGCTGTCTATCTGAGTGCATCTATCAAATATACAGTCTATTTTGTCCTCAGGTATGCCTACACCTTCATCTTTAATAGTTAAAGTAAAATAATCCTCTTTTACATCTATAAGCACATATATACGTTTATTTTCTGGAGTATATTTTATTGCATTTGATAGGAGATTTAATAATATTCTTTCATACTTCTGTTTGTCAATTACAACTTTACACTCCTCTTCATTGGTATCAAATATTATATTTAAACTTTTTTCTCTTCCATAGAAGTTAACTAAGTTCACTATTTTCTCACTTTCCATTACCACGTCAAATTCTTTATTATTAATGGAAAGCATTTTTTCTTCGGCTTTAGAAATATCCATAATGTTATTTGTTAATTTAAGAAGTCTGCTGCAATTTTGATTTATTCTATTTAATGTCTTTTTTATATTTGGAGTTATTTCATCACTATATATGTCATTAGCTAATTGTAGTGAAGAATATATTATAGTTAAAGGTGTTCTTAATTCATGAGATACTATAGTTAAAAATTCGTCTTTCATTCTATTAATTCTTTCTAATTGTAAATTATGATTTGTTTCTTCAGTTACATCTATTCCATGAATATATATTCTTTTATTTTCGCCTTTCACTTTATAAGGTGTTATCTTCATTTTATAATACTTTTCTTTTTCATTTGCTTCCTTTACTGAGAAAGGAGCTAACACTACTTCCTCATTATTTTCAACTGAATACAAAAGTTTTTTTATAAATTCATCATTGCCGCGGCTGGAAAATACCTCTAAAATATTTTTCCCAATAATATTATCTGCAGAATATTTTTTATCAAATAATGTAGTTAATATTTGTTCAAACTTTTTATTTAATAGTCTATTGGTAAATCCAGGATAATCTAACACTGATATAGGTATATCTAAAGTGTTTAAAACATTTTTTACAAACTCAGACTGCTCCTCTGCATATATTTCATTGAGTTTTTTATCTGTTATATCCTTTAAAGTTATTATGGTATATACAAGTTCCCCACTGCTTTTTATTATTGGGTTACTACTGTATTCTATATATTTTAATTCATTGCTATTATTATCTTTTAACTTTAAAACTAAATTTTTTATAGATACATTGTTCATATGATATTTATTAAAATATTTACCTAAGCTTTTATCATTTTTATCTTCAGTGCTTATGCTATATTTTCTTACAATGTTATTATAATCTAAAAGCTCTATTTGTTTTAGTCCAAGAATATTGCAAACAGCATTATTGCAAAGGGTTATCTTATGATTATCATTTATTACCAAAATACCTTCTGATATATTATTAATAACATCTTTTAAATGCATTAAGTGTTCTTGTTCTCTTTTCCTTAGTATTCCAATAATATCGCATTTGGTCTTTAATTCTGTGGATAAAGCTAAAAACTTTTCTCTCTCTTTCTTCTCTTTTAAAATATTAGCATAGGATTCTGTTATATCTTTTAAAATACATATAGAACCTATTATTGAGTCTTGGTTAATAATAGGTAAGGTTGTCACCTCAATATAAAAATTTTCATGATTCATATTACACAATAATACCTTATTCACCATGCAGCTGCCTTGATTTAAAGTTGCATATAGTGGAATCTCTTTAATTCTTAAAATTTCACCATAATCATTATACAAGTTATAAACCTCTATAAAATGAAAAAGGTTTTTTAAATCCTCTATTCCAGCCTTTGCTAAGCTATCATGAGCTTTTTTGTTCATACATTTAATATTTCCTTCTTTATCCGTTGTGCATATAAAATAAGGAAAAGCTTCTAACAGCTTTGTATTTATAATATAATCATTAATAATATCTATATTATTTTTGCTGTCCTCATGTATTTCATTGATGAATACTTCTAAAGTATTTTCTTTTACACTTATTTTTATATCTATAAAAGTACTTGAATTTATCTTTATGTCTCTTAAATTGCAATCCTTATCATTACAATCACAATAGCATATTGCATCTATTATGGCATTAGGCAAATAAAGATTGGATATTTTCTTTCCTATAATGTTATTTGAAATATTAAAAATATTGCTAAATCTGTTGTTTAAGTATTCTACCTCCAGAGTTTCTTTTCCCAGTATTAATACTCCAAAGGGAATACTTTCATAAAACTTGTACATAAACAGTCCCCCGCATATAGAAAGTTGAATATATTACCTAAAATATCATTTTTTATACTCAACCTATATTATATTTCTTAATTTTTCTATAAACAAGACTTAATATTAATTTATTTGTAAAAAGTAATAAACTAATAAAGTATTACCATTTCTTTTCTAAATAGAACTAAATCTATAATCTACTATTCTAATCTGAATAGATACATATCCATTATATTCATTTATATATGGATAAAATATAAAGTCCATTTTAATATTCTGTGAATTATTAATTATATTATCATAGTCATCACCATATTTCATTTTCAGTTCTTCCTCAAATTCTTTTCCTCTGCCAAAACATAATCCATAAATTTTATTAAAGCTATTACCTATCCTTAAGCTGAATTTTATGGTATTTCTATCCTTGCCTAATATACTTATTCTATCTACCATTACATTTTTTTCTGCAAACAGTGGTGAAGGATTGCCTTTGCCAAAGGGTTCCAATATCTTCAGATTTTTTACTAAGTCAGTGGATATTTCTCTTAATTGAAGTCTTTTATCAATACTTATTTTAGGTATCATATCCTCTTTCTTAAGCTTGCATTGTTGATTTAGTGACTTTCTAAGCATAGGAATGTTTTCTTCCTTTAAAGAGAGTCCCGCTGCCATGGGATGCCCTCCAAACTTTTCTAATAGGTCTTTGCATTTAAGAAGTTCTTCAAACATATTATACCCTTCTATGGATCTTCCAGAACCTTTAGGCATATCCTTTCCCCTGGTTAAAACTATGGTAGGTACATTATATTTCTCCTTTATTTTGCCAGCTACTATGCCTGCAATACTTTCATGAATATCCTCTTTGTATATTACAAATACCTTATCATTTTTTAAAGGGGTGTTTTCTATAATTTCTTCAATATCTTCTACACCTTTTATTGTCATTTCCTGTCTTTCTACATTTAACTTATGGAGCTTTGATGCCAAATCTTCAGCTGTTCTTTCATCTTCTGCTAAAAGCAATTCTACTGAAAGTTTTGCAGTTTCCAATCTTCCTGTAGCATTAATACAAGGTCCTATAATATAGCCTATATGATAGGAATTCAAATCTTTACCTTCTATGTTGGTTTCCTTTATTAAAGCCTTTAGCCCTAAATTTTCTGTATTCTTTAAAATTTTCAATCCATTTTTGGCTATGATTCTATTTTCATCCACTAAATCAACCACATCGCATATGGTGCCTATAGCAGCATACTGTAGTAATTCATATATTTCATCTTCATTTACATTCATTACAGAATATAGTGCTTGGGCAAATTTAAAGGCTATTCCCGCTCCACATAACATTTTAAAGGGATAGCTGCAGTCACCTCTTTTAGGATTTACCACTGCATCTGCTTCAGGCAATATGTAATGTCTTTCTCCATTTTCATCCTCTTTAAAGCTTAATTCATGGTGATCAGTTATTATTACCTTCATACCCAATTCTTTAGCTAATTTTACCTGCTCTATGGCTGAGATTCCATTGTCACAGCTAAGTATTATATCAACTCCTTCTTCTTTCAAGGATTTGATTCTTTCACTATTCATGCCATAGCCTTCATCTTCTCTATTTGGAATATGATAAATGAAATTACCCTTACATCTCTTTAAAGCCTTATATAATATTACAGTGCTTGTAACTCCATCTACGTCATAATCACCATATATGGCTATTTTCTTTCCATGCTTTATTCCCTCTTTTATTATTTCTATTGCCTTATCCATGTCCTGCATTAAAAAGGGATCATAAAGATCATTTAATGAAGCATTAACAAATCTATCTATATCATAAGGGGTCTTTATCCCCCTGTTCACCAAAATATTAACCATAATTGGATTTACTCCAGTTGTTTTAGAAAGTTCCTTTATATTTACACTACTACATTTTATCATCCATTTTCCCTTCATGCTGTATCACCTCTAAAACATTATATAATAACTTTAAAAATATTGCGAAGCAATATTTTTAGTTGACAGTTGGCAGAGGACAATTGACAGTTAAAGTATAAAGAATAGATAATAAATTAGGTAAGAACTAATAAGTAAAAAGTAAGAGTTTATGAAAAAATTCAGCAAGGCTGAATTTTCACCACAACTATTGCTTCTTAGCTCTTACCTCTTACTTATCTATAAATTTAAAATTTTTCGTAATGTTAATGGAGAAAAATTACCCTTAACTGTCCACTGTCAATTGTCAATTGTCAACTAAAAAAGTACTTCGCACTTTTTTTAATTTCCTATAAAGTAAAAAATCCCTGAGCTAGGCCCAAGGATTTTTTACTAATTCATCATATTTTTTATTGTTAATAATTTTTCTTTTAATTTATTAATTTCCATCTGTCCATCTTCTAATCCTATAATTTTATCTAAAGAATCAGCATTATCTTCTTCTAATTTTTGAAGTACTTGTTGAACTTTATTCATATTCCCAGATTTAATAGCATCCTTTAGATTATTAAGATTGCTTTCATATGAGCTAATCATGATTATAAGTTTATCCGCACTGTTAATTTCAATATCAATACTATTTATATACTGAATTTTAAGTGATTCAAGTCCATTTAATTCTCCCATGGCAGCTGCTTCATTTCTTTGATTTAACAAGCTTTGTCTATATGTTTCTAAAATAGTTTTATAATCTTTATAAAACCTAGAAAATTCATCTAATGCACTAAGAATTTTATTAGGATCTTGTAAATTTGCTAAATTCTCTTCAGTTAGAACATCATCCAAACGGTTCATAATATAATTTGTAGTATTGGTATTTTCTGCAATGTATTTATCACAATAATCTAATAACTTATTAACGTAATCTCTTTCTTCCGCTGTTATATTTTCTGGACCTCTTAATAAATATTCTACTGAAAAATCTATAGCTGCTGCTCCACCAAGCAAATATATATTTTTGTAGTTTTTACCATCTAAAAATTCTTTTTGATTAGTTATATCTTTTCCATCAGTAAGCACTATTGGGGCATTAAATTTTGTAGCTAAAGCACTCCCTGATAAAGCATCAGGAAAATTTGAACCATTGGCTATTACTGCAGTATCAGTATCCATATTAAAACAATTGCATACTTTTAGTGAGGTTTCATATCTATCTTTTCCCGCCAATTTTATTACTTTATCCTTATCCAATGAAGGTACTATGCCCTTTATTTCACTAATAACATTAGCTCCTACAGAAGCGTCTCCACCTATTATATATACTTCACTTGGTTCTATATTTTTAATCATATTTATAGCTTCATCGGATAATTTAGAATTTGATGTCATAATTATAGGGTACCCTTTTGAGGCTGCAATACTTGAAACACTAAGTGCATCTGCAAAACCATAAGCATTTACTATAACTACAGGAGTATGTTTTTCTACATTCATGAAGTTTACAATAGATTTATTGGTATCAAATCTATTTTTTCCTCCAAGTCTTACAAAGTTTTTATACCCTTCACTTTTTATTTTATTTATAAACTCATCATTTATGGATGCTTGTCCTCCTAATAGATATACTGTTCCACTTTTATCCAAATGAGATTTTATGTATTGTATACACTCCTTACTCTCATCTTCTGTATTACCTGCTAACAATATAGGTGCATTTAGCTTTTTAGATAGTACACTTCCAGCCAAGGCATCAGGAAAATTCTTTCCGCTTGCTACTATTACATTTTCCAAGGTGCCATTATTAAATTGGTTTGAAATGCTAACTGAAGTCTTGTACCTATCCATGCCATATAATCTAGTAACATTGTAATTATTTTGTGCATGGACTGTGTTTGAAATTCCTACTGTTATTGCAGCTGCAGCAATAAAACTCAATATCTTTTTCATTAATATCACGCTCCAAATTAATTATTAACAAAATATTATCATATTAACATAAAATTAACATTATGATGTTTATGGGCCTCTTGGAATATTCAGTAACCTCTATTATGAATAAAATCCATGAATAAAATTAAAATATAACTAAATGAAAAATAATATTGAAGGTGGAGATATAATTTTACATGATGATGTGCTTTTGTTGGCATGAGTAGAAGAAGTACTAGAGAAGCTTGTGATGAGGTTCAGCAGGTGTTAGATACTCATAAAATAGATGTTAAAGTGCTTCCTATAGAATTTGACAATAAGAAACTTCACCTTGACTGTGTATTTAATACCATAGACGAGGACTTAGGCTTTAAAAAGATTGCGATACAATCTTTTTAAGTTGACAGTTGACAATTGACAGTGGACAGTTAAGGAGGCTTTTCTTACGTTGACACTACAGAAAAGCTTTAAATAATTTTTTAAATAATAAAGTATAAAGAATAGATAATAAATATGGACAATTTTTTTCCATTAACATTACGAAAAATTTTTAATAATTAAAGATTTTCTGTAGAATAACGGAAGAAAATCATCCTTATTTATTCTTTGTTATTTTTTATAATGAGTAATAATATTGTTTTAACAAAAGGGCATCTTTTTCAAGAATTGGGCTTTCACAAATTACACAGCCCTTTATATCAAAGGTTTTAAAGGCTTTAAGACAATCCTTGTAATTAAAATCACTTTCTTCAAAGGGAAGATGATTCTTTTCTCCTTTTTCACCATAGTTTATGCCTGAAAGATGTATATGCATATCCTCTAAAGCCTCATAACCTAGCTCATCTTTCATATGTTGAAGTATTTTTGCAAAATCATCATAATTCTTTAAACCGCCATTATATCTAGCATGAACATGAGAAAAATCTATGCAGGGTTTACAAGTAGTAACCTCTTTGCAAAGAGCCACAATTTCTTCTACAGAACCAAACTGGGTGCCCTTTCCTGTGGTCTCAAGCCTATAATCTACCCCAAGGTATGGAAGTTTTAAAAGATTTTCTTTAATAGTGTTAAAAGTATCCTCTTTTGAAGATTTTAAATAAAAACCTGGATGGAATATTAAACTCCTTCCCTCTACCTTTTTTAAGCCCTCTGCTCCTTTAATTATTCTTTCTAGGGATTTTTCCTGTTTTTCTATTTCTTCTGCATTAAGATTCACATAATAAGATCCGTGAGCAGAAAGATAAAAATCATTTTCTAATTTTGAAGCTAAAACTTCACCTTTATTTTTATCTGTGATATTTACAGAGCGAACAAAAGGAAGCTCCATAGCATCAAGTCCTATATCTTTCAAGTATTTTATTGCAGTTTTATAAGTAAATTTTTTAGAACCATCACCTATAGGAATGCCTGATATTCCAAAAAGTAATTTATCCAAAGTAACACAACCTTTCAAAATATTAATCTGATAATATTTTAAACGTTGGGTAGTTTTAAGTCAAACTCTGAAAAAATTGTGACCAATTTTTTTAAATGGAGAAAGTAGTTTTCTTAAGCAAACTCCACCTGAACCTAAAAATCATTTGATCATTAAAGTAAATATTTCCAACAAATTACCGATAATATTATGAAGAAATAAAATTCACTTTATATGGAGGAATAATGCATGAATATATTATCAGTATCATCAAATAACAGGAATAACTCTTTAAACAGAATTAAGAATATAGATAATGAAATAAAGTTATTAGAAAAGCAAAAGTTAAATGTACAAGAACAGATTAGCAAAGTAAGAGAAGGAAAAGCTTCTGAAGATGTGAAGCGAGAGCTTATAAAGCCTTTAGAAGAACAGATAAGAATATTAGACCAGCAAATACAACAAGAGCAGATGGACAAAATAAAAAAGGATGACCATAAAGATGGAAAAAATAGCCTTAAGAAAAATTCAAATAATACTAAAGCTGATAAGAATAGTATAAAATTCTCAGATGATACTGACAATTTAGTCAATGCAGGTTTAACCTATTCAAAAATTAAAACAGCTCATGGAATCAAAGTTAAAATAAGTGGTGAATCTAAAATACTAAAAATGGAAGCAAAAATGGATATGGGGCGAGGTAAATTTGAAATTGCAGAAAAGAAAGAATTGAAGGCTAGTAATCTGGATATGAATGTTAATAAATTAGATAAGAACATAGCAAAAGAAAATAGAAAAATAAAAAACATTGAAAATCATAATACAACAAAACCTGAAAAGGAAGATACAAATTCTCATGAAATAAATCATAAAACCCTAGATGTGTTAGCTTAATCAAGTGAGATTATAAAAAATTCAGCAAGGCTGAATTTTTTTTCATAAGCTCTTACTTCTTACTCATCTACAAAATTAAAGCTTTTCTGTAGTGCCAACCTAAGAAAAGCCTCCTTAACTGTCCACTGTCAATTGTCAATTGTCAATTGTCAACTAAAAAATTGGTCACAATTTTTAATACTCTCCTCTGCCTTGGCTATCTACTTTAACCTTTGCCTTTACCTCTATGATAGAATTTAAAACTTCTTTATTCCAATCAATATCTTTTCCTCTTCCATACTTTGCAGCTGCTACCTTTCCCAGCTCTAATATATCCACTCCATAATTGCCCTTTGTTTTATTTATAAAATCCATGCACATTTTCTCAATATGCTTTTCCATTTCATTTTCAAATTCTTTTAATGCTTTTGAATCACTACTAAAATTTTTATATAGTTCATTGCCTACAATGGGACCTTGGAGATTTAATTCTATAACAAATTTGTACCTATCTCCTTCTTTGCTGCAGTTAACCTTTCTTTTTGCTTTAGGATGATAATTTATAAATTCAGTAGAATTTTTTTGTATAGTTAAAATTCCTTTTCCTCCGCTTTCCCGCAATAGATTTAGTATTTTTGCATCTTTCATATCTAATTTCCCTACCATTTTATCTTTATTAAAAATTGCTACACCTGTTATTTCTATCCCATCTTTAGTTAATTCCACATAAGGCAGCACTACATTTCTCCCTTCTGAGCTAGATATTATAATAAAATCTATAACAGTATAATCCTCAGGGAAAAAGTTAAATTCATTTGAATGTTCTATCATATCTCCTATAACTTCATCAGTAGCATTATATTTTTTAGTTTCATATTCTAATATATCCTTTGCCTTACCACTGCATACTGCTACTTTACCATTATCATTTACTTCAGGATTATTTACTAATGCATCTACTGGAGCTTTTAATCCATACCTAGCCTGTTCCTCACTGAAAATTATTACCTTTTCCAATCCAAGTATCAATTTTTTATTAGATTTTAGCTGCCTATCCTCCCTTGTTTCTCCTACATTTAATCCTTCTCCAATTAATACATGGCTGTGATTTTGCTGTTTGCTCTCTAAAAAATGAGTTCTAACAGAAACACTATAGTTCACCCCATCCACAAAATCTTTTTTTAAATCATAACCTATCATACTAGATATATTTAACTCCTCCACAAGAGTTCCCCTTTTACCAATAAAGCTAATTATTAAAATTAAAATGAAGCTAATCATTATTACTGTTTTCATCTTTTTTTGCATAATCATCACCTTTCCTAAAAGCCACTAATATAGCAGTAATGGTAACTAACATAACATTATATATTACATGTGGTAGAAATATCATATTTAGAAAATCCCTCCTAGTAGTTGGACTGCCATACAGGGTGGATAATATAATCATTATGGGAAAAAGTATTATCACCCATGCTTTTCTATCAAATTTTTTAATAAATTTGTTTAACCCATAGGAAAAGGTATAATAATTTATAGAAATAACTCTAAACATATTCATAACCCATAGAGATGAAAATATATATCTAAAAGAATTAATTACTGGTATCATTATACTTTCTGTTACTGTGACTAATGGCCATAAAAATATTGAGGTTGCATCTATACCTAAATACAATATGGTTACTATAGTAAATAGAGTATAAATAGTTGAAGTAAAGGCTATGCTTTTTAATCCACATTTCTTAATGTTTATATCCATACCTGCAAAAGGATATATTATAAATAGTACTTCTATTCCTGCATACGCAACAACAGTTTCCTTTAAGCCCTTTATGATGTTTAATGCTCCACTGCCAAATATGGGTTTTAAATTTAATATGTTACCTTTACTTATAGCAAATAACGGTATTATATAAACTATGAATGTGCCATAAAATAATACTTCATTTATTCTTCCAATGGTCTTTATCCCTCCATAAGCAGCATAAGCTGTTATTAAAAACAATACAGTTAAAATATTCCACCTATTTAAAAAAGGTACCATATAAATTCTCAGTACATTATTAATTCCTGCTGCTACTTCTGTAGCAGCTAATAAAAAAGATAATAGAAATATTAGATTAAATATACTTCCAAAGAACCTGCCATAAATTTTTTTATTAATATCCAATATATCCGCCTTTGGGTATTTCTTTCTAATATAGTTTGCTATAAAAACCATGTATATGGGATAAACCGCACCTAAAAAAACAGATATCCAACCATCCTGTTTGGATATCTTTATTACATCCCCTGGCAAACTTAACACTCCTATACCTGTCATGCTTCCTATGAGTATACACATTAATTGACTTTCCGTTAAAACATTATCCTCTTTAGTTCCCATGCTTTTTCCTCCTAAAAAGGTTTCTAAAGTTACTTTGCCTTGTAGGATTTACATTGGGTATAATTTCAGGTCTTTTATCCATTTTCCAAACAGGTTCTCTTATAAATATATCCTTTAAATCATTTTTATAGAATTTAAAATAGGGCACTCCATAGCTTTCTAAAGTACATAAATAGGTTATAACAAAAAACCACCCTGCTGCAATGCCAAGCATGCCTAAAAAGTTTCCTAGAAATAACATGGGATAACTAATTAGCCTTATAGAAAGGGACATTTCATAGTTAGGTATTAAAAAGGTTGCCACAGTAGCAATACCTACTATAAGTAAAGTGGTAGAACTTACTATTTTTGCTTTTGTTGCTGCATCTCCTATAATAATACCTCCTACCACACTTAAAGTTTGACCTATTTTAGATGGCAATCTAAGACCGCCTTCCCTCAAAAACTCTATGATTAAATTCATAGACAATATGGACATGAAGGGTGTTAATGCTATACCTTTTCTTGATTCAATGATAGCTCCTAAAAACTTTAAAGGAATTAATTCCGGATTAAACTTTATAAAGGTTACATAAATAGCCGGCAAAGTTATAACAATAAAAGCTGCTATATATCTTAATAATCTTGTAAATGAGCCTAGATATGTTCTTTCACTGTAGTCTTCTATTGTTTGAAAAAATTCAAATAATACAACAGGAAAGGTTACTACAAAAGAAGTTCCATCCACAAGCATGGCAATTCTTCCCTCCAGTAGATCTGACTGTACTATATCCGGCCTTTCTGTAGAAAAGCTTTGTGGAAATATACTATAAGGATAGCATTCTATAAATTGCTCTAACATACCACTGCCTGAAAATCCATCCACATCAATAGCATTTAGCCTTTCTTTTATGTCATTTACTATATTGATGTCTGCTATATTGTCAATATATAATAATGCTACATCTGTACTGGTTCTTCTTCCTATTACCAATCTTTCCTCCACTAGGCTGTTATCTTTTATTCTTCTTCTAATTAAACTTATATTTGTTTCTAATTTTTCTACAAAGCCTTCTCTAGATGCTCTTACGGAAGTTTCATTAATTGGATCCTCTATGCCTCTGTATTCTCCTCCAATAGTATCAATTATTATAAATTTGGCAGTTCCCGGAAACACCAATACACTTTTGCCCCTCTTAATATTTAAAGCAACCTTATTTATATCCTGTTCTATAAAGACATTGCTAATGGATATATATTTTTTAATAATAATATCCTCTAAATTATCTGTAACAGCTAAATCCTCTTCTACTTTGAACATTAACGGTCTAAGTACATCACTATCTATGGTCTGTCTATTAGTTAATCCATTTATATATAATAATGCTGCGTCCATACTGCTGCTTTTTCCTATTACAAATTCTCTTACTATTAATTCATTTTTTTCACCAACTAAACTTTTTATAGAATTTATTTTAGTCTGAAGTAAGTTTTGGTTTTCCATAGATATATCATCCTTCCATGGTAAGTAAAGTATATACACTAATTATCCCCATAGCATTAAATAACTATGCAAAAAAATCATATAACTGCACAAAATATATGTGCAATCATATGATTTTTTACTACTCATTATTTATAATATGTTTTATTTAAGAAAAAGATGCTTTAAATTTTTTGACGCTTCTTTTATGTTTTCCTCAGCCAATATAGCAGAGATAACCGAAATGCCTTCAATTCCTGTATCTTTAAGTAGAGATACATTTTCTTTACTTATTCCACCTATAGCCACTACAGGAATAGATACTGTGCTTTTTATTCTTTTCAATTCCTCAATTGATACATTTTTAGCATCCTTTTTGGTTGTAGTCCCAAATATAGCCCCTACACCTAGATAATCAGCTCCCTGCTTTTCTGCTTCCATAGCTTCATCCAAATTTCTTGCTGACACTCCAATTATCTTTTCTTCTCCAATTAGTTTTCTTACAATTTTAGCCTCCATATCACTTTGTCCAATATGTACCCCATCAGCATCTACTGCTAAAGCTATATCCACTCTATCATTTATAATTAAAGGTACATTATATTTACTTGTTATGGCCTTTATTTTTAAAGCAATATTATAAAAATCCCTTGTATCTATATCTTTTTCCCTTAACTGAACTAAAGTTACTCCACCTAAAATTGCTTCTTCTACTGCTTTTTCCAAGCTTCTTCCCTGTAAAAGTCCTCTATCAGTAACCAAATATAATGTATAATCTACTGAATTTTTCATTAGTATATTTTGCTCCTTTCTTTATAAATATTTAAGTCCAGATTATAAATACTGTCCATTAAGGATGCCTTAAAGGAACCTATTCCTAAATTCTTAGTTTTTTCATAGGCTATTTCTCCTGCAATACCCATGGAAGCTATTCCCGCTACAGCCGCCATTAGGTAATCACTTTCCGCTCCACAAAAACTTCCTATTAAAGAGGAACACATACATCCTGTACCTGTAATTTTAGATAAAATTTTATGTCCATTGGCAATATAATAGCTTTTATCTTCAGAACTTATACAGTCAACTTCTCCAGTAATAGCAATTACAGCATTTAACTTTTTAGAAAGCTGTTGTGCAATTTCTTTCTCCTCCTCCATTTTTGAAGAAGTGTCCCCAATTTCTGAAGTATCTACACCTTTAGTTACAACTTTTATTCCTGCAATGTTTTTAATTTCTGATAAATTTCCTCTAATTACTGAAAAATTAACTTCTTCAATTAATTTTTTTGCCACCTTTGTTCTATAAGTTGTGGCTCCCACACCTACAGGATCTAATATTACAGGTATATTTAGTTTGTTTGCTCTTTTGCCTGCAAGTATCATTGACTGTACTGTTCTACCATTTAGTGTTCCTATATTAATTACTAAAGAAGAAGCTATAGAAACCATCTCCTCTACTTCTCTTTCATCATCTGCCATTACCGGGGAGCCTCCAATGGCTAATACAATGTTTGCGCAATCGTTTACTGTAACATAATTTGTTATATGATGAACAAGAGGATTCTTTTCTTTTACCTTTAATAAACTATTATATATATTTTCATACATTTCCATATCTGCTGCCTCCAACTTTATTTAAGAGCACAGAGTACAGATGACAGAGTACAGATAAGGAGAATTTTTCTCCGCTCACGCTGCGAAAAATTTGAAATTAATGCTTTTCTATAAAGAAAAGCCTCCTTTACTGTCCACTGTCCATTGTCTCTGTCAACTATTATTTATTATTTATTATTTAGAAACCATGCCTGCTTTCTTATAAAGTGTATAAAAATGATTTGTAGGCCCTACTCCTTTTCCTATATCTAAAGAATGTTCTATGGCTACAGTAATATATTCTTTAGCTAATTTAACTGATTCCTCTATTGAATGACCAAGGGCAAGATTTGATGCTATGGCTGAAGATAAAGTACATCCTGTACCATGGGTATTTTTTGTATTTATCCTCTTACCTTCAAAATAGCGCATACTCTTTCCATCAAATAAGATATCCACTGCATCATCTTTTAAGTGTCCACCTTTTATTAGTACATACTTAGCTCCAATTTTACAGATAAATCTAGCTACCTTTTCCATATCTTCACTATTTTCTATTTTTTCTATATGTAATCTTTCTTCCTCTGGCAATATTTCATTATAAGTTTTTACAATAACTTCTGCCTCTGGAAGATTAGGAGTCAATACAGTAGCTAATGGTAATAGTTTTGTAACTAAAGCCATCTTAGATTCTGGCTTTAAAAGATCAAAGCCACTTTTAGATATCATAACTGGATCAACTACCAAATTCTTTGGATTATACTGTTTTATCTTTTCACAAATTATATCTATAGTGTCTATTTTAGACACCATACCTATTTTTACAGCATCTACTTCTATATCTGTAAAAATTGCATCAATTTGTGCCCCAATTATGTCTTTATCTATATCCTGAACCGCAAAAACTCCTTGAGTATTTTGAGCAGTTATAGCGGTGATAACACTCATACCAAAAACACCATGGGCAGACATTGTCTTTAAATCTGCTTGAATACCTGCTCCTCCTGAACTGTCTGAACCCGCTATTGTCAATACCTTTTTCATACTAAAACTCCTTTCTTTTAATTGAAAAATAAAAAAGGTACAATCCATCGGTGGGATTTGTACCTTAAATTTCAAATTAGCTTTCAAAGCATGTTCCTACGCTGGCATTATCCAGATCAGGTTAAAGGGTCTAAGAATTTATTTCTTACTCTCAGCTGGCAATACCAGCTCCCCTGCCATTGTATATTCATTTTTATTTTACATATTCATAATACTACAAGTAAGTATTATGGTCAATACTAAATCCAGTAAATGCTGCCTGCAATAACTATTATATAGCGCCCCGCAATTATGGAATAAAGTTCACATAAATGAGTATACTAAGCTTTAATACACCTAGGAGGACTATCTTATGAATGAGAACCTTACTAATAGACAAATTGCCTTCTATATATTTGGAGCAGTAGTTGGTTATAGCATCATTAGTCTTCCAAAGCAAGCTGCTGAATATGCTTCCACTGCTGGCTGGATTTCCATAATTATGTCTACAATAATTGCCTTAATTGAAATATATATAATTACATTTTTAAACTATACCTTTAAAAATATGACCATTTATGAATATAGCAGAATTCTAGTTGGTAAATTTACATCCAATATATTTATTATTTTATTTATAATATACACATTTATGCTTTCCAGTATGTCCATTAGGGATACTGCAAACATAGTAAAAAATTCTATACTAATTAAAACTCCCATATGGATTATAATATTTATTTTATTGTGTTTATGCTATTATGCTTCTTCAAAAGGGTTACAAGTTCTTGGAAGGCTATGCGAAGTTTATGGTATTTTTATTATTATTTTTACAATATTAATAAGTATAGTTTCTTTCCAGCAGGGAAATATATTAAACCTGCTGCCAATACAAGGTTTTAATGGAATAATAGGTCCATTAAAATCATTATCACAATTAATTGCTGCATTTTTAGGAGCGGAATTCTTATTGGTAGTTCCTTTTAATGAAAAAAATAATAAATCTGTGTTTAAGTATACTTTATTTATAATTGTATTTATAGGTTTATTTTATATAATAGTCTTTGAATCAACCTTATCTATAATTGGTGCTGAGGATTTAATTCATTATTATGATGCTTTGTTAACCTCTGCTAAAAGAATCGATATTCATTTCTTGGAGTTTTTTAGAAAAATAGATGGATTTGTATTAACTACTTGGATAATGGCGGTGTTTACTACTATTTCAATTTCAGCCTATGTTTTAACATTTTTTATAAAAAAGTTATTTAAAATAAACAATACCTTTATTTTGTCAATTGTAATTATTATATTGAGTTTTATTGCTTCACAACTTCCACAAACCATTGAAGATGTTAGAAAAGTGCTATCATATACTTCATATTTAGGAATATTTTATTCATTTATCATTCCTCTTATATTATATATTGTTGCAAAGGTGAAAAAATATGATAAAGAAAATCTATAAAGTTCTATCAATTATACTTCTATTTATATGTACTACAGTATTTTCAGGCTGCTGGGATTATACTGATATAGATAGAAGAGGAATCTATACCTCTGTAGGTATAGATAAGTTAAAAGGAGACATAGAAATTACTAGTGAATCAGCTGGATTTAAGACTTCATTATCTAAGGGTGAAAATAAAGCAGAGCCTAGAATTATCCATGAAATCTCTTCCTATGGCATTAATTTTGAGGAAGCCCGATTTAATGATGATTTAAAAACACCTTTCCCTATATTCTTAGGTGCTGTTAAAACCGTTGTGTTCAGCCAAAACTATGCAAAGGACGGCATACTTCCATATATCAACAGGATAAATAGACTTTATGATTATAGAAAAACTATATTGCCAGTTGTAAGCAGGGAACCTCCTAAAGAAATATTCGATTTAACTGTTTCAAATGATTTATCTCCGGGCTTTTTAATTGAAGATATTGTTAGAACTCTAAATCAAACCGGAAAGGGTATTTATGTTACCTTTAAAGATATACTAAATTTTACTTCCTTAAAAGAAATAGGTTTTATACTTCCCTACGTGGGTATAGAAAGCGGATTAATAAGCTATTTAGGCTTTGCAGTAATAAATGACCAGGGCAAACTTATTGATGTAATAGATATGAATAATTCTAAAGGCATAATATATCTGCTATCTAATAATCCTAAATTAACGGAATATTCAAGCTTAATGGATAGCAGTAATTTACTGTCTACTACTCCTATAAACTTTAAAAGAAAAGTCAAAACCCAGTATATTGATGATAAAGTAATAATTAATATAGATTTAAAGCTAAAAGAAAAACTAGAATACACCTATGAGGAAACATCTTTAAGCCATGATGATTTAATAATGTTAGAGAATATATTATCTAACAAAATAAAAGGTTATATTGTCAATACAGTTAGTAAAGCCCAAGAAGATTATAAATGCGATATATTCCAATTTTTAAGATATTTTAGAGCACAAAACCCAAAGGCATATAAAACAATTGATTGGAAAGAGAAGTTTCCTAAAGCTGAAGTCAGTGTGAATGTAGATGTAAAAATAGCAAGTGTATGTCTTTATGATTATAAGGCAAACAATAAAAAGTAGTCAAAAGCAAGGTGGTTATTTATGTTAAAAAATAAATCTGTATTAAATATAATAGAAGAATTATCAAAAAGCGAATTAGGCATAACTATAAGGAAATTATACTTATGTAAGTGTGATTATTATATACTTTATATTTCAGAAATAACTGATAGAAACTCAATTTCAAATTACATAATAAAACCACTATTATACTATAAAGATTCAGCTTCATTAGATATAAAATACATAGCTGAATCAATTATAACAATTGACAATTTATTTATTGATAATGATATAAATAACATAAATGATTATATTGTAAAAGGTAACTCAATTATTTTATCAACTAAAGATACTAACTATATAGTAGCAAATACTTATAAAGTATCAAAAAGGAGTTTAAGCGAGCCTGAACTTCAAACTGATTTAAAGGGGCCAAAGGATAGTTTTACAGAAAACTTTGAAAGCAATATCTCATTAATTCGCTATAGATTAAAAGATTCCAGATTAAATATATATAAAACCACTGTTGGTGAAAGAACTAAATCCTCTGTAGCTGTAATTTATTTAAAGGATGTTGCTGACTCGAATTTAGTAAATAGTGCTATAGAAAAAATAAACAACATAAAAATAGATGGGATTATGGAAAGTGGATATTTACAAAAATATTTGCAAGAAAAATTTAGTCTATTTCCACAAACTGGCATAGTTGAAAGATCCGATGCTGCCTGTTCAAGTTTACTTAAGGGTAAAGTTTGTATAGTTGTAGAAGGTGGAAATTTACCTATTATAATTCCACAAACCTTTTGGGACTTTGTGGATGCAGGTGATGACCATTACAAGCTTTCCTATTTTTCTATATTTTTAAAATCTATAAGGATATTTTCACTTATACTGTCTTTAACTTTATCTTCTCTGTATGTAGCCGTAGTAAGTTTTCATCCTGATATATTACCAACTGAATATATTTTAACTTTAGCTGAAGCACGAGCTACTGTGCCTATAAATGCCTTTTTAGAAGCCTTTCTTTTGGAGATAGTTGCTGAAATATTAAAAGAAGCAAGCTTAAGATTGCCAAAACAAGTTGGCTCAGCTATTGGTATTGTGGGTACTATAGTTATAGGTCAGGCTTCAGTGTCAGCTGGACTTGTAAGTCCACTCATGGTTATTATAGTTGCTTTATCTACAATGACTTCTTTTATACTGCCTGACTATACAATCATGTCCTCTTTTAGGGTATTAAAATTTTTCCTTTTAATTTTCACTGGCGCTTTTGGGTTGTTTGGGCTAGTTGTAGGAATGACTTTTATAATTATTAATCTAGTGTCTACCATGAGTTTTTCTACCCCATATTCCTCACCTATGATACCTATTGATTTAAAAGCTATAAGAGCCTTTTTTTTAAGTGATATAAGATTTAATAATGAAAGACCTAGTTTTTTTTATCCTAAAGATAAAAAAAGAAAATAGCTGTGAAGTTTTGGCTCACAGCTATTTACACTATCTTAGTACTTGTATAGGCTATCTTAGCACTTGTATGCTAGGGAAATTTAATACTCTATTTATAAGTCTATTAATTTTCTCCCCGTCTATACAACTTAAATTTTCAACTTCATCATAAACCTTTTTATAAGAATTATACATAAGTTCATAACAAGTTAAATCCTTAGCTAATTGTATAGATTTTTCAAGTCTTAAAGCCTTTTTTAATTTAATACTTTTAGATGCACTTTCAATTTTTTCCTTTGTAAAGAACTCCTTATTGTTTTTAATATCTTCTATGGATTCATTAATCAATCTAATTGCCTTTTCTACATTGTTCTTTGATGTTCCTAATGTAATTGTAAACAGCTTAATGCCTCTTTCTTCCTTGATGTCACTAGATATTTCATAAGCTAAGCCATTTTTAGTCCTTATGGTTTCATATAATATGCTGCTGGTACCTTCTCCAAAATAGAAATTAAACAGCCTTAATGCTTTCATTTCTTCATCATTTAAATCATGTATAGGGTAGCAGTATTGTATTTTAGCGCCATTTATTTCTTCTTTCAGTTTTACAAATACTCCATGATTATTATTTTCATAAAGTTTTACAGATGTATGATTTTTGATGGTTAATTCTTCTGGTCTTAAGGATTTATCCTCTGTTTTAAAATTTTCAAAATGATTTTCTACTATATCTTTAACTAATTCAAAGCTGAGAGAAGTTGCTACAGAAATAACCATGTTGTCAGGTTTATAGTATTTTTCATAAAATCTTTTTAAATCCTCTATAGTTATAGAATTTATGCTTTCTTCTGTACCTATTATTAAATTTTTTATTCTTCTTTTATCAAAAGCATTATATAAAAGCTCATCTTCACAATATTGATATAGATCATCTTTCCATTCTTTCAATTCTTCAAGAATAATATTCATTTCCTCCTTAAAGCCATCTTTAGGGAAAATAGGATTTAAAACTATATCTGAAAATAATTCTATGCCTAAGTTAAAATCTTCAGATAAAGTTGTCCCATAATATATAACATAGGGGTAATTAGTCATAGCATTTTGGAATCCAAATATTTCATCACAAAGCTTATTTATTTCTTTTTCGCTCCTATTTTTTGTTCCTTTAAACACCATATGTTCTACCGCATGGGCAGTGCCTAAAGGAAATCCCTCCTCTTCTAAGGCCCCCCCATTAAATCCAATGCAAAAGGAGGTTATATCTCCTGGTACCTTTTTATATATAAGTTTTATTCCATTTTTAAGTTCTGAATTTTTCACAAAATCACCTACAATATTAATTATTTAAAAACTTTTCCCTATAATCATTTGCAAACTTATACTGAGTAGTATAATAATAGTATTACATATATAAGGAGAGTTATTTATGCATAATAAAAATATAAAACAATTTATACTATATGCCATTATTGGCGGGTCAAATTTTTTTATAGAATTTTTTATACTAAATATACTTTGGAAAATTACTGGCTTATATAGTGGATATATAAATTTTTTATTTAAAGGTATTGCTTTTATAGCTTATTCTATTAATGGATACTACTGGAACAAAAAATACACCTTTAAAACAGAGGGCTCCTATGTATCATATGCCTCTGTTTTAGGTGCAGCATCTATTGTGGATGCTTTTATACTTTCTAACTTATCCCTTCATAACTTACTGGGTGTATCCCAAGTTCTATGGTCCAATATATCAGCATTAACTGCATCTATTACTACGGGTGTAGCTAGTTTTTTAATCAATAAATTTGCTGTGTTTAAAAATTAAAAAGCATTTCATTTTTTAGTTTGTCTATTTCTTTTGTTGTAATAAAATTTTCTAATACTTTGTATGCAAAGTCAAAAGCTGTAGCAGGCCCTCTGCTGGTTATAATATTGTCATGTTGTACAACCTTCTCTTCCGTGTATATAGAATTGTTGAATTCTTCTTTAAAACTTGGATAGGATGTTATTTTTACATTCTTAATTATTCCTGCTTCATTTAGAACTATTGGTGCAGCACATATAGCCCCTATTATTTTTCCCTCTGCATTAAATTTTTGTAAAATATCTATTACCCTATAATCATCTTTTAAATTTGCTGCTCCAGGCATACCTCCAGGCAATATTATCCCCTCATAGTTATGTATTTTTATGTTCTCTACATTCACATCGCTTTTTACACAAATATTGTGAGCTCCCTTTACTATTTCTTCTTCTCCTATGGCACATAAATGACAAGTTAAACCTGCCCTTCTTAATACATCGGCTACAGTCAATGCTTCAATTTCCTCAAATCCTTCTGCTAGTAATAGAATTAATTTCATATAAAATCCCCCTATCATAGTAATAATCAGTTGTAATATATAAAATATTCTCTATTAATTATAACAAATAATACATTTTTCAACACCCTTTTTTATTTTATATCAATATGGTATAATATTAAAGTAAAAATATAATATGCCTATAAAGGGGTGATCTTTAATGAATCAAATTGGATTTGTAAAAGAAGTAAAAGGTGATAAAGCTTCAGTTATGTTCAAAAGGTTGTCCGAATGCGGTGATAAATGTTCTACTTGTTCATGCCATTGTGAGGCACCACCTATAACTTTAGATATGAGCAATCCTGTAGATGCAAAAGCTGGAGATACTGTTGAAGTTGTTATGAAGGATAGCATTTTCCTTAAATTCACTTTTTTTGCTTATATAATACCTTTAATATTAATGTTGTTAGGAATTGCTATAGGGTATTTAACTACTCATAATGAACTTACTTCTGTTTTATTGGGACTTACATTCTTAGCTATATCCTATGTTATTTTAAGGTTTATCAATAACAACCATAAAAAAGAGTCTTTTCACATGGTAAGAATAATAAGTGCAGAGGAGCTTGCAAGATTTGGGCTTTAATCAGAGGACAGAGGACAGAGGACAGAGGACAGAGGACAGAGACAATTATAAATGTTAAAGAATAAATAATAAATATGGATAATTTTTCTCCATTATCATTGCGAAAAATTTTTAATTAAAATTTAAGAGGTTGTCGCATTAAAGAATTTACATATAATATACTGTTTTGCAAGTTTAAGGTTAACACAATATATTGTAGGATTTATTCTTAGTGCAACAGCCCCTTTCCTTATTTATTCTTTATTATTTTTAATTAAACCCTTAAAAACTTGTCCGAAATTGTTAGGCTTTACCGCCAACTTCTATAGGTTCCATAACTCTGTAGAGGTGGTGGATATAGCTATAGCCCCTGCTGCTAACGAGTCCATAACATCTTTTTTAGACTTTATAAGTCCACCTGCGATTATTGGTACATTAATTTCTTTTTGCATAGTATGAATTATCTTACTTGCAACACCAGGCATAACTTCTACTGCATTTGGTCCTGTTTCATGAATATTTTTTATACCAGTCCTTAGGAACAATGAATCTATTATAAATACCCTTTGTATAGTATAAAGTCCTAATTGCTTTGCATATTTTACATTACTACTTTTTGTGGTAATAATACCTTCTGGATTAGCGAATTCCTTAATGAATTCAATGCCTGCCTGATCTCCTTTAAGTCCATCTATCATATCCAAATGGATAAAAACTATTTTTTTTGCCTCTCTAAGCTTATTACAGATTTTAGCTATATTCATTATATTTCCATAGAGTACGAATACTACTAAGGCTTTACTATCTAATACGTTTTCAAGATCTTTATCATTTCTTAATGCTGCTATTACAGGATTTTCAATAAGTATTCCTTTTATATTCATTAGCTAACTCCTTTACGCCTTTTTCCCTAACTTCATTTTTTCAACTATAGATTTAACTTCATTTAGACTTTTTTTCATACTTTTATTATAACATAACTAAAAATTTGATAAATAATACTCATAACTATTTACATATAAACAAATACTATTTCTGAATATTTTTAATTATCTGTGTTTAATAAAAAGGCTTATATATTTTTTGAATTTGGTATATAATTCTTTAACGTAATATAAAAATTTTAATATTATAATTATGGTAAAATAATTTTATTTATGTAAGATATTTAAGGGGGTCACGAAATGGACATTAACTTAATAGGTGTTCCTATTTATTATGGATCAGATATACCAGGTGTAGAATTTGGTCCTAAAAAATTAAGAGAAAAAAATATTTATGGAGTTTTAAGCAAATATCACAAAGTTTATGACTTAGGTGATTTATACGTTCCAACTGAAATAGAAGAAAATAAATATGCTTACCATCCTAAGATGAAATATTTAAAACCTATAGTTGAGGTAAATACTAACCTAGCCCAACAGGTTTATGCCTCCTTAAGTTCTGGAAGCTTTCCTCTTGTATTAGGCGGAGATCATTCTTTAGGTCTAGGGAGCATTTCTGGTGTAAGTAAATATTACAAAAACTTTGCTGTTATTTGGGTAGATGCCCATGGAGATATAAATTCTTATCTTACTACTGAAACTGGCAATATTCATGGAATGCCTCTTGCAGCAGCTATGGGTGTTGGCTATGATGATTTAACTAATGTATATTTTCATGGCACAAAAGTTAGTACTAAAAATGTATTTATAATTGGTGCTAGAGATTTAGACAAGGGAGAATGTAAACTTATCGAAGAAAAAAATCTCAATGTTTACTCCACTGCAAGAGTACAAGAAGAAGGTATTTCTTCTATATTTCAGGATGTTATGGATAAAATAAAAGCATTAAATATTAATGCTATTCATTTAAGCTTTGATATAGATTGTATTGATTCAAACTATGTACCTGGAACTGGAACCCCTGTTAAAAATGGTATGACTGTAGAAGAAGTTAAAGCCCTCTTAAAGGTCTTAGGAGAAACAAGGCTTATTAAATCTATGGACTTTGTTGAATTGAATCCTAAACTAGATAAAAACGATGAAACCGCAGATCTATGTATGGATTTGTTGGACTGGACATTTAAATATATAAAGTAAAAAAGCGCATGGCACTTTTTTTAAATTGACAGTTGACAGAGGACAATTGACAGTTAAGGATGCTTTTCTTTCGTTAACACTACAGAAAAGCTTAATTTAAAAATTTTTCGTAATGTTAATGGAGAAAAATTATCTTTAACTGTCCACTGTCAATTGTCAATTGTCAACTTAAAAAAGACTCTTTATAATTCCGGTTACTAACACCTAAATTATAAAGAGTCTTTTTTAATTAATGATTTCTACATTCTTTAAACAATCATCCATAACCACTAACATTATATTATTCCCTCTGCCTGCTCTATTCTGCACCTTTATATTTTCTAGTGAAACTGTTTCTTCATTTTTTTTCATAGATTTAATCAATACTTTTTTATGTTTTTCTTTTATTATAAAAGCAAATGCTGCTTTATCATCTTCTTTAAGACTTATACCTGTAACTCCAGAGGCTATCCTTCCCATAGGATTTACTGTATTTTTATCAAATCTTATACACATAGCTCTTTTTGTTATTATAATTATATCTTCTTTTTTCTCTTCCTCTGAAAAATCCACAGCTATTAATTCGTCTTTATCACTCTTAAATTTATAACCTGTGGTAACAAAATAATCTCCATAAAATTCACTTAGCATGGTTTTCTTTACTAATCCATTTTTAGTAAAGAAATATATGCCTAATTCTTCTCCTCCTTTAAAAGATAATACATTTAAGACTTTATTTTTGTTATCATTATTTCCTAGTAAATCTAATATATTTATACCTTTATCCTTTAAATTTTGCAGCATATATGAATGTATTAAAATTACATTCCCATCCTTTAAAAATATCAACAACTTACTTGAGCTATCTGTATTTACTATGAAGTCACAACTCTTTACTCTTTCACTTACCTCTTTAACTTTACCATTTTTCATTATTCCTAAATGAAAAATTTTATAGTTTCCTTCTTCTACAAAGTCTATACTTTGAATAAAGTCTTTATCACTTAAGTTAAATAATTGTACAGATAAAATATTTCTATCTACAGCTTGAAGTGATGGCTCTTCCATAGTAAATTCTAATCCTTCACCAGTTTTGATCTTTATAAACTTTTCTTCTCTATCCCTTGGCATTAATTCCACCTTAATTAATTTTTCATCATCTTTAAGCTTTAATGCCATTAATTTTGTATAACTTGTATTGTATTTATCTAAATTAGTTTTCTTTATTGCTCCTTTAGAGGTTATAAACATAAAATCTTTCTGAGCTGCAAAGTTATCTATTGAATATGCATTTACAATAGCTTCTTCTAAATTCAATCCTTTTATCAGTCCATCAATTCTTTCTCCTTTTTCCTTCCATCTTAATTCAGGAATAGCTATCACCTTTATTTGATACATATTTCCCTTATCTGTAAATAATGTCAATGTGTCCTTAGTATTGGAGCTGATTAGAAATCTATTAAAATCTCCTTCTCTATATTCAATATCTTCCACATTGATATTCGAACGATTATAAGATTTCAATGGAACCCTCTTGATAAAACCTTCATTAGACATAGTTATTATTACATCTTCTTCAACTATAAGTTCTTCCACATCTATCTTTGCCTCTTCATCATCCTCTACTATAGTTGTTTTTCTATCATCAGCATATTTGTTTTTTATTTCTAAAAGTTCATTCTTTATTACCTTTAAAAGCTCTTTTTCACTTTTTAGTATTTTATTAAGTCTTTTTATCTCTCTTTCTAATTCCTTATACTCTTTTTCAAAGGTTTTTATCTCAAGTCCAGTAAGTCTATATAGCATAAGCTCTAATATGGCTTCAGCTTGTATTTCTGTAAAGGAAAATTTATTTATAAGATTATCTTTTGCATCTTTTTTGGATTTTGAGCCTCTTATAGTTTTAATAACTTCATCCATAATATCTATGGCCTTTATAAAGCCCTGTACTATATGAAATCTTTTTTCTGCTATTTCTAATTCTCTCTTTGTTCTTTTTGTAATTACATCCTTTTGATGGTTTACATAGTGATATATTATGGTTTTCAGTCCCATGGTTTCCGGTTTTCCATTAACTAAAGCTACCATATTAAAGGACAGATTGCATTGAAGATCTGTTTTCTTATATAAATATTTAAGAACCTTTGAAGCTGTTTCCTCATCAGCAGATTTCTTAAATTCAATAACCGCCCTTACTCCTGTTCTATCCGATTCATCTCTTATATCGCTTATAGATTCTAATGCTTTGGAATGTTTTTTGTCTGCTGTCATTTCAGAAATAACCTGAAGAAGTTTTGCTTTATTCCTTCTATAAGGAAATTCTGTAATTACAATTCCCAATCTTCCATTTTCCAATCTTTCAATAGCTGCCTTAGCCCTTAATGTAACCTTTCCTATACCAGTTTCATAGGCAGATAACAATGAGTTTTTGCCTATTAATATTCCCCCTGTAGGTAGGTCTGGTCCCTTTATATATTCCATTAAACCTTTTACATCTATATTGTTATTATCTATATATGCTAATGTGGCATCTATTACTTCTCCCAAGTTATGAGGCGGAATATTGGTAGCAAGGCCTACTGCTATACCAAAGGCTCCATTGACCAGTATATTAGGATATCTTGCCGGTAATACTTCCGGTTCTTTTTCGGAAGCAGAGTAGTTATCCACCATATTCACTACTCCTTTATCAATGTCCCTTATCATTTCCATGGCAATAGGAGTAAGTCTAGCCTCAGTGTAACGCATAGCCGCTGCACTGTCTCCGTCTTGGCTTCCCCAGTTACCATGGCCATCTATTAAAGGCTTTCTAGTGGTAAAATCTTGAGCTAATATTACCATAGCATCATATACAGAAGTATCTCCATGAGGATGGTATTTACCTAGAATATCTCCTACAATTCTAGCTGACTTATAATAGGGCTTATCCGGAAAAGCTGAAAGCTTATAAGCTCCATAAATAATTCTTCTATGTACAGGCTTTAACCCGTCCCTAACATCTGGGAGTGCCCTATCCTTTGCCACTTCAACTGCATAAGGTAAATAATTGTCCGGCATGGCTTCTTCTATGGGGATAGAAATAATATTTCTATCCCTTGGTATTTGTAATTTCTTTGACATCGAAACACCCCTTTAAAATTCCGCGTATTTGTACATATAGTTTTTTCTCGGTTCTACTACATCCCCCATTAGTAAAGACACCATTTTTTCAGCTTTAGCTGCATCCTCAATAGTAATTCTTTGCAGGGTTCTTGTTTCTGGGTTTAATGTGGTTTCCCAAAGCTGTTCTGGATTCATTTCGCCAAGTCCCTTGTATCTTTGGATTAAATGACCTTTCCCTACTTCCTTCTTTACCCTTTCCAATTCCTCATCGCTATAGGCATATTTTACTACTTCCTCACCCTTTGATTGTTTATAGACTTTATAAAGTGGTGGAAGAGCTATATATAAGTGTCCATTTGTAATTAATGGTTTCATATATCTATATATATATGTCATCCATAGTGTTCTAATATGATAGCCGTCTACCTGTTACTACCCTATCTTTCGATATATTTACATAAGTCCCATCTAGACTTATAGGGCATAGATCATATCATCATCTTCTGTGTTTTACAGAAGAGCCTTGCGCTTCGGATTTCTCCTACTCCCATGCCTGGGATGATCGTTGAGCGTTCTTCTTAATTTAAGAAGCTTCGCTGCGTGGTTACCCAATCTTTAACCTTATTACTATACCTCGGTAATTACTCCTTGCCACTAATATGTCACCAAATTAGTTTAGTAGTTAAAGCTCTAAGGGACTTCCCGCAGTTCACAAGGTTATCACTATGCAATTACTTGCATAGGGGACAATAGTTTATCCGCATCCGACATAATTATTATCTTATCATATTTTAAATCTTCTTCTTTATAGTTATCAAGAACACCAGTACCTATGGCTGTATTGAATATTTTAAGTTCTTCACTGCTTAATACATTTTCCAACTTCTGTTTTTCTGTATTCATTATTTTACCTTTTGAAGGCATAATGGTTTGAAATCTTCTATCCCTAGCTTGTTTTGCAGAACCTCCAGCAGAATCTCCCTCCACCACTATAAATTCAGCTATAGAAGAATCCTTTAGGGTGCACACTGCAATTTTACCTGCCAGTGGAGCAGCTCCTTTTCCTATTTTTTTCTTTTCAGCTTCATTTATCTTTTTTATTTTTTCTCTTCTGCCCGCAGCATCAAGTGCATTATTTATTATTAAAGAAGCTGTTTCCTTGTTATCCTCAATCCATTCAGAAAGCTTAGTATAAGCTAAATCATTCATCATAGTATAGGCTTCATTATTCCCAAGTTTTGTTTTGGTCTGACCTTCAAATATAGGATTACTTAGTTTTATTCTTACTATAGCTGTCATGCCCTCTCTTAAATCGTCGCCTTCAAATTCAATATCCTTTTCCTTTAAAAGATTAAGCTTTTTAGTCCATTCTTTAAAGGCTCTAGTCATGCCTGTCTTAAATCCTGTTTCATGAGTTCCGGATTCAGTAGTTGGAATATTATTTACATAGCTTGCAATGTATTCCGTAGTTGAATCTGTAAACTGCATACATATTTCTCCATACATATTTATTCCATTTATTTCTCTTTCACCTTCAAAAAGAATAGGCGGATTATGAATCACTGTTTTACTTTCATTTAAATAATCTATAAAATCTAAAAGTCCTCTTTCTGAATGATATTCTTTTTCTATGGTTTCTTCTTTCCTATTGTCTATAAGTTTTAAAGTTATTCCTTTATTTTGAAAGGCCAATTCTTGAAGTCTTTCGTCTATTATGTCAAATTTGAAATCTACTATGGAAAAGACCTCTTTATCAGGCATAAAAGTGACTTTTGTACCTGTTTCTTTTGAACTCCCTATAGCTTCCAATTTGGTTACTGCAGTTCCAGGCATTTTCTTCTTTAAATGCTTATCATAGGCATACTCAAATCTTTGCCTATATATTTTCCCATTTTGTTTTACCTCTACTTCTAACCATTCTGAAAGGGCGTTAACTACAGAAGCTCCTACCCCATGAAGACCTCCAGAGGTTTTATAAATAGAGTTATTAAATTTTCCTCCAGTGTGCAACTCTGTAAAAACCATCTCTACTCCTGATTTTTTCTTTACTGGATGTATTCCTGTAGGAATTCCTCTCCCGTTATCCTCTACAGTTACACTTTTGTCTTTATTTAATGTAATAACGGCTTTATCTCCAAAGCCATTGGAAATTTCATCTATAGCATTATCTAGTATTTCCCATATACAATGATGAAGTCCCTTTGATCCTGTGGAACCTATGTACATTCCAGGTCTTACACGCACAGGCTCTAACTTTTCAAGTGAAGTAAGGGCTGTTACATCATATAGGGAAGCTTTTTCAATTTCATTATCCATAAAAATCCTCCTTATTTTAAGCTCTTCACAAATTAAAATTATATCAGATATCTCCTTGAAAAACAAACGTTCCCTTTGTTCAGAGGACAGAGACAATTATAAATTATAAATGTTAAAGAATAAATAATAAATATTGATAATTTTTCTCCATTAGCATTGCGAAAAACTTTTAATTAAATTTCTAAGGGTTACATTTCTCTTGTATCTGCATATAAAATTATTAGGAAGATATATAAGGAGAGATATTTATGTCAAACATAATACTTGAATATGTTCTTATAGTATTTCTAGTTGTGGGTATCGGTTACTTTCTTTATCTTCTAAGGGATAAGGGAATTACAATAAAAGATGATTATTTTGGAATAACTCTTTCTATATTAAATACATTAAGTGAAGAAGATGCTACCCATGAAAATGTAAAGAAAATATTACGTGCTGTTTCTAAAGCAGTTAACTATGTGGAATCAAATTACAAAGATGAGGCTAATGATATAAAAGAACAAAAGGCATTAGATATGGCACAAATAATAATTATGGGACTAAATCTTAATAGTCCTATTACAGAAGAATCTATAAGAAATTTAATTAAACTTGCCACAGCTTTCTTACCACCCGATAATAAAGAACAAATAATAAATTATAAATAATAAATGCTGAAGGGATTTTTGATTATCAAAAATCCCCCTTATTATTTGTTCTTTGTAGTTTCCTATTGTTGTGAATGTGCCTTTTTAAATACATAGGTAGATGTAACTGTAGCAATTATTACTATACTTAATGGAATTATAAATCTTGGAGAAAAAGGATTTAATATATTTTGTCCCATAAATGAATAGCAAAGTGTCTCAGGTATTACTCCTAATAGGGAAGCTACAATAAAATCCCTATATTTTATCTTTGTTAATCCGCAAGTATAGCTTAGTGGATCATATGGCAATATTGGAGGAAGTCTTAATAAAAATAATATTTTAAATCCGTTTTTTTCTAAGTTGGCATTTATGTTGATGGCTCGTCCTTTAAGAATCTTGTCTATAGTAGATTTTTCTAAAAATCTAGAAAGATAAAAGGCCAAAGTCCCAGATAAAAAAAATCCTGTCATATTCAATATAAAACCTTTAAAAGGGCCAAATAAAATTCCTCCTACTACAGAAAACATAGCAGCTGGTAAAAAAAGCATTAGAGGCTTTAGCCCGCAAATAATCAAGAAACATATGGCTGCATATTGGCCATAATTTCTTAAATAATTGACTAAAGTAGCTATATTTAATGATCTTATATGAAAATTAAATTTCTCTAAAATAATAAATACAAATAAAGCTATAATAATTACCATGGAGAGTTTTAAAATGCCTGCCTTTTTCATAATAGCTCCTTTCAAATTGCCATATTTTTCTCTTAAAACCATATTACAAAATATATTCATTATAATTTTATCATATAATCTATTAATAACAATAAAATTTTATGAATTTGGAAACAGTCCCTTGGGATAAACTGGAACCTGGGGCCAGACCCCTGGGATAAATTGGAACAAATTAAGGGGGATTTTTGATTAGCAAAAATCCCCCTTAATTGTGTAACAATATGTAACACTATAACACTATTTAACACTATCTTTAAGAAATTTCTTTATTTCCATAGAGGTACCTAACTTCATGGCCTTTGGCACCAGCTTCCTGCAATCCTCATATTTTAAATTTCTTATTGTACCTCTAGCTTTAAGTACAGAAGAAACACTCATGCTAAATTCATCTAATCCCATACCAAGAAGCAGTGGTATTAATTCAGTTTTTCCAGCCATTTCGCCGCACATACCTACATATTTTCCTTCTTTATGAGCATTATCTATTACCATGTTTATAAGCCTTAACACCGCTGGGTTAAAGAAGTCGTAAAGATAAGATACCTTTTCATTCATTCTATCTACTGCTATAGTATATTGAATTAAATCATTGGTTCCTATACTGAAGAAATCCACTTCTTTAGCCAACACATCTGAAATAATTGCTGCTGAAGGAATCTCAATCATTATTCCAACTTCTACTTTATCATTGAAATCTATTTTTTCTTTTCTTAATTCTTCTTTACATTCTTCTAATACAGCTTTTGCTTCCCTTAGCTCTTGAAGATTTGATATCATAGGAAACATTATTTTTAAATTTCCATAGACAGAAGCTCTAAGTAAGGCTCTTAATTGAGTTTTAAATATGTCCTTTCTATCCAGGCATAATCTTATTGCTCTATATCCTAAAAATGGATTTAACTCCTGTTCTATAGGAAGGTAGGGAAGTTTCTTATCTCCTCCTATATCTAGTGTTCTTATTATTACAGGCTTTCCCTTTAATTTTTCTAATACTTCTTTATAGGCATTGAATTGCTCTTTTTCACTAGGCAGTTCATCTTTACTCATGTACAAAAATTCTGTTCTAAATAGTCCAATGCCTTCAGCTCCATTATTTATTGCATTTAAAGCATCTGTAACTGAGCCAATATTAGCTGCCACTTCCACTTTTCTATTGTCTAGAGTAATGGATTCTGCTTCCTTATATTGAATAAGATTTTTCTTGAATTCCCAATCTTTTAACATTTTACCTTTATAATTATTTAATGTTTCATCATCAGGATTTACTATAACAATTCCATTATCCCCATCTAATATCAACAAATCATTTTCCTTTATAGTATTTATTTCTTTTCCTATACCAAGCACTGCAGGTATACCAATGGAACGGGCAATAATAGCAGAATGTGAGGTTACTCCACCGATTTCTGTAGCAAAACCTAATACTTTTTTCTTATCAATTTGAGCAGTATCTGATGGGGTAAGATCTTTAGCTATTATAATGCACTCTTCTTTTATGTCCCCTATTGATGGATTTTCTTCTCCCTTTAATATTCTTGTTATCCTATTACTAACATCTCTTATATCTGCTGCTCTTTCTCTCATATAGTCATTATCTAAGGCTTCAAACATAGATGCCAGCTCTTCACTAGTGGTTTTTAATGCATATTCTGCATTTACTTTTTCAGCAAGTATTTTTGAAGAAATAGCTCCAACAAATTCTGGGTCATCTAGCATAAACAAATGGGCCTCAAATATTTTAGCTTTTTCTTCCCCTAACTTTTCCATTGTGCTATTGATGGTGCTTTTAAGCTGCTTTTTACCCTTTTCTACAGCTTCTTTAAATCTTTCATTTTCAGCTTCATATTGGGTTACATCTTTTTTAATAACTTCATTATCTTCTTCTTTTAATACTAAAGCTTTAGCTATAGCTATACCTGATGAAGCACTTATTCCCTTTATCAACATCATTCCCCCTTACTAACTTATATGATTTTCTATTAAATCTACTAAGGAAATTACAGCTTCATTCTCGTCTTCCCCTGATGCTTTTATAGTAATTTCGTCTCCCTTTATGCAACCCGCAGACATAATGCTTACAATACTTTTTGCATTATAGCTATTTCCATTCTTTATTAAAAATACATCTGACTTAAATTTTGAAGCCTCCTTAACTACTTCCATTGCTGGTCTTGCATGTAGTCCAGTTTCATTTTTTATTATTGTATTCTTTTCTATCATAATTAAATCCTTCCTTTCAAATTAAAGGCCTAATATTTTATATCTACTTTTTAATTTTTACTCTAGCTATTACAGAATTAGTATCTACCTCTCCATAATTAAATTCTATATGTTCTATTATTTCTTTATTTGTTATAACCATAGGGCTTAGATTGGATTTTGCCTTTTCATTTATTAAATTTAAATCAAAAGAAATCAATTTATCTCCTGCTTTAACCTTGGCTCCACTATTTACAAAAGCCTCAAATCCTTCGCCCTTCATTTCCACAGTATCAATACCTATATGAAGTAATATTTCAAGCCCTTCTACTGATCTCATAACCACTGCATGTTTTGTTGGAAATACCTGAATTATTTCTCCTTCTAGTGGTGAATATAATATTCCATCCTTGGATGAAAAGCCTACTCCTTCTCCCATCATATTTGATGCAAAAACCTCATCTGGTATATCCTTTACTTCAAAACATTTTCCTATAAAAGGTGATTTAACCTCTACTACATTATCTTCTTCATTTTTATTTTTCTTAAAAATATTAAACATATATGCTCTCCTTTCAATCATAGCTTTTATATTAAATTACATTATTTTTTTAATTTCATCTTTAAGCATTTCTGCTTCAGTTCCAAACACTACCTGTATATTTCCTCCTCCTGCATCCATAGTGCCTGCAGCGCCTAAAGCCTTCAATCTTGCTTTATCTACTTTCGCTGTATCGTAAACTGTAAGTCTAAGCCTTGTAATACAAGCATCTATAACATCAATATTCTCTTTACCTCCTAAGGCTTCTAAAACTTTAGCAGCCCTTGAAGATTTATCTAAATTTTTATTCTCCTGAGGGCTTTCAGTTTCACCATCATCTTCTCTTCCTGGAGTTTTATAGTCAAATATTTTTATTGCATAGTAGAATACCACAAAATATAGTATTCCAATTATAGGTCCAACTATTAAAAATAGTTTCCAACCGTTTTGGGAATTACTTATACCTAACACATAATCTATTAAACTTGCAGAGAAAGTATATCCAAGCCTAATATTAAGTGCTTTAGTTAAAACACCTGATAAAAAGGCTGCTAAAACATGAAATACGTATAAAAGTGGTGCCACGAATATAAAAGAAAACTCTATTGGTTCTGTAATACCTGTAAGTATGGATGTAACTGCTGCTGTAAGCATCATACCTGCTACAGACTTTTTCTTCTCTTTTTTTGCTCTTAAATACATAGCCAAAGTAGCTGCTGGAAGTCCAAATAACATTATTGGGAATTCACTGGCCATAAAGTATCCCGCAGTAGGATCTCCTGCAAAATATCTTGCTGCCTCTCCCTTTAATATTTCTCCTGTAGCTGGATCCGTAAATCTACCAAACTCATATAAAAATGGTGGGTAGAAAACATGGTGCAGTCCAACAGGAATTAAAGCTCTCTTGCCTGCTGCATATATGCCTGCTCCAAAGGGTGAACCTGTAGCAAAATTTGCAAACTGGTTAATACCTGCTTGTATTGGGGGCCATATGAAGGAAAAAGCCACACCAATTAAAAGAGAAGCTGCTGCAGTAACAATAGGCACAAGTCTCTTCCCTGCAAAGAAGCCTAAATATGGCGGAAGTTTTGTTTCATGGAACTTATCATACAATTTTGCTGCAATAAGTCCAATTATAATTCCTCCGAAAACCCCCATATCAATGCTTTCTATACCTTTTGCTTTTATATTTTGAATATTTCCCATTACTTTTAATACACTGGTAAGTACTCCGTACCCTACTGCTGAAGCAAGCCCTGCTACACCTATATTACTTGTAAATCCTATAGCAACTCCAATAGCAAATATAAGAGGTAGATTTACAAATACCGACAACCCTCCATTGTAGATAATCTGTCCTATTACATTAATAATTCCATGACCTTGCATAAACCATCTGCCTAGTGCAACTAGAATTCCAGCTGCTGGAAGAACAGATACTGGCGTCATAACAGCTTTGCCTATCTTTTGCAATGTCTTGAAAGTTTTACCTTTGGCCATTTTTAGCCCTCCTTATTTCATTTGTTTATATTAGTTTTATATTAATTCACAAAAATTATTATATAAAAAGCAAAAAGCATGAACCTATAAAATGCCCATAAAGCATTTTATAAGGCTCATGCCTGATTTTCTCAGTAACACGCCTGATTATATTTAATTTTTTTCTAACAATCTGTGTATATGAACTGCAATATATCCTATTTCATCTTCTGGAATTTCTTTATCTAATTTCTCAGCTATAAAATTGCATACTTCCTTTGAAATTTTAAATTCCTTTTTCAATTGTTTTTTCACTGAAGGTAAAAACATATTTTCTAAGTTTTTATTATTTTCAATTCTGTAAATAGCATACCTTAAATGAGAAATAAGTCTAGAATACTCCAATGACTTTTCATCTATGGATATATTTAATTTCTCACTAATAAAATTTACAACTTCCTTTACTATCCTTGTGTTTTTTAAACTATCTGATACATCAGTATTTACCCTGGCTGAATAAATGTGAAGGGCAATAAAACCGATTTCACTTTCAGGAAGATTGATGCCTAACTTTTCTTTTATTAATTCTAAAGCTTTTTCTCCTATAGAATATTCTGTAGGATACAAGGTTTTAATTTCATAAAGAAAGGGGTTTACTATGTCAATTCCTTCCTTAGTTCTTTTTATAGCAAAGTTTATATGATCTGCTAAGGCTACATGTATATGAGAATTTAATTCCTCATTCAACCTTTCTGAAGCTAATGCAATTACTTCCTCTGTTAATGCAATAGTTTTTTCATCTACACTTGTTAAGATATTTTCATAACCATTCTTTTCTTTATCATTGATTTGTATAAACTTATTCTCGATATTTTTCTCCTCGGATATTATATCTCCTTTTTTTCTTCCAAAGCCTATACCTTTACCAATTAACACAAATAACTTATTATCTTTCTCTGTAACTATTACATTATTGCTTAGAATTTTTATTATTTTATATTCTATATTCATTTTTCTCACCTAAATTATAAATTATTTATTATCCATTTTCAAACTTAATATTTGCTGATTATTTAATATTATATATATAATTACACATATTATCTGGTTTTTTTAAACTTTCTGACATTTATCCATATTTTTTTACTTTCTTCATATAAGTCAGTACACTATTATTTTAACATATCAGCGACATAATTTGCCATTATGTTAAATTAATTTTGCATTTTCAAAAAGCCAGCTATAAAAATTATAGCTCTATTCCAGGACAAAGTATATGCTTTTGTGATAAAATAATATTGTTTATCTTAATCAAAACTTGGAGGAAGAAATTATGCCAAAGATTGATATATATAATGTAAAAACATCTATTTCTGTATTCTTATGTGTTCTATTGTTTAAATTTTTTCATAGGTCTTATCCTTTTTATGCTTGTATTGCCGCAATTAGCTGCATGAGAGATACTTCATGTAATTGTTATTCTGCAGGAAAAAGTAGAATTATTGGTACATGTATAGGTGCGGCAATAGGACTAATATTTTTTAATTTTCTTAAGACTACTCCTTTGTACTGTGGCATTGGCATTGCAATAGTTATATATTTATGTAATCTTTTTAATAAAAAAAGTTCTATTGTAATTAGCTGTATTGTTTTTATAGCTATAATGACAAATCTTAAAGGAATGCCTTCCGATATATATGCAATTAATAGAATAATAGACACCACCATAGGTGTTATAATTGCTGTATTTGTGAATAAATTCTTTGAAGCTAAATATATTAAATATATTAAAAATATAAAAAATAATGTTAGTTCATTATGGTCATAGTGGACTAACATTATTAGCTATTATTTATAGATAAAACTATGCTGTGATTTTTTTAGTAGCAATAACATTTACTCCTGTTGCTGCTACATTTTCTATAATAACCTGCCCTATTTCTACAGGAGCCTTAGCTTTAGCTTTTTTTATGCATTTCATACACTGAAATATCTTATCTTTTGGTATATCTCTTTCTGTTTTTACAGATACCATATCTACTTGTCCATTTTCCACTTTTACAGAGGAAGTCACTATTCTAGTAGGATTTGTACATTCTTTTTCTGCATATGCCTTTCCCCTAGGACAAATATTTCCTGAAACTTTTGTTACTTCTTTATCATTTATCTCTACTTGAAGATTACATCCCATAGGACAACCTATACATATTAATTCTCTAGAATCCATTTTTTACACACCTTCTATCTTCACAGTAATATGTTTACAATTTGGATATTTATTAAACATTTCTTCAGTAAGCTTTACATCTTCCATTTCCCCGGGAGCTAAAACTCTTTTCTTTTGATGTACTTCTTTATTATTATCAAAATAAACTGATATAAAGCTATCTTTATATACATTTCTTACTCTAAATCTTACTAAAATACCATGCTGTACATTGTCCTTATGTATAAATTTAGGTACAGTATATCCTATCCCTTCTCCAGCTGCGAGTTCTATTACATCTTCCAGTACTTTTTTGCCCTTTATATAATCTGCAGCATTTTTAGCTGCATTATAACTTTCCTCTGTTACAAAGTCTACCAGGTCATGGACATGAAGCACATTCCCACAGGCAAATATTCCTTCTATATTAGTACCCATTCTTTCATCCACTTCTGGGCCACCAGTTACACCTAATCTTACTCCAGCTTTTCTTGAAAGCTCATTTTCTGGAAGTAGTCCTACTGATAACAGCAATGTATCACAAGGTATATATTCCTCTGTTCCTTTTATAGGTCTTAATTTTTCATCTACTTTACATACTTCAACCCCTGTAACTCTATCCTTACCTTGTATTTTTGTCACTGTATGAGATAGTTTAAGTGGAATATTAAAATCATCCAAGCATTGAACTATATTTCTTTTAAGTCCACCTGAATAAGGCATAAGTTCCACTACAGCCTTTACTTTAGCTCCTTCAAGAGTCATTCTTCTAGCCATTATAAGACCTATATCCCCTGAGCCTAAAATAACCACTTCTTTTCCAGGCATTTCTCCTTCAATATTTACAAACTTTTGTGCCGTTCCAGCAGTGTATATTCCTGCACATCTACTTCCTGGTATATTTATAGCACCCCTTGGTCTTTCCCTGCAGCCCATAGCAAGTATTATAGCTTTAGCTTTTATTTCTAGTATTCCATCAACATCATTTACACCGGTGATTATCTTTTCTTCATTTATATCTATCACCATGGTGTTTAATTTATAAGGTATTTTTGCCTCTTCCACCTTATCTATAAACCTTTGAGCATACTCTGGTCCTGTTAGCTCTTCCTTAAATGTATGAAGTCCAAATCCATTATGTATACACTGATTTAAAATTCCTCCAAGACTTTTATCTCTTTCAAGTATCAAAATACTATGAATTCCTTCTTCCTTAGCTTTCACCGCAGCTGCAAGTCCCGCTGGACCTCCTCCGATTATTACCATGTCATATTGCTGCATATTTATCCCTCCAATTTTTAATTATTGTCCTTTGTCCATAAGTAACTTTGAATCATTACCGAACTTAGTAACTTGCCTGCGGGAAATATTTAATTCATCTGATAATATATCAACAACTCTATTTAAACAGAAACCGCTCTGACATCTTCCCATGCCAGCTCTAGTTCTTCTTTTAATTCCATCTATGGTTTTGGCCCCTAAAGGTCTTCTTATGGCATTTCTTATTTCTCCTTCAGTAATAGTTTCACATCTGCAAACTATTCTGCCAAAAGCCGGATCCTTCTTAATAAGTTCTTTTCTTTTTTCATTACTTAATTCTCTAAACTTTGGCATAGCTTTTCTTATGGCATTGAAGTTTTCTTTTTTTTCAGGTTTTAGCTTTTCCACTACTATATTGGTTATATATTCCCCTATAGCTGGAGCACTGGTAAGCCCTGGTGATTCTATTCCAATTGCATTTATAAAATTTTTTGCATCTTCTGCTTCTCCAATTATAAAATCTCCATTGACTTCATGAGCCCTAAGTCCTGCAAAGGAGGTTATAATCTGTTTGGTTGGAATTTCTTTAACCATAAGCTTAGCCTTCTGTAGTATTGAGTTTAATCCTTCTTCAGTAGTTTCTACATTAGCCTTATCTTCTATATCTAGAGAGGTTGGCCCCATAAGTAAATTTCCATCCACTGTAGGGGTAACAAGAACCCCCTTACCCATTTTTGTTGGAAGCTGAAACAGAGTTCTAGTTACCATATTTCCAACAGCTTTATCAAAGAGTATGTATTCACCTTTTCTTGCTATTATTTCATACTTTATGCTGCTTACCATGTTGTTTATTTCATCTCCATAAAGTCCTGCTGCATTTATTACTAATTTAGTTTCTATATTTCCTTTATTAGTTTGTAAAATATAATATCCTTCTCTTTTTTCTATTTCCTG
This sequence comes from Clostridium liquoris, assembly GCF_002995785.1. Classification (GTDB taxonomy): domain Bacteria; phylum Bacillota; class Clostridia; order Clostridiales; family Clostridiaceae; genus Clostridium_AO; species Clostridium_AO liquoris. The sequence goes on along the minus strand of NZ_PVXO01000027.1, from coordinate 6,455 downwards.
TACCTTCCTTTCAAACAGGAACTCCACACCATTCATATTAGCATTTTCCGCCAAAGCAATTGTTAACTCATAGGGACAGACAATTCCTCCCGTGGGAAGGGTTAAAGCTGCAACTACCTTGTCTGACAATGCTGGCTCTAATTTTAATGCTTCTTCTCTATTTAGTATTTTCATATTATCTGGAATACCATTTTTTATTCCACGTTGTCTTAATTCTTCTAATTTATATATATCTTCCTTATTAAAACAAAGTACTAAGGATTCATTCCTTTTAAAAGGAAAGTCTAGTTCTTTCTGCAGTTTATGAAATAGTTCATTTCCTCTGACATTCATTTTTGCTTTGAAAGTTCCTGGCAAAGGATCTTCTCCGGCATGAACTATACCGCTGTTAGCCTTACTTGTACCACAGGATAAATCCACTTCCTTTTCCAGTACACATATATTTAATTTATACTTTGATAATTCTCTTGCAATAGCACAACCTGTAACTCCTGCACCAATTACTGTTACATCAAACATATTATTCCTCCTTAAACAACAAAAAATGAGAGCACTCACCTTAAAGGAAGATTTTTTCCTTTAAATTAAGTTAAGGCTCTCATATTCTCCGCCATGAATATTTAATTAAAGATTTCCATAACTATGATATCACTATTTCTTTTATTTTTCAACATTTTTCAATTTGATTTTTTGCCCTCGCCATATATCCTGCTCCATCGCAAACTAAAATTGCCATAACATTTCCTCCTTTACTTTTCTAGCTCCCCCGCCTATTCCCACCACATATATGGTAGGCTCATAACCAATTTTCTTTTCATAATTTTTACTAACTATTTTTTTAAAATCATCTATGGCATTATCCTTCACTAAGCTTACTGTACAGCCTCCAAATCCTGCTCCAGTCATACGTGAGCCTAATACTCCATGTACTTTTAAAGCTTCCATAACTAAAGTATCTAACTCTTTTCCTGTTACTTCATAATCATTCATTAAGGAAATATGTGACTGAATCATAAGTTGTCCAAATGTAGCTAAATCATTTTTCCCTAAAGCTTTTACTACTTTTAGCACCCTACTATTTTCATATACTATATGTGTTACTCTTTTTTTAATAGTGTGATCTGGAATAAGTTCACTATATTTAGTATAATCCTCTAGGGTTATTTCTCCAAGATTTTTTACATTTAAACCTTTTTGTAGATACTTTAATCCTTTTTCACATTCAGCTCTCCTCTCATTATACTTAGAGTCTGCTAATCCTCTTCTTTTATTTGTATTGGATATTATGATTTTGTAGTTTCCTAAATTTAGAGGCACATATTTATATTCTAAAGTACTACAATTTAATAAAATAGCGTTATCTTCTTTACCCATACCTACTGCAAACTGATCCATAATACCGCAGTTTACACCTACATATTCATTTTCCGCTCTTTGACTTATTTTAATTAAATCTATCATATTTATATTCAATTTATATAATTCATTTACAGCTACAGCCATAGCTACTTCAATAGACGCAGAAGAAGAAAGTCCAGCTCCATTAGGTATATTTCCTTTAAATAATACTTCAAACCCAAAAAATTTATATCCTAAATCCTGCAGTATCTTTAAAACTCCCTTAGGATAATTAGCCCAGTCCTCTTCTTTACAGTACACAATACTATCAAGGGAGCTTTCAATTCTCAGTGGGAAATTAACAGATGAAAAAAACACCTTTCTATCCTTTCTCTTTCTTATGACCGCAAAAGTTCCAATGTCCAATGCACAGGGCAATACATAGCCCCCATTATAATCAGTATGTTCGCCTATTAAATTGACTCTGCCAGGGGAAAAAAATAAGTTAACTTTTTCTTCACTATCCCCATAAATGTTTTTGAACAAAACCCTTAAGTTCTCCATAAAAACATTACCCCCATTAAATCACTTCAAAATCTAATTTATTCATAAATTTAATAAAAGCCTTTCTCCCCGCCTTATCACTTTTATAAACTCCAGCATCCTTTAACACCTGTGAAAATTTTTCTCCCACTTCCTGCTGTATATACCTTTTAGCTTCCAACTCAGAGCAATTACTTCCGTACTTTTCTATTAACTCTTCTATCCAATCTTTATGTTTTAGCAATTCATTATTATGCTTAATTAAATCATTGTTATAATGAATTTTCCCTGATAAAATATCTTCTATTTCTTTTAGCTCCTTATATAGCCTTCCTGGCAATACAGCAAGTCCCATAACTTCAATAAGACCTATATTTTCTTTCTTTATATGATGCAGCTCTTTGTGAGGGTGGAAAATTCCATCTGGATATTTATCTGACGTTCTATTATTTCTTAAAACTAAATCAATTTGAAATTCTTCATCCTTAGTCTTTCTAACAATAGGTGTTATAGTATTATGCGATATTCTTTCTCCATTTTTATAACTATAGGCTAGTATATCTACTTCCTCATCACTATAATTTCTCCATAGGCTTAATATTTCATTTGATAAACCTATTAAGCTTTTAATATCCTCACTGGTTAATCTAATTACCGACATAGGCCAATTAACTATCCCTGCCTTTACATTAGGATAATTATTGTTTTTCAATGCAATATTAATTTTTGATTTTTCCATAGGGAATGCATGATTGCCTCCTTGAAAATGCTCATGGGTTAAAATAGATCCTCCCACTATAGGCAAGTCCGCATTAGAACCCATAAAATAATGAGGAATCTGCTTAACAAAATTAAATAGCCTTTCAAAGGTTTTTTCGTTTATACTCATTGGTACATGTTCTTCTTTAAATAAAATACAGTGCTCATTATAGTATACATAAGGTGAATACTGTAAAAACCATTGTTCTTCTCCTAACTTCATAGGTATTACTCTATGATTTTGTCTTGCAGGATGATTGGTGTTCCCTGCAAACCCCACGTTTTCTAAACATAATAAACACTTTGGATAATTTACAGTTGGAACAGATTTAGCTAAGGCAATATCCTTAGGATCTTTTTCAGGTTTTGATAAATTTATAGTAATCTCCAGTTCTCCGTATTCTGTGCTGCACTGCCAATAGAGATTTTTTTTAATTCTATCCATTCTTATATAATTTGAACACTTGGATAGGTTATAAAAATATTCTGTAGCCTCCCTAGCCCCTTTTTTCATGTATATTTCTCTAAACTTTTTTACTACTTCTGATTCCCTTGGCATTAAAATTCCCATAATTTTAGCGTCAAATAAATCTCTATATGTTGTTGTATCATATTCTATAATTCCCTGCTCTACAGCATAATCCAGTATATTGTTTAGTATTTCAGCAGGTTCATCTGCTACTTCTTCTTCAATTTTCTCTTTATAGGGCTCCCTAACCTTTAGCAAGTCCATTAATCCATTTCGGCAAAGAATTATATCCAATTCATCTATCAATCCATTTTTCACAGCAAACTGTAATAAACGCTCTATTTCTTTTTCAATAACTATCATAGCCAATCCCCCTTAGAAAACCCTTTCTATTAAAAAATGTGATACACTTTTTTAGATTACAGATTACAGAGTACAGAGTACAGATATGGATAATTTTTCTCCATTAACATTATGAAAAATTTTAAATTTAATAATTCTGTGTAGTATAGCTAAAAAAACAACATTTTTTATTCTTTATTATTTTTTATTTATTTTTTACAAATATTATTTATCTGTGTTCTGTACTCTAAAAAAATTACTATGTAATTTTTTTGCAGCTGTCTCTTATAATAAGTTTTGTATTGAGAACAATTCTTTCTGATTTACCAGTGTGTTTATCAATATGCTTTAGGAGCATTTGTGCTGCATTTTCTCCTAATTCATACATATTCTGATCTACTGTAGTGATTTTAGGTTCTGTTAAATTTGATATTATAATGTTGTCAAATCCAACTACAGAAATATCCCCTGGAACATTTAGTTCTGCCCTTTTGCAGGCATTTAATACTCCTAAGGCCATAATATCATTACAGGCAAAAAATGCAGTAGGATGGTTATCATTATTTAATACATCTTCAACGGTTTCCATTGTAGTATCCACTGTATTATATTTATTTCCATATCCTACATTGATAACTTTTTTGTATTCTCCATAATGGTGCTTATCTAATACTTCATTGTATACCCTTTCCTTTAAATCATAAGAATAACTTTTTTCTCCTCTTACAAAAGCAATTTTTCTATGTCCTAAAGATATAAGATATTCCATGGCTTCAATTGCACCAGTTTCTTCATTATTTAAAACGAAGTTACAATCTATACCCTCATTATATCCATTTATACATACCAAAGGTACTTCCTTTGAAATTCCTTCATAAAATCCATTCTTCATATTTGAGGTCTGAGGGTCTATTACTATTATTCCATCTACTACCCTACTTAACAAAGACTTAGCATATCTAATCTCTTCCTCTTCATTATTATCTGAATCGCAAAGATAAATTGTATAGCCTTTTTTCCTAAGCACACTGTCAATGCCTTTAACTACAATAGGAAAAAATAGGTTTGTATTACTAGGAACTATAATACCTACTGTATCAGTCCTTTGATTTATAAGTCCTCTTGCTAAAATATTTGGATGAAAATTAAGCTTATCTATTACTTCCTCCACTCTTTTGCGGGTTTCATCTTTTACAGGATAATTGTTATTTATAACTCTAGAAACAGTGGTTATGGAAAACCCTGATTCCTTTGCTACATCTTCTATAGTAACTTTCATATAATCCTCCATAGAAAACCTTTTCTTATATTAATTATATTTCTTTTATTATATAATTACAATAAAAGACATTGTTATTTTCTTTTCAAGTTATATATGTTATATTATACCGTATGCCCAAAACAAAGATATTTACTACTAAAGCCATGAACTTTTCATTCGAAATATTGAATGAATAACATTATATAAAATGTCAACTTAACATAATAAAAAAGGAAGTGTATTTATGAATAATAAGGGTATATTACTAGAAACTGGCACAGGGGAACTTGAAATACTTGAATTTATAGTAAATAATAAACATTATGCTATAAACGTAATAAAGGTAAAGGAAGTACTAGATGTAGACAATCTAACAAAACTTCCTCAAACAAATCCTTCTATTGCTGGGTTAATACTTTGCAGAAATGAAATAATAACTTTGTTAGATTTGCATTATATTTTAGATGGACAAAAGCAGGATTTCAAAAGCTCTAAAACAATTATATGTGAATTTAACAAAATTAAAGTAGCTTTTAAAATTGATAATATTGTAGGAGTTCATCGTATTAAATGGGAACAGATAACAAAACCGGATGACTTATCAACAAATTCATTGGTTACTGGAAATATAGTTTTGGATGATAAAATTATATTATTACTAGACTTTGAAAAAATAGTAACAGATATTAATCCAAGCACTGGTATAAGTGAGGATAGAGTTGTAAAAGTTGAATATAAGGATAGGTCTAATATTAAAATTGTTTTAGCAGATGATTCTGCATTAATAAGAAAGTTATTACTTGATACCCTTCACAAGGCTGGATTTAAAAATTTAACTATGTTTAATGATGGTAAACAAGCTCTAGATTATTTATACGGTATATATGAAAACAAAAAAGAAAATTTTCTAGAAGACGTTCAACTGCTTATAACAGATATTGAAATGCCGCAAATGGATGGTCATACTCTTACAAGAAAAATAAAAGAGCACCCTGTTTTAAAAAGACTTCCCGTTATAATATTTTCTTCACTTATAACAGATGACTTAAAACATAAAGGTGAAGCTGTAGGTGCAGATGCCCAGCTAAGTAAGCCAGATATTGGGGAATTGGTTAATTTAATAGATACTTATATTGGGAATGTTTAAAAATTGTGACCAATTTTTTAGTTGACAGATGACAGAGGACAATTGACAGTTAAGGAGGCTTTTCTTACGTTATCACTACAGAAAAGCTTTGAATAAAATTTTCTTAAATAATAAATAAGAAAGAAAAAAGAATAAATGTGGATGATTTTTCTACATTAACATTACGAAAAAATCTTTTATTAAATAGTTCTCTTAAGTAGCACGCTATGCGTGGCCCATAGGGATTGATTAGGTAAATTTATTATTGGTTTTAAATAAATAGTAATTTAATTTATCCCTAAATAGTCGTAGACTGAGAACTTAATATTAGCTATGCAGTCTATCGACTATTTTTCCTATATCTAAATTATACAATTTATTATAATCAAAAAAGTTAATTTCTAAGTTCCTTCGGACCACGCAAAGCGTGCTATTTAGTGAACTTATTAAATTAAAAACTTTTCGTAATGACAATGGAGAAAAATTATCCTCGGATAGCACCCCGTTAAATAGACAATATTAACTCAAACTCATTTTAGCTTATATTTGCTAAATAATACTCATGAGGGGGTACATATCCTATTGAGGAATGTATTCTCTCATTATTATATCTATAC
>NZ_PVXO01000026.1 GCF_002995785.1 Clostridium liquoris | reverse complement strand
AAAAATTAAGGGGATAAGTACGCCCTTTCGGGCCGCGGGCGAAGCCCTATTGGATAAAATTTTCAACTGAATTTATAATGGGAAAAATTCAAAAAATAAATTGCCCACTTTAACTTGACACAAACATGCTATAATACCAATTTTAAAAAAGTCAGGGCTTTTAATATAATAAATAAAAAATAAGAAAGAATAAATAAGGATGATTTTCTTCCGTTACTCTACAGAAAATCTTTAATTTAAAATTTCCTTTTAGTTAAATTGAAATGGAATTTTTGATAATTAAAAACTTTTCGTAATGTGAATGGAGAAAAATTGCCCTTTTTTATTATTTATTCTCTATTATTTATTATTTGAAAAATTACTTCGTAATTTTTTTAAATTTCGTCTTTATTTTTCTTTTCATATCTATCATACATTACCCATGCAACCACCGAGAAAATTATTGGTCCAGCTACACTCCAGATTGTTGTTTGTATATCTCCTTCTAGGGCTGGTTGAATTATGCAAAATAAGTTAGCGAGTCCTACTGTTAAAACAACTACCCAAGTCCAAAAATTTGCAATTCCTTGAGTTTTAAATACTACGAAGGGTTTCTCTATTTCTGTTTTCTTCTTAAAATACGGAAATGCAAGAGCTATAAACATATATGGTAATGTCATAGCTACATTAGTCATGGAAACAAGTATATTGAAAAATGCAGCCATTGAGCTTCCTCCAAAGGCTACCAATGCTATCATTACACAAACCATAGTTGCTTGAATCCACATAGCATTTATAGGCAATCCATTTTTAGTTTCTCCAACTTTTCCAGGCCATAATTTAGTTGGTGTGCCTTCAATTAACTGCTTTAGTGGTGAATACATCAGTGTAAAAAATGCTCCAGACAACGCTAGAAACATTGAAAGTCCAACAAATCTTGCAACACCGTGTCCCAAAGCTATAGCTGTGTCTTGGGTTGCTCCAAAAACTGTGCCAAGTGAATATCCTAGATTAGACATAACTATATAACTTGCGTTTCCTAAATTAACCTCCTTAATACCCATTACAGATTCCCAATTAGTAAATATACCAATAAAAAGTATTCCTAATGAATATCCTACTGAAATTACAGCTGCCGAAATAAGAATTCCCTTAGGAAATGTTGTTTCCGGATCTTCAGTTTGGTCAACTAATCCACCCATAGCTTCTATTCCTCCATAAGCAAATAAAGCGTATACCACAAATGCTAAAGAAGCAATTACATTTCCAACGTATTTAGGGTTTGGTGTTTGTGTAAATGACTTCAACCCTTCAATTGGCTGGGCTAACTGTCCTTTATTTCCTATAAACACTGCTATAGCACCAACCCATAGAAATACATTCAATAATAAAACTGCACTTCCACCTAATGAAGTTACTTTCTTTATTTTTTCTATGCCTTTAGTTGATGTATAAGTTACTACTAATATCCATATTATTGCTAAAGCCCCTAAAACTTGAGGCCCTTGAAGTCCAAATAAAGTCCAACTTTGTGTTGTATCCTTTCCGAATATAGCATTTGATACTGGAATCCACATACCAGATGCAACATTAACCATCCAAGTTACATAAGAAAAATACCACATGAATGTTCCTACAAACGCGAATCTTGGTCCAATAGATTTCTCCATCCATGAATATATTCCACCCCTCTCATCTTTGAAAGCAGAACCAAATTCAGCTACCATTAATGCAAAGGGAACGAAAAAAGTTATTGCTGAAAAAATATACCAAGGAATAGCAGCATAACCCATTTTGTAAAATGATCTTGGAATGTTATTAAATCCATAAACAGATGTGAAAATCATTAATATCAAAGATACCAAAGTTAATTTTTTTGCTGATTTTTCCCCTTCCTCCATTTTTTCACCTCATTTTATAGCTTGTTTCAAATTGATTAATCACTTCATATTGCGTTTCTATATTGCTGTTTTATTTAATTTCAACAATAGTACTTTTTCCATATTACATTATTTTTATGTATAAGCTCTAATAACTAAAAAGCAAAAGCTCTATACACATATGGCGTATAGAGCCTTTTCTTTAATGCTCACAATATTTTGAAGAAGCATTGATACATTAGTTACCTGTGTTGGACGTTGTTCCACCTGTTGATGTATTTGTATCTGCATTTTTAGTTGTTCCATCTGTTGATGTATTTGCATCTGTATTTTTAGTTGTTCCATCCGCTGGTGTAGTTGTATCTGTATTTTTCTTTGTTCCATCTGCTGGTGTGGTTGTATTTGTATCCTTATTTTTGTTTGTTCCACTTGTTGATGTATTTGTATCTTTATTTTTAGTTGTTCTATCTGTTGATGTATTATTTGTATCTGTATTTTTGTTTGTTCTATCTGTTGATGCATTTGTATCTGTATTTTTGGTTGCTCCACCTGTTGATGTATTTGTATCTACATTTTTAGTTGTTCTACCTGTTGATGACTTTACATCTGTATTTTTAGTTGTTCCATTTGCTGATCCTTTTGTATCGGTGGACTGTTTATGGTCATTAGTTTTTACACTGGGAGTTTGTGTATTAGTGGATGTTCCTTTGAAATAGGATTTTCCTAAAACTCCAGCAATCATAACTAAAATAATGGATACAGTGATTATCATTGCCTTTTTATTCTTACTAAGTTTCTTATTTTTATGTGGTATTTCTCCATTCTCTTTATCCATTGTTTCAGTTTTTCTCGTTATCTTGGAGATTGCCTCATTTATATCTTTAGGTATATTTGACAATAAGGATAGAACTCCCTTTTGTTCTACAGAGTCTACCTGCTTAAAATTCTCAGGTGATCTAATTATAGCAACAGGCTTATTGTTATGCACCCCATTTTTATCTTCTACATATACTGTAACCGAAAATTTATCATCCTTATTTAAAAAAGGTATATCAATATTTAAAATACCATCTTTTATTGAATAATCAAATTTTAAACCTTTTGTTATTTTGGCATCTGCAATATTCAAGTTACTTTGTGAACTTTGTATATTTAAGGTTAACTCATGAACTATTTTTTTTGATAGGTTACTAATAGTAACACTATATGCATAAACTTTTTTGTTATTTATTTGCATAGGCACACCATTTCCTATATTACATAGTATTCTAGGTGCTAAATTTTTAAAACGATCCAGTAATAACCCAGATATAATTGATATTATTATAGTTGCAACTGCAGTCTTAATAATGTTTATCATATTAATTTTCGCTTCCTCACTTTTTCTCACTTTGCAATTAAATTATAAAGTACATAGGCGTTCGTGTCAAACTTAAATTTAATTATAACTGTCCAAGAATTTAGACAAATTAGAACATTATTAGGCATTTTTATCCCGTAAATAGCCTTTGCCAGCAACCTACAAATAGTATACTTGTTTACTGCATAAGATAATATTTACCTTTCTTTACCTTCCTTAAATGTAAAAAGGACTTATACCAATTTCCCATAAGCATAAGTTCTATAATTGTTATAATAATATATATATTTTTTTAATATTGTCAATCAAGAATAAATTCATTATTTCTAAATATATTATATTCTATTTGTATTTTCCCAATTCTGTTATAAAACCATTAGCTACATCCCTAAGACCTTCATAGTATTTCCCATCTACACCTGGACAATTGTTGTATCTTTCTATATAAGCCTGCATTTCCTCCATAAAATCCAAATAACCATTTATATCTTTTGGTACATTTCCGTTTTTTTTATTTAAAACCTCCAAAGCATGAAACCCAAAAGACATCATATTTAATCGTTCTTCTTCTGTAGTACACTTTTCTAATTTTTCTCTCCATGCTTTCCGAACTATTCCTGGCGCTGTTGTAGGTGGAAATGTTATAACATTTTTTTTATATTCCTTAAAATCATAAGCTGAATGAGCCATATGACTTTTTTTATATACTTCATATAATTTTTTATCTTCTTCTTCACTAATTTTTTTATCGTCAATATTCAAAATAAATTTTTTGTCTTTATTATTTTTTAATTGGTTATTCATGTAATTTGTTGGTCGAATTTGATTAATAGTTAAGTTCATTATATTACCTCCATTTGTAAATCCTAAAACTAATTTAGCTAGTACTACTAAAATGTTTGGTCGAGCTACTCCCACTGTTCAAATTTCAAGATAGCTCTCTCCATTTAGAATTACAACCTACATTTTTATTACTTTTGAAATATATTCACTTTCATCATCAATAACTGTATATGGAAAATATTCTTTAAAACTTTCCAAATCATTAAGTGTTACTATCTGTACACCTTTTCCAAGTGTTGTTAATGTTAAATATTTCGATAATGATGCCAATCTCTGTCCTCATTCTAATTCCAATACCAAACTACCTTCTTTATCAAATTTCTTTGCTACTAGATAACACACTTTTTAATACCTCCTTAAAATCAGATTCACTTTTAATTTCTCCACTGCCATATCTTCTTCTTAATACTTCACCTATAGCACTGTTTTTTTATACTTATACAAATGTATATGCAGCCAATCGTTCATAATTCTATCACGCTTAGTATTTATTTGTATCTCTATAGGGTAATGTTTATTTGTTTTCTGGTAATATAAATGGAATCCTCGATATCCATCATCATTGGCTTTTCCATTTATCATATTGGCTACTTTAAAAATGCTTAAATCTTGCCCTTTTATTCATAATTTTTCCCATTCTAATCTATGTAAAATTATTTTTTATTTTGTAATTTGTCTATGTATATTTTACTACAACCTTTTTTTACACCCTTGGTAAAATTCAGCCATCCTAAGTTGAATAGAAAATTCATAGATATACATCCATTTACAAATACTAAAATAAAAATTATAATTCTGAAAAACATGCAGATTCTTTTACTTATACAATAAAATATAATGATGCCATAAATCTTTTAATTGAAATTGAACCCTATTTAATTATTAAAAATAAAAAAGCTAGGGCTAGACTAATAATTGAAAAATACAAATCTGTTACTCCACGAAACGGAAAATATTCTAATGAAATGCTTAAAGCTAAGGAAAAATTTTATAAAGAATTTATAAGTATAAAATAGGTAAAACCCACCACAAATCTGTGATGGGTTTTTTCTTGGTGGAGGCGAGGGGAGTCGAACCCCTGTCCGAAAGTAGCAACCCCTGAGCATCTCCGAGTGCAGTCCTTATTTTAACATTCCCTCTGCTAGACGCCCAAGGACAGGCTTCCAGTTTCAGTAGCTTCATAAATTCCGTTCCTAGGTCAAAGCTTTCCTAGGCTCGGTACCCCACTGTCGACGCCAGGCCCTAAGTCGTGGGACTCTTAGGCTGACGAGCTGCTAACTAGGCAGCTAATGCAAAATTATCGTTTGCGTTTGTTTGTTTTCCCAGTTTTTTAACGCGGGTCCAGGCACCCTCGACTCGCTTCCCAGATGCAACTTACCCCCGTCGAAATCCTGTACGCCCCCATGTTAAGGGTTTACAAAGTTTAATTTGGGCTTTTAAAAACGATAACCTTCATTCATAATATATATTTATATTAAATTGTTATTGTCTCTCGACAATTAATATAATATATCAATTTTAGATATTTATCAATAGTAATTATTAGGTTACATTTATAATCTAATGTTTAATATCTACTTCTTTCCTTCATCTCTCTATCTATGTCACGCTTTGCTGCCTTTTCCAGCATATCATTTCTCTTGTCATAATCCTTTTTACCTCTAGCTACAGATAAACGTACCTTTACCCTTCCATTTTTAAGATATAAAGATAATGGAATTAGGGTATACCCCTTCTGAGCAGTATAGGCTGTAAGCTTTAATATTTCTTGCTTATGAAGTAAAAGCTTTCTTTCCCTTAAAGGATCTTTATTAAATATATTTCCCTGTTCGTAAGGACTTATATGCATATTGCACACAAATACTTCTCCATTTTTTATATCTGCATAACTATCTTTTAAATTAGCTCTGCCAGCTCTTATAGACTTTACTTCTGTTCCTACTAACTCTATTCCCGCTTCAAAGCTTTCTTCTATAAAATATTCATGTCTTGCTTTCCTATTTTCCGCTAAAGTTTTATTTCTTGAATCTTTTCCCATTGAAAACACCTACTTTGATTAAAAAGGTAATTGTTATTATATTTTATTATAACACACTTTAAAAAAATTGTGATCAATTTTTTTAGTTGACAGTTGACAGAGGACAATTGACAGTTGAGGAGGCTTTACTGATGTTACAGGCTTTCGCCTTAAAGTTTATGCAAAAATTCAATTAATAATTATTAATTATTAATTGACTAAAGTCCCTTCGGGCCACGCGAAGCGTGTTGCTTAAAAAGCATATTATTTTAATAGAACAAAATTCACTGTCAATTGTCAACTTAAAAATATTGCTACGCAATATTTTTATACTGGGTCTTCTTCATTATTTAAAAGTTCAAAGTAAATTTCATGAGAATCTAAGTCTACCTTATCTACCTTTATTTTTACTTCATCACCTAATCTATATATCTTCTTAGTTCTTTCTCCTACAAGGGATAGATGTCTTTCATCGTACACATAGTAATCATCTAATAAAGTACTTATATGTACAAGCCCCTCTACAGTATTAGGAAGCTCAACAAATAGCCCAAAGGATGTTACCGAGGAAATTATTCCTTCATAAACCTCTCCTATTCTTTCGCTCATGTATTCAGCTTTCTTTAAGTCATCTACTTCTCTCTCTGCATCATCTGCTAACCTTTCCATATCTGAAGATTGTGTTGATGCATACTCTACTTCTGAAGTAAGTTTTTTAACCCTATTATCCGTAATTTTACCGTTTATAAATTCCTTAATTATTCTATGGATAATTAAATCAGGATATCTTCTTATAGGTGAAGTAAAATGGCAGTAGTATCTAGCCGCTAATCCAAAATGTCCAACACATTCTGGTGAATATCTAGCTTGCTTTAATGAACGTAAAAGCAGTGTATTTACAACAGTTTCTTCTTTTGTACCTTTAGCCTTTTGTATTATATCCTGTAGTGCTTTTGGATGAACTTCCTGCCCAAATCTTACTGAATAGCCTAAATTATAAACAAATTCATTAAAGTGAGTAAGCTTCTCTAAATCTGGATCTTCATGAATTCTATATACAAAAGGTACATTTACCCAGAACATATGCTCAGCTATAGTTTCATTGCAAACTAACATAAATTCTTCAATTATCCTATTAGCTATAGCTCTTTCATAAGGTTTAATATCAATAGGCTTTCCTAATTCATCTAATATTATCTTACATTCTTCAAAGTCAAAGTCTATGGCTCCTCTAGTAATTCTCTTCTTATACAGCACATTACATAATTCTTCCATGAGCTTGAAATCATTTAAAAGATAATCATATCTTTTCATAAGTTCTTCATCATTATCTCTTAAAATCTTTGTTACATCTGTGTAGGTCATTCTTTCGCTAGACCTTATTATACTTTCAACTATTTCATGGTCCACTACCTTACCTGACTTATCTATTTCCATAAAGCAGCTTAAGGTTAATCTATCAACTTTAGGATTTAAACTACATAGCCCATTGGAAAGTTTTTTAGGCAGCATTGGAATTACTCTATCAATTAAATATACTGAAGTTCCTCTCTTTAATGCTTCTTTGTCCAATGGATTTTTCTCTTTTACATAGTTGCTTACATCTGCAATATGTACTCCTAAATAATAATTTCCATTTGGCAATTTTTCTATGGAAACTGCATCATCTAAATCCTTGGCATCTTCTCCATCTATAGTTACAATTTTTAAATTTCTTAAATCTTTTCTTCTTCTATATTCCTCTTGGGGAATTTCATCTGATAGGTTTTCAGCATAGCTCTGTACCTTTGGGGGAAATTCTTCAGGTAGTTTATATTTCTTTATAATTGTTAAAATATCTATACCCTTATCTCCCTTTTTACCTAGGATATCTACTATTTTTCCCTCAGGATTTCTTCTGGTTTCAGGCCATTTTACTATCTCTGCAATAACTATTTGGCCTGTCTTTGCTCCCATAGTGTCTCCCTTTGGAATAAACACATCTTGATGAATTCTTTTTTCATCTGGTACTACAAAACCAAAATTTTTACTATTTTCAAAAACACCAATTACAGTTTTATTTCCTCTTTCTAATATTCTTATTACTTCTCCTTCACACTTCTTACCATTGTTTTCTTCTCTTAATATCTTTACTATTACCCTGTCATTGTGCATAGCTCCATTCAAATTTGATGAAGGAATAAATATATCTGGTCTCTCTTCGTCAGGAATTAAAAAGCCAAAACCCTTTTGATGACCTTGAATCTTTCCTACCACTAATTCCATTCTTTCTGGAAGGCCATAATGCTCAGTACGGGTTTTTACTATTAACCCGTCTTTTTCCATATAGTTCAATGTGTTCTGAAATTCTTGAAATTCGCTTTTTTTAATATCAAAAATCCTGCCTAGTTCCCGGGCATCCATTGGCTTATAAGCCTGTTCTCTCATAAAATTAATAAGAGTTTCTTGTATATTCATATTACACCTCCGAAATCTATTGTCTATAAAATTAATTCTTTTAAAAATACATATAAGTACATTATGCCTTTTCTTAGTTTTGGTAAAATACTATAAATTTATTCAATTTACGAAAGGACTCACCTTTAAGATGAGTCCTTATATATGAAATATAATCTATTTTAATAAACTTATCAATATTCCGCCATATTTAAGTATGATTGGTGCAAATACCAAGGAAACTATTGTCATAAGCTTTATAAGTATATTCATGGATGGTCCTGAAGTATCTTTAAATGGGTCACCTACTGTATCTCCTACCACTGCTGCTTTATGAGCATAGCTTCCCTTTCCACCATGTTGTCCACCTTCTATATACTTTTTAGCGTTATCCCAAGCTCCACCAGCGTTAGCCATTAAAATAGCAACTAAAACTCCCGTAGCAACTGCTCCGCCTATAAGACCTCCTAAAGCTTCTTTGCCAAGTAATAAACCAACACCAATAGGAACTACAATAGCTAGTATTCCTGGCAATATCATTTCCCTTATTGCCGCTGCTGTAGAAATATCTACACATTTTTTATAATCAGGTTTAGCTTTTCCTTCCATAAGACCTGGTATAGTATTAAATTGTCTTCTAACTTCCTCAATCATTTCCTTAGCTGCTTTACCTACTGATTCCATAGTCATGGCACCAAACAGGAAAGGAAGCATAGCACCAATAAACAAACCAACTAGCGTGATAGGGTTTAGTAAATCTATATTTGTTAAATTCACCGCTTGAGCGTAAGAAGCAAATAATGCTAATGCAGTAAGAGCCGCTGAGCCTATAGCAAAACCTTTTCCTATGGCTGCGGTAGTATTGCCTACAGAGTCCAGTTTATCTGTAATTTCTCTTACTTCATGAGGTAATTCTGACATCTCTGCTATACCACCAGCATTATCAGCTATTGGTCCATAGGCATCTACTGCCACTGTTAAACCTGTAGTAGAAAGCATTCCTACTGCAGATAATGCTATTCCAAAAAGCCCCATGGTGGGGTTTGTCTTTCCATCCATAATAAAATAAGAAACCATAACCCCAACGCATATTAACAAAATTGGCCATAAAGTGGAATACATTCCTGTTGCAAGACCTGATATTATGGTAGTGGCTGGACCAGTTTCTGATTGATCTGCAATTTTTTTAACGGATTTATATTCATCAGAGGTATAAATCTCTGTAATCTTTCCTATAAGCATACCTACTACTAATCCTGCAGCTATAGCCCAGAAAGCTTTTAAATTGCCAAAAATCCCATTACTTAATATAGCTGAAGAAATTATTACTATAGCTCCACCTATATATGTTCCTGAATTTAAAGCCTTTTGTGGATTGGAAGCTTTACTTCTCCTTGCAAATAGTACCCCTATAATTGAGGCTACTATTCCTATAGCAGATAGTAATAAGGTATATACTGCACCTTCCTTATTAGTAAATAATACAGCTCCTAAAGTTAAGGCTGATATTATTGACCCTACATAGGATTCAAAAAGGTCTGCTCCCATACCTGCTACGTCACCTACATTGTCCCCTACATTATCGGCAATTACAGCAGGGTTTCTTGGATCATCTTCAGGTATTCCCGCTTCTACCTTACCAACTAAATCTGCACCAACATCTGCAGCTTTAGTATAAATACCTCCCCCTACACGTGCAAATAATGCAATGGAGCTTGCTCCGAGACCATAGCCTGTTACAACTTCCATATTACCCCCAAAAATAAAGTACATAATCCCTAATCCAAATATTCCAAGGCCTACAACAGACATACCCATTACGGAACCACCAGAAAAGGCAATTTTCAAAGCTTTATTCTGGCCATGTCTAGCAGCTTCTGCTGTTCTTACATTAGCTTTGGTTGCTACATTCATTCCAAAATATCCTGCAGAAATTGAAAATAATGCTCCAAATGCAAAGCATATTGCAGTTTGCCATTTTACAAATATAGCTAAAACTGCACCCACTATTACTATGAATGCAGCTAGATATCTATATTCTGTTTTTAAAAAGGCCATAGCTCCATCATGAATATGTCCCGCTATTTCTGCCATTTTTTCATTACCCGGATCTTCCTTGGAAATAGAATTGCTTAAAAAAAATGCGAAAGCTAATGCCAATACTCCCGCTAAAATTGTGAAAATAAGATAATTATCCATTTTCTCATATCCCCCTTAATACCGTTTAGATTCTTCCCCTAATCTTTAATAGAATCGAAAATATACAAAACCATATACCCTACATAAAAATTATTAAATTAAGTTTAAAGCTAAAGCAACTGCTGCAAAAATTGCAGCTGAAATAATGGTAAGCTTTGACATGGATGATTCAAAAGTTTTTGTTCTATGTTTTGAATAAAATGTGTCACTAGCTCCAGTTAGCAAACTGAATCCCTGAGTTTTCGCTGGTTGTGCAAGTACAGCTGCTATTAAAATAATAGATACTATTACCTGCACAGTAATTAGAAAATTTCGCATATCTCTTCCCTCCAATGTTTATTAATATAATTTTCCCAAATGTTTTAATAAGTATATTTTAGCACAAGTTTTTATAATGAACAATGTACTTCATAAATAATATAGTAAGATTTTCACAAAAGTTCTTTCAAATGTAAAAAATATAGTAAAAAAGAAGAAATGCTATATTTATCATTAACATTTCTTCCTCTTTATTATAACCTCTTAATTATCTTTTTATATTGTAAAAAGCTTTTAATCCTCTATATTCAGCAGCTTCCCCTAATTCCTCTTCTATTCTTAAAAGCTGATTATATTTTGCAACTCTTTCGCTTCTTGCAGGTGCACCTGTTTTGATCTGTCCAGCATTTACAGCTACAACAAGATCAGCTATTGTAGTATCTTCTGTTTCACCTGATCTATGGGATACTACTGCAGTATAGCCTGCTCTTTCAGCCATTTCTATAGCATTTAAGGTTTCAGTTAAAGTTCCTATCTGATTTAATTTAATAAGAATTGAGTTTGCAACTCCTTTTTCTATACCCATACTTAATCTGTTAGTATTAGTTACGAATAAATCGTCGCCAACTAATTGAATCTTATTTCCAAGTCTTTTAGTTATAAGCTTCCATCCTTCCCAGTCTTCTTCTGCCATACCATCCTCTATGGAAATTATCGGATACTTTTCTACAAGCCTAGCATAGTATTCTACCATTTCTGCTGGAGTTAATACTTTCCCTTCGCCTTTTAAGTTGTATTTACCATCTTCAAATATTTCAGATGAGGCTGGATCTAAAGCTATAAATATTTCTTTTCCTGGAGTATATCCTGCTTTTGATATAGCTTCTACTATAACCTGAATAGCTTCTTCATTGGAATTTAAGTTTGGAGCAAATCCACCTTCATCACCAACTCCTGTGTCATACCCTTTTGATTTTAATATGGATTTTAATGCATGATAAACTTCTGAACTCATTCTTAATGCTTCGGCAAAGCTCGTTGCTCCTGCTGGCATAATCATAAATTCCTGAAGATCTACATTATTATCAGCATGCTTTCCACCATTGATTATATTCATCATTGGTACAGGAAGAACCTTTGCATTTACTCCTCCTATGTACTGATAGATGCTTAATCCTAAATACTCTGCAGCAGCCTTTGCACAAGCAAGGGACACTCCCAGCATTGCATTAGCCCCTAAGTTTCCTTTATTTTCTGTTCCATCAATTTCAATCATAGTCTTATCTATTAAAATCTGATCAAATACATTCATTCCTATAAGCTCTTGAGCAATTGTATTGTTTACATTGTCTACAGCCTTGAGTACACCTTTTCCATTGTATTTTGTTTTATCTTCATCTCTTAATTCAACAGCCTCAAACATTCCTGTGGATGCTCCTGATGGCACCGCTGCTCTTCCTACTGTACCGTCTTCAAGGATAACATCAACCTCTACTGTAGGATTACATCTTGAATCAAGAATCTGTCTTGCTACCACATCAACAATTTCTATATAGTTTTTCATGTTAAAATTCCTCCCTTTAATTTAGAGTACAGAGTACAGAGTACAGAGTACAGATATTATTAGAATTTTGCCATGCAAAATTCTTTCATCATCTGTCATCTGTCATCTGTTCTCTGTTATCTGTTATCTAGAATAAGACTTTCGCCTGTCATTTCTTCTGGTTTTTTAAGTCCCATTTCATCAAGAATTGTTGGAGCAATATCTGCAAGTATTCCTCCATCTTTTAACTTTTTATCCTTAGAATCATTGCTTATATATAAATAAGGTACTTCATTAGTAGTATGGGCAGTCATAGGTTTCCCTGTGGAATAATCTATCATCTGCTCTGAGTTGCCATGATCTGCAGTTATAAATACAGTCCCATGCTTTTCTAGTACTTTGTTCACTATCTTGCCTAGGCATACATCTACGGCTTCTATAGCTTTTTTAGCAGCTTCAAATACCCCGGTGTGCCCTACCATATCAGGATTTGCAAAGTTCAATATTATTACATCATATATATCTGAATCTATTCTTTTTAAAGCCTCATCAGTAACTTCATAGGCACTCATTTCTGGTTTTAAATCATAGGTTGCAACTTTTGGTGATGGAATAAGTGCTCTGTCCTCCCCTTCATTTGGCGTTTCTACTCCTCCATTAAAGAAGAAGGTTACATGGGCATATTTTTCAGTTTCTGCAATCCTTAGCTGCTTTAAGCCTAATTTACTTATATATTCACCTAAAGTGTTATTATAGCTTTCTGGTTTATAAGCTATGCTTACATTCTCTAAGGTTTTATCATATTGGGTCATTGTAACAAAATTAAGATTTAAAGTTTCTCTTTTGAAACCATCAAATACCCTATCATTTAAAGCTCTAGTAATTTCTCTTGCCCTATCTGGTCTAAAATTAAAAAATATAACTGAATCCCTATTTTTTATGATGCTTACAGGTCTTTCATCCTTTAATATCACTGTTGGCAAAACAAACTCATCTGTTTTATTGTCATGGTAGGATTTATCCACTGCTTCAATTGCTGAGTTTGCAAATTCTCCCTTGCCTAATGCCATGGCATTATATGCAAGATTTACTCTCTCCCATCTTTTGTCCCTATCCATGGCATAGTATCTACCGCATATAGTGGCTATCTGTCCTACACCAAGTTCCTTCATATAATCTTCTATTTCCACTATATATTGTTTTGCAGAAGAAGGCGGAACATCTCTCCCATCTAAGAAAGCATGTATATATACATTCCTTAGGCCTTTATCCTTAGCAAGCTTTAATAGTGCCTTTAAGTGATAAATGTGAGAATGTACCCCTCCATCAGATAGTAATCCTAGCAGATGAAGTGAACTGTTATTAGCTAAAGCTTTATCCATAGCTTCATTTATCTCATGATTCTTGAAAAATTTACCTTCATCAATTTCTTTAGTAATCTTAGTTAGCTCTTGATATATTACCCTTCCAGCTCCAATATTTAAATGTCCTACCTCTGAATTTCCCATTTGACCTTCAGGGAGCCCAACGCTCATACCACTAGCCTTTAGATGAGTGTGAGGGTAATTATTAAAATAGTTATCATAATTAGGTTTATTCGCCGACATAATAGCATTTCCGTCTACTTTATCTGTTATTCCAAATCCATCAAGGATCATTAGCATAACTGGTTTTTTACTCATTTGTTACCCCCTATTTATAGTTTACAATAGCGGCAAAATCTTCTGCCTTAAGACTTGCGCCTCCAACTAACGCCCCATCTATATCTGACATGGCCATCTGTTCTTTTATGGTAGAAGGTTTTACTGAGCCACCATATTGTATTCTCGTTTTTTCTCCAACTTCTTCTCCGTATAATTCTTTTACAATATTTCTTATAAACCCTATTGTCTCGTTTGCCTGCTCTGATGTAGCAGTTTTCCCTGTTCCAATAGCCCATATAGGTTCGTAAGCTATTATTAACTTTTCTACTTGTTCTGAAGTTAAATTGGCTAAATCTAGTTTAACCTGCCTTCCTATAACTTCCTTTGTTATTTTATTTTCTCTTTCATATAAACTCTCACCTACACAAAGTATAGGAATTAATTTATGTTCAAAAGCTGCTTTTAATTTTTTATTTACAGTTTCATCTGTTTCACTAAAATATTGCCTTCTCTCACTATGTCCTATTATGACATAATTTATGCCTAATGCTTGAAGCATACCTGGTGAAACCTCTCCAGTAAAAGCTCCTTTTTCTTCAAAGTACATGTTCTGTGCCCCTACCTTTATATTTGTACCTTCAACTACATTCTTTACAGCTTGAAGACATATAAAAGTTGGACATAGGACTACTTCGCACTGAGCATCTTTTACCATTGGTTTCAATTCTTCCACTAACTTTACAGCTTCTTCTACAGTATTATTCATCTTCCAATTTCCTGCTATTATAGCTTTGCGCAATATAAACACCCCTCTCTTATTTTTTTGAGTTGATAGTGGAGAATTGACAATTGACAGTTATGGAGGCTTTTCTTCCGCTTCACTACAGAAAAGCTTAAATTATTAGATATTAAAGAATAAATAATAAATATGGTTAATTTTTCTCAATTAGCATTGCGGAAAATTTAAAATTATCTTTTATCTTACCCTTTGGGTAAGGTTTCCTTATTTATTCTTTATTATCTTTTATTTATTATTTAAAAAACTTTTTCAATTCTCCACTAGATAAAAACTGTCCACTGTCAATTGTCAGCTGTCAATTAATACAGTTATCTGTCGTTAAGTGCTGTTATTCCTGGAAGCTCTTTTCCTTCTAGGAATTCTAATGAGGCCCCTCCGCCAGTGGATATATGGGTCATCTTGTCTCCAAAACCTAACTGGTTAACTGCTGCTGCACTATCTCCTCCGCCTATTACTGTGGTAGCATTGGATTCTGCCATGGCTTTTGCCACTTCCATAGTACCCTTTGCAAAGTTTTCGAACTCAAATACTCCCATTGGTCCATTCCATACTACAGTTTTAGCGTTTCTTATTTCATCGGTATAGGTTTTTGCAGTTTTTGGTCCAATATCAAGTCCCATGTATCCTTCTTTTATGTTTTGGTCTTCAGTTACAATAGGTTCTGCCTCTGCTGCAAATTTATCTGCTACCACGTTATCTACAGGTAAAAGTAATTTTACTCCTTTTGCCTTAGCCTTTTCTATCATTTCTTTTGCATATCCTATTTTATCCTCTTCAATAAGAGAATTTCCAATGCTGTATCCTTCAGCTTTTAAGAAAGTATAGCTCATTCCGCCGCCAATTATCAATGAATTTACTTTATCTAAAAGATTGTTTATTACATTAATCTTGTCTGAAACCTTTGCTCCCCCAAGAATTGCAACAAATGGTCTTTCTGGGTTTTCTACCGCTTCTCCTAAGAATTTTAATTCCTTTTGAATTAAATATCCACATACGGACACTGGTATAAATTCTGTAACTCCTACTGTAGAACAATGTGCTCTATGAGCTGTTCCAAAAGCATCATTTACAAATACATCAGCTAAAGATGCTAATTCTTTTGAAAAGCTTTCTTCATTTTTTGTTTCTTCTTTTCTAAATCTAGTATTTTCTAATAAGATTACATCCCCATTTTTCGCATTTTTTACTGCCTTTTTAGCATTGTCCCCTACTACATTATCATCAGCAGCAAAGATTATTTCTTTATTTAATAATTGTGATAATCTCTTTGCTACTGGTGCTAAAGATAATTCTGGTTTAACTTCTCCCTTTGGTTTTCCCATATGGGAACATAATATTACCTTTGCTCCATGCTCCATTAAATATTTAATGGTTGGCAGTGTTCCTAATAATCTATTCTCATCTGTTATTTTTCCGTCCTTTAAAGGTACATTAAAATCACATCTTACTAAAACTCTTTTCCCTAAAACATCTATATCTTCTATAGTTTTTTTATTAAATTTCACAAACATCATCCCTTCATACATAATAAAAAAGTATAGATTTTAAAAAAGGGTTTTGCCTTATAGCTATAACTACAAACCAAAACCCTTTTCAGTTATTCCAAACTACACTATAAGTTAAACAAACTGTTTTAAGTTTAAATTATAGTCTATCAGCTACATATTTAGTTAAGTCAGCTAATCTATTTGAATAGCCCCATTCATTATCATACCAGGAAACTACTTTAGCTAATCTCTTGCCCATTACCATAGTTGAAAGTCCATCAACTATTGAAGATCTTTCATCTCCTCTATAATCAACAGATACTAGTGGTTCATCGCTAAATCCTAATATTCCCTTCATTTCTGTTTCTGAAGCTTTCTTAAATGCTGCATTTATTTCCTCAGCTGTAGTATCTTTTGATAATGTACATACTAAGTCAGTCATTGAAACAGTTGGGGTTGGTACTCTAACAGCCATACCATTTAATTTTCCTTTTAATTGTGGAAGTACTAATGCAACTGCTTTTGCTGCTCCTGTTGTTGTTGGTATCATAGCTTCTGCAGCGGCTCTTGCTCTTCTTAAATCTTTGTGTGGAGCATCAAGAATTTTCTGGTCATTTGTATAGGAGTGAATTGTAGTCATAAGTCCTTCTACTATACCAAACTCTTTATCTAAAACTTTAGCAAATGGTGCTAAACAGTTAGTTGTACAAGATGCATTAGAAATGATGTTGTGTTTTGCAGGATCATATTTTTCTTCATTAACGCCTAAAACAATAGTTATATCTTCATTTTTAGCTGGTGCTGAAATAAGTACTTTTTTAGCTCCTGCTTCGATATGTGCTTTTGCTTTTGTAGCATCAGTAAATAATCCAGTGGATTCTATTACTATGTCTACTCCTAGCTCCTTCCATGGTAAGTTCTTTGGATCTCTTTCAGCATATATTCTTATCTCTTTTCCATTGACTACAATTGCATTTTCTGTAGCTTCTACAGTTCCATCAAAATGTCCATAAAGGGAATCATATTTTAATAAATGTCTTAGTGTATCTGGACTTGTTAAATCATTGATGGCTACCACTTCTAATTCATCAGCATAGTTTTTTATTAATGCCTTAAATACATTTCTTCCTATTCTTCCAAAACCATTAATACCTACTTTAATCATTAAAAAAACCTCCTTGAAATTTAAAAAAATTTATATTTTAATATTTGTATTGTATGTCATAATAATTATTTTATAATAATACTATTGTGGCTCAATTTAGACTATACTTTAAGTGTATATATATCTTATAATTAATGCTCATTAAATAATCTTAAAATTTCCCTGGCAGCACCTTCATCTGTTATAAGTACACTATTAGAATTATTTATTTCTGTGGATATTATAGCTTCTGCCTTACATTTTCCTCCAGCCGCTGCTATTAAATGTTCTATTTTTGAAGCCTGCTCATTTCTTATACCCATAGTAGGAGTAGAATAAACCACTTCTCCCTGCCTATTAAAGTAATATCCAAATGCTTCACCTACAGCACCTTTATCAATAAGATGATTAATCTCATCAGCGGCTAAGCCTCTTCTTCTAGCCATATCATTAGCTCTTCCTATTCCATATATCAATATATCTGCATTATCAATTATCTTTAATACTTCTTTAACATCCTTTTCTTTCATCATTGCATTCATAGCTTCAGTACTTAAATTATCTGGTACATGGAGAAGTTTATAATTGCAGTTTAGCTTATTAGCAAGATTAGATACTAATGTATTAGCTTGAGTTTCTAAATTCCTTCCCATACCTCCTCTTGCGGGAACTACCATTACATTATTCAAATTATTGATTTTGAATATATTATCTATAACATCTTTAACAGTACTTCCACCAGTAATGGCTACAATTTGCCTATCATGCAATATACTTTTTAAATAGTTTGCTGAAGCTCTACCCAATTCCTTTAGTACTGTAATGTCCTCATCTGAATTCCCTGGAACTATGATTACACCTTTTACACCTAGTTTCTTCTTTAAAGAATTTTCTAATTCGGATAATCCCTTAATTTCATGAATAAAATCTTTAAGCTTATCTATTATTTCTTCACCTTCAGAAGTAATAGTCATTCCCGGAAGAGTAATATCTATGAAATTCTGTTCCCTAAGGAAGTTTATCTCGGTTCTGACAACTCTTTCACTTAATTCTAAGTTTCTAGCTAAAACTCTTCTTCCTATAGGCTGATTATAATATATATTTCTCAAAATATTATATCTTTTCTCTATTAACTCTATCATTTCAGGAATAATTTTCTGCTGTAACTTTAATATTTCTTCCAAAAAAAGCACCTCTCTGGTCATTTGTTGTCCCAGCATTAATTTTTTTGTCCCACTTTATTTTATTATAAACCAAACTGAATTATTTTCCAAGGGAAAGCAGAAATTTTTTCCCGCCATTTTTTATTTATAGTTAAAACTTTTAACTCTTCATTTTTAATTATTACCTTATAAGTTAATATCTCTTTCTTCCCTTTGAGGATTTAATACCCATTTCCTCCCTATATTTTGCCACAGTTCTTCTTGAAATATTCACAGCTTTTCCTCTTAGAATGTCGGAAATATTCTGATCAGATAATGGGTTATTTTTATCTTCTTCATTTATTAAATTTTCTATGCCCTTCTTTACTTCTAAGCAAGATAAAGATTCATTTCCTTCTTTAGATGTTAATCCTGTGGTAAATAAATTCTTTATCTTTATTGTTCCCCTCTCCGTATATATATATTTGTCTTTTATAGCTCTGCTAATAGTAGATTCATGCATGTCTAAACTATCAGCAATCTCTCTTAATGTCATAGGTTTTAAAAATTTCTCTCCGTAGTCAAAATATTCTCTTTGTATACAGAGTATCTTTTCCAAAACTTTATATATGGTGCTTTTTCTATGTTCTATACTTCTGATTAAAAATGTAGCACTATCTAATCTGCCTTTTACATAATCCACAGCCTCTTTGTCTTCTCCACCATTAATAATTCCTTTGTAAAGATTATTTATGGTAAGCCTTGGAGTTACATTATCATTCATAATTATATAATATTCTTTATCAATCTTCTTTATATATGCGTCAGGAATAATATAATTAACTTCTTCTCCAGTATAAAATCCCCTAGATGGCTTAGGCTGCAATGTTTTTATAAAATCTCCATAACTTTGAGATTCTTTAACATTTATATTTAATTTTTTTGCAATAGCATTATATCTGTTTTCTGCTATATCTTCTAAATGGTTGTCAATTATTAAATATAAATTTTCATCAACCATACCTTTTTTTCTACATTGTATTTTTAAACAATCTTTTAAATCCCTAGCTCCTATACCATCTGGTTCTAAACCTTGTACAATTTTTAAAGCTTCTTCTATCATATGCACAGGAATTTTTAATACTTTGGCCATATTCTCTAATTTCTCATTAAAATATCCTCTTTCATCTATGCTTTCTACAATATAATCAGCTATAATCCTTATGGAATCCTTTACATTAAGATCTCTAATTTGCTCTTTTAAATATTCTTTTAGAGATTTTTTTTCGGATATAAAAGTGAAGGGGGATACTTCCTCATCTTCATTTCTAACTACATTGGAATGGTTATAATTATCAAACTCTAAATACTTTATTATTTCCTTATAATCTAAAGTATTTTCCTTGTTTTCCTCCCCATATTTCACTTCTAAAAGAGGATTTTCCTGCGTTTCTTTTTCTACTAATTTTTGCAATTCATAGGAGGATAGTTGCAATATCTTTACAGATAGCTGCATTTGTTGAGTCATTATTAACTTCTGTTCTTGAGATATAGATAAATTAAAATCCATATTCATATCACAACACCCTTTCATACTAATACATTATACCACCCATTTATTAATAGTATAACAAATGGAAGCCTTATTAATAATTATATCAAATGTTAGGGACTTTATGTTAAAAAAATAAGAATTGACGAAATAAATAAAAAAATGGAGGTAGAATTAAATTTCTAGCCTCCATACAGTAAAAACTTATCTATTATCCTTTTCATAAGGTACTCCATCAGCAGCAGGAGCTTGAGTTTTTCCAACAAAACCTGCAAGAACAAGCATTGTTAGTATATAAGGGAATGCTGCATAAAATTCTCCTGGAATAGTCCATCCAAAGCCTTTGGCAAAGAGTTGGAATGTATCAGCAAAGGCAAATAGCATGCATGCCCACATTGAGTTTATAGGTTTCCAATTTCCAAAGATCATAGCTGCTAGAGCTATAAATCCTCTTCCACTTACCATATTTTCTCTATAAAGATTCATAACGCCTATAGAAAGAGTAGCTCCTCCTAAGGCTGCTAATACTCCAGATAATATGACGCAAAGATATCTTATTTTATATACACTTATTCCTAAAGTGTCTGCAGCCTTTGGATGCTCACCTACAGATCTTATCCTCAATCCTAATGGTGTTTTATAAAGCACATAATTGGAAACAAAAACTAATATTAAAGCAATGAATACAAACCAGTTTAATTCTCCAAGAATAGGCCCTATAATTGGCACCTTTGCCATAGCCTCAGAAGGATAAGGCAGTGAGTTTACGACGCTTGTCTGGGAGTTAGTTTTAAAGATTTTCACTATTAAATAACTTGTTAAAGCACCAGCAAATACATTAATACCTACACCAGATACAACTTGGTCAGCATTTAGATTAATACTTAAATAAGCATGTATAGCTGCCATAACTGCACCAGATATAATAGCAAACAATATACCCATCCATGGGCTTCCAGTTGCGTATGAACCGTATACTGCAAAAAATGCTCCTGTAGTCATTATGCCCTCAAGGGCTATATTTACAACTCCCGATTTTTCAGAAAATACTCCACCTAAAGCTGCAAATATTAAAGGTGTTGCGGACCTTAATGTAGCTGCAATAATTCCTGTTAAAGCTATATAAAATGAGCTATTCATTTACTAAAGCCCCCTTTTTTCTTCTATCTGCTATCTTTCTAAACATATACTCTCCTGCAATAAATAGGATTATTATACCCTGAATTAAGTATACTATAGTCTTAGGTATACCATAGAGCATTAATGTACCTGAACTATAATTTAATGCACCAAATAATATAGCAGAGAATATTACACCAATAGGATTGCTCTTAGCAACTAAAGCTACTGCAATACCGTCGAACCCAAAATTAGTAAATCCAAATAGCTGTATAGATTGCAGCTGAACTCCCATGGTGTGTGTAGCGCCGCCCATGCCGGCAATAGCACCTGATATAACCATAGCTAATATTATATTTTTCTTTATGTTAATTCCACCATATTCCGCTGAAGAAGGGCTAAGTCCTACAGCTCTTATTTCATAACCTATAGTAGTTTTCCAAAGAAGTATATAAACTACTATAGCTAATGCTAATCCTATGAATAAGCTTACATTTAATCTATTGTTAGACCCCAAAAATCTATATAGCCTAGCGGATTGTTGTATTAAAGGTGTACTAGCTGAACTAGGCTTATGAAATGGTCCCATGACCAAATAATTGGTTAAATGCATAGCTATAAAGTTCATCATAATAGTATTAACAACTTCATTTGTTCCTACTCTAGCCTTTAAATATCCTGGAATCCCTGCCCAAACCATTCCTGCTAAAATTCCGCCGCCTAATGTAAGTGGTATATGAATAGGCGCTGGTATGCCAGGTATTAACCCAATCAAAGTAGCTACTGTGCTGCCCATAATAAATTGTCCTTCCACTCCAATATTAAAAAGACCTGTTTTAAAGGCTACTGAATGAGCAAGACCTGTGAAAATAAGAGGGGTTGAAAAAACTAAGGTTTCTATGAAATTAACCTTTGTTCCAAAGCTTCCTTTCCATATAGAGGTAAATAATAATTTTGCAGATGCAGTAAATCCAAAGTCTTTAGCCCACATTACAAAAAATATTGATATAAAAAGGGCTAGTATAATAGCTAATAGAGATATAAAAAAGCTTCTAAAAAGTGCTAACTTTTTTATATAATTTCCACTTTCCTTATTCATTATTTTTACCTCCCTTCTCGCCTTTATGCAAAGTTCCTCCTGCCATAAGTATTCCAAGTTTTTGTTCTGTAGCATCCTTAACATCCAATATATCTACTATTTCCCCATCGTATATAACAGCTATTCTATCTGATAATGCCATAACCTCATCCAACTCAAGGGATACTAGCAGTACTGCTCTTCCATTGTCTCTTTCTGCCACTAATCTTTTATGTATATATTCAATAGCTCCTACATCCAACCCCCTTGTAGGTTGAGCTGCAATTATCATATCCGGATCCTTTTCTATTTCCCTTGCTACTATAAGTTTTTGTTGGTTTCCCCCTGATAATGCGGAGGCATTTACATCTTCGTTAGGGGTTCTTATATCAAAGTTTTTAATTAGATTATTAACATGTTCTCTAATCTTTCCATAATTCATCATTATTCCTTTAGAATAAGGCGCTCTATGATGAATTCCTAAAATAGAATTTTCTAAAAGTGAATATTTGAGAACAAGTCCCCTTTTCTGCCTATCTTCAGGAATATGACCTACTCCTGCATCTGTTATTTCTCTAGTAGTTTTCCCTGTAATATCCTCACCTTTTAAATAAACTTTTCCTTCAGTTGCCTTCCTTAATCCTACTATAGTCTCAATAAGTTCTGTCTGACCATTTCCATCTACTCCTGCTATGCCTAAAATCTCTCCAGCTTTTAGTTCAAAATTTATCCCTCTTAATGCTGGTAAACCTCTATGATCTAAAGCCTTTAAATTTTCTACTTTTAAAATTACATCTCCTATTTTAGGCTTATTTTTTTCCACTATTAAATTAACTTTTCTTCCCACCATCATTTCTGCAAGTCCGTCTATATCGGTGTCCTTTGTTTTAACAGTATCTATATATTTTCCTCTTCTTATTATAGTTACTCTGTCACTCATACTCATAACTTCCTTAAGCTTATGAGTAATAAGAATTATTGATTTACCTTCTTTAACTAAATTCTTTAATATTATTCCAAAATCCTGTATTTCCTGAGGTGTAAGCACTGCTGTTGGTTCATCTAGTATAAGTATTTCTGCACCCCTATATAGTGCTTTTAGTATCTCAACTTTCTGCTGTTGCCCAACAGTTATATCATCAATTACAGAATCAGGATCAATGTTAAATCCATATTTATCTGCTAATTCCTTAGTATCCTTTTTAGCCTTTTCCATGTCTATGGACAAGGCTCTCTTTTTAGGTTCCTGTCCTAATACCATATTTTCTGCTATAGTAAAGTTATGAATAAGCATAAAATGCTGATGCACCATACCAATACCAAGACTTATAGCATCCTTAGGACTTTTTATTTCAACTTTTTTATCATTTATATATATTTCACCGGCTTCTGGCTGGTAAAGACCGTATAGTACATTCATCAATGTAGTTTTACCTGCTCCATTTTCCCCCAAAAGCACATGGATCTCTCCTTTTTCCAAGGTAAAATCTACATTATCATTAGCTACTGTGCCAGGAAAAACCTTTGTTATTCCTTTCATTTCTACAACATTTGCCATTTTAGTCCTCCCTCCCTCTTAATTAAGTTTGATTGTGTTTTATAAAAAGGCTAGATGCATAAGCACCTAGCCTCACAATTAACTAAATCTGAGGAGCTTTAAACTCTCTAAGCTCTTTTCTTGTTCCTGGTACCTTAAATTTATCTGCCTTTATAGCTGCTTTATATTTATCAGATAGTTCTAATGATTCCTTGTTTTCTTTAACTTTAGGGTTGATTGTTGGTGCTAATCCAACTCTGTCTTCTTTTATGCCAAGTACTTTATGTTCTCCACCTTTAAATGAACCATCTTTTACAGCATTAATTGTATCAATAACAGATGCTCCTACTTTCTTTTCCATGGAAACAAGTATTACATCTTTATATTCTGGTAATGCTGCTGCCTGGTCAGAGTCAACACCTATAGCCCATTTATTCATTTCTTTTGCAGCTTTAAATACTCCAAGACCAACTCCACCTGCTGCATGGAATATTATATCACAACCGCTGTTGTAAAGCATCTTAGCTGCCTCAACACCCTTTTGCTGATCAGTGAAAGAGTCAACATATTTAACATTTTTTCCTGGTGAAAGTTTATCTACATTGTCCCCTACAGGCATTAATAACTTTCCTGCTTCTGGATTAACAGACATAACACCAGCTACAAATCCTGATTCAAATCTATTTATAACGTCTCCTTCTTTACCGCCTATAAAACCAACCTTATTAGTTTTAGTCATTTTTCCTGCTATAACTCCGGCAAGGAAAGAGCCTTCTTCTTCTTTAAATGTTATTGACATTGTATTTGGAGTATCTACTACATCATCAATTATTAAGAACTTTTTATCTGACATTTGTTTTGATACATTTGTCATAGCTTGCTTCATCATATATCCGCAGCCTACAACTAGATCAGAGGCTCCTGCCATAGTCTTTAAATTTGGTTCATATTGTTCCTGCTGTTTTGATTCGATTGGGTTTACCTGCTCAATCCCTAAATCCTTTTCCGCTTTTGTTATTCCTTCATGAGCGGATTGGTTAAAGGACCCATCATTTATTCCTCCCTCATCTGTAACAAGACCAACTTTTAATTTTGTTTCCTGTTTTTCTGGTGCTCCAGCCTCAGGTTTCTTTTCTCCACCGCCGCAGCCTGCAAATAATGAAACTGTCATTACAGTGGCTGCTAGTAGAGCTAGCACTCTTTTTTTATTCATTTAATACCCCTCCTATAAGATTATAAAATAAAAATTTTAGTCAGTATTATAAATATTCTACAAGGATTAATAATATCCTTCTAAATAAGTTCACATAGTTCATATAATAGTAATAAATATATTATAACATACACATTTAAATTTATACGTAATCCTTTTCATAAATCATAGTTAAATTGGCAGCACAATAAATATAGACATATTCATTGTGCTGCCTGTATTTAGTTAATAATTCTCAATAAAAAATACTCCACAGGCATCCTTACCAGCATGAACCCCTACAACGCATCCAACTTCACATTCTATAAATGGAATTCCTTTTTCTCTTAAATTTTCTCTTAGACTGCTTAGAATATCTTTATTAGCTATGTGCGCTAATGCAACAGGCTCATTCTCTTTTATACCTGCCTTGTCCAAATACTCCATTATATATCTAATGGCTTTTTTACTACCCCTAACCTTATCTATAACTACCATTTCACCTTTATCTACGGCAAGTATTGGTTTTATGCCTAATACATTTCCAATTACCCCCGCGGTCTTAGATAACCTTCCGCCCTTCACTAAATTATTTAAATATGCAAAAGCTAATACACTTCTTATATGGGGTATGGCTTTTATTATTTCCTCTTCTATTTCTGCAATATTCGATCCTTTTTCTTTCAATCTAGCTGCTTTTAGAACCAATAATCCTAATCCTGAGGTTACATTTAAAGAATCAATAACCTTTATACAATCTGTTTCTAAGGTATCCCTGGCAATGCACGCAGACTGATAGGTTCCACTCATCTTTGATGATAAATGTATTGATATTATTTTATACCCATCATCTAAATATCTTTTATAACAATCCAAAAATCTTTGGGGATTCACTTGCGCTGTACCAGGGAATTCTTCTGAGTTGTCCATTTTTTCTAGCAATGTTTTTATATTTATATTTATCCCATCTGCGTAAGTATCTTCTCCGAAATTAACCAATAACGGTAAAACTTCAATATCATACTTTTTAACTATTTCCTTAGGTAGGTCTGATGTACTATCGGTTATTATCTTTACTTTCTCCATGCACTAAACCACTCCTACTTCATATTTGGAAAGTTCATTTGCCTCAATGCTTCATATGTAACTATAGCTACTGTATTAGAAAGGTTTAGAGATCTAGTTGTGGTATTTATCATGGGTACTCTTATGCATTTTTCAGGATCACTATTTCTTATTTCATCAGGCAGCCCAGATGATTCCCTTCCAAACACAATAAAATCTCCTTCTTTAAACTTTGCATGGTCATAATAATTATGACCATGAGTTGTGGAAAAATAAAAAGTCCCATCTTTATATTTATCTCTTAGTTCCTCATAGGATTCATATATTTCTATATCTAAATAAGGCCAATAATCAAGGCCTGCTCTCCTTAAATGTTTTTCATCCAAACTAAAGCCTAGAGGCTTTATCAAATGAAGTTTACAGTTTGTAAGTACACAGGTTCTGGCTATATTCCCTGTATTTTGTGGAATCTCTGGCTGAAATAATACTATATTTAAATTCAATTGTATACCTCCTTGTACTAATGCAATTAACTTGTTGAATTTGCATTCACATAAATATATTAACCTATTATATCGAAATAGTAAAGATACCAAGCCTACACTATATAATTTACCATTTACATCTATATAATATAGTTAATTCTTCCTATAAAACAAATTTTTCTATAGCTTTTGCCACTCCATCCTCATCATTGGTATCTGTTATATAATCAGAACTTCTCTTTATCAGTTCATCACCGTTACCCATAGCTACTCCAATTCCTGCAAATTCTATCATAGAAAGATCATTTTCGCTGTCACCTATACACATTATTTCTTCTCTGGTTAAATTATAAAAATCTGCAAGGATACCAACGGCATTTCCCTTTGACACTCCTTTAGCCATAACTTCTACATTATTCCTAAAGGAACTTACCACCTGTATTCCCTTTTCTTTTAATAATTCTTCTTTAATAAGCTTTAACTTTTCACAATCTTTATCTATCACTATACATTTTAATATTTCATTTTTATATTTCTTAAAGCTTTCATCCCAATCTGAAGTGATTTTGATGTTAACTCTTCTATCTTCAGGGAGAGTTTCATTCATTTTTGAATAAAATTTTGATGAATAAACTAATTTTTCTGTAAAAATACTATCATAAGTATTAAACTGAGCATACATATCATATTTTTTTGCCACATTAATAACTTTTTTACAATTCTCATATCCTAAAAGGGATTTGTATATAACTTTATCTGTATTCTTATCCCTTATATAAGCACCATTGGAAGCTATAACTGGTGTTTTAACTCCAATTAGATCTGCATAATAATTTGCTGATACAAATAGTCTCCCTGTACTTATTGCTACTTGCACGCCATTTTCTGATGCTTTCCTAATAGCCTCTAAGTTTCTCCTGCTTATCTCATCATTACTATTAAGTAATGTACCATCCATATCAATGCATATTAATTTACATGCCAATCCTCAACATTCCCTTCTTATTTTTTAACTACATATCTTATTATAACAGAAATAATCATATTTAATTTTTAAATTTCTTTTACTTATTGCTTTCAATATAATTGATTATGCCTTTGGCAATGTTTTCACCTGTGTTTTTCAATATATTTTCATCCTGCAGTTTTTTTCTATCCTCTTCATTAGTTATAAATCCACATTCTACTAGAGCGCAAGTAAAATTGCTATATCTTAATACTGCTATATTTTGTCTTAAAACTCCTCTATTATACCATGTCCCATCTTTGGTATTTTCACTTTGTATACTTTTAGCCAGTTCCATTCTTTCCTCCTTTTGAAATCCATTGGGGTCATAGTAATATGTACTTATGCCTTTATATTTACTTTCCTTGAAGGAATTTACATGGATTGATACAAACACATTAGGTCTTATATCATTTACAAAATTACCTATTTCCTTTAAAGGAATTAATTTGTCCTCTTCTCTTGTCATTAATGCATTAAATCCTTTATCCTGAAGATATTGTCTTGTATAAAATGCTATTTTTAAATTTATATCCTTTTCATATAAGGCTCCTATATTTGTACCCTTATCTGCTCCACCATGGCCTGGGTCAATGACTATTATTTTATTCAAATCTTCGTTTATTTTTTCATTTTTTTTAAACTGCTTGTCCATATTTTCCTCATTTAATTTTTTCTTTTCCCCTAATACAGTACTAGGCTCCTGTGCTGCAAATATATATTTATTGAATTTTATATCATAATTTACAAATAATGCCATCAGTAAGGTAAAAAAAATGCAAGAAATTAATATTCTTTCCTTGTTCTTTCTTCTCATAGTCTTCACTATCCTTTTTATATTATATTTTTTTATGGTGCGGGTAACAGGACTCGAACCTGCACGGTTTCCCGCTAGAACCTGAATCTAGTGCGTCTGCCAGTTCCGCCATACCCGCATTACATTTTTTCTACTTAGATGTTAATTATTATATCACACATTTAGAATATTTTATATATGCTATATAGATTATTATTTACCTAAATTTAAAAATTTCACCACATAGTACTTACCTTTTCCCTGATTTTCTTTAATATATTTTTCTATAAATTTATAAAGTTCTTCTTTTTTATTATATTCTACTGTATCTTCTTTTTCTCCATAAAACTCTTTATAAACATACTCCACTAATTCTTCCATCTTAAATCTTAAGGATATATCCTCTATGCTTTGAATAAATTCCTTTTCTCCTTGACTTTCATCTTTATATATGCCTATAGTTCTTATTCTTTTAATTATATATAAATATAAAGGTATTATACTCTTAGACTTAATTATTTTTCTTTTATTCCTAATTATCATTAATATTCTTGCTATTATCAGAAGAATTATTAATAATAACAAACTTAATAGATATGCCCAATAACTTTTTTTCTCATTCTTTACTTGTTCCTTATTTATGATATCTTCTTCAGTTTTCTTTACATTGTTCCTATTTGTTTCCTGTGGTTGTGTATCTTCATAGGCTTCCTTTTTCCTCTCTTCCTGCTGAGCCCTTTCTACTTCCTCAGGGGCTGAAGGTACTGTATCCAATATAGACCAGCTGTTACTTATGGGGTCAATTAATATTTCTGCCCAGGCATGGGAATTTTTATTTGATACTATAAAAAGTCCATCTGCATCCTTATCATAGGTCATATTAAATCCTTCCACATATCTAGCCGGAATTCCCGCTATTCTACACATTACAGTGGCAGCAGTGGCAAAATATGTACAGTAACCTTTTTTTTCAGTAAATAAAAAGTTATCTACAAATTCCTTTCCCTCTGGTAATTGTTGTACCTGCAAGGAATATTTATAATTTTTATGAAGATAGTCATAAATTTTAAATACCTTTTCTCCGGGATCCTTTTCTCCACTTGTAATATTATCTACCAAATCAAATACTCTTTTAGGAATATTATCAGGTAATTGTAAATATACATTATACTGTTTAAATTTTTCTGGTTCTAAACTTAATGAATGCTTATACCCATAATCCATTATGGTGGTAATAATATTTTTTTTACTATCTATGTTATCAGATATAACAGAATACTTTAAATCATCATTGTAAAATTTTACAGTGTATTCTTTGTGAGTGTCATTAGAAGTTACAAAATTATTGTCTTTATCATAAAACACCTTTTCTCCCTTTATATTTATATTGGTAGCATACATAGGTGCAAATAAGGTAGAAGTGCTAATATAATCAGGATAAATTGTGATATAATCTATCTTTGACTCTCCAACTATAGATAAAGAATTACTACTTTTGGGCTCTAGTATTGAGCTGTCCTTATTTATTCTTCCATAATTGTTTTGTACACCCTTCCATGAAAAGCCATCATAGTATTCCTTACTAGTCCCTCTTAAATAATATGGTCTATCTGCTTTTACTTTAAAAACCTGCTTATTGTCAATAGTAATGGGCCCTCCTAGCTTTGTATCTGTATTGTTATAACCTGAAGAACTAAGATTATATACATTTTTTATATCTCTTCTATTAATTGAAAACTTATTAATAAATTCTTCCGATTTTTCCTTATTATATTTTCCCTGAATTTCCTTAGGCAGAAAGCTCTGTACTCCAGATATTAGAAAGCCTAGTATTACTATATACAATAGTATTTTACTATAAGCTATGGATATGCCTACACCACTGCTTTTTAATTCATCTATACTCCTTATATAACTATTTATAGAATAGGTAATTATACTTATAAGAATAAAATAGAATGTATACTTTTTTACTGTTTCTGTATACCCATAATTCCAAAAAAACAGCATGGAGGATACAGTTACAAGTAATATGCAATTAGGGAATACTTTATCCCCAATCCACAATATTAAAACTATTAATAAAGGAATTGTAAAGATAAATAATAGTTTGAGTTGATAAAAATATGTAGTTTCTCCATTATATATATTATTATTTAGATCCATTACATATTTTATATTTAACTTAAATATCTGGGTAAAATAATCCATATTAAAATATACCCATAGCCCCATGGATAAAATCATAAGAAAAGTAAATAAAAATTTGTGTAAAGGTCTTTTTAACAAAAATCTATACAAATAATATATCATTGCAGCTAAAATGAAGAGAAAGTTAAAAAATACATAAGAAAAATTATTTATTTTAAAACATTTCTCCATAACCCTCATTATAAAAAATATATTTACATAGGTTAAAGATACATAAATTATATTCTTTTTGAAAGTTTCCATAATATATCCTTTCCTTAATTGATATTACAGCTATTAACCAAGGGCTTCATTAAAACTTATACATCTTATATCCATTTCTTTTAATATAGATATTTTCTCAAGATCCTCAAAATTCGTTATAGAATAAAATGCCATAACCTTATATCCTAATCTTTTCAAAGATATTAAATTATCCTTCATTTTTTCGTTTATTTTAGGAGTCATAATAGCTATAGAGCTGCCCCTTTCTACTTTTCCTAAATTATCTATAATAAATTTAGAAAAATCCCTTTCTCCTTCACTTTTGTGTATTAGTAAATATTCCATTAATTCATAAAAGTCATCCTTTGTTCCAATATAAAAACTTTTACTTTCACGATTACAGATATGAAGATTAGTTTTTATACCTCTAACCCTCATCATATTGATTAATGAAACACATAGATCTATTAGCTCTTCTTCCTTCTCTTTTCCTTTCCCACTAAAATAATCATCTTTATTCATATTTAAAAAAACATTAGATTTTTCTCCAGTAACAGTGTCGAAATTCTTTATATATAATTCTCCATGCTTGGCACTTACCTTCCAGTTGATTTTTCTTAGGCTGTCTCCTATTCTATATTTTCTCATGTCACTAATAGAATAATCCTCTTTAATATTGCCCTTTTCATTTACCATACCATTTAATACATCTTCACCATAGGAATTAAATTTTTCTAGAGAATATATTTTAGGATATACTTTAATTATATTTTCCTTTTTTATGTTTTTTTCAAAATTAAAAAGTGAAAATATATCCCTTATGTGTAGCTTAATTTCTCCAAAATTATATATACCCCTAGTAAAAAATTTTACTTTAACACCTAACCTTCTATTTTCATCTATTCCTAAACTCAAAACTAATCCTTTGTAATCCTTATCTAGTTCATAAAAAACTTTATTATTTATTTCTATATAAGGTATAGGCAAAATACCATAATTCTTAACTACTGTAATAACTTCCGTATCTTCAAAAGTAGTAAAAATATCCCTATTAAACTTTATATCTACTGCTACATTTCTTATAGTTGCTAATAAATATACTAAAGAGAAAATTAAAGTACATAAAAATCCATAGAAAATAGAATAGGGTAAATTTCCGCCTTCCAAATAAGCATAAATAAATGAAATTAAAAGCATAATTAAAAACTTTTTATTTATTATTTTAATCATATTCTATCAGCCTTTATTCTTGGCACTGGTAAAATTCTTAATATATCCTTAATTACCTCTTCCCCAGTATTATTATTAGCTCTTCCATAAGGAGATATTATCACCCTATGACTTAAAACAGATACTGCATTTTCTTTTACATCTTCTGGTACAACATAATTCCTTCCATTTATAACGGCTGAAGCTTGAGATATTCTTAAAAGAGCTAGGCATGCCCTTGGGCTAATACCCAACGATAGGCATTTATTATTTCTTGTAGCCTCAGCTATGTTTACTATATAAGAATTTATTTCATCTGATACATGGACATCTCTTACCTTTTTCTGTAATTCAATAATATCCTTAGCTTCTGCTACACTATTTATACTTTCCAATGGATCATAATTTCTATATATTTTCAACATTTTACTTTCATACATTTTTTCAGGATATCCTACATTTACTTTAATCATGAATCTATCTAATTGAGCTTCAGGCAAAATAAAAGTGCCTTCATATTCTATAGGATTTTGGGTAGCCAATACTATAAATGGTTCTTCTAATTTATAGGTTTCGTTCCCCTCTGATACCTGCTTTTCTTCCATGACCTCTAAAAGTGCAGATTGTGTTTTAGGAGAAGTTCTGTTTATCTCATCTGCTAATACTATATTTGAAAATATTGGGCCTTTTTTAAACTCAAATTCCATAGTCCTTTGGTTATAAATAGATATACCTAGAATATCTGAAGGAAGTAAATCTGGAGTAAATTG
This sequence comes from Clostridium liquoris, assembly GCF_002995785.1. Taxonomy (GTDB): domain Bacteria; phylum Bacillota; class Clostridia; order Clostridiales; family Clostridiaceae; genus Clostridium_AO; species Clostridium_AO liquoris. The sequence goes on along the minus strand of NZ_PVXO01000026.1, from coordinate 3,136 downwards.
TATCCTTTTATAGGACAGATTTAAAGATTTAGCCAAAGCCTTTACTAAAGTAGTTTTCCCAACTCCAGGTACATCCTCTATAAGTATATGTCCATTGGCGATTATACCTTTTATTATGTTATAAATTTCATATTCTTTTCCTATAACTACCTTATCAATGTTATAAACTATATCTTTTATTAGCTCCCTTTCTCCCATTATTTCACACCTCCTTCAAAATCTTATAGATATTATACACCAAAAAATTCAAAAAAGGTTGTACATTATCTGTGTAATGCACAACCTTTCTTTATTTTTTCTTAGTTCCTATTTTTATCAATCCTTCTACTGGTTTATAGAAATCATTAGATATAAGTTCTTGATTAATTAATTTACCATTTTCATAGGAATTTTTATATACCTTTACCTTAAATCCTGCATAAGGCTTTTGTACTACTTCTTCAGTCCCTGATGGGAGATTTGCATCATTAATTGTTTTTGTAGTAGTTTCTATTTGAGCATAGACGTCATTAGTGATATCATAAGTTCTACTTGCTAAAGCTGAATTTGAATAAACACTAAATGTAACGTCTCCTCCACCAGTACTTCCCTCAATATATACTGGGTAAGACAATGTATTTTTAAATTTGTAATCTATATTTTCCCAATCAACAGTGGCATCTCTTCCTAAAGGTACATAACTTGAAGGTAAAGTATGATGTGCCCTTTCTGTAGCCTTTATATTTGATTTAAGTACAGCATTATATAAAGTTGAAGATACCTGACATATCCCTCCTCCAAGACCAGAATCCACTTGATTTCCTATTATAACTGGAGCAGCTTGATATCCTCTTTCTTCAGTCCTTTCTCCTACTACACCATTAAAACTAAATACATCACCGGGCATCAATACTGTACCATTGATACTTTTTGTTGCAATTTCAATATTATTAGCTCTCTCAGAAGAGGATATAGAACCATATTGAGTAGAGAAAGAAGATATTAAATTATTTATACTGGATAATTTATCTTCAGTTATATGAGGCTTTATTTCTTCTATTGGTGCTTCTATTACTATATCTTTTTCAGTATTACCATCAATTTTACCTAGTGCTTCCTGTTGAAGTTTGTCTTTATTTAACCTTTTACCTACTTTCCCTGGGATTACATCAAACCCGCCCCCTGCTCTGCTAATTTTAGCGTTTTGCGGTTCTTTATTTATATCCTTTTCAATATTTGCTATAAGATCCTTTATGGGTTTTTCATCATAGGTAAATTTCATCAATTTAAATATTTTTTCATTTGGATGTTTTATTAATTTATACTTGCTGTATAAACTCAAATTTTTACCATAGGAATAAGCCTGCTGAAGAACTTTATCCACATCATAATTAGCATTAATCTTGTCAAAAGTTAAGGTGTACTTTTTATCTGGAGTATTTATAATTAATTTTTTGCTAAGTATTTTATTGATATATTGCTGTTTTATAGCTTTTTTGCCTTCTTCAAGGCTTTTCCCAGATAAATCCACATCTTCAACTTTAACTCCTAGATAAAATAAGTTGTTGTAATGCTTTACATAATTATATGCATAGCTTATTCCTGCTGAAACAATTCCTGATAAAACTATAAATAAAGAAATAAATATTATTATAAGTCCCTTTTTTTTAGATTTGAATATTTTTTTTCTTACCATATGCATCACCTCACAATCTATACTCATTAATTATACTATACAAGCAATTATTTATACAATAATTGTACAATTTTTATGACATGAAAGTTTTTACTGTGGTAGAATATACATGTAAAACTGTAAAGGAGTGATGTTCATGAAGTATAACGATGAAAAAATCAAATATTATCTTAACAATATTTTAACTATTCCAAGTCCTAGCGGATTTACCGAAAAAGTAATGGACTATATCAAAGAAGAATTATATATATTAAATGTTCCTTACTCAGTTACCAATAAAGGTGCTGTTGTAGTTACATTGGAGGGAAAAAACAAAGACTATGAAAGGGCTTTTTCTGCCCATATCGATACTTTGGGGGCTATGGTTAAATCCATAAAGTCTAATGGATGTGTTTCTTTCCTTCCAATAGGCGGCTTTATGATGAACTCTATTGAAGGAGAAAATTGTACTATTGAAAACCTTTATGACAAAAAAATTACCGGAACAGTTCAAAGCACTAAACCTTCTGTTCATATAAGCGGGGATGAGGCCCGTGAATTAAAAAGAACTCCAGAAAATATGGAAATAGTTCTCGATGAAAAAGTATTTTCTAAAGAAGATACAAAAAATCTTGGTATAGAAGTTGGAGATTTTATATATTTTAATACAAGAACTGTCTTTACTCCTAATGGTTTTATAAAAAGCAGATATCTAGATGACAAAGCCAGTGCTGCCATACTTCTTTATGCAATAAAATATTTAGTTGAAAATTCTATAGAGCTTCCTTATACTACTAGCTTCTTTATAAGTAATTATGAAGAAGTAGGGCATGGTGCCTCTGCTGCTCTTCCTAAGAATACAAAGGAATTTATATCTGTAGATATGGGTGCTCCTGGATTAGATCAAAATTCTTCTGAATATGCAGTATGTATATGCGCTAAGGATTCTTCTGGTCCATATGACTTAGAGTTAAGAAAAAAACTAGTAAGTATATGTAATAAAAATACTATACCTTATAAAATAGATATATATCCATATTATGGTTCTGATGCCTCTGCTGCTTTGCGTGCAGGCTGGGATATTAAAACTGCATTAATTGGAACAGGAGTCTTTGCTTCCCATGGATATGAAAGGACACATATGGATGGTATTTTAGCTACTTTAGATTTGATAATTAAATATTGTCAAGCAGAATAATTAATAGTGAATAACTAATAGCTAATAGTGAATAACTATGGATGGTATTTTTAACTGCGTTAAAAAATACCTATATAATTTTAGAAAGCCTTGCAAAATGCAAGGCTTTTTATTGCCTAGAATTTTTTATGTAAATAAAAAATTCTTTCCTTAACTATCGGATAGCACCCCGTTAAATAGACAATATTAACTCAAACTCATTTTAGCTTATATTTGCTAAATAATACTCATGAGGGGGTACATATCCTATTGAGGAATGTATTCTCTCATTATTATATCTATAC
>NZ_PVXO01000025.1 GCF_002995785.1 Clostridium liquoris | reverse complement strand
ATATTATTCAATTATTTTAGTAACAACTCCTGAACCAACTGTTCTTCCGCCTTCTCTTATAGCAAATCTCAATCCTTCATCCATTGCTATTGGTGTTATTAATTCAACAGTCATATCAATATGGTCTCCTGGCATTACCATTTCTGTTCCTTCTGGTAATTTTATTGATCCTGTAACATCTGTTGTTCTGAAGTAGAACTGTGGTCTATATCCATTAAAGAATGGAGTGTGTCTTCCTCCTTCTTCTTTCTTTAATACATATACCTGACCTACAAATTTCTGGTGTGGATGTACTGAATTTGGTGCTGCTAATACCTGCCCTCTTTCGATATCATCTCTCTGTATTCCTCTTAATAATACTCCAATGTTATCTCCAGCCATTGCCTGGTCTAATAACTTCCTGAACATTTCTACACCTGTACATACAGTCTTCTTCTTCTCACTGCTTAATCCTACAATTTCAAGTTCGTCTCCTACCTTTAGGACACCTCTTTCAACTCTTCCTGTTGCAACTGTTCCTCTTCCTGTAATTGTGAAAATATCTTCTACTGGCATTAAAAATGGTTTGTCAGTTGCTCTTTCTGGAGTTGGTATATAACTATCTACTGCTTCCATTAATTCATCTATACATTTTGTAGCTTCTGGATCTGTTGGGTTTTCTAATGCTTTTAATGCTGATCCTACTATAATTGGTGTATCGTCTCCTGGAAATCCATATTCATTTAATAGTTCTCTTACTTCCATTTCTACTAGTTCGATTAATTCTGGATCATCTACCATATCTGCTTTGTTTAGGAATACTACTATGTACTGTACTCCAACCCTTGATGCTAGTAGTATATGTTCCCTTGTCTGTGGCATTGGACCATCTGCTGCACTTACAACTAGGATTGCTCCATCCATCTGTGCTGCTCCTGTAATCATATTCTTTACATAGTCAGCATGCCCTGGACAGTCAACATGCGCATAGTGTCTATTTTCTGTCTGGTACTCTACGTGTGATGTATTGATTGTAATTCCTCTTTCTTTTTCTTCTGGTGCCTTATCTATCTGGTCATATTTAAATGCTTGTGCAAATCCTTTATTTGCTAATACTGTTGTTATTGCTGCTGTTAATGTTGTCTTACC
>NZ_PVXO01000024.1 GCF_002995785.1 Clostridium liquoris | reverse complement strand
AGACCATATTGATATGACTGTTGAATTAATAACACCAATAGCAATGGATGAAGGATTGAGATTTGCTATAAGAGAAGGCGGAAGAACAGTTGGTTCAGGAGTTGTTACTAAAATAATTGAATAATATAGAATTTATTAGGACTGGGTTTCTAGACCTAGTCCTTTTAGAGGTTAAAGGAAATTTTTATTCTTTATAATAAATTGGATTGACATATAATTTGAATTATGTTAAATTATTAAGGTAATGCGTAAAATAAAATTAGAGTATCTCCCTGCGTTTATATAAATACCAGGATAAGTACCAGGAGGTGTAAAAAAATGAGAGTGAAAGTTACATTAGCTTGTACTGAATGTAAACAGAGAAATTATGACACAATGAAGAACAAGAAAAACGATCCAGATAGATTAGAAATGAGAAAATATTGTAGATTTTGCCGTAAACACACAATTCATAAAGAGACAAAATAATACATAGAGGCATCATTATTATATTCAGGGATGTGAAAAAATGAGCGCTGATCTAAAAAAAAGAAAAGAAGTTAAGGTAACCACTGATAAAGGTGGGATTATTAAATTTTTCAAAGATCTAAAGGGTGAATTTAAAAGAATTACCTGGGCCTCTAAAGAAGAAGTAAAAAAGGCTACCCTTATAGTTTTAGAATTTTGTTTTATATATATGGTGGCTATAGGTGGAATAGATTTTGTCTTTAATAAGTTATCTAAAATCATCTATAAATAAATATTAAAAAGGAGGTAGGGGTCGAGATAAGATTCCCGTCCCTTGAAATATGGCAGAGAGAGCTAGATGGTATGTAGTTCACACATACTCTGGGTATGAAAATAAGGTTAAGGTAAATCTTGAAAAGACTGTAGAAAATAGAAACCTTCATGACTGGATATGTGATGTTCAAGTTCCTATGGAGGAACAAGTTGAAATAAAAGATGGTAAAAAGAAAATAACATTAAAAAAGATATTTCCAGGATATGTGTTAGTGAAAATGGTTATGACAGATGATTCCTGGTATGTTGTTAGGAATACAAGAGGTGTCACTGGATTTGTTGGCCCAGGATCTAAACCTGTTCCATTGACTGACGAGGAAGTTACATCTATGGGAATTATGGAAAAGCAAGTAGATTTAGATATGGAAGTTGGAGAAAGTGTAAAAGTGGTTTCAGGACCTCTAGAAAACTTCCCGGCGGTTATACAAGAAATCAACATTGAAAAACATAAAGTTAAAGTTCTTGTTAACATGTTTGGCAGAGAAACACCTGTCGAACTTGATTTTAATCAAATAGATAAACTAGATTAACCTAAAAGGCGAAAGCCTTAATTAAGTGGGAGGATTTAATCCGTATAACCACATTTATAGGAGGTGTAAATTATGGCTAAAAAAGTTACAGGAATGATCAAACTTCAACTTCCTGCAGGAAAAGCAACTCCAGCACCACCAGTAGGACCTGCACTTGGTCAGCATGGTGTAAATATTATGGCGTTTACTAAGGAATTTAATGCCAAGACAGCCAAACAGGCTGGATTAATAATTCCAGTTGTAATTACAGTATATCAGGACAGATCTTTTAGTTTTATACTAAAGACTCCTCCAGCAGCAGTTCTTATAAAGAAGGCAGCTGGAATTGAAAGCGGTTCTGGTGTTCCAAACAAAACTAAAGTTGCTAAACTAACTAAAGAACAGTTGAAGCAGATTGCCGAAACTAAAATGCCAGACTTAAATGCTGCATCATTAGAAGCTGCTATGAGTATGGTAGCTGGTACAGCAAGAAGTATGGGTGTAACTATAGAAGAATAGTTATAACCTTAAATAGGTGGGAGGCAAAAACCGTTAAAACCACAAAGGAGGATTAGTATGGGAAAGAATTATATTGAGAGTGCTAAATTAGTTGATAAGAATACTTTATATACTTCTGCAGAAGCAATGGATTTAGTTGTTAAAACTTCTAAAGCTAAGTTTGATGAAACAATAGAATTAGCTATAAGACTTGGAGTTGATCCAAGACATGCAGACCAGCAAGTAAGAGGAGCAGTAATACTTCCTCATGGAACTGGCAAAACTGTTAGAGTATTAGTGTTTGCAAAAGGTGAAAAGGCTAAGGAAGCTGAAGCAGCTGGAGCAGATTATGTTGGAGCTGAAGAATATGTTGAAAGAATCCAGAAAGAAAACTGGTTCGATTTTGATGTAGTTGTTGCTACCCCAGATATGATGGGATTGGTTGGAAGATTAGGTAGAGTATTAGGGCCTAAAGGATTAATGCCAAATCCAAAATCAGGTACAGTTACATTTGATGTAGCTAAAGCGTTATCAGACATAAAAGCTGGTAAAGTTGAATATAGAGTAGACAAAACTTCTATAATTCACGTTCCAATTGGAAAGAAATCTTTTGGTGCTGAAAAGTTAGCTAATAACTTCCGTTCATTAATGGAAGCTGTGGTAAAAGCTAAACCAGCAGCAGCTAAAGGACAGTATATTAAATCAGTAGTTATTTCAAGCACAATGGGACCTGGAATAAAAATAAATCCAACTAAAGTGTTAGAATAGTATTGACACAGGTTTAAAATTTTGATATTATTTTAAAGGTTGAATAAGTAAATATACCGTAGACAGTAGGTGCATAAGCGTAACGGGCAACCAACCTACCGAGGGTTCCAATATATGATTAGGTATAATTGGTTTCTCCATGTCTACGGAGAAACCTTTAATTTTTATATAAGTTATATGCAGTTTAAACTGTGAGGAGGTGGACACACAGTGAATAAGAATAGACAGATAAAAGAGGCTAAAATAGCTGAAATCAAAGAAAAAATGCAGAAATCTGAAGGTATTGTGTTAGCACATTATCAAGGATTAACAGTTGAAGAAGACACTGAATTAAGAAAAAACTTAAGAGAAGCAGGTGTAGAATATAAGGTATACAAAAATACTTTAAGTATTTTAGCTGCTAAAGAGCTAGGATATGACGGTATAACAAATTTACTTGAAGGACCTGTTTCAATAGCATTTGGATATGAAGATCCAACTGCTCCAGCAAGAGTTCTTAATGATTTTGCAAAAGATCATAAGAAGCTTGAACTAGTAGGTGCTATAGTTCAGGGTGAAATTTTTGATGCAGCAAAAACAAAAGAATTTGCATCAATACCACCAAAGGACGTACTTATTGCAAAATTACTTGGAAGCTTAAAAGCTCCATTATCAAATCTTGTATACTTATTAAATGCAATTAAGGGGAAAAAAGAATCTGAGGAAGTTTAATTAAATTAAGAAAATTTGGAGGTGCTTAATAATGACTAGAGAAGAAATCATTCAAGCTATAAAAGAAATGAGCGTTTTAGAATTAAATGAATTAGTAAAAGCATGTGAAGAAGAATTTGGTGTAAGCGCAGCTGCACCAGTTGCAGTAGCAGGTGCTGCAGGAGCAGGCGCTGCACCAGCTGAAGAAAAAACTGAATTCGATGTTGTATTAGCTAGTATTGGATCAGAAAAGATTAAAGTTATAAAAGCAGTTAGGGAAATAACTGGTTTAGGATTAAAGGATGCTAAAGAAATAGTTGACGGAGCTCCTAAGACATTAAAAGAAGGCGTAGCTAAAGAAGAAGCTGAAGCTATGAAAGCTAAATTAACTGAAGTTGGAGCAACTGTAGAATTAAAATAGTTTAAATACAAATGACATAAAAAGAGGTACTTTTAATAAGTGCCTCTTTTTTAAATAATAGTGTTTTAAAATCTTAGAGTATAATTTTAGTAGGCAAAAGTAGTAATAATTACTGCTTAAAAAATTAAAAGGAGATACAAAAAGTATCTCCCACATACATAAAAAATCCATTATAATGTAAGTTGATATTACTATA
>NZ_PVXO01000023.1 GCF_002995785.1 Clostridium liquoris | reverse complement strand
GTATAGTAATATCAACTTACATTATAATGGATTTTTTATGTATGTGGGAGATACTTTTTGTATCTCCTTTTAATTTTTTAAGCAGTAATTATTACTACTTTTGCCTACTAAAATTATACTCTAAGTTTTTTACTATGTTATTATAATTTTTTTTATTTTGTATAAAATATATAAGGGTGACCTTTATTTCTCATTGGTTCAATAAAACAGTCAGTTAACCATTATCATATCACAATGGTAATATTATAAAGGGAGAATTATATATGACAAAAGAAATAAATAAATTAATAGCATCTATATGCTGCGTTGTTGTTACTTTTGCTACGGCATTTTATTCACTAAAGAATGTAAATTCTTATAAAGATAGTAATGTATATAAAGAAGAAGTGAAAACACTAGGGAAGCCAATTATTAATAAGAAAGAAGGCATAGTTGTAAAATCTGATGGAAAGGAGGTAGCAGTTCTGGAAAGTGAGCAGGATATAAAAAGGCTATTAGATAAGATAAAGGAACAATATATAAATAGCAGTTCTGTGAAAGATATAGGAGAAATAAAATTAAATAACAAAATAACATACTATAAAACCGATGTTTCAATAGATGAATTAAAAGGTGTGGAATATTATGCTTCTTCTATAATTAATGGCCATGATGATATTAGTGCAATAAGTTTTACCATAAAGGGAAAAGAACCTGAAAAAAGCGCACCTATTTTATCTAGGGGTACTATATCATCAAATTTTGGGCAAAGGTGGGGAAAGATGCATAATGGTATAGATATAGCTGCTCCATTAGGTACTTCTATACATTGTGTATTACCAGGAAAGGTGATTTATTCTGGTTGGGAAGATGGATATGGAAATGTGATAAAAATAGAAAATGAAAATAATATAGTAACTATTTATGGACACTGTAATAAATTGTTTGTAAAAAAAGGAATATATGTAGGAAAAGGAGAAAAGATTGGAGAAGTAGGAAGTACAGGAAGGAGCACAGGACCTCATCTTCATTTTGAAGTAAGAAAAAACGGCACCCCGCAGGATCCTCAGGATTATTTAAATTAAACTTGCAATAAGTTCACCTAAATGGAATAAATTATTTCTTACTTTCTCACATTAGCGATTTACAAATTCACCGTATTAAAGTATAATATGAAATATATTAATTTTATAAGGTATATGAGGAGGAAGTAAAAAATGAAAAAGAAATTTGTCCTAGCAATAATATCAGTATTTATATTAAGTTCTGTTTTAATAGGATGTGGGAATAGTCATGACACAGCTAATAAAGATAAATCATTAGAGCAAATTAAAAACAAGGGAGAGTTTGTAGTAGGATTAGATGATACTTTTGCACCTATGGGTTTTAGAGATGAAAAGGGGCAAATTGTTGGTCTTGATATTGATTTAGCAAAAGAGGCTGCAAAAAGGATGGGGGTAAAGGTAGTTTTTAAACCTGTTGAATGGGATGGAATAATAATGAGCTTAAATAATGGAGACATAGATGTAATTTGGAATGGATTAAGTATTACTGACAAAAGAAAAGAGCAGATAGGCTTTACTAAACCATATATAAATGACAGACAGGTAGTTATGGTACAAAATAATTCTACTATAAAAGATAAAAAAGATTTAGCTGGCAAAGTAGTGGCTATTCAAATGGGAAGTACCAGTGAAGATGCAATTAAGACACAACCAGAAGTAATGAAAAGTTTTAAGGAATTGAAGAAATATGGGAATTATGCAGAAGCATTAATGGATTTAAAGATTGGCAGAGTAGATGCTGTTGTTATAGATGAAATTGTTGGAAGATATTATTCTAATAAAAAACCCGGAATATATAAAATTTTAGATGATAACTTTGGAAATCAACCTATGGGTGTAGGAGTAAGAAAAGAAGACAATACTTTTAGGGAAGAATTGGACAAGACCCTTGATAAAATGAAGGCAGATGGAACTACAGCTAAGTTATCAGAAAAATGGTTTGGAAAAGACTTATTTATAAAATAGGAGTGGTTCAAAATGTCCAATTTTAATGATTCAGTTCTTTTTATATTACAGGGCAGTACTGTAACAATAAAGTTATTTTTAGTAGTATTTATACTATCAATTCCCCTAGCTGCTATATTATCATTAGTTAAGATATGTAAGAATAAACTTCTAAAGAAGATTGTGGGAATTTATACTTGGTTATTTAGAGGAACCCCTTTGCTTTTACAATTATTTTTTATATATTTTGGATTGCCGGTTTTAGGCATAAAGTTTAGCCGTTTTACAGCAGCAACTATAGCTTTCACTTTAAATTATGCAGCATATCTAACTGAAATATTTAGAGGAGGACTTCAATCTGTAGATAAAGGTCAATATGAAGCTGCCAGGGCTTTAGGAATGAGCTATTCTCAAACTATGAAGCAAATAATAGTACCTCAAGGTATAAAAAGAGTGTTACCCTCTACTTGTAATGAGGGAATAAGCTTAGTTAAAGACACGGCTTTAGTTGCTACTATAGGCATGGAGGAAGTACTAAGAGCCTCAAAGGAAATTTTAACTAGAGATTTTACTATAATTCCCTTCTTTATTGCTGCAGCAATATATTTATGTTTAAATTCAATTGTAGTAATTTGCTTTAAAATGCTTGAGAGAAGATATTCGTATTTTGAATAAGAAATTTAATATTGAAATGGCAGAAGTGATTTATTATATGAGATTACCTCTGCCATCTCTCTTTTAGGGAATATCTTGACAAAAAAAGCTTTAAAGTTTATACTTTGACTATCAAAATATTTGATAATCAAAAAAGTGGGGAGGAGATTATATGAAAATATCTCCTTTGCAAATTGGTAATTTAGAAATAAAGGTTCCTATTATTCAAGGAGGAATGGGTATAGGAGTTTCACTTTCAAGATTAGCTGCTGCAGTGGCTGAGGAAGGTGGAATGGGGATTATATCAGGAGCCCAAATAGGGTTTAGGGAACCAGATTTTTTAACCAATAGCAAAGAGGCTAATATTAGAGCCTTAAAAAAGGAAATAAAAAAGGCAAGGGAGCTAAGTCCCAATGGAGTTATAGGATTAAATTTAATGGTAGCTATGAACAATTACCGGGAAATGGTAGACGCAGCTGTTGAATCTGGAATAGATGCAATAATATCTGGGGCTGGATTACCAACCTCATTACCTAAACTAGTAAAGGGAAGCAACACTAAAATTGCTCCTATAGTTTCTTCAGGAAAAGCTGCTAGACTTATGTGTAAGTTATGGGATGAAAGATATTCCTATGTTCCTGATTTTATAGTAGTTGAAGGTCCCAAGGCAGGTGGACATCTAGGATTCCATTTAGAGGATATATTAGAAGGAAAAGAGAGCAGCTTAGAGGATATATTAAAAGATGTAATAGAAATAGCAAAACAGTATGAGAAAAAATATCAGGTAAAGATACCTGTCATAGCTGCAGGTGGAATATATACAGGAAAAGATATTGGTAAGTTTTTAAAACTAGGGGCCTCTGGGGTTCAAATGGGAACAAGGTTTATAGGTACAGAAGAATGTGATGCAGATATAAAATATAAAGAAAGTTTTGTAAAATGTTCTAAAGAGGATATACAAATAATAAAGAGTCCTGTAGGTCTTCCAGGTAGAGCTATAAAAAATCAATTTATAGAGAAAGTAACAAATGAAAAGGAAAAGGTAGATAAATGCTTTGGATGTCTAAGGAAGTGTGATCCTAACAATACGATTTACTGTATATCAAGGGCGTTAATTAATGCAGTAGAAGGAAATGTAGATGAAGGAGTGCTTTTTACAGGAAGTAATGGATATAGAATTGATAAAATTGTTACAGTAAAGGAACTCATGCAGGAACTTATCAGGGAAGTGGCAGATTATGAGTAATTCAATTTATGTTTTGAATGAATTATTAGTAGATATATTTAATGATATACTTATTATAGAACAAAATGCTTTTCAAGGGGGAACACTTAGTGACTTATCCGTAACAGAAGTTCATACTATAGAAGCAATAGGCATGTACAATAAAAGAACTATGTCAGAGGTTGCCTTAAGCTTAAAAATAACTGTTGGAACTTTGAGTACAGCTATAAATAATCTTGTAAGAAAAGGATATGTAGAGAGAAGCAGATGTGAGTCAGATAGAAGAATTGTGTATATAAGCCTAACTAAAAAAGGTAAATTGGCTTACAGAATTCATCGAAAATTCCATTCAGATATGATAAAGGAGACTATATCTGGATTGACAGAAGAGGAAGAAAAGATTCTTATAAGTTCTTTGGATAAGTTAAATAAATTCTTTAAGAACAAATATAATTTAGAGTGCAATAAAAAGGAGACTTAATAAATGAAAGAAGTTCAGATTTTGGCTACTGGAAGCTATGTACCTGATAGGATTGTGACAAATGATGAATTAGCTACTGTTATAGATACAAATGATGAATGGATAAAAACTAGAACAGGAATTGGTGAGAGAAGAATAACTACAGGGGAGAATACTTCAAGTATAGCGGCTAAAGCAGCGCTAAAAGCTTTAGAAAACTCATCTATAAAACCTTTGGACATAGATCTAATTATAGTAGCTACTACTACTCCTGATTGTTATACTCCTTCAACAGCTTGTATTGTTCAAGATATAATAGGTGCAGCAAATGCAACCTGTTTTGATATATCAGCTGCTTGTTCAGGTTTTATATATGCATTAAACATAGCCTATCAGTTTATTAAAAATGGCACTAAAAAGAATGCTCTTATCATAGGTGCGGAAACCTTATCCAAAATTTTAGATTGGAATGACAGAAGTATCTGTGTATTATTTGGAGATGGAGCAGGAGCGGCTATATTAGGATGTGGAGAAGAAAAAGGATTAATTCAGATATACACAGGCTCTGACGGTAAAGGAGCTAATCTTTTAAAATGTAATGCAGTGCCTATAGATATAAACAATAAAAAGTTAAAAGAAAAAATACCACAAAATGCAGATAATGAAGGATATCATTATTTATCTATGGAAGGAAGAGAAATATTTAAGTTTGCTGTTAAGGCAATGGGAGAAACTATAAAGACTCTTCTCAGCTCATCTGGATTAACTATAGATGACATTAAATATATAGTTCCTCATCAGGCAAATTTGAGGATAATAGATTATATGATAAAAAAACTGAAGGTAGATAAGAAAAAGTTCTATACTAATTTACAATATTATGGTAATACTTCTGCAGCTAGTATACCTATAGCTCTTGATCAAATGAATAGAGAAGGTTTACTGGAAAAAGGAGATAAAATACTCTTAGTAGGTTTTGGAGGAGGACTTACTTGGGGTGGAACAATAATAGAGTGGACAATAGACAAACAGATATCATCATAGGCATAGATTGAATTTTGGAGGTATGAAAATGATATTTGAAAAGATAAGAAAGATAATAGCAGAACAGCTAAATATAGGTGAAGATGCAATAACAATTAATACATCTTTTGAAGAATTAGGCGTAGATTCTTTAGATCTTTTTCAAATAGTAATAGAAATAGAAGAGGAATTTAATATTCAGATAGAAGACGCAGAAGCAATAAAGACAGTTAGGGATGCAGTTAAATTTGCAGAAGAAAATACTACTAAGGAGGGGGATAATTTATGAAAAATAATGTTTTTTGTAATATGGTAGGAATAGAATATCCCATTATTCAGGGAGCTATGGCTTGGATTGCAGATAGTTCCTTAGCAGCTGCTGTATCTAATGCTGGTGGTTTAGGGATTATAGCTTCAGGTAATGCACCTGTAGATGCAGTAAGAGAAGAAATTAGAAGAACAAAACAATTAACAGATAAGCCTTTTGGAGTAAATATAATGCTTTTAAGCTCTAATGCTGAAGAAGTAGCAAAACTTGTTTGTGAAGAAGGAGTAAAAGTAGTTACTACTGGAGCTGGTAACCCAGGTAAATATGTACACATGTGGAAAGAGCATGGAGTAAAGGTTATTCCTGTTGTAGCATCTGTAGCATTAGCAAAAAGAATGGAAAGAGCAGGAGCAGATGCAGTAATAGCAGAGGGTTGCGAAGCAGGAGGACATGTTGGAGAATTAACCACTATGGCGTTGGTTCCTCAAGTAGTAGATGCAGTAAATATTCCTGTTATTGCAGCAGGTGGAATTGGAGATAAAAGGGGCGTAGGGGCAGCTTTTATGTTAGGAGCTTTAGGGGTTCAAGTTGGAACTAGATTTTTAGTAGCTAAGGAATGTACGGTACATCAGAATTATAAAGATAAAGTATTAAATGCTAAAGATATAGATACTGTGGTAACAGGAAGAAGTACAGGTCATCCTGTAAGAGTACTTAGAAATAGATTATCAAGAAAATTTCAAATACTTGAGAAGAAAGAGGTCTCAATTGAACAGTTAGACAAACTTGGTAAAGGAGCTTTAGTAAAGGCTGTTAAAGAGGGAGATACAGATAATGGTTCTGTAATGGCAGGACAGATAGCAGGACTTATTTCTAAAGAGGGAACTTGTAAAGAAATAATAGAAGAAATGTTTGACTTAAAGTCGTTGTTAGATAAATTTGATTCCATAGTTTAATTTTAATATTCTTTAGATTAAAAAATATAAAGATTGGAGAATAGTTTATGGAAGGTATAAGAAAAATTGCTTTTCTCTTCCCAGGTCAGGGTGCTCAATATGTTGGTATGGGAAAAGAGTTATATGATAACTTTTCACAGTGTAAGAGGACATTTAATGAAGCAGATGAAGCTTTAGGCTTTAGCATAAGCAATTTCTGTTTTAATGGACCAGAAGAAGAATTAAACAAAACAGAAATAACCCAACCAGCTATTTTAACTACCAGTGTGGGGGCACTGAGAATATTAGAAGAAGAAGGTATAAAGCCTAGCCTAGTTGCAGGGTTAAGCCTTGGAGAATATTCAGCCCTTGTATGTAGTAAAAGATTAAACTTTATGGATGGAGTTAAATTAGTAAAAAAGAGGGGAAAATATATGCAGGAAGCAGTGCCTCAAGGTATTGGAGGTATGGCTGCAATAATAGGACTAAAGGAAGAAAAAATCTATGAAGTATGTAAGGAAGCTTCATCATTAGGTATAGTTGAGCCAGCTAATTTTAATTGCCCTGGGCAAATAGTTATAGCTGGAGAAATAGAAGCATTAAAATATGCTTGTGAAGTTGCTAAAGAAAAAGGAGCGTTAAAAGCAATTATGCTTAATGTAAGTGGACCTTTCCACAGCTCCATGCTAATAAAAGCAGCAGAAAAATTAGAAGAAGAATTACTTAATATTGAATTTAAAAAATCAGATATTCCATTATTAACAAATGTAACTGGTGATTATTTAGAAGAAGATAAAATAAAAGACACATTAAAAAAACAGATAATGAGTTCTGTTAAATGGGAACATACAATCAATACCATGTTAAAAGATGGCATAAATGCTTTTGTAGAAATAGGACCAGGTAAGGTATTAAGTGGATTTGTAAGGAAGATAAATAGAAAAGCAGAAGTTTATAATGTAGAAGATATAAAATCTTTAGAAAAAACTTTAAATGCTTTAAAAGGTTAGAAACATTTTAATGATATAATTTGTTTGGAGTGGATATAGAATATGAATAATAAAATATTACAAGGTAAGACAGCCTTGATTACAGGTGGAAGCAGGGGGATAGGAAGAGTCATAGCATTAAAACTTGCAGAACTTGGTGCAAATATAGTAGTTAATTATAAAAGTAGTGCTAATGCTGCGGAAGAAATAGTTAAAAACGTAGAAAGCAAAGGGACAAAGGCTATTGCAGCTCAAGGTGATGTTAGCAGTTTTACTGATGCAGAAAAAATAATAAAAACTGCAGTGAGTGAGTTTGGAGCTTTGGATATACTAGTAAACAATGCTGGAATTACAGCGGATGGACTTTTAATGAGAATGAAAGAAGAAGATTTTGATAAAGTAATAGAAGTTAATTTAAAGGGAGCTTTTAATTGCATAAGGCATGCTTCCAAAGTTATGGTTAAGCAAAGATCAGGGAAGATAATAAATATATCTTCTGTTGTAGGCATTACAGGCAATGCAGGTCAGGCTAATTATGCTGCTGCTAAGGCAGGAGTAATTGGACTTACAAAATCTGCAGCAAAAGAATTAGCTTCAAGAGGAATTAATGTAAATGCAGTAGCTCCAGGATTTATAGAAACAGATATGACAGATACTCTTTCAGAAAAAGTTAGAGAAGGTGCATTAGGGAGTATTCCTTTAAAGAGATTTGGAAAGGCTGAAGATGTAGCTGAAGTTGTAGCATTTTTATCCTCAGACAATTCTTCTTATATAACAGGCCAGGTTATAAATGTAGACGGAGGAATGGTTATTTAATTATTTAAAGAAAGGTTGGTATGTAAGGTGAAAAGAAAAGTAGTTGTTACAGGAATGGGCGCCATAACTCCTGTGGGAAATAATGTAGAAACCTTTTGGAATAGTTTAAAAAATGGGGCTTGTGGTATAGATTTCATTAAAGCATTTGATACAGAAAAATTTAAAGCCAAACTTGCTGCGGAAGTTAAGGATTTTAATCCAGAGGATACAATAGGCAAAAAAGAAGCAAAAAGAATGGATAGATATTGTCAGTTTGCTGTAGCAGCGGCAGTTGAGGCAGTTAAAGATGCAAATTTAGACTTAGAAAAAATAGAACAAGAAAGATTTGGAGTAGTCGTAGGTTCAGGAGTAGGTGGAATAGGAACTATGGAAAAACAACATCAAGCTTTATTAGAAAAGGGTCCTAGTAGAGTACATCCACTATTTATTCCAATGATAATAGGCAATATGGCAGCGGGGAATATAGCAATAAAATTTGGAGCTAAGGGAATATGCACAACAGTGGTAACAGCTTGTGCAACAGGAACAAATTGTATTGGCGAAGCTTATAGAATGATTCAAAATGGTGTAGCTGATGTTATAATAGCCGGTGGGACAGAAGCTTCTATTACGCCACTTCCCATAGCAGGATTTATTTCCCTTACTGCATTAAGCAGGAGTACAGATCCTAAGAGAGCTTCTATTCCTTTTGATAAAGAAAGAAATGGATTTGTTATGGGAGAAGGATCAGGTATAGTTATACTTGAATCCCTAGAGCATGCTGAAAAGAGGAATGCAAAAATATATGCAGAAGTGGTAGGCTATGGATCAACTTGTGATGCTTATCATATAACTTCTCCCTCACCAGATGGAGAAGGGGCTGCAAGAGCTATTAAAATTGCTATAGAAGAAGCAGGCATAGAACCATCACAGGTTTCTTATATAAATGCGCATGGAACAGGTACAGAAGCTAATGATAAGTTTGAGACAGCAGCAATAAAAACTGCTTTTGGTGATTGTGCTAAAGATATACCTGTAAGCTCAACAAAATCAATGACAGGTCATCTTTTGGGTGCTGCAGGAGCAATAGAAATTGTTGCTTCAGTTAAAGCCATGGAAGATAGTTTTATTCCTCCTACTATTGGATATGAAGTATTCGATGAGGAATGTGATTTAGATTATGTACCTAATAAGGGTAGGAAAAAAGAATTAAACTATGTTATGTCTAATTCTTTAGGATTTGGTGGACATAATGCAGTTATTCTATTAAAAAAATGGAGTGAATAAATATGGATTTTAAAGGTATTGCTGAATTACTAAAGGTAATGAGTGATTCTAAAATTACAGATTTAGAAATTGCAGAAAATGGTGTATCCATAAAGATGAAAAAGGATGCAGAAAAAGTATATATTAAGAATCCTCAGGATAAAACTGTAGCTTCCATGGATAATAGCATAGAAGAAATGAACATTGCTAAAGAAGATGTGGCTACCGAAAAATTAGAGAATACTGCGGTAGAAGATAATACTGATTTAACTATAATGTCATCCCCTATAGTTGGAACATTTTATGGCTCACCTTCACCGGATAAGGAGCCATTTGTTAAGGTTGGAAGTAAAGTGAAAAAGGGAGATACCTTATGCATTATAGAAGCCATGAAATTAATGAATGAAGTAGGCAGTGAAGTGGATGGTGAAATAGTAGAAATAATGGTTAAGGATGGGGACATGGTAGAGTATGGTGAGCCTCTATTTAAAATTAAACTATAAAATTTATTAATGAAGGTGATTTTATGGATAAAGAATTAAATATAAAGGATATTATGGAAATACTTCCTCATAGATATCCTTTTTTATTGGTAGATAAAATAGTACAGTTAGAACCAGGTAAAAAAGTTGTAGGATATAAAAATGTAACTATGGATGAATATTTTTTTCAAGGACATTTCCCAGGGGAGCCTGTAATGCCAGGAGTTCTCATTATAGAAGCATTAGCACAAACAGGGGCAGTTGCAGTATTAAGTCTTGATAAATTTAAAGGGAAAATAGCATATTTTGCAGGAATAAATAAAGCAAGATTTAGAAGAAAGGTAGTGCCTGGGGACACATTAAAATTAGAAGTTGAATTAATAAAATTGAAAGGGTCAGCAGGAATAGGCAGTGCTGTAGCCACTGTAGATGGAGAAAAAGCGGCGGAAGCAGAAATAATGTTTGTGATAAGGTGATAAAATGTTTAAAAAAATACTAATTGCCAATAGAGGAGAAATTGCTGTAAGAATAATAAGAGCATGTAGAGAAATGGGGATAGAGACAGTAGCTGTATATTCAACAGTGGATAAGGAATGTCTACATGTTCAAATGGCAGATGAGGCAGTATGTATAGGACCAGCCTCTCCCAAGGATAGCTATTTAAATACAAAAAATATATTAAGTGCTACTGTACTAAGTGGGGCAGAGGCTATTCACCCAGGATTTGGTTTCCTTTCTGAAAATAGCAAATTTGCTCAAATGTGTAAGGAATGTAATATAACTTTTATTGGACCAGAAGCAGATATTATAGATAAAATGGGAAACAAATCTAATGCCAGAAGTATGATGATAGAAGCTGGAGTCCCAGTAGTGCCAGGCTCTAAAGAACCTATACTTAGTGATGAAGAAGCACTAAAAAATGCCAAGGATATAGGATATCCTGTAATGATTAAAGCTTCTGCCGGTGGTGGAGGCAGAGGAATTAGAATAGTAAGAAATGAAGAAGAGCTTTTAAGTTCTTTGAATACTGCTAAAACAGAAGCTAAAGCAGCCTTTGGTGATGATACTATGTATATGGAAAAGTATTTAGAAAATCCAAGACATGTAGAGATACAGATATTGGCTGATAATTATGGAAACATAGTTTATTTGGGGGAAAGAGATTGCTCCATACAAAGAAGAAACCAAAAGGTATTAGAAGAAGCTCCATGTCCTATAATGACACCAGAATTGAGAAAGAAAATGGGAGAAGCAGCTATAAAAGGAGCAAAATTTGTAGGATATAAAAATGCCGGAACTATAGAATTTTTATTAGATAAAAATAATAATTTTTATTTTATGGAGATGAACACAAGGATTCAAGTGGAGCATCCTATAACAGAGTTTGTTACAGGAATAGATTTGATAAAGGAACAAATAAAAATAGCTTCAGGAGAAAAATTGAGTTTTACCCAAGAAGATATAGAAATAAAAGGTAATGCTATAGAATGTAGAATAAATGCAGAAGATCCTGAAAAGGATTTTAGACCTTCACCAGGGAAAATTGATGGTTTATTTGTACCAGGAGGATTGGGGGTCAGAGTAGATTCTCTTCTTTACGATGGATATAAAATACCACCAAACTATGATTCAATGGTAGCAAAGCTTGTAGTATATGGGAAAAATAGAGAAGAAGCTATAAATAAGATGAGAAGAGCTTTGGGAGAATTTTTAATTGGTGGAATTAAGACCAATATTGATTATCAGTTTAATATAATAAATAATAATGAGTTTATAAAAGGAAGTTATGATACAGGTTTTATTGCCAGAAACCATAAATAGGAGATGATTTAGGTGCTTGAGGGGCTTTTCAAAAAGACAAAGTATATTACTGTCAGTTCGCAAAGCTTAAATACTATAAGAAACACTGAAGAAAAAGTAGAAAAGCCCAATATTCCAAATGGAATGTGGGCTAAGTGTAAAAAGTGTGGCCAGATTATCTATACCAAAGATTTGGAGAAAAACTTAGGCGTTTGTGGTTTCTGTAAGTACAATTTTAGGGTGCCTGCCTATAAAAGGGTAAAGCAAATTATAGATGAAGGAACTTGGACAGAAATAAACCCAAACATATCTACATTAAATCCTATCAAATTTAAAGGATATGAAAAAAAAATCAAGGATTTAAAAGATAATACCGGATTAAACGAAGCTGTGGTTACAGGCATAGGTGAAGTAAATGGAGAGAAAACAGTACTTTGCATTATGGACAGTAGGTTCTTAATGGGAAGCATGGGCTCAGTAGTTGGAGAAAAAATAACTAGAGCTATAGAAAAGGCTATAGAAGAAAAGCTACCATTAATAATATTTACTGCTTCAGGTGGAGCTAGAATGCAAGAGGGAATGTATTCATTAATGCAAATGGCCAAGGTAAGTGCAGCTTTATCCAGATTGAATGAAAAAGGCCTTTTATATGTATCCGTACTTACAGATCCAACCACTGGAGGAGTTACAGCTAGTTTTGCTATGCTAGGAGATATAATATTATCAGAGCCTGGAGCTCTTGTAGGGTTTGCAGGGAAAAGAGTTATTGAACAAACAATAAAGCAAAAGCTGCCAGATGGATTTCAAAGTGCAGAGTTTTTACTAAAGCATGGTTTTATAGATAAAATAGTTCAAAGAAAAGAATTAAAAAGTACATTAGGATTAATATTAAAGTTACACAAGAAAAAAGATTTTATAGAAACTGAAGCTAATTGCAATGACATTGAAAATAAAGAAGAAGTGAATAAACCTATGAAACCCTCCCTTAGTCCATGGGGAAAAGTTAATATGGTAAGAAAAATGAATAGACCTACTTCTCTGGATTATATAGATAAAATATTTGACTCCTTTATAGAGTTACATGGAGATAGATATTTTGGAGATGATAGCTGTATAATTGGTGGATTGGCATTTCTAAATGGAGCTGCCATTACGGTTATAGGTCAGCAAAGGGGAAGGAACCTAAAAGAAAACATAAGCAGAAATTTTGGTATGCCTAATCCAGAAGGCTATAGAAAGGCTTTAAGGCTTATGAAACAGGCAGAAAAGTTTAATAGACCTGTAATATGCTTTGTGGACACTCCTGGTGCTTACTGTGGAGTAGGTGCTGAAGAGAGAGGACAGGGTGAAGCTATAGCTAAAAATCTTATGGAAATGGCTGCTCTTAAAACACCTATTATATCTATAGTAATAGGTGAAGGTGAAAGTGGAGGAGCATTAGCTTTAGCAGTAGCAGACAATGTTTGGATGTTAGAAAACTCTATATACTCTGTGTTATCAGTAGAAGGTTTTGCAAGCATATTGTGGAAGGATGCATCAAGAGCAGAGGAGGCTGCAAGTATGCTTAAAATAACAGCTCAGGATTTAAAAAGGTTTGGTATAATTGACAAGGTACTAAAAGAGCCTTCAGGGGATGCTAGCAAAGATATAGAAAAAATGTCTATAGAAATAAAAGGAAACTTAATAGAAACATTATGTAACCTTAATAAGATGTCTATGGATGAGTTGTTAGATAATAGATATAATAAGTTTAGAAGAATTGGTGTTTATTCGGAATGAGTTAACAGGTATTAACCTGTTAACTTATTTTTATGTATTGATATGAAAAAGTAGTAGGATATGCTAAAATTATTTTGGTGATGAATATGAATGAAAGAAAGCTTAGAATATTTTATGAAGTAGCTATAAAATTAAATATGACAACGGTGGCTGAGAGTATGTACATAAGCCAGCCTGCTGTAAGCCAGACCATACAGGAATTAGAAAAAGAATTAAATGTAAGATTATTTGATAGAATAGGGAAAAAGCTACATTTAACCTATGAGGGAGAAATATTTTTACAGTATGTTAGAAGAATTTTAAATATATATGATGAAGGAATAAATAGAATTAAAGATATAAATAATTTAGCAGAAGGAAAGATAAAAATAGGGGCAAGTACTACTATAG
Source organism: Clostridium liquoris (assembly GCF_002995785.1). Taxonomy (GTDB): domain Bacteria; phylum Bacillota; class Clostridia; order Clostridiales; family Clostridiaceae; genus Clostridium_AO; species Clostridium_AO liquoris. The sequence continues at coordinate 13,521 of NZ_PVXO01000023.1, read as the reverse complement.
GTATATATGTTTTACCTGATATAATAGGTAAGTTCATGAAGAAATATAAAAATGTTGATATATCAATAGCTATAGAAAATACTAAAATTATAGCTGACATGATATTAGAAAATAAGATAGATTTTGCCTTTGTAGAAGGGCCGGTGTATGAGGAAGATATAATGGTAGAAGATTTTTGTGAAGATGAACTTGTAATAATAACTTCTAAGGAACATAATTGGGCAGAACTACAGGGTATAAATTTGGATAAAATAGCCGAAAGCAGAATAATAATGAGGGAAAAAGGCAGCGGCACAAGAGAAGTATTTGAAAACATGTTAAATTCTAAGGGAATAAGTTATAAAATTGCCTTTGAATTAGGTAATACAGAAGCAATTAAAAAAGCTGTTGAAGCAGGTCTTGGTATATCTTGTATTTCTAAAAGATGTGTTAAAGATGAGATACTAGATGGCAGAATAGCTGCGATAAAATTAATAGATGAAAAGATTAAAAGAAAGTTCAGTTTAATTTATCATAGAGATAAGTTTATGTCAAAGTTATTTCAAAGCTTTATAGATTTTGCTAGAAATCAAGTGGATAATATATAAGGGCTGTGGCATTAAGAAATAAGAAATTTACACACAATATACTGCAGGATTCATTCTTAGTGCCATAGCTCCTATATAATTCATACTTATTAAATAAATTATTAGGGAAGTAATTTGTTTAAATCTATTGTTCCGTGGCCTTGGAGCCATTTCGACATATCCATAAGTTTGCCTGAAATCTTAAGTAAGGATGTTATATCCCTAAAGGTTAGATTTGGATTATTTTCATATAATAATGCACATATACCACTTATATAGGCTGCAGCGCAGGAGGTCCCTGTGTAAGTTGTATAAGGTATTTCTAAGGTTTGAGGATATACTTTCATATTGTTTTTCTCTGATATATAGCCTATATTGGAATTTAAAGAGCAAATGTCCACGCAGGCTGCAGATATATCAGGCTTATTTATTTTGTTTGCTGGACCACAAGATGAGTTTATATACGGCTTTGGAATTGAAGAGGTTGTATCTAATCCACCTACTGTTATACAATTATCCAATATAGCAATACCACGCATAGAACATTCATTATTGCCATTGTGACCTGCAGGCACTATAACTACCATTCCTTTATCTGAAGCTTCTTTAAAAAGCTTAGAGAATAAAGAAAGAATAAAGTCATTATTCTGTGTTATTTCAAAAGGGAGACATATAACTTTTATATTTAATTCTTCTCTTTCTTCAATTAATTTTTCTATGGAATATAATATGTCTGATATAAATCCCCTGCCTAGGTTATTAAAAGCCTTAATGCAATATAAAGAGCTATTTTCAGCTATGCCTTTATACATACCTTTAGAAAGATGACCACTACCACAGAGTATTCCACTAATGAAGGTACCATGTCCATTATCATCATAGGGATATTTATAATCATTTATTAAATCCATAAATTTTTTTATTTTATTTTGAGGATTAAGTAAATCCGTATGGGGATATACGCCGCTATCAATTAATCCTATGCATATTCCTTTTCCAGTAAGTTTATATTTTTCTTCAAAAGAAATACCATTGGATGCCATTACACTATAACCACATAAAAAAGCATAGGAATCAAAGGTTATATAATTTATGTTGGGATATTCTAAAAGTCTGTCTATTACCTTTGGAGAGGCAACAGCACATATGCAGTTTATAGAGGGAATTGTTCTGATAATCTTTCCCCCATAGCCTTTTATTTTACTTTCCACCTTTTTTTGTAGGGTCTTGCAGCAAATAAGTATTCTTATATTTTTATATGATTTGTCTTTAACAATTTTTTTTAAATCCGGATCTAATCTGCACCTTAGTGTAAACATTTAGTACTCCTTAAAATTAATCCCATTATATATTATAAGCGTAAAGCTAGATAAATGTGATATAAATATAAAAATTAAGAAAATTCTACCTGTAATATATGTGGTAGTTATTGGGAAAGTTTAGTATAATATAGTTGTAAGTTTTTTTTATAGATTATAGCTATTCGTGAAATAAAAATTAATGGGCAGGGTGAAAATTATGGAATATATAATAGGAATTGATGGCGGTGGCACAAAAACAGAAGCTATAGCTTATGATCTTCATGGGAATGAATTATACAAAAACTATAGTGATTTTGGTAATTTAGTATTAGATAAAAAGAAAGCTTTATATAATATAGCAAGCAGCATAGATAAATCAATAAAAGTATTAGGAAATAATTGTGTATATATATATTTAGGACTAGCAGGAGTAGAGGTTGGCAATAACAAAGAATTTATAGAAACTTCTCTTAAAGATAGATTCAATACTAAAGTAAAGGCTGTTAATGATGCGGATATAGCATTATCAGCAGTATTGGAAGGTGACAATGGAATATTAACTATAGCGGGCACGGGATCTATAAGTTATGGAATATATAATGGAATCACAGCAAGAGCAGGCGGCTGGGGACATCTTCTAGGAGATGAGGGCAGCGGCTATTTTATAGCTATTGAGGCTTTTAAAATAGTAATAGAAGAAAGGGATTTAGGATTAAAGGAAAGCAAATTAAGTAGGTTACTGCTAAAAAGCCTAAACATATTGACTGATGAAGAAATAAAAAACTTTATATACTCAAACCCCAAGGGAGTAATTGCTGCTGCAGCTCCAGTAGTTATAGAGGCTGCTATTGATGGTGAAAAAAATGCAGTAGATATATTAAAAAAATCTGCCCAAGCCCTAAGTGATATAACTTGTGCAGTATATAGAAGGTTATCTATAAATGAAAATGTAAACATAGGAATTAAGGGCAGCGTTCTAACAAAATCCAGCAGGATGAGAGATTTATTTAAAGAATATTTAAGTAGAAATATAGAAAGCTTCACATTAGTGAATAATGAAGTGTCTCCAGCAAAAGGAGCTTATTATCTGGCAATGAAAGAATTGAATAAATAATATTTTTATTAGAAAGGTGAATTTCATGGGAAAATATATAGTTGGAATTATGTCTGGAACCTCTTTAGATGGTGTAGACGCAGCATTAGTAAAGATAAATGGATGGGGAGAAAATACTAAGGCTGAACTTATTAAATATATAAAGAAGGATATGCCTGAAGTCATAAAGAAAGAAATTATGGATTGTTGTGAGATTGATAGGTCTGATGTAAGAACTATATGTAGTTTAAATTTCAAGCTAGGATATATTTTTGCAGATGCTGTAAAGGAAGTCTGTAAAGAGGCTAATTTTTCTATAAACAATTTGGATTTAATAGGATGTCATGGACAAACAATATATCATATACCAAAGGAATACGATGGCTTTTATAAATCAACTTTACAAATAGGAGAGCCAGCTGTAATTGCCTATGAGACAAAAACAAAAGTAGTATCAAACTTTAGAACAATGGATATGGTTGCAGGGGGTCAAGGGGCTCCTTTAGTACCTTACACAGAATATATTTTATATAGAAGCCATAAAAATAGGTTGCTTCAAAATATAGGTGGTATAGGCAATGTAACTGTTTTACCAAGAGATTGTACTGTGGAGGATATATATGCCTTTGACACAGGTCCAGGCAATATGATTATAGATGAAGCAGTAAGAGAACTAAAAGGAATACCTTATGATAAGAATGGTGAAATTGCAGCTAAAGGAAAGCTAAATGAAAAATTAATCAATGAACTTATGAATATAGAATATATAAATAGGACTCCACCCAAAACCACAGGCAGAGAGCTTTTCGGTAAAAAGTTTACCCATAAGCTTATAAAAAGATGTGAAGGAATAAAGGATGAGGATTTAATACATACTGTTACCATGTTTACCGCAAAATCTATATGTGAAAATTATAAAAGGTTCATATTTCCAAATTTAAAAATAGAAGAAGTAATACTTGGCGGCGGGGGAAGTTATAATAATACTTTAGTAAATATGATAAAAGCACTTTTACCAGATTGTAAGGTAATGATACAAGAAGACTTAGGGTATTCATCTGATGCAAAGGAAGCTATAGCATTTGCTATATTAGCAAATGAAACAATAAATAATAATTTTGGAAATGTTACTGGAGCTACAGGAGCAAGTAATAAAGTAATATTAGGCAATATTACCCCTGCTTCTATGGATGAAAATAATTTTAAAAATATAAACAATATATTGAAAATTTATTCAATTTGATGTATTATTTTAGTAAATAGGTAATATATAGTAATAAAGCAACTTCATGGGTATTAACTATAATTAAAAATATAATTTAGTTAGGGGGATTTAAATGAATATTAGAAAAGTATGTGCAGCTGTTTTAGCAACTGTAATGGTTGCATCAACCCTTGCTGGATGTGGAAAAACGGAGAAAACTAATGGGGAATCCACTGGAGGAAAGAAGGATGTAGTAAAAATTTGGACTTTCCCAGTAGAAAAGGATTACAAAAAGAATTTCCAAGCTATTAAAGAGGACTTTGAAAGTAAAAATAAGAATATAACTATTGAAGTAGAAGAATTATCCTGGCAGGAGGGAATGAAAAAATTTGATACGGCAATAAATGCTGGTTCACCACCAGATTTAATGTTTGTAACTCCATCAGCGAAATATATACAAACAGGACTTGCAGTGCCAGTAGAAGATTATATAGATAAGGAAGTCTTAAATGATTATTTTCCAAGTGGGCTTGAATACATGAAATCAGATAATAAATTATATGGACTTCCTCTTTATATGAAGCTTCATACTATTGGGGGAAATAAAAAGTTATTAGAGGAAGCAGGAGTTGATTGGAGGAAGATACAAAAGGAAGGCTGGACTTGGGATGAATTTAAACAAGCAGCTAAAAAAGGTACAAAGAAAAATGCGGATGGAAAACAACAGTATGGCTTTGTATTCCATGGTGCAGGCGGGCCATCAATGTCAGCAGAATTATTGGATCATATGCTTATGAACAATGGTTTAGTAAATGCAGTTAATAACAAAAATGAATATACTTATACAGACCCTAAATTTTTAGAAACATTAAAGTTTATAAGATCTTTAATAGATGAAGGAGTTATGCCAAAGGAATCCAATCAAATAACTCCTCAAAAGAGAATGGAATATTTATACTCAGAACAAGCTATGATAATAGGAAAGTCAATGCCTTACTATGAAGTAACCATTGGTGATAATAATGCAAAAGTTAAAGACGGGAAAGCACCAGCTGGTCAGAAGGAAGTAGAATTTGTGTTATTACCAGAACCATACAATAAGGGACAACAGTCAGTTACCCCTGGTGGAGTTGATGGATATTCAATGTTTAAGCAGAAAAGCTATAAAGGTGAAGTATCACAGGAAGAACATTTAAAGAATACTGCTAAAGTTTTAGTAGCATTAACTTCTGGAAAAGCAGGAGCATCAGCTGCAGTATTATGTCTTCCACAGGTAACAAAATCAGGAAATGATATGTGGAAGGATAAATACACAATGAAACCAGAAAATAAGGCGGTTGTAGATGAAATGTTCAAAAATGTACCTGCCCCAATTCAAGTAGACCCGGATACAGCTAAAAAAGCTTCAAAAATTAAAGATGAAGTTATAATACCAAAATATTCTGCTCTTCTTAGCGGAGAAGTGACTGCAGATGCTATGTATAAAGCGGTTCAAGACCAGGCTAAAGAGACATTTGGTAAGTAAAAAATAATGGCTTAAGGGATCTACCTTAAGCCATATTAAAAATTAAGGGGAGTTCGATATATGGAAAACACAACAAAGTTAAACAGAGATTCGGGGAAAATTAAAAGATTCTTAACTGATTATGGTTGGTGTTATATATTTATAGCGCTTCCAGTAATACTGTTTACATGTTTTACATTGTATCCATTAATAAGATCTTTTGTAATGAGTTTTCAAGAGTATAACGTTCTACATTCAACTTGGGTGGGACTGCATAATTATAAACAGGTTTTTAACAGTTCTTTGTTTAGAAGATCATTAATAAATACATTGATATACACAGTTGGAACAGTACCTATTAATGTGCTTTTATCTTTAGTTATATCCGTACTTATATTCCAATTGAATAAGAAACCCCAGACATTTTTTAAAGCGGTATTTTATTTGCCAGCAGTAGCTTCAGGGGTTACTATGTCTTTGGTTTGGTTATGTATGTACGATCCTATGCCAGAAGGATTAATAAATAGATTTATAAGCTGGTTTGGATTTACCAATGTAAACTGGTTAGGACAGAAAAGCACAGCATTATTCTCCTTAATGTTTATGACATACTTAGGTGGACATGGATCAGGTATAATACTTTATTTGGCTTCTTTAGGGGGAATTCCAAAGACAATATATGAAGCTGCAGATATTGATGCAGCAGGTGCTTGGTCAAAGTTTAAAAATATAACTTGGCCATTATTAAAGCCTACCACATTGTATATGTTTGTAACAGGAATAATAGGTTCTTTCCAAGTATTTATGAATGCGTACCTTATGACGGGTGGAGGACCAGATCATGCTACTACCACCATTGCCCTTCTAATATATGATCATGCTTTTTCTTATTTTGAATTTGGTATGGCAGCCGCAGAATCCTTTGTTCTTGCAGTAATAATTGTAGCAATATCAGTACTACAATTTAAGTACTTGGGCTCCGACGTTGAATATTAATGGGGGTGAAACCATGGCAGAAGTTAAATTAGGAAATGAGAACATACCTGTATTTGTTGAAAAGGAAAGCAAATCCTTTAAAGTAAAAAGGGTTATAATATATAGTATTTTAATATTATGGTGCGCATTTACCATATTACCGCTTTATTTTATGATAATAACTTCCTTTACAGATCCAAATTCTTCAGCAAACTTGCAATTTTCTTTAATTCCAACTGAATTTACGTTAGACTCATATAAATACTTTTTTACTTTTAATGAGAATGTATTAAGGTGGCTTTTTAACTCGCTATTTGTATCTTCTATAATTACAATATCCAATGTATTCTTTGCCTCTATGGCAGGATATGCCTTTTCTAAGCTTAGATTTCCGGGAAAGAATAAAATATTTTGGATGTTAATGTGTGCAATTATGATACCTGGACAGGTAACATTAATACCTCTCTATATATTAGTAAAGGATGTATTTAATATGACAGACTCATATTATGCCCTTATAATACCTTCACTTGTATCAATATATAATATCTTTTTAATGAAACAGTATATGACTTCAATACCATCTACACTAATAGATGCAGCTAGAATAGATGCTTGCAGTGAATTTGGTATTTATAGGAAGGTTATATTGCCTTTAGCAAAACCTGGACTAGCTGTTATGGGTATATTTAGTTTTGTGGCTCATTGGAATGATTTCTTTTGGCCCTTACTTGTAACAGAATCTAGTACCATGAGAACAATACAGGTTGGGCTTGCTTCCTTTAAATTTGTAGATTCAACAATGTATGGTCCGTTAATGGCAGGCTCAGTTGTTGCATCTATACCAATGTTCATATTATTCTTCTCGTTACAGAAGTATTTCTTGCAAGGCATAACTATAGGCGCTATTAAAGGTTAAGGAGGAAAGATAATGGCTAAGATAGTATTTGAACATATAACTAAGGAATTTATAGATGAAAAAAGAGGGAAGGTCAGGGCTGTAGATGATGCCAGCTTTACTATAGATGATAAAGAATTTATGGTATTTGTGGGCCCCTCTGGATGTGGTAAAACAACTTCTTTGAGAATGATAGCAGGACTTGAAAAGCAAACTATGGGAAATATATATATTGGAGATACTTTGGTAAATAACCTTCATCCTAAAGAAAGAGATATAGCTATGGTTTTTCAGGATTATGCTTTATATCCTCATATGACTATATACGAAAATTTATCCTTTGGTCTTAGAAACCTAAAAACACCAAAGGATGAAATAGATAGAAAGGTTAAAAGGGCTGCGGAAATATTAAGTATAGAGGATTTGTTAGATAGAAAACCTAGAGAACTATCAGGGGGACAAAGACAAAGGGTGGCAGTGGGAAGAGCTATTGTAAGAAATCCTAAGGTGTTTTTATTTGATGAACCTTTATCCAATCTTGATGCAAAGCTTAGAGTACAGATGAGAATAGAAATAGCTGAGCTTCATAAAAAATTAGGTACTACTATAGTTTATGTAACTCATGATCAGGTAGAGGCTATGACCTTAGGTCAAAGAATAGTAGTAATGAATAAGGGCGTAATTCAACAGATAGCTTCTCCAGATGAATTGTACAATAGCCCAGTAAATATGTTTGTGGCAGGATTTATTGGTGCTCCATCTATGAATTTTATTCAATGCAAAGTTGATAATGATAGATTTATAGCGGAAGATATATATCTCCCTATACCTGAAAAATTCTTAAAGGCTATGTCAAAATACCAAAGTAAAGATATAATTATGGGCATAAGACCTGAGGACATCCATGACGAAAAATACTCACAAACAGTAAAAAATAAATCAGAAATTATGGCAAATATTAAAGTAGTAGAGAAGCTGGGGTCGGAAAATTTATTATACTTTGATAAATGGGGAAATACAATAACTGCTAGGGTATCCTCTAAAAGTAAAATAGTTTATGGAGATAAGGCAAAGATAGTTTTTGATATGGATAAAATTCATATTTTCGACAAAGAAACAGAAATGGCAATATAAACATAATTCTAAGCTTCAAAAGTTAATATCTGCTTACATGAAAAGGTATTATATTTTTGAAGCTTATTTTATAAAGTAGGAGGCTAATTATGAATAGCTTAAGCGGAATTCTTAAAAAAAGTGGGCATGACATTTTTGAAAACATTGTAGAAATATTAGGAATAAGTTTAATGGCATCTATACCTGTTTTGCCAGCGGTTTTTATGGTATTACCTATAGGTATAGTGTATTTGCTTTTATTAGCTATGCCATGCTTTATTGCAGCATTTTATGCATTAAGACAAAAAATGGACAGAAAGCCCTTTAAGTATAAATCTTTTTTTACAGGATTTAAGAAATATTATTTAAGAGGCTTAGCCTATGGATTTATAATTGGATTATTTTTATTAATACTTATATCTTCATGGTGGTATTACTTCAAAGTGAAGACTATACTAGCTTTTACTATAGCTATGTTCCAAAGCTATTTTTTTATTATGATATGTGCATCACAAATGTATACTGTATCAATTCTTGTAACAGAAGATTTAAGCTTATTTAAATGTATAAATGAATCTATGAAGCTTTTTTTAGATAACCCAGGCTATACTATAGGAACATTAATTCAAATTTTAGCGTTAAGTGCTTTACTGATTTTGACAGTAGTAAGTGTACCTTTGCTTCTTGCTGGTATGATATCTATATTTTTGATAAACACCTATGATAATCTATTATTAAAATATAAGAAGAAAGATAAGGAAGGATTAGCTCAATAAGAATAGAGGTGGATTTATGATTAATAGTAATTTTGTTATAAGAGAACTTACTAATAGTGATATTCCTAAGGTAATTGAATTATGGAATAATAACTGTAATGAAAATTTTCTATATAAGCCGCTCAAGGAGGAATTTTTTAGAGAGATCTTTTTTAAATGTAAAGGAAACTATATATGTGTAAGTAATGAAGAAATTATTGGATTCGCCAATGGTGTATATAAAAAGGATTTACTGCCAGGAGAAAGTTATGAAGATGTACCAGGATACATAACTATGGTAATTGTAAGAGAAGACAAGAGAAGATTAGGTGTTGGGAAAGCTTTAGTAGAAGAGGTAGAAAAATATCTTAAAAATGAAGGTAAGAAAAAAGTTCGAATAGATTTTTTTAACCCAATAAATCTTCCATGGCATATACCTAATTCCCATAAACATGACCACCCAAACGCTCCAGGGGTTGATACAAAAGGCATGGGGTATGAATTTTTTAAAGCAATAGGGTATAGAGAAAGAGCGCAGGAAGTATCTATGTATAGAGGATTAAAAGAATTTACATTAGGAGAAAAAATGAAAGATAAAGAGATAGAACTGCAAAAACATGGAGTGGTTATTGAGTATTACAATAAAGATAAACATTATGGATTAGAAAGTTTTTTTGATAATTTGGGAAATGAGTATTGGAGAAAAGATATATTAGACAATCTTTTCTTGGGGAAACCTTATCCATTTTTAATAGCAGCTCATAATAATAAAATTTGCGGCTTTGCAGGGCCACTTGAAGTAGAAAAGAGTGGAAGAGGGAGATTTTGCGGCATAGGGGTAGAGCCAAATTATGAGGGCAAAGGAATAGGAAAGCTATTATTTTTCAAACTTTGTTATAGCTTTAAAAAAGAAGGGGCAGAATTTATGTCTCTTTTTACAGGTATCAATGGGAATGCTAGAAAAATGTATGCTGATGCAGGATTTAAGGTTATAAGGACTTGGGCATTATTTGAAAGGGAGGTATAGAATATGGATAAAAAAGTTCATGTAATGGCTATAGGTGCTCATGCAGGAGATATGGAGCTTACTTGTGGAGGAGTTTTAACTAAATATGCTATGGAGGGACATAAGGTTACATTAGTTCATATGACTCCAGGAGAGAAAGGGCATCCTACTTTAACTGATGAAGAATATGCTATACAAAAACATAAAGAGGCTAAAGAATTTGCAGATAAGATAGGGGCAGAGGTTTTAATGCTTCCCTATAAAGATGGAGAGTTAGAGGATACAGATGAAGTTAAGTTCTATGTATGTGATATCATTAGGCAATATAAACCAGACATTTTAATAACCCATTGGAAGAATAGCATGCATAAAGATCATGCAGCTACATACAGGATTGTGCAAGATGCTTATTTCTATGCTGCTATTAAGTCTTTTAAAAGAGATTTGCCGGAACATTCTGTAAGCGGTTTGTATTTTGCAGAAAACTGGGAAGATCCATATGATTTTAAACCATACATTTATATGGATGTATCATCAGCTTATGATAAATGGATAGAAGCAGTTAAAAGTTATGAATTTGTTTGTAAGAGTCCTTATTTTAAGTATTTAGAGTATTATAGTGCTTTAAGTGTAATAAGAGGGGCTCAGTGTAGAAAAGATAAAGCGGAAGCTTTTGCGGTAGACCCGTTATCTATAAAACAAGTTTTTCAGCATTTCCCTGTAAGATAACCTATGGTGATAATTATAAAAGAAGGGGATATCTATGAAAAGTATATTAAGTAATGCTAGTAAATTATTAGATAAGGGAGTAGAAGAAGGGGTTTTCCCAGGTGCTATAGCTTTAGTGGGGAATAAGGATAAGATTATATTTAAGCATGCTTGTGGATGCAGACAGCTTTATCCAGATAAAAAATCTATGAATATGGATACCATGTTTGATTTAGCTTCTTTGACTAAAGTAGTAGCTACTACCCCTTTAGTTATGCTGCTAATAGAATCAGGTGGAATTTCTTTATATGATGAGATAGGTTATTACTTACCTCAGTTTAAATGTTATGAAGATTTAAGAATAATTAATCTGCTTACCCATACATCTGGGTTTAAGGATTTTTTCCCTTTATATAAGCTTTGTAAAGGATTAGAGGATAGTTTAGATTTTATAAGCAAATCTAAACTTCAATGTAAAGTAGGGGAAAAGGTAATATATAGTGATAATAATTTTATAATTCTAAGGTCAGTAATAGAGAAGGTATTAGGGGAGCCTTTTGAAGATAGCTGTTATAAATATATTTTTAAACCTTTAGGTATGGTGCATACTTGTTTTAATCCAAAAGATAAAGATAATATAGCTGCTACGGAATTGGACAATTCAACAGGTGTATATTTAAAAGGAGTGGTCCATGATGAAAATGCTAGATTCTTTAACGGAGTATCTGGACATGCTGGGTTATTTTCCACAGCTGTTGATTTAAGTAAATATTGCAGCATTTATTTAATTAATGATAAAAAACTTCTCAGTGAAAGCAGTATTAATTGTATAAATCATAATTATACTAAATCTTTAGGAGAAAGTAGAGGGTTAGGCTTTTGTGTAAAGTGTTATGGAGAAAATTCCTCTGGCGGGGAGCTTATTACTTCTGGGGCCTTTGGTCACACTGGTTTTACAGGAACCTCAATTTGGATTGATAAAACCTTAGGAATATATATAATACTTCTTACCAATAGAGTACATCCATCTAGAGATAATACAAAGATAATAAGATTTAGAAGAGTGTTTCACAATTCTGTAATAAGTTCATTAAATAAAGGGGAATAAAAATGAGTAGAGTAAAGTTGGGCATAGATAATATAGATAAGTATCTAGATATATTTGAAAACAAAACAGTAGGTCTTATAACCAATCCTACAGGCATAGATAGTAATTTTAATAGTACTATAGATTTACTTAAGGAAAAGACTAATTTAGTTGCGCTATATTCTCCAGAACATGGAGTGAGAGGAGATATTCAGGCAGGGGAAAAGGTAGATAATTATATTGATGAAAAAACAGGATTAAATGTGTACAGCCTTTACGGTAAAAATAAAAAACCCTCATATGATATTATAAAAGACTTAGATGTTTTAGTATTTGATATACAGGATGTTGGCTCAAGATTTTATACCTATTTGTATACTATGGCCTATGCTATGGAAAGTTGTAAGGAATTCAATAAAATATTTATGGTATTAGATAGACCTAATCCTATAGGAGGAGAAAAGATAGAAGGAAATATATTGGATATAAATTATAAATCTTTTATTGGGCTTTATCCTATAACGCAAAGATATGGATTAACTATTGGAGAATTAGCTTTACTTTTTAACAAAGAATTCAAGATAGGCTGTGACTTAAGAATAATAAAATTGGAAGGGTGGAAAAGATGGATGTATTTTGAGGATACAAATCTTCCATGGATAATGCCATCACCTAATATTCCAACCATGGATACTGCGTTAGTTTATAGTGGGACTTGTATCTTTGAAGGTACAAATATTTCTGAAGGAAGAGGTACTACTAAGCCATTTGAAGTAATTGGATCTCCTTGGTTAAATGCTTATAGGATAGCAGAGGAAATGAATAAAATGAGTTTACCAGGGGTAAAGTTTAGACCGGCGTATTTTACTCCTACTTTTTCTAAACATAGCGGTGATTTGTGTAAAGGGGTTCAAATTCATATAACTAGTAGGAAGGAATTTAAACCAGTAATAACTGGGTTAAGTCTATTGTTTAAAATTAGGGAAGAAAGTAAGGAAAAGTTTAAGTTTATTCCTCCATACACTAAAGAAGGAAAACATATGATAGATTACAATACAGGTGGAAGCTATGTTAGGGAAGGCAAAACCACACTGAAAGAATTAATCGCCATGTGGAATGAAGATAAAATAAGGTTTGCCAGTATTAAGGAAAGATACCATATATATTAGTGTTATTTCTAAGTATTAGTGTATTCGAAAAACAATAATTAACAATTACTAGAGGTTGTAATAAAAGTGCTTATTTGGATAGAAAAACATTATGAATTTAATTTACTGTATGACAAAAAGGCTTTTAGACACACAATTTTAA
>NZ_PVXO01000022.1 GCF_002995785.1 Clostridium liquoris | reverse complement strand
TGGAACACATCTTTTTTCACTTAAAAAAGGTGCATAATTTTGAAATTTTAAAAACTCTACAAATCAAAAAAAGCCTTAATATTGATGGCTTATTAAAGTGCGCTATTTTTTAAGTATTGAACCTATTTGGGTTTAAAGTATCATTAAAATTTCTATAAAACACCTAAAAAACGCTGCCGCGTTAGCAAATTTTTTTATGCTAATGCGACAGCCTCTTTTTTTTAATAAATATTCTTTCTCTGGATAAAATAAAATGAGAAAGGTGGGTATTTATATGCTTGGTATAGTCTTTTCCATTGTGGCTGGAATAGCTATGAGCCTTCAGGGAGTCTTTAATACAAGACTAGGAGAAAGAATTGGAATATGGGAAACCAATCTGGTAGTTCAAGGTACAGGATTGATATTAACATTTATAATATTACTTTTTGCCGGTGATGGTAATTTAAAAGATATAAAAGAAGCTAATAAGCTATATTTATTAGGTGGCGCTCTTGGAGTAATAATAGTGTTTACCGTTATGAAAGGTATAGCAGCACTTGGTCCTACATATTCTATTGCAACTATTTTGGTGGCACAACTCACTGCCGCAGGGTTAATAGATGCATTTGGTTTATTTGGCTCTAAACAAATAAAATTTGGTATAACAGAAATCATAGGAATAGCTATTATGATTATTGGAATAGTAGTATTTAAGTGGAGAGGATAAAAACTTAGGCAGATTTAAAATCTGCCTAAATACTTCTTCAATTAAAATCTTTTCCCATGTGCATATAGGATTTCCATGGAATAAAGTTAAATGTACCATAGAATTTATAAAGGTCAGTCCAATCAATACACATATTTTCTATTCCCTTACTTTTTAATATCTCTAAAGACCTAAAGAGCAGTGTTAGCCCTAAATCCTTTTTCCTATATTGTGAGTCTATACCTATAGGCCCTAATCCCCCAAAATTCACTCCTAAAAGTTTTCTCCAATATATAGGCGGCCCTATTATTTTACTATTTTTATGATATATTCTGCTAAAGCCTATTACAATATCCTTTTTGATATCCTTAAGGATAATCATATCCTCCCCATTAATTCCATTATCTAAAGCAAATTCTACTTCCCCTAACCACCTGCCAGGAAATGTTTTTTTAAAAAATTGTATTAATTTCTCTTTATCCTCCTCTTGATAGGGTTCTATAATATAGCCTTCTTCTTCATTTATTCTTAGTTTTTTTATGGACCTTAGTTTACAAAAATCAACATTGCTTATATTACATATTAAATCGGTAGATATATGACTATCTATATATCCTCTTTTTTTAAAAAATTCATATCCATCTTTAAGTTCTAAAGGCATCCCTGGGAAAAAATGAAATGTATCTCTGCCAACTTCTATGTGTTTTACTCCCCTAGCTTGTAATATATTTTCACATTTATACAATAAGCTGCCGCCAATTCCATTGTTTCTATATTTGAAGTCTACTATTAGTGAATTTATATTCCCTGCAATTTTTTCAGCCTCCATAAGCCCCCTATACTCTAATTGCTGCTTAAATATTATAAAACCTGCTAACTCACTATTAATAAATACGCCAAATATATCCTTTTTTAATAAATTTCTATCATTCTCAATATTTTGATAGAATAGTTCTTCATCCATAGGAAAAAGACAGCCTATATTATCATTCCAAAGCTTTATTATACTATCTGATTCTTTTTTTCTAATAAATCTATAACAGATCTCCATGATACCACCCCATTTAATAATACATAACTAAATTTCTAAAAAGTCCTCCCAAACCTGTTCAGGATCCTCACAAGCTAATGTAGACATGCAACAGCTTCCTCTATATGCCCATGTCATAAGCCTGTCTATATTATTATTTTTAACTATTTTATAAGCTTTCTTTACATCCTTTTCCAAACTCTTATTTACAAAGAAATTTTGAACCCATATTTCACTTTCCTTATTATATTTTAAGGATAATTCTTTTATTAATTTCGTATATTCCTCTACATATTTCTCCACATCAAAGACTACATTTTTCCATATCCAATAAGGATCTGTGCCTATTATGCTAATAGAATCCATAGAGCATATCCTTTCCGTCAAATCTCTTTCCTTTTTGCCTTTAGCTGGTAAAAGGCATATATTATTTTTCATTTCTAAGCTTTGTGCGAATTTACACATGTCCTCCAAAAAATTATATATACTATTTATTTTAAAATCTTCTATATCTCTATTTAATGCTTCTGGCATTGTGTACCCATATTCTTTTTTAAACAATCCCTGGCATACATTACATCTACATCCCCAATGATCCTTTTCATTAAACCAGCCAGCTATATAAAAATGTGGTTCATCAAAGAAAATATAATCTCCACCTATTTCTTTAGCTGATTTAATCCATTCTTTCATGAAGCTTTTAAACTTCTCATTATTAAGACAAGCTATTGGCCTTTTTTCCCCGTTTTCTATTTCCTCCATTACATCAATATTTTTGGCAATAAAATTAGAATAGGCTTCTCCTCCAAATACTTTTCCAAGTCCCCAAGGGTCTATATATACTTCCATGTCTAATTTATGAGCTTCCTTTATAATATCTTTTACTGTATCCTTATAAAAATCCATATCATTTTCTGAATAGGTGATAAGCACTACATTGCAATTAGCTTTTTTCATTTCTGCTAAATCCTTCTTAGCATGATATAAATATTTATTTCCAAAATAAGCTGTACCCTTTTTCATTTTTATCACTATAAGGTAACTGGGCATATACCCTTACCTTCTATTTCTCCTTTCACAACCTTTAATATACTTTTAATTGAAATAGGTGTATATTCATAAGCTAAAAGTATACATGGTATATGATCTAAATTAGCTGCGTCATATGGATCTCTCATAGGTATCATTATAATGTTTCTATTTATTTTGTATATTTCATTAACCAATTCTATTTGTTCAATATTTAAATTGCCATTATAGGTACATATTATTACCTTACACTTACCCTTTGCTTTCTGGGTTAAGTATTCTATTCCCTTTTTACTAGGTTTTAAAGACATAATCTCAGTTTCACAATTAGAAAACTCCTTACTAAAGGAAGTATTTATATTTCTATCCTCTATGAAGTCATCTATTCCTGTAAGTACTTGAGCATTAGTAGAGATTACTAATATTTCTTCTTCCTTCTTTATAGGTAATAATCCATTATCTCTTACTATTGTAATGCTATTATTACTTATCTTTTCGGAGAATTCTTTATGGATATCACTATTTATTATATTATATGCTGTTTCATAAGAAGAGTTTATAAAGCTTTTAATATTAATTTCAGATTTGAAATCGATTATTCTTTTTAGGGATTCATTAATTCTTTCTTCACTTATTTCTTTAGATTCCACCTTTTCTATTATTCTATTTAAAGCACCTATTTGTTTTGCTTCCGTATGGGATATACATATCATATCTGTGCCTGCTTTAATTGACATAACGGCAGCTTCCACGGTACCAAAATAGCTATCTATAGCTTTCATTTCCATACAATCCGTAATTATTAATCCATTGAAATTAAGCTTATTTCTCAATAGACCTGTAAGAACTTTATCTGACAATGTAGCTGGAAGTTTTCTATCTTCATATGCAGGAAACATTACATGTGCTGACATAATAGCTTTTATCCCTGTGTTTATTGCTTCTTTAAATGGATAAAGTTCTACCCTTTCTAATCTATCCTTATTATGATTTACACTGCTTAAATCTAAATGGGAATCCACACTTGTATCCCCATGTCCAGGAAAATGCTTACCTGTTGCAATAATACCGTTTTCTTGTAAACCTTTAATATAAGCTGAACCTAATTTACTTACCCTTTGTGGATTTTCGCCATAACTTCTAACACCTATTACCGGATTATCTTTATTGTTATTCACATCTAATACTGGAGCCAAATTAAAATTAATGCCTAAGGCCTTTAGTTCTTCTCCTGAATATTTACCATATAAATAAGCATCCTCTTCATTTCCTCCAGCAGATAACGCCATATTTCCCGGGAAAAAAGTAGCTCCATTGGTTATACGGGTAACCATCCCCCCCTCTTGATCTATGGTTATAAATAATGGCAGTCCATTTTCTTTTAATGCTAATCTCTGAAGCTCTTTATTTAAATTGTATAACTGCTTTGGATTTTTGAAATTCCCAGCAAATAAAATTATATTTCCTATATGATAGTTTCTAATAGCTTTTATTATCTTATCATTTACTTCGGTGCCATGAAATCCTATAATCAACATCTGACCTATCTTCTGCTGTAGACTCATACTTTCTATTCCCATTTTCAACACCTCTTCCATATACTTAGTATTCTCGAAAACTCCCAAGGTACTGAAGTTTCTACATTAATTTTTCTATAGAAATCAGCTTCACCCCAGAGTTTTTTCAAGTTTTATATTGTACGAATAGCTTATATAATTTAAGATATTCG
>NZ_PVXO01000021.1 GCF_002995785.1 Clostridium liquoris | reverse complement strand
GAGACTAACTATATGAAGTCAAGTAAAAGTTAAAAGATTTTTATAGTTGTTTGATTAATGTTTAATTAATAAAAAAGAGCATGACAAAAAGAGCAATCAAAGATTACTTTTAAAAAAATTACATTTAAAATAATATTTACATTTGTGGAACAAATGTAGTGTTGGTTTTTAAAAGATGAAAAATAACACGTATTAGTTTTTTAGCAACATGGCTCATAGCAACATAATAATGCTTACCTTCAGCCTGTTTCTTTGACAGATACTCAGCAAAAGTAGAGTCTCTCATAGAAACAGTTCTAGATGCAATAAGGATAGCCCAGCGAAGATAAGTAGAGCCACGCTTAACCATTGGTGTATGTGAAGCTGTATATTTACCAGATTGATACGTAGATGGATCTAAACCGGCAAAAGCTAACAGTTTAGCTGGTTCAGTAAATCTCGCAATATCTCCAATCTCAGCTAGTATAATAGCGGCTAAGGTATATGAGATTCCAGGAATACTCATTATAGGAGAATTTATTTCGGTAACAACTTCTTTTATTTGAAGGTCTAAAGCATCAATTTCAGATTGAACTGATTGAATTAACCTAATAGTTTGCTGTAGTTCAAAAGATAAAGATCTAGTACTAGTTCCAATAGAAGTACTCGCAGCTTCCTTTAAAGCGATAGCTTTACATTTTCCATATTTACCTCTAGAAGCTTTACTCAAAATATTAGTAAGCTTAGTTAGATGGCAATTAGCTATATCCTTTGGACCTGGAAGTTCCGATAGGAGGCTATAAGAAGAACTCTGATGTATAGACCAAACGTATTTAGGTAATTCAGGGAAAATAATATCTATAAGCCTTGTTATTGATACTTTTAACTTGGAGCGATAACCAATTAAACGATATCTGTGTCTAGTTAGTGACTTTAGCTCTTGAATCTGGTATGATACAGGAGAATAGGATTTTGTATCATCAGAAAAGAGCATTTTAGCAATAACTAAAGCATCGGTTTTATCGGTTTTAGTTTTCCTAAGGGTTTGGGCCTTACGGAAAAGACTTGTAGCTAAAGGGTTAAGAATTGATAATTTAAAACCTTTAGCATACAAAAAGTTTTGGAGATTAGTGCTATAATGACCTGTTGATTCAAGTCCTATTTTTACGTTAGAGATATCCTTGTTAGGTAGGACAGAAAGTATTGAAGAATATAGTTTTTCAAAACCTTCATGGGAATTGGATATACGTAAAGAATCATGATAAATAACACCATCTGAATCAATAATACAACAATCATGTTTATCTTTAGCTACATCAATGCCAACATAAATCATAAGAACAACTCCTTTATAGTATTAATCCGCTATGTTCCACAAATCTTATGCTAAATGTATCCTTGCTCTATATAAAACGTCATGCGTTATCTAACTAATTAACAAATAAGCATAAGACGGTGGTTAGATCCTCAATTAAAATAGTCTAGCTATAGGTGATAAAACTAATCCACAGCGTCTTATGATAATTATAGTAAAAATCTTTAAGAAAGGAAAAGTATAATGAATTTTTACTATATGTTCATTATACAAGG
>NZ_PVXO01000020.1 GCF_002995785.1 Clostridium liquoris | reverse complement strand
TCAAAAACTTTATTTGAAGTGATAATTATTGAACCATTTTCATATCTTCTAGATATTATTTCATAAAAGTCATCAACACTATTTTGATTGAGTTTTTTAAGCCCTAATTCATCAAGTATAAGTAAATCTGGGCTTGTATAGTATTTTAATTTTTGTTGGAAAGAATTATCTGCTCTTGACATATAGAGTTCTTCAAGCATTTCATTGACTGTAGTAAAAAGGACTTTGTATCCTTGAGCAACAGCTTTCAATCCGATAGAAATAGCTAAATGAGTTTTACCAGTACCTGGCGGGCCTATGAAGGCCACATTTTCTTTTTTACGGACAAATTCACAGGCTGCCAGGTTATATATAAATCTCTTATTAATAGTTGGTTGACAGTTAAAATTATATTCTTC
The DNA here is from genome assembly GCF_002995785.1 of Clostridium liquoris. Lineage (GTDB taxonomy): Bacteria > Bacillota > Clostridia > Clostridiales > Clostridiaceae > Clostridium_AO > Clostridium_AO liquoris. The sequence continues at coordinate 537 of NZ_PVXO01000020.1, read as the reverse complement.
AAGAGACTTATGTTGTGGAAATTTTGCTTTAGTAATTCTTTTAACATTACTATTATTTTGTCTATTTAATATTTCATCATTTATCAACAACTCAAAGAACTCCATATACGAGAAACTATTTTTTAAAGCTTCTTCATTCCTAGTATCAAGTGTTTTAATTATTCCAGACAATTTCAAATCCCTAAGGCGTGACATTAATAAATCATTCATTATTTTAATTCTCCTAAAGTTATTAACTTATCATACTCATTTAAACTTCTTGAAACATCGGTTTCATATTCATTTATATAACTTGCATTAGTCTCTATAGGTAAGTCGATTATCCCTTTTTCGCATATTCGCTTTATGATTTTATAGCTATACGCATCATATGAAATAGCCCTTAGACATGCATTATCTATTAATTTGTTGCTGTAGTGCTTTCTGAGGGACAATACACCTGAAATAGATCTATAGTCATATTTTTTTATATTCTCTTGCTGTATGAACTTTTCAAAGAACTCCAGAGCATGTACACCTATCTCTTTCATTTCTTCC
>NZ_PVXO01000019.1 GCF_002995785.1 Clostridium liquoris | reverse complement strand
GATAGGAGTAATGATTATGAGAGAATTAAATATACCAGATATTGACCTTAAGAAAGAACTAAATAAGTGTGATAGTATGGAGGATTTAGTAGGTAAAAACGGTTTGATGCAACGACTATTCGGAAACATAATTCAACAATTTTTGGAGGCAGAGATGGAAGAGCATCTCGGTAGAGATAAATACGAGAGAAGCGAGAACGGGGGTAAAAACTATAGAAATGGATATAGCTCAAAAAATATTAAAACTAGCTTTGGGGAAGTTCCTGTGGATATACCAAGAGATAGAAATTCAGAGTTTAATCCGAGGATTGTCAGAAAGTACGAAACTGTCTGCAATGAACTTGATAAGAAGGTAATTGGTCTATATGCCAGAGGCATGTCTGTGGATGATATTAAATCTGAAATAGATGAACTCTACGGGGTAGACATATCTCCTTCTATGATTTCAAAAATTACTGATAAGGTAATGGAAACAGCTATAGCTTGGCAGAATAGGTCGTTAGACCCTGTATATCCTATAGTTTATATGGATGCCTTATATTTTAAAGTCAGAGAAGAACATAAGATTGTTAATAAGGCTGCCTATGTTTGTATGGCTTTAGATATGAAAGGGCATAAAGATATACTAGGATTATGGATCGGTGAGCAGGAAGGAGCAAAATTCTGGCTTTCTGTATGTAATGACTTAAAAAACAGAGGCGTAAAAGACATCATAATTGCCTGTATGGATGGACTTAAAGGGCTTCCAGATGCTATAAAAGTTGTTTTCCCAGATGTTAATATTCAAAATTGCATAGTACACCAGATTAGAAATTCATTAAAATATGTAGCCTCAAAAGATAGTAAGTCATTTATAAAGGATTTAAAAGAAGTATATCAAGCTTCAACTGAACAATTAGCACTTGATGGCCTAAATAAGCTAGAAAGTAACTGGGCTGATAAATACTCTATAGTAATACAATCTTGGCGCAATAATTGGGAAAATCTATCTACATACTTTGATTTTCCTCCGGAAATAAGACGTATAATATATACGACTAACGCGCTAGAAGGCTTTAATAGGCAATTAAGAAAGTTCACTAAGATAAGGACTACGTTTCCTACGGATGATTCTCTAAGGAAGGCTTTATTTTTAGCAACAGAACAAATTATGAAAAAATGGACATCACCATCACCTAACTGGGCCGGTACTCTAGCTCAACTAACTATAATGTTTGAAGATAGAATTGAATCATAAAAGTAAGTCCTTAAATTTAGGTTGTACTTTTTAGAATATAAATGCATAATAATATTATTTTTGCTAAAAATAATATTAATTAGAGCCACAAAATCTCATTATTTAGTAATGCCCAAAAAAATAAAAATTACTACAGGAGTTTGTCCCCCATAGTAATTTCCAGTTAATCTAATCACATCTATAATAATTTACACAAATCTATGGACGTTCTC
>NZ_PVXO01000018.1 GCF_002995785.1 Clostridium liquoris | reverse complement strand
AAATGTAATTTTTTTAAAAGTAATCTTTGATTGCTCTTTTTGTCATGCTCTTTTTTATTAATTAAACATTAATCAAACAACTATAAAAATCTTTTAACTTTTACTTGACTTCATATAGTTAGTCTCCGTTTATATTTAATTGTAACGATTTATTATACTAAATGTATTTTTACCATCATATTAATATTTATACCATAAGCATTTTCTAAATCCTTCTTTATTGATTATTTTTTTATTATCTTGCAATAATATAATTATACATAATAATAAGTATTGAAACATTGTTACGATTTATTAATCCATTAAAACAAGGATTAAGGCGCTACACTAATCAATGTAACGCCTTTATTTATTGCATATATTTCTATAACAACAATCAATACACCTTGCTCTATATTTTGTAGCCCCTGGATAATACCCCATCATTACCTTTTTATAATCTTTTACAGCTTCAATAGCCTTTTCCTTTGTCCCTTCATCAAATTGTAACTCTTTAATTAAATTATTACTTCTAAAATATACCAAAAACATCTTTTCAACCTTAGATTTATAGATATCTTCTATAAGCAAAGAATACAATGCCATCTGCATTTTATATGTTAAAAAGTCTCTTTCGCTATATTCAGCATACTTATAATCAAGTGGAGCTAAATTACCATCAGTTAATTGATATATCTCATCAACAATGCCCTTAAATCCTAACTTCTTAGAAATCAAGTAAACATTAATATATTTAGATATGCCATTTATCTTTTTCCTTACATAGTTTACATTTGTATTACTTTTATCTACATGTATGTTTTTTCCCTTTGCAACCTTATATCTTTTTTCCTCATATTGTCTTATTCCTAAGCATTTCATAAAATAGGTAAACCTTTGGCAATACATAAATTCTATTATTTCTGAAGGTGTAGTATATACTTCATTTTCATTATATGAATTTTGATATAAGCTCATCAGAAATCAACTCCTTATCAAATCCTTGACCTATTAAATCTGTATCATTTAAAAATTCCTTACTTGATGGAAATATATATACCGAATCTGTAATCTTATCAATAGTATCCTGAACCATTATCTTAAGCTCATCCTTTTCATTTTTATCTAAGGTTCCTAAAAATACACTTTTTTGTACCCTATATAATCCTTTGTTTTTGCAAAACTTTACTATTCTATTTCTTATCTTATTGTCAGTAATATCATATACAACCCATACTAACATCTGTGCTTTCCACTTCCTCTAATATTTTATTAGCAATACTGTGACAGTCATATTGAATAATATTACCTAATTCTATATTTCTTCCCTTGTATTTAATTTTGTCTGCAAACTTTTCATTTACCGCTCCTATTAATAAAACCTTTCCCTCCTTGTTTAGCCACAACCCACCTTCCACTTGGTCAAACATTTCTATTTTAACTTGTCTTTTGCTAAACAATTTAAATACTATTTCATCCATATATCCTCTGTATAACTCTATAAGATCAAACACTAATGCTGTTTTATTATAATTATCCGTGTGCATAATACCTATGTATGGGTCTAGTCCTGCTATAATACATGCTTTTTCCACATTAGAATATAAAATTCCATAAGCATAATTAAGCATACAATTAAACATATCCTCTGCTGGGTTTTTACTTCTGCCCCCAAAAGCATATTTTTCAGGAATAACCTTACCTAATGTAGAAAAATATATTCTTCCAGCAGTACCCTCATAACCTTCAATAGTATTTCTAACATTTTTTATTGGAACTTCTTTTACCTTAGATATATTGTCTAATTGTAGCTTTATTTTTTCTATGGAATCTTCTAATATCTTTATTTTTTCATCACTTCTATTACTTTCAAGTTTTTTTAGATGCAGGATTTGATTGTTAATTTTTTCAGTGATCCATTCCTTTACAAATTTTGTGCCTAAGGGCATATCTATAAGTTTTAGCTGTTTTCTTCTTATAGTAGAAATACTTCCTAACTTGGAGTGCCACACCCTACCAAAAGGCTGACCATTATACTGTAAAAATACTACATCTATATTATTTTCCACTGCTAATTGAAGTGCATCTGTTGTAATAAGAACTGATGTACTTACTAAAATTTGCTCTACTTTTTTACATGAGTATTCTGATTTTTCATCATTAACTTTTACTTGAAATCTATCATCCTTCTTGCTTAAATATGCTCCTACTGTATTTAAAATTATTTTCATCATTACAACCTCCCTCTTTTGAATTTATTTCCACATTTTAAGTTTTAATTCAATATAGTTAATTTATTTTTATATTTTAATATATAAAAAAACATATATAACTTTGTATTATATAAATTTTTTCAATCACAATATGTTGCTACAAGGTGTATTAGAGCCTTGTGTTATTTAAAAATATAAGTATTTTTAGGTAATATGTCATTTTTCATTAAATAGTTAATAAACATATATTAATAAAGATATTACATGGAGTTGTATTTTAAAATGAGCAAGAATAAAATTACTACAAAAGAACGTCACATGTATGTAAATCGTGTTTTTGAAACTGCCTTTCAAGGGCAAGAGGTTAGGTATATATCCCCTTCACGGTATATTATAGGAAAAAAACATGTAGAAATACATGTAACAGACCCAAAATCTGATGAGTATTTATTTGGCATTTACTATCATGATAAAGTAGATTATGAAATACTAGTTTGTGTAGGCGATTATTATGCCTTTATAATCCCAGGTATCATAGTCAAGAAATGGAATATGCATCTATACGAGAAAGGATATAGACCAGTAATAAAGTTTATAAAAAATTCAGGTTGGTATATAAATTTCAAAACACAAGATGGTACTACTGCTAAAGAAAATATTGATGAATATCGTGTCGATATTATAAAAAACAGTGAAATAAGAAAATTTGATAAAAAAATCATATGTATTTCTCTGGGGATAAAAAATATACTTAACATAAGTTAAGTGAGTATTAATATACTATAATTTTATTTCTTATTTGAAATATGAAGAGACAACATCCCATAAATCATGAAAATAATGATAAAAAATTTGATATACATTATACTAAAAGAGAAGAAAATAAATTTTATCGTGACGGATTTAAAAAAAGAATTGTTCTTGAAAAAGTTTATGAATAAAATAAAAAAGCATATATTGCATTATAATTATTTATTATTAGCAATACATGCTTTTTCTTACTTTGTAACACTTTACCCTTGCATAATTATAAATTATATTGAATTTAATAATTACTACTTATTGTACCAATATTTTATACTTCCATCATCATTAATTTTATACTTTTCAAAAATATTAATTAATTCTTTTCGAGAACTATTGAATATTTCGTTTGCTTTATTTTTATTCCTACAATCAAATTTTATCAATTACCTGAAATTCTTGATTTTCAGCTATCTGATACAGCGGTTAAATACGCTGCTTTAATTTCTCATAAAAAGCTTCTTTGGGCTTGTACATTAAATATTCTTGAAACTTTTCTATCTTTAAAACATCAATATAGCTTTCTAGAGCTTTTTCCTTACCCTTTTGTGAGATATAAGTAACTGCTTCATACTGCATATCACAAAAGCTATCAATATATTTGTTATAATTAAGCAATTTATCACTCTTGGAGTTGTTTATATTCTTGCTAATATTTAAAAATTAATTTATCTCATAAGCCCTATGGATATATTCCTTAGCTTTTTCAAAATCATGCACATTCTTTATTGTAACTTCTAAATCTCCTGTTCCCCAATGGCCGATTTTACTTACATCCCTTGTAAAACCATTTTCAAGCGTAATATCTTCAGGATTGAGTCTTAAATATAGCATTATGCTTTTCATTCTAACTTCCACACATGCAATATTTTTTATTTTCTTAAATGCACTATATAATTTGAGTTTATTTTCAGTTACATCATCACCAAGTGCTAAAATATAATCCCTAATGGAAGCATATAATTCTCTTAATTTTTCACTTGTAGTTTCTAATTGTTCATCAAAAGTCTTATCTGTACTTTGTTTTATTGATTTTTCTTCACTAACACTATTAATTGGTGTGGCTACATTTGAATTAATCAAATCAAACATTAACAATTCTTCTCCAAATTTTTTATATCTGATAAGATCTATATTCCTATTAATTTGCTTTACAGCATATTCATCATATTTAGTAAAATCCCCTGCTATACAAATAAGGCGCGGCATAGTCCAATCAAGTTTATCAGAAAAATCTTTACCCAATGTCTTCATAACTAAAAGTTCAAAATCAGCTTTGTGATCTAAAAGCCAATCCAAATAAAATAATCCTTGATTTATTACATTTTCATTACTTGATCTCTTATATTCAAATATAACCGGACAGTTATTTTCGTCTACTCCGAGACTATCAATACGTCCACCATTGGATGTCACATATTCAGTTTTTAAAAAGTTCACTCCAAAGAAAGTACTCATATTCTGCTCTATCAATGTTTGAAGTTCCCTTTCTAAGGATACCCAGGTGGCTGATAATTCTTCTACTCCATTATGTATCCTAAACAGTTTAATATCTGACATGTTACCACTTCCATCTCTAAAAACTTTTTCAATCGCCTTCATTATATCATACCCATATAGAGCTAAGTTGTTGTTATTTATAAAGTATCATTTTTCTTTTTTTATTCTTCTATAAACTTATTTTTTGTCAATTATTCTTTCGTAGTTTATATCAATAAAATAATCACAAAATTTAATTTTCGTATAAATTAACCTGTTGTTTGTTTTATCAGATAAAGCATAAATATAACCACCATCATTTTGAATAAAAGATTACCTTGGGTAAAGGTATATATTTACAAACATATTATTGCCTTTGGAAATGCATATTATATTATCCCTTGTAGCAAAATATCTAAGAGGTGATAAATATATGAAAAGCAAACCAGACGATAGAAGGGATAATGTAGATAAAATTCAATACAACATCGATAAAACTATTCAAAACTATAACCGTGCGGAAGAAATGATTTCAGTAACAGATGATGAAAAAACTAAAAATTCTTTAACAGAAAAAAATGAAAGAAGACTGGATTCTCTCAGCAGTATGAGAGAAGAAATTAAAGATGAGGCAATGGATAAGCAGAGAGGTTATAAATAAATAAACATAATTTTAAATGTCACATTATACAAAAAAAGAGGCTCCCCTTTTTTAAAGAAGGGCCTCTCTTTTTACGGTGTCCTATAGCATGCAGGAATTTTCCAATCATATCTCCATATTTTATAGATGTTCCAACAAGTACTGCATCTGATGTTTTAAAATTTTCTAATATATTCTCTTCCAAAACCTATATATCTACAGTATCAATAATTGTAGGTTTTTCTGTAAGCAAAAGATAACTATTATAAGTTGTTCCCTTTGTTAAAGTTAATCTATGAAATGGTACATCCCTATCATCAATATACATAATTATGATATAATATCCAGGTTACAATATAGAAATTCCGTAGTAGGATGGCTACGGAGGTTTTGGATATTTTATCCTCCTTGGGCTATTGGTGAATTATTTCACCAATAGCCAAGTGGGTGGTATTGGATATGCTAGAATTAACTATAAAAAGTTTTGTTACTATTTATATTATTAAATTAGTTTTACAACATAATCTTTTTATTTCTAAATTGATTATAAAAATTAAATTTCTTGGTATTTATATTTTTCCCAATCTTTATTTCAATTAAATGGCTTATACGCTTAAGTTCTTGCCATAATAATACACATGTTTTATAGAATTTTTTTATCTTTCATAGTTTTAACTGCACTTATAATAGAATATTTAATTACAAAAAATAATGTTACGAATAATATTGCAGGTACTATAAAAATATCAAGTATTTGTTCGATCCAAATTAATGCATTTGCACCTTTGGTAGCTGCTGGAGCTTGTGCATGAACAGTTAATGGTACAGAGTTGAGTACTAAAAGTATACTTAATGTTATGGTAGTTAAAATTCTTTTCATATTTATATATCCCCCTGGTTTAAATCTAAACATATGGTATTATAACACACTCAATACAAAGTTTTAAATTTCATGAAAAATAAGAGCAAGGTATACATTTACAATGCCAAATAACTTTGACCCTTAATTGTCTTGCTATTTTTATTATCCATCATACTCAACTAATGCCCTTTTTATATTTCTGACTCCACCTTTAGGGTTTTCCACATCCCCTTTATATCTTGGAATTAGATGCACATGTAAATGCTTTATAGTCTGTCCAGCATAATATCCCACATTAACTCCTACATTGTATCCTGATGGTTCATACTGAATATCTAACATTTCTTTAACTTCATGCATAAGGCTGTATATGGCCTTTATCTCTTCTTCTGTAGCCTCAAAGAAGAATGGAAAATGTCTTTTAGGTATTATTAATGCATGTCCTTCATTTACCGGAAATTTATCCATTATAGCAAAAGCTAATTTATTTTCAGCTATTATTTCTTCTGGATTGTAGTTACAAAATATACATTCTTCCATTTATAATTCTCCCTTTCAACCTTTTTAGATTCTTCTTTTATTTTTGATGGTTCTATCATGATATATTATACTTTTATTTTTCAAAGGTTTCTACAACTTCTTTTAGCATTTTCCTTATTTGAATATGCTGAGGACATAGCTTTTCACATTTTCCACATTCTTTACAGCTTGAAGCTTTTTCACTGCTTTTTAGAGAAGAATTATACTTGTTTCTTGAAGCTTTAATATCTCCATATATTGAGGCTTCATTTAAATATTCAAAATTTGATGGTATATCAACACCAAATGAGCAAGGCATACAATACCTGCAATTTGTACAATTAACTTTTATTCTTGATTCATATATTTGCTTAACTTCATGTATTAATGCAGCTTCTTTTTCTGTTAATGAGTTTGGATATGCCGTCTCTGTAGATTTTATATTTTCCTCTATCTGCTGAATTTCATTCATTCCACTTAAAACTACACTAACTTCTGGCTGATCCCATAAGAATCTAAATCCCCATTCTGCTGGGCTTCTCTTGATTTCAGCTTTATCCCATATAGCCTTAACATCCTCTGGAATATTTCTTGTGAGACTTCCTCCTCTTAGTGGTTCCATGATTACAACTCCAAGTCCTTTTTCTGCCGCATATTTTAGTCCTTCTTTGCCTGCTTGATAATTTTCGTCCATGAAATTATATTGAATTTGGCAAAAGCTCCAATCATAATAATCTACAATTTCTTTAAATAAATTTAAATCGTCATGAAAAGAAAAACCTGCATATTTTATTCTTCCATCAGCTAATGCCTTATCTAAGAAATCAAATACATTATGTTTCTTTAAATTCTCCCAATATGCTTTATTCAAAGCATGCATAAGGTAAAAATCTATATGGTCTGTTTGTAGTTTTTCAAGCTGCTCATTTAAGTATTTATCCATATCTTCTCTACTGTGTACTAGCCAGGAAGGAAGCTTTGTTGCTAATTTTACTCTTTCTCTATAACCATCTTTAAGTGCTTTCCCAACCAACGGTTCACTCATTCCTCCATGGTACATGTATGCAGTATCAATATAGTTAATTCCATTATCAATACCATATCTTATTTGTTTTATGGCCTCTTCTTCATTTATTTTTTTATAATCCTTATCTACTACTGGAAACCTCATACATCCAAAACCTAATATGGATACTTCTTCACGGGTTTTCCCAAACTTTCTATATAACATATCACCACTCCATTCTTATAAATTTTCACATATATCACCTATATAATAGGAACCTATACCTTGAGTATAATACAAACCACTTTTGCTCATATATTTATAAATCTTATATTCTATATATATACGCATAATCCTTTAGGGTATTTACATAAAATCCATAGAATTTAAATTTGATATAATTTGCTTATATTTTAAGGGACAGTTAACAACTTTTTGTCAAAATGCTTGTCCATAAGCACAAAAGTTGTTAACTGTCCCCTGCATGCGGAAAACTAGTAGACAAAAAAATTCAAATATTGTACAATTAAATGGAGAAATATTTTACTAGTAAAGTATTATTATCAATGTTCGCAATATTCATAAAAAAAAATTAATTTGGGGGGGATTGTCTATGAATGATAACACAGGATTATCTATGAATAAAAACACAAGAAAAGCTTCTACTATGCCTAAGTTTATTTTCTTAAACCTTTTAGGAATATTTATGTTCTTTGTACCAATAACCATTGGCGGATCAAAATCCATACCAATTGACCATATTGTAACCTTTATCCGTCAAATTCCTTACTTTGGTATTGTCTATGTAGGAATAATAATTATTCTTGGTGCAATACTGCCATTTATTAAAAAGACCTGGAATAAAGATGGTGTCACTACAGTTTTTTCAATTTTCAAAGTTTTAGGAATCTTTGTGTATTTTATGGCAGTATTTAAACTAGGTCCTGCGAGAATACAAACTCCGGGAATGTTGCCCTTTGTTTTTAATAAGGTAGTTATTCCCGTCACAATGCTTATTCCTGTGGGAGCTGTATTTTTAGCCTTTTTAATAAATTATGGTCTTATGGAATTTGTTGGTGTCTTTATGCAGCCTATTATGCGTCCTATATGGAAAACTCCTGGCCGTTCTGCTGTAGATGCAGTAGCATCTTTTGTAGGCAGTTATTCCGTAGGATTACTTATTACCAATAGGGTATATAAAGAAGGCTTTTACTCCACAAAAGAAGCATGTATTATAGCAACCGGATTCTCCACAGTTTCTGCAACTTTCATGGTTGTTGTAGCCAAAACATTAGGATTAATGGACAAATGGAATCCATATTTTTGGGGTACTCTTATCATAACTTTTATTGTAACAGCACTAACTACTAGACTTTATCCTTTATCAAAAAAACCAGATAGTGGTTATAATAATATGAAAGTTGTACCTGAGCCTAAAGCTGAAAAAGGAAAGATATTTTCTACTGCTTTAAATGAAGGGCTTAAAGCATGTGAAATGGCTCCTGGTGTGATGGAAGGCATTAAAAGAAACTTTAAAGATGGCATAGGTCTTGCTCTTTCTATAGGTCCTACTCTTATGTCTATTGGATTTTTAGGTCTTGTACTAGCTGAATTTACACCTGTATTTGATATAATTGGGTATATATTTCTTCCATTTACAAAACTTTTAGGGTTTGGCGGCGAGGCTTCCTTACTATCTAAAGGTTTAGCAATAAGTCTTGCAGAAATGTTTCTTCCAGCCAGCATAGTTGCTTCCGCTTCTCCACTTGTTAAAGGAGTTGTAGCAATAGTATGTGTTTCTGAAATACTTTTCTTCTCTGCTTCTATTCCTTGTGTTTTATCAACAGAGATTCCTCTTGATATTAAGGATATTTTGATTGTATGGGTAGAGAGGATCATTTTATCATTGGTTTTAGCAACACCATTTGTTTACTTCTTCTTGATATAATAAATAATTTTTGTTTTAACAAGACAAAGTGACAGTTAAAAACTTTTCACTGTAATACTTATTTGCAAGCATAAAAGTTCTTAACTGTCACTTTTTTGTATAAGTAAGGACATCAATGGTGGTTGTGAGGCATTGGCCAAGCTTTCTAATCCTATAGATTTTTCTTGAATGTCGGTATTCTGGAAAAGGATAGCAAATAATTACATAATTTCTATTACTTCTACTGTATATTTTTCACCTGGAGCATCAACTTCAACCACATCTCCAACCTTTTTACCCATTAATGCTTTTCCTAAATCTGATTCTATACTTATAAGCATCTTTTCTGGCTCTGCATCCATTGTGGTTACTAGTGATACATTTGTTTCAAATTTATCTTCTACAAATTTAATTTTACATTTACTATTAACTCCTAGCACTGACTTATCTTGACTTTTATCATCTATTACACTTGCAGTTGAAATCATAGTTAATAAATATTGAATTCTATTATCATTTTCCCTATAGTTTGCACATGCTTCTTTATATTCTGCATTTTCCGACCTATCACCATGAGCAGCTGCTTTTAATTTTTCCTTTGCTATTTCAGCTCTTTTTTTAGTCATTCTGTAATCTAATTCTTCTTTTAATTTATTTATATTCTCTTCTGTTAATATGTTTTTCATATACAAGTAAACCCCCTCATGATATGCTACATTAATATTATAACAGGATTGTTGCTTAAAGATTATTTGTAAAGCACCTGACATAATTTAAAGTAAACTCATTACTGAAAAAAAGTGGCATATGCTTCCTGCCATGACAAATAGGTGCCATATGCCGTGATTGTAAGGGATTTCATCCTTAGAGAAAAAATAGGTTCCTGCTGTATATAGTACTCCTCCTATTAATAAAAACATAAAGCCTTTAAATGTCATTGACAAATATAATGGCTTAATGGCTATAATTATGAGCCATCCCATCACTATATATAGTATTGTGGAGACAAGTTCTTTTTTCCCAGTATAAAAAGCCTTTAAAATCACTCCCAATACTGTGCATCCCCATACTATTCCAAATATTGTCCATCCTAACTTTCCTCTAAGTATGGTTAGGCAAAAAGGAGTGTAGGTTCCTGCAATTAATAAAAAAATAGACATATGATCAAATTTTCTAAATAACTTTTTTACTTTTCCATTTGTAATACTATGATATAGTGTAGATTCTAAATAAAGTATTACTAAAGTTGCTCCATATATAGAAAAACTCACTACATGCCATACTGTTCCTTTTAATGCTGAAAATACTATTAAGATAACTAATGCAGCTATAGATAGTCCAGCACCAATTCCATGGGTTATAGCATTTATTATTTCTTCTTTTTTCGTATAAAAATTATTTTCCATATAGTCATCATTCTTTCATATTTATTTACTGATATATTATACTTTTATTTTTCAAAAGTTTCTACACCAACTTCTAGATGCTCCATAATAAATATAACAAAACTAAGGACAGCTATCAACTTTTCATTAAATACTTATTTAAAAGCTTAAAAGTTGTTAACTGTCCCAGTGGGTTTACTTTAATTTTTCAAAACCCTATTTAGCTATGGCTTGTTGTGCAAGCTTTTTTTGTGCAAGCTCCTTTTTCAAACGTGAAGCAAAAATTAATGTAAGAATTACTCCTAAAGCATCTGCTGCAAACTGTGAGTAAATAACACCATATAACCCTGGCTCAAGCTTATATGGTAGGATTTTTGTAAATATGCCCAATGAATCTATATGGTTTTGGAAAAATGTTGGCAAAGTCATTATAGCAGCTATAAGAAATAATCCTTGTCTTCCTATTGCCAAAGTTGTGGCCTGCTTGCTTTTTCCAAGTGCCTGAAATAATGTTAGATATACTATCTGGAAACCTAAGAGTGGTCTTAAAACGCCTACTGCTATAATAAAATCAGCACCGACCTTTATAACTTCTGGATCCTTACTGAATGCCCTGGTCAAAGGTTCAGCACATAGACTAAAGGCCACTGTTGAAATAATAGAAAAGGCAGTTGTCCATATGAGGGATATTTTTATTGCCTCTCTTACCCTGTCATATTTCTTAGCACCATAATTATACCCTACCACAGGCTGAAAGCCCTGTCCGTATCCTATCAATACATATAGAAGCAAAGTATTCAATTTTATCGTTATACCAGTAGCAGCTACAGCCGCATCGCCATATGCAACAGCTGCATTATTTAATAGGCTTATTGAAAAACTTGCTAAAAACTGCATCAAAAATGCTGGAACACCTATTTTTACAATCTGTTCATATATATCTTTTGAAAGACTAAAATCTTTTAAATGTATTTCTAAAGCACTTTTACCTTGTGTGAAATATAATACCAAATATACTGTAGAAAATGCCTGCCCGATAACTGTTGCAATTGCTGCGCCTCTTACACCCATGCCAAGTGGAAATATAAAAATTGGATCAAGTATAATGTTCAATACAGCACCTATGGTTATAGCTACCATGCTGTATCTAGCACCCCCCTCTGCACGGATTATATTATTTAAAGTCATATTAATTATATTGAATACAGCACAGAATATTAATGGTCTGCTATAGTCTTTTGCATAAGGCATTATTGTTGGTGATGCCCCAACAAGTGCCAAAATATCCTCCATAAATATAAGTCCAAAAACTGCACATAAAACTCCAATAATTATGGATAATGTCACTGCCGTAGAAGCTGTTTTATTTGCTGTCTCATTTTTTTTCGAACCAAGACATCTAGAAATATATGAAGCAGAACCTACTCCAATACCTTGCCCTAGTGCAGCGATAACTAAGAAAATTGGAAAAGCTACAGATACTGCACCAATTGCAGAAGTATCATGAAGCATTCCAATAAATGCAGTATCTGTTAGGTTATAAATTGCACTAATCAACATGGCAACAATCGCCGGTATTGAAAGGTGAATCAATACTTTTTTAATATCTCCTTCTCCTATGAAACGTGTTTTTTCCTCTGTTAAATCTCCTTGTTCAGCCATTGTAATCACCACTCCTATCATTGTTATTATTTTATAAATTTGTATATAACCTCAGCGAGGAAGTCTATATTATCTTCCCTTTTCTGCGGATATGATTTAATCATAAATGGAATTGATATAATAAAAATTTCAATAAGTTTTATTTTGTTCTCTTCTGATATATCACAACTGGTCCCTTCTCCTATTAAATTTATTTGTTCTATAAATTTAAGCACTAAGGCATCTCTAAATGACATACTTTTAGTTTCTTTATTTATATATATATTTTTTTCTTTTGCCAGTTCGCTGCCAAGCCCCTTTCTATCTTCAATATCTTTATATAATATCTCTAAGTATTTCCTAATTTTTAACTCTGGTGATATGTGTAATTTGCTATTCTCATCAATTTTCTTCAGTGTATCATCCCAGCTATTCTCCAATACGCTCAAATAAAGCTGCATTTTATTTGGATAGTAATTGTAAAGTGTACCAACTGCTATACCCGCTTTATTAGCTATCATTTTCATCTCAACGTTGTCGTATCCCAAATTACCGAACAACTCCATGGCTACATTGAATATATTTTTTTCAATATCATTTATTACCTTTGGCATATTACACCACCTCTCTCTTAAACTTGGCAACCAATATATTATGAATTATAATTCATAATATATTGGTTGTCAAGTTATAACGTAACAAATAAGTTTTTCAATGCAAATAAACAGGGTTCTTAAAAGCTTTAGAGGGAGTAAAAATTTCCTCTAAAGCCAAGAACTCTGTTTATCTAATTTTAAAACATTATTTTGCTATGGAGGCAGGTCTCCATGGCACTTTTTTACTATTAATATTTAAATTTTAAATATAGAGATCTCATTCTTTAATTTATCTGCACTTTCTTTTGCTTTTACAACTTTGTCCATTACACCATTGGATTTATTACTAATCTCTGATCCTTTGCTTGCAATATCTGTAGTTTCTCCTGCTCCTTCACTGGCTGCCTGTGCAACCCCATCTATTGTCTTTAGTATGTCACTAATTGACGCTAAAAGTTCCTCTGAAGTTGAGCTAAATTCTGTTACAATCTCATCTATAATCTTGCCATCATCACTGTACTTTTCTGCTACTGCTGCCATTTGTTTATAGTCATTAATTACATCTTGTGACACAAAAGTTAATAGGTTATTTGAATTATAAGAAAGATTCTTAACTGACTCTATTACTTTACTTGTAATATTTTGTATTTCATTTACTGTATCCTTTGATTGTTCCGCAAGTTTTCTTATTTCATCTGCTACAACTGAAAATCCCCTTCCTGATTCTCCTGCTCTTGCAGCTTCTATTGCTGCATTTAAAGCTAAAAGGTTTGTCTGTTCTGTTATTTGCATAATGGCATCTGATAGTACATTTATTTGTTCTACTACTTTTGATTCCTCTAATGCTTTTTCAAGCTGCCCTTTTGTACTTTCAAATATGTCATAAGTTTTCTTTTGAGAAGCTTGTACATTTCCTTTAGTTTTTTTTGCTCTACTGTTTATTTTATCGGCCTCAACTGCCCCATCCTGTGATTTTTCAGCTATAGCATGCACTGCCTTTTCTATCTCCTGTGATGTAGCTGACATTTCTTCTGCTGATGCTGATGTTTCTTCCATACCTGCTGATAACTCTTCTGTAGTAGATGATAGCTTTCCTATATTCCCATTTAATTCTTTTACGTCCTTCTCTACATCATATACTACATTATTTATTTTATCTGATTCATTTATAATATTTCCGATTAGACCTTTTAAGCGTTTTTGTATCTTGTCAACAGCTTTTGCAATTTGCCCTATTTCGTCTTCTCTCTTTTTAAATTTATCAGGTACCTCCATTGTAAAATCACCTGAAGCAATTACACCTAAATAATCTACAGCAGATTTCAAAGGATCCGCTATATTTTTTGTAATTCTTAAGGATATAATATAACCTAATATCATTGAGATAACTATTATAGCTAAATTTAAAGTTTTAGCATTTTTATATTCCATATCATTCTGATTACTAATTTCATTAGCCTGTTTAACATTATATTCTGCTAAATCTCTTAAATTTTTATGGAATTCATTAGCTACATTTTCAGTAGTATTCAACTTTGCTAAAGCTTCTTTTTCCTTTCCATCTAAAGCAAGCTTAAGAATTTCATCTCTTCCATCCTTATATTTTTGCAAATTACCTTCCATAACCTGTATTGAATCTTTTTCATGATTATCCATATCAATATTCTTATATTTATTAAAATTATCATTAAACTTTAGCTTTCTTTGTCCAATATCCTTCATTTTTTCGTTCTGTTTATTTTTATTACCTGCATTAATTATAATATAATAGGTATCCGCTTCAACGGCCCTTGCCTGATTTCTATTATCATTTAGATATTCCACTGCAAGAAGATAATTTTTATACATAGAAGACACTATTTTATTAGCCTTATTTAATTCAACGTAAGCAAAAACTCCCATAATTAATACAAAAGATAGTAAAATAGCTACAAGTATCTGCAACTTATTTTTTATTTTGATATTATTCATTCTACAACCTCCAAAATTCACGACTCTTTACGACTTTCTTGTAAAATTTCGTCATATATAGTAAATATATCGAATGTCTTATATTAATCTTTAGCCCATTTTAAAAATAAAGGGACAGTTAACAACTCTACTTTAAAATGCTTATCCCTAAGCTTAAAAGTTGTTAACTGTCCCTTTAATCCTCTTTAATCCTTCAATCTTAATTTGATTAATTACATTCCCATTTCACCAAGAACTATTTCTTTTCCTTTTTTACGTCTCTCTGCAAGTTCAGCAGTTGCTGTAAAGAGTACATCTGTGGATGAGTTAAGTGCTGTTTCGCAAGAATCTTGTAAAACCCCTACTATAAAGCCTACACCAACTACCTTCATTGCAATATCATTTGGAATTCCGAATAAACTGCAAGCTAGGGGAATCAATAACAATGAACCTCCAGCAACTCCTGAAGCACCGCAAGCACATACAGCTGAAAGTACACTTAAAATTATTGCAGTAGCAATATCTACATGAATACCAAGTGTGTTAACCGCTGCAAGAGTTAAAACTGCAATTGTAACAGCCGCACCAGCCATATTAATGGTAGCCCCTAATGGAATAGATATTGAATAAGTATCTTTATCTAAGCCTAATCTTTCACATAAACTCATATTTACAGGAATATTTGCAGCTGAGCTACGTGTAAAGAATGCTGTAATTCCACTTTCCTTTAAACACTTAAATACAAGTGGGTATGGATTTTTATGAATATATGCGAACACAATTGTTGGATTGATAACAAGTGCTACGAAAATCATACAGCCAACTAGTAACATAAGTAGTTGTCCATAACTAAGTAATGATTTAATTCCATTTGTAGCAATAGAATCAAACACAAGACCCATAATTCCAAATGGTGCAAAGTTTATAACCCATTTAACTATTTGGGATACTGCATCTGAAAAATTAGAAATCATAGTTTTCGTAGTATCTGGAGCACCTCTTAAAGCAAATCCAAAAAGTATTGCCCAAGATAATATACCTATATAGTTAGCATTATAAAGTGCTTTTACAGGGTTATCCACAATATTCATTAATAATGCTTTTAAAACTTCTGTAATACCACCAGGAGCTGTTACATTTTCAGCACCTGCTGCAAGTGTTAATTTTACTGGGAACATAAAGCTTGCTACAACCGCAAAAAGTCCAGCTAGAAATGTTCCTAATAGATAAAGTCCAATAATGGATTTCATATTTGTTTTATGACCAGCCTCATGCTGAGCTATGGCCGACATTACTAAAAAAAATACCAATATAGGCGCAATAGCTTTTAAAGCACCTACAAATAAAGAGCCAAAAATCACAATTGGTTTTGCTGCTTTAGGAATTGTCACAGCTAAGGTAATACCAATAACTAAACCTATAATTATTCTTTTTACTAAGCTAATTTCATTCCACTTGTTTATTAGATTTTTCATAAACCTTTCCTCCCGCGAATAGTATATAAATACATCAATTAAATAAACTATAAATGCATCAACGTATATTAACATGAATCTGAGTATAGTGTACTACGTCATATATACACTTGTCAATGGGGTATGGACAATTTCAAAAGACATTTGATGGCAGATAGAGTACAGTAAATGATAAAAATGGGGACGGTTAACAACTTTTAACTAAAATGCTTGTCCACAAGCCTAAAAGTTGTTAACTGTCCCCTAAATGCTAATCATCTTATTCAAACAAATTGCCGCCTAGTCTCCAAATGCTAATATCATATCCTTTTTCTGTTATAACCTTCATCCAAGACTCTAATGTAGCTTTATCCGCATACCATACCTGATGTTCTATATTATCTTCATCTTTATAATTGAAAAACAGGCACTGGCTTTCACCATCTCGTTGTACTTTGGCTCTATATTCTTTTAATATACTATTGGCTTCAGCCTCTGAAAGTGCAGTAGTTTTTCCATTAGATGCCCAGTTAAATCCTCCAGTTGCAATTGCAAATTCCTTCTTTCCTGGAATTTTGCTCATTTTTTCTATTAATTTCTTAATAAATTTAGGATTTGCTTTTTCTCCTGGTTCACCAAAACCTCCATGCAGATTGTAGCACATCATTACATATGTTGGTCCTTCATGAAAACTTAATTTATCAAGAGGTATGTTAGGTTCTAATAAAACCCTTAGCTTTAGACCTTTTTTTTCAGTTTTTTGGTATAGTTCATCTATAAATAGTGTATAATCATTCCATAATTCCATATCATTTTTTATTTGTTCATAATCAATTTCTATACCATCAAAGTCATACTTAACTGCTAGATTTATAATATCTTCAATGTGCCTGCTTCTTGAATCTAGATTGCTTAATAAAGGCTTTAACAAATTTGTATCTTTTAATAAAGAAGTTCCATCACTATTTATCTTATCATTGACAATAGTTATATATTTGTTGTAGTCATAGCTTTTTGTTTCATTATAATAGTTAATTAATTTTTCTGGCATCACCAATTCATTATTAGAATTAAAATTGGCTGCAAAATAACAAATGTTTTTCAATTGCTTATTTAAAATTTTAATTTCTTTATCAGAATTTAGATCCCAATATACAGCCCAAGCTGATAAATTATTTGTACTTTCTTTAAATATTTTTTTGTCTTTATTCAATGCTGCATTATTATCTTTATTCTTAAAATTATTCCTTTTTGAAGAAGCATTTATATATATAACTGATGCCATTAATAAAATTAATATTATTAATCCAGTAAAAATCAAGTTTTTTCTCACATTATTGCTCATTTACTACCTCTTAAACTATAAATTTTCAATAAACCAATTCACAATTTTGTTAAAGGAACTTTTAATGTTGTAAGTTAAAGCTTCCATTCCTTTTAATGAAGAATCATATAAAACTTCATTATTTATATTAGTGACTTTAAAGCCTTCAAATATTCCGTCGTATACATCATCTGCAATATTTTTTTGGCTATATCCATATTCTCCCCATGTGCACTGTAGATAAACACTTCCTTCATTTTTATTGCTTACCTTTAAGTCTTCCACTATGTTCTTTCCATCAATAGCCAAAGTAAGCTTTTCATCAGCCAATGTTATATCAATTTTTTTATTTCCAGGTTCTTTTACATCAATTTGTTTATTCTTATGATTTAAATCTAAAGAATATAGAATTTTTTTATTCCCATTTGAACTTTCAATAACATTGACTACATTATTAATAAGTTGAACACATATGCTGCTGCTTAAATCTTCATTGGATCTTAAATATATGGACTGAGAACCTATAACATTGCCCTTTAATGTTGTCGATATTTTAATATCCTTATAATTTTCACTATTTAATAGCTTAATAAGCCCTGTTTCCTTCGGCAATGATGTTACTATAATTTTATCATCTACAAACTCTGCTTGTCCTTTTATTTCTTTGAACTTGCTGGCCTTTTCTTCATCTCCTACAACAAATTCAGTATTTCTTTTAGTATCATCCCAAATTCTCATTAATAAATGATTAGTACTCCAATAGGCCTGTGGCTGAACTCTAGTTAAATCATAAATAGAGCTATTAGATAAATTCAATGAATCTCCCTCTCTGTTAAAATTCATACTAAATAACTTTTTAATGTCTTTGCCATTCACTTCGCTAGCTTTATCATTTGTACCAAACTGTCCTGTATTTGAATGCATAAGTGCATATAAAGATGGTAAATATCCTATATCTTTTTTATATATATTTGATAAGCTTTCATAATCCTTATTGATACGCTGTTTCATTTCTTCATAAGTTTCCATAGGAATACCATGTTCATCTCTAATGTAATCCATTAAATAATGATTGTATTTTCTATCAATTTTAGAGGATGCCTTTGAGAACTGGACAGAATTTAAATTTCCTAAGTAATTTGAGTCTTTGTCAAAAACATTTATATACTCTAATCTATATCCATTGGTTCCCAACTCCCAGTAAGAGCTATCTTTTAATTTTAACAAATCTTTAGGCATTAAAAACTTTGTGTCTTTCTTTGCAAATTTATCTGCATAGGTTAGAATTGTGGCCTTATAGTTATATTTTTCTAGAACTTTTTGAGAAAATGTTGCTGTATCTCTTCTTCCATCCTCAAACAATAAGAATAAGGATTTCTCTGGTAAAGCCTTTCCTTTATTATAGTAATCCAATATATCTTGCTGTGTTATTGTTACGTATCCATTATCCTTTAATGCTTTTATTTGTTTTTCTAATGCTTCAGTACTTATCAGTGTATCATTTCCTGTCCTATCTACTCCAAAATATGATACCGCAATAAATCCGCCTTTTCCATCTTTAGAAATACTATTTGAGCTATAGGGCTCATATACTGAAAAGGTAAATAAAGCTTTTATAATAACTAATAATATCACAAATAAAATTATTCCTTGAACTGTACCTCTTATTATCTTAACTCTATCTTTTCTTTTCGGGGAAAAACTTTTATTTTTCATATACATTTTCCCCCTTTTTTCTTAATATTCTAGACTGTTTCCTTTGCTGTTTTTTTCTTTCAGCTTCTATATCACTTGGGGTCATTCTTGTACCCCAGGTTGATTTCCAAAAGGTTACCCATGCTATAGGCATTTGCCAAAGTAATACAGCTTCATAAAAAATACAAAATAACATTCCAAAAATCCAGGTTGTACTTTTTCTATAGAACATTTGAGCAAAACTCATCATTAATGACATCATTAATAATCCAACAAGAAATGTGGTTGGAAATATATTGTGTACAATTGGTACATAAATTAGGTTATAAGTAAATACTATAGGTGCAGCAATAGGAACAATTACTCCTATATAAAAGAAAAGAGTCATAAAAGGTTCCTTTTTCCACATAAACTTTCCTGCAATAATTGATTCCCTTAACCATGATCGCTTCCATCTCATTTGCTGTTTAAGAAACACCTTGTACTTATTAGGTACAATAGTAGAGCAAATTGCCGTATCTTGATAACTAGTTCTATGTCCTTTCAATACAAAATTAGTCATGGCTCTATCGTTGCCTTTTGACCCAAAAATCTTTGATTTATCCATTCATTCATATTATCCATAACTATTTGTTTTCTATAGCAGGATAAAGGTCCTGATAAACATGTAACCGAATCAAAATAAGCTTCTGCTGCTTTCATAATTCTAAAAGCAATATAATATCTAACAGACTGCATTTTAGTTAAAGTATTTGTATAGGTATTAGCAACATCTGTTCTGCCTGATACTCCACCCATTTTAGGATCTTTAAAAGGCTGCACTAGATTCCTTATGGCAAAAGGATCTAAGAAGCTGTCTGAATCAACAAATACAACTAAATCATGCTTTGCATTTAAAACTCCTTTACAAAGAGCCTCTCTCTTTCCTGAATTTCTTTCTTGGACAAAATACTTCACCCTACTTGGAGCATCAAATCTTTCTGCTTCATTATTTAGTTTATCTATGGTTTCCTTAATTTTTTCCACAGAATTATCATTAGAGCAATCATCTACAACTATAACTTCTAGATTATCAATAGGGTAATCTTGGTTGATGCAGCTTAAAATTGTTCTTTCTATCCATTTAGCTTCATTAAAACAAGGAATAATAATTGTTACACCTGGTGTATAATTAACATCTATTGGCATAGGCTTGTATAACCCTCCAAATAAATATCTGCTTAATAAAAATACAGCTGCAATAATGCTATATAGATATATCCACTTATTAAATTTAAAATATATGATACTTTCTGCACGCATTAACATAATGAATATACTTATAAATAATAGTAATAAACTAGATGCAGCTAATATATATCTATCCTTTTTTCTATTAGAATACTCCGACAATGTTTCCATAAATTCTATACCACATAGTACTTTTCCCTCTGATGTAACAGAATCCCTAACCTTTTTCCCGTTAATTTTAACATTCATTTCATATCCTTCTGGCATAGAACCTGGTAATACTTTAAATTCTAATTTAATACTGTTAGCATTGGAAATTATATTTAATTGTTCTTTATCTTTTAATTCTAATAAAATTCCCGTAGTAGAAACATCTATAGATTTAACTGTAAATGTGCTATTGCTTTTTTGATTTTTACACATTACTTTAATATCAGTTTCCATTATATATCTTATTCCAGCTTTTTTACTTTTTATAAATGCATTGTGATCATCGTTATAATCCTCTAATACCTTTTTCCCTCTACGATCAACACTATCTCTTATAGCTTCTTTATCAGGAACATTTGCCAGCAGTCTCCTATCTTTACGGGGATTTAAAAGAATATCTTTAGTTTTACCTTTATTCTTTTTTAATTTTTTATATTTAAAATTCATTTTTAAACTCCTATTTCAACATATAACATTATTTTTCTAAATAGTCACTTAACTTTGCAATTTTATATTTTTCCCCATACAAGCCTTTTTCATTGTTAGTCAAAAATATGTCTAAAGCTTCTGCAGTATAATAAGCCTGATCATTCATATGCATTACTACTACATTTCCCCTGCCTTTAACCAATCCTCGTTCTATATAATTTACGATATCCTGTGCAGAGGGCCTTTCATAGTCATGAGTTGTAATATTTCCATTAATAGTATATTTATAGCCGCTTTCATATACAGCCTCTAGCCCTTCTTTTCTTAAAAGCAAGGTAGGTGGTCTAAAATATGGTCTAAGCGAATCTAGATCCCCTATTACACTTTCCATAACGTCATAAGATTTAGCTAAAGAAACCTCAAGTTCTTTCTTACTAGTGTCCAAAAGCTCATGGTTATAATTATGACTTCCAATATCATGACCATTTAAAGCAATGGTTCTAAGCAGGTTTGGATTAGCATTTGATATATTACTATTAATATCTGCATATTTTGATATTACAAAGAAGGTTGCCTTTACCTTATGTTTGTTTAATACATCTAGTATTTCATTTATTACAGGATCTCCTCCCCAGTCATCAAATGTAAAGAATATAACATTTTCACTATTTGTATCAATAGTTCCACTTTTATCAATAGATAACTTTTCCTCTTCGCTAAAGTCACTTAAATCTATATACTCATTTCCTATATAATTAGTTTTTATCATCTTTGCTGCTTCTTCATCGGTTCTTTCCTTCATAGGAATTGGATTGCTCATAATATTGTATCTGCCGAACTGTGATGATGTCTCAATAGTTTTTTGCAAATTACCTAATGTTACTACTGAATAGCCTAATGGTTTTTGAGCTAAATCATAGGATTGTGACTTTTCATTATACTTGCTCACATAACCATTTTGAACATAGTTTTTAGTTAACAGCTCAATTATATTGGCAATAAGCTCATCATTTTTAAATAAATTAGAATCTAATCTAAAGTAAACTATTTCTCCCTTTCGAAGTGATACATAGGAATTTATATTGAAATAGCTGCGCAATATTTCTTCAGCACTCATGTCTTTATATTTGTTAACAATGGGTGCCTTTGAGTAGGTAAATAACTCATAATTTTTAAGGGAAGGAATATTAGTTATTGCTGATAAGGCTTCCTGAATTTGAGGATCTATATACCCATATCCAGCCATATATGCATTGGTATTTATTCCTTTTTCTTTTAACAATTTATCCACTTCATATATTTCCTTACAAATTTCCTCTGTGGATTTATTTAATAAATTGGAATTAGTTGTTATACCGCCATTTCCAATTTCATGACCCTTACTTAAGATTTTATTTATTCTATCTGGATATTTTAATATTTCTTCTTTTATTACAAAGAATGTTCCCTTAGCATTAAGTTTGTCCATCATTTTCAATATATTATCTAAACTAGCCTCATTGCTTATGCCTCTAAATGTATATGACAAAGCTCTTTGGGTAGTATAAAATTCTGAAACAACAGGTGCAAGTTTTTTATTATTTTTCCTTACTAATTCTTTGAAATTTATTGAATCCACATTATTTTTCACTTCATTATTTTTTGATTTATTATTTTGTACTTTATTATTTCGTATTTTATTATTTTGTATTTTATTATTTTTTGATTTATTGTTTTGGTTGTATACTTTATTTAATATATTTTTATTGTTTTGTAATTCATTGTGTTCTATAATATTGGGCAACTCAGCTACTTTAACAACTGTCTTATTTTGTTCCTGTATTGATTTTAAAAGCCATTCTACTGTTTGTATAATAGTAACTTGTTCCTCTTCTTTACTCTTTCCTTCTTTTATACCAGCCTGTTTATCTATTGCAGGTTTCTCTTCTACTGTTTTTTCTCCATATTCAAAGCTGTCAAGGACACCTTCTAATTTTATGGAGATTATTGCTCCTTTTTCTAAGTTATTTATATATCCATATGCTTGGTCATAATTTTTAAAACTTTGATAACTTAAATAATGATTGCTATTGACAGCATATTTATTCCCTGATGCATAGGCTGCTGTTAAAATATTATCATTATAAACTGTGGAATTACACTTTAGTAAAACAGTATCTTTTCCAGTAATAGATTTTAAAATCTTATTAGTTCTGCAAAAATCAGTAACCAATTGTTCTTTAGACAGCTTCTCCATATTTTTAATTCCAGAGAGGGTACCATTTCCTATATCTTGTCCACTTTTTTGTATGACTTTTACTATGCTAGGATCCTCTGCTGCTTTAATTCCAGGAATAAAAAATGTTGCCTTAATTCCGTATTCATCTAACATATGTATTATTTTATCCATAGTGTCTTTATTACAAAGTCCTTCAAATGATAATGCTACTACATTTGATGATGTATTAACATTTGTTATAATATCTGCCTTCTTACTGCTATCAAAGGAATTTAATGCCTGCTTAATTTCCTTTGATGCATCATAATTACTTTTTTTACTTATAGCTATTTCTCCTGAATTGATATCCACATTATAATTTTTATGTATAAAGATACCTATAAAAATGCACACTAATAAAATTATGGTACCAACAATATACTTTCTATCCATAATTCACCTCCAAGTAGGAAAATTATAGGACAGTCATCAGCTTTTTATAGAATGCTTGTGTAAATATTAAAAAGTCCTTAACTGTCCTTATATTCTTTATAATTTCTTCATAGCACATTATATCAAATAAATAATATTTAAACAATACCATATTTGTATAATCTTTATTTAAACATAACTTTATTTTCTAGTAAAATGAGTATAAAAATGTAAAACCGGGGATGAAAACGGGGACAGTTAACAACTTTTAACTAAAATGCTTGTCCCCAAACTTAAAGGTTGTTAACTGTCCCCTAATTTCTAACCTTAACTAATTTTAACTAATTTTAATTTATTATTTATATGCCTTATGCATAATATCAATTGTTTCTTCCATTGATAGCTTGTAAGGGTCTATTGCAAATAATCCTGACATAGTCTCATATGCCTTTTGGGCTAATCCTGGAATATCTTCTTCTTTAATTCCATAGCTGGACATTTTCAAATCCTGTACATCACAATCCTCTTGCAGCTTAATTAGTGCTTTTACAAAGGCCATTGGGCGCTGTTCTTCTTTAAGAGAATCAACATCAACTCCCATAGTTTTTGCCATTGTTATAAATTTATCTGGCACTTTATCTGCAAAGAATGTATAGTATGCTTCTGATAGCATTATAAGTCCCGCACCATGTGGTAATTCAGGATGATTTGCACTAAGAGCATGTTCCATTGAATGCTCAGATGTACAACTTGATGTTGATTCAACTAAACCTGAAAGAGTGTTAGCCAATGCAACATTTGTACGTGCTTCTATATTATTTCCATCCTTTACGCATATAGGTAAATATTTTGCTATAAGTTCAATACTCTTAAGAGCATAACTATCGCTAATAGGTGTTGCTATATTGGCAATAAACCCTTCAGTTGCATGGAAAAGTGCATCAAAACCTTGATATGCAGTAAGTTCCTTTGGTACTGAAATCATAAGTTCAGGGTCTACTACTGATATCATTGGAAATGTATGTTCATTACCAAAGCCTATTTTTTCATTAGTGTCTTCCTTTGTTATAACAGTCCAAGGATCGGCTTCTGTACCTGTTCCAGCTGTAGTAGTTATTGCAACAATAGGAAGGACTCCATTTATAGCAGGTTTTCCTTTTCCTGATCCACCAGAAATATAATCCCAGTAATCTCCATTATTTTTAGCCATTACAGCGATGCTCTTTGCTGAATCAATGCTGCTTCCTCCACCTAATCCTATAACAAAATCGCAATTTTCTTTTTTAGCAAGTTCTGCACCTTCCATAACATGACCCTTAATTGGATTAGGCAATATTTTATCAAATAGAACATGCTTAATTCCTTTGTTATCTAATATTTTTTCAACACGACTTAAATATCCATATCTTTTAACGGACTTACCTGCTGTTGTAACAATTAATGCCTTCTTACCAGGAAGCACTTCTTTTTGAAGTTCATTTAACTTTCCTGGCCCAAATAATATTTTTGTTGGTATATAATAATTAAAATTCATAAAAATACCCCCTAATGTAATATTTAATATTATCCAAATCACTATATATAGTATAATGATATATGAACATCTAAGCAAGAATGCACTTTATTGATATAAGGTATCTTAAAGGATACCTTAAAACTATTTAAGGTAGGAGCATGATTATGAAAGATAATACTATGGTATCTAGGACAACTTCATACTTTAAGATTTAGTCAGCTTCAACATTTGATTCCAGATATAACCCATAAAATATTAACTAAACAATTAAGAGAACTAGAGGAGGATAATCTTATAGAAAGAAAAGTCTATGCTGAAATTCCACCAAAGGTTGAATATTCAATTACAGACAATGGTAAAGAAATTATTCCCGTTCTTGATATGATGTGTGATTGGGCTTTTAAGAATAATCTTTTTGGTTACAGCTTAAAATATAATTTATGTGAGGAAAGTTTAAAGGATATTATATTTCCTGACAATAATTAAATGCAATTTAATATATGGGGATGGTTATGAACCATCCCCATATATTATTTAAAGCCATTTTTTCCTTCTAAAATAATTAAGCATAACTAATATACAAAAAATAGTAATTATCCAGAAAACCAAGTATCCATATTTAAATTTAAGTTCAGGTATATAATCAAAATTCATACCATATATACCTGTTAAAAATGAAAGAGGGATGAAAATAGTTGAAAATATGGTAAGTATCTTCATTACTTCATTTGTTTTATTGCTAATGCTAGACAGATATGTATCTAACATACCAGATAAAATATCTCTATAGGTTTCTATTATATCTACAACTTGAATAGTATGATCATATACATCCCTTAAGTACATTACAGTTTTGTCATCTATTAACTCATATTCAGATTTAACAAGCTTTCCAAGAACTTCTCTAAGAGGCCAAACAGAATTTCTTAAAAATATCAATTCTCTTTTAAATTTATAAATATCATTAAGTATTTCATTACTAGGATTACTCATAAGAATATCTTCAATTTCATCTATTGAATCACCTATATTCTCTATAATGTCAAAATAGCTGTCAACTATAGTGTCTATTAAAGAATAAGCAAGATAATCCGTGCCTTTAGATCTTATATTAGACTTATTGTATTCAAGCCTTCTTCTAAGGTCGTCAAAAATATCCCCTTGAAATTCTTGAAAGGATAAAATATAGTTTTTAAGAATTATAATGCTTACTTGCTCGGATTCAATTTCTTTTATATCTTTATTGTAGTAAAGCATTTTAATAACAATGAATATATAATTATTATCTATATCTATTTTAGGGCGCTGGGTTGTATTTAAAATATCTTCTAATATAAGAGGATGAATATTAAACCTTTTCCCTGCACTACTAATTACCTCCACCTCATGTAATCCATCAACATTTATCCAGTTTATAGCATCATTATTACATGCAGAAAGGCATTTTTCTATATTTTCATATGAAGCTTTATTAAAAATATCTTCATTGTAACTTATAAGCTGAATTTTTACATCATCATTTACATGCTCACCTACATGTATAAGGCTGCCTGGTGCAACACCAATTTTACTTTTTCGACTTTTAATTCGTTTTGGCATAATTTTTCCTTTCTAAAACAGAGTAATTTGATCTGCTATTTCCTTTTGTATTTTAAACCTTGAAGAGACTACATTGGTAAGCTCTTCACCCTTTTTATGTTCACTTTCCATATAATACATGCCTTGATTTAATTTTGAATCCATCAAATTTAACACATATATATTATCAAATCTATTATAAATAGAATCCCCTCCAAGACCTGAAAAGCATATAAGTTGAGTATTATTTTTTTTGGCTATATCCATTAATGGCTTTAGTAAATGTTCCGCATTGGTTTGAGCAAAAGGATTATCCATAATCAATACCTTTCCCTCTTGAGAATTTCTAAAAATATCAGTTTCCTCCTTTCTCATATAGGAAAGAAGACTTGTTAAGATTACAAAGGCTGATAAAAATCCTTCTCCACCTGAGTTTTCCGCTACTCCATTCCAACTTATCTGCACCTGCTTTGAAGCCTCTATTTTATATAATTTTATATCTATTTCGCTTATGCCCACCACTTCATCATAAAGCCTGATTGTAGTTATTTCCTTCGAAATGGTTTCTTCTATATTTTTGCCCTGGGAAAGCTCCTGAACACACCTTTCTATTATACTTTCTAAAAAATCTTTTATCTTAAGCTTATAGTATTCCTTCTTGTCTTCCCATTTTGGTTGAATTATATTTAACATCTTTATATATCTTCCATTTATATTTATAGATGAATTATCATCTATCATGCCTAAATTCTCATATACCTGCTCCATATACTCATACAGCATATCCATTATATTTTTCTTTTCTTCTTCCACTTTTGCCAAGTCCGTTTCCAGCTGCTGCAGCATTTTCATGTGCACTTCTCTTACTGTTCCTAGAGTTTTTATAACATCTTCTGGATTAGAATTTATCTCTAAAAGTATATCAATAGTATTTCTAAAGAATTCATCTGAAGTAAATCTAACTTCATCTGACAATTCACTGCAAGCTTTTGATAATATTTTATTAGACTGTTCCTCTTTTGTAATACTTATATGATATTTTTCTATTAATTCCTTTCTCATTTCTTCTATATTATTAAGCTGAAGTGTGAAATCCATATTCTGCTGCACTTTAAACTCAGCATAATCATGCATTTTATCCTTGTTACTTTTTAAGATTACTATATTATCTTCTAATCTTATAATACTTTCCCTGCATTGATTTATTTCTTTATTCTTGGAATTTTTTCTACCCTTGAAATCTAAATTTTGTATATAAATTTTATCTTTTGGTATATCGGTTTGGAAATTCTCTTTTATGTTTTTTAAAGTGATTTCTAAATTAGCTTCTTTTTTTGCTTTTTTAATTTCCAATTCCTGTACAGTTTTTTTGTTCTTTTCTCTTCCTTCCTGTAATTCTTTTTTATCCTTTTTTAATAAACCTTCCTTTAAATTATCATAAATAACATTTATGTAGTCACTTTCTTTTAAGTTATATTCCTTTGTTTTTTCTATAAGCTGACTCTCCACATTTTTAAAATTTCCCCTTACTGTGGATAAAATATTTTCTAAATCTTTGACTTCTGCACCTATCCCTGAGGATATGGCTTCATATCTTCCCTCTAAATCCTCTATATCTTTTTTTATAATTTCTCCATCTCTAAAACCTATATATTTTTTACATTGTCTTTCACTTTCATTTAAACCATCCTTTAAAATACGCATTTGCTCATTTACATTTTCCAATAAGTTTCTTTCACTTTTTACTTTATCATTTAATTCTTCTATTCTTTCATTTATATTAGTTAGTTCTTCTCCTTTTAATAAAAGCTTATCCTTCTGTTCCTTATATTCATTATATTTCTTCATTAAATAATTAAAATCTTCTTTTTCTCTTTCTAACTTATCCTTATTATATTCTATATGTTTTATGGATTTTTCTACCTGATTTTTATCCTCTTCTAATTTATGTATTCTATCTATAAGTAAACTAATCTTATCTTCAATAGAAATAATATTTTTTTCATCCTGTTTTATACTCTTATTTAAATTATCTATATAGGATTTCTTTACATTAAATTCTGCCACTTTATACTTATTTAAAGCGTATGCATTTATTTCCTCTTCCTTTATTCCTATGCTTTTATTAACATCTTCTATTTTCAAACTTAAATCTTTTAATAAAGCTTTCAATTCCTCTTCATTTAACAATTTGCTGTTAAATGCAATATAGAAATCCATATTTCCCACAGTATAAATATTATTCACAACTTGAACCTGAAGAGTGCTCTCAAGTTTTTCCTGCTCTATTATAGGTAGAGGAAATGATGTAAACACTTCTGTTTCTTCCCTTTTAAGTTTTTCTAAACTACTGTTTTGCATTATTAAAGAATAGGGCAAAAAAGGATTATTATTTATAAGCTTTGTTTTCTTATCCATAGATAAATTCTGCTTTTTAATCCATTCCAATCCGAAAACTATAGGTATGTCTAATGAAGATAACATTTCTTCAAACTCCTCTTGAAGCTTTATATTTCTTCCTGTTTCATACATCTTCTTTTCTTTTTCTAAACTATGTAAATTTTCAATATAACACTGCTTTTCTTTATTTAAGCTTTCTATTTTTTTCGTTAACTGCTTCAATATGTATTCTTTATCAAAAACCTTACTGTCCTCAATATTACAATACAATAATACTTTTTTTATATCATCTACAGCTTTTTCTAATACTTCCAGTTCTTTTTTATTATTTTCCAAACTATTTTTTATTTCACCATATTTTATACTTGTTTCTTCCTTTTCTTTTCTCTTTATTGGCAATTCCTTGTTTATATTATCCAGTTCCTTTACTTTATCTTCAAATTCCTTATGATTTTTAATACACCTTTTTTTAAAATTTTCCTCATAATTCTCAATTATATTTCCATCATATTCACCAGCTATATCACGAGTTAGTGCTAAAGCATATTTTTCATTAAATTTAAACTCCTCTTCATTATATCCTTCTACTTTGGTTTGAAGTGATGCCTTTTCCTGGGCTATTCTTATACATTCTTTATTCAATCTATCAAACTTATCATTAAGTTCACTTATAACTCCTTCAACTTTTCTTTTTTCTTCTCCTTTTAATAAAGCTTCCTGATTTTGGCCTTGTATCTTATATTCATAGTGTTTTCTTAATGTATATCCTATATGTTTTCTCTCATTTTCTTTTTCTGAATCCTTACTTCTAGCAATATCTAATTTATTTTCATAGGTTTGCACCTGCTTTGAATATTCCATATAATCTCTATGTGATTTTGCACATTCTTCAATTGCAATTTGAATTTCTTTATCATTAATTTTACTATCTAACTCATCTATAACCTTCTCAAGTCCGCTCTTCTCTTCCTGCATATCCCTTATATCCTCATTTAATTTATGATATTCAAAGGACAGCCTCTCATACTCAATTTCCTTAAATTCCTCATTAAGGCTTATCAGTCTATTTTCCATATTTTCTTTTTCACTAATTAAATTTTCAATTTCACAGCATAGATAATTATAAAAATTAGCAATTTCATTTTTAACCTTTTCTTTATATTCCTTTGAGGATTTAAAATCCTCTGCTTTTTTTAATATCTCAATAGATTTATTTTTAAAAAGCTCTATGCCTTCTCTTCTCTGCATTTTATTTTCATTTTCTTTATACTGAACTATGAACTTTTGAATTATTTCTCCAAAGTTTTTAATTTTATCTTCGCCATCATTTAATTTATCTGAAACCGTTGGAATAAACCATTTCTCCACCAATCCTGAAACTGTTTTAGCCTCTTGGAAAAGATCTGATAAGCCTGATTCCTTTAGGTTTATTTTCTTTATAATACTTTCCCATTCTCTATGATTTATATTGTACTGCTTTAAAGTTTCAAAATATTTTCTTCTTTGAGCATCTATACCCAAATCAAAGTAATCAAATATATAATTTTTATCTCCCTTTATTTCTTCCATCTTATTTTTTAAATAGGAAAAATTCTTTACCTTAAAACCCTTTGAGGTCTTTTCAGTTACAGGAAAGTTATGTATATCATAGTCATTGCCTTCTTTGTATTCATGAATAAAGGTTATGATGTCCAATTCATCTTTAGAATCTCCATCGGAGGTGGTGGTTTTTCTTTTTATCCCCATACCTGTCAATACATAAGAAGAATTGTTATCTAAAATCCATTCTGTAAGTATATATGTAGGAGTACTTCCTGTAAAATAGCTGCTAAATTTTCTATCTTTTAAATCTCTATACCTAGCATTTAGAAATGGTGCCATTAACATCTGCACCATTACTGATTTTCCCCCACCATTTCTTAGGCTCATTAAAGTGCTTTCTCCTCCGAAATTAAAGGTTTCATCATTTATTTTCATGGTGTTTTTATTGTAATTTAAATTTACTATTCTAACTGCATTATATTTACTCATTCTCTATTTCCCAAAAGGCCTCCTGTATTCTCTCATAATTATTTTTATTAAGTATATTCCAATCCATAAAATTGTCCAGCTTTGGAGTTGGAATTATCATGTCATCTTCTTTTATAAAGTTTATTAGCTTTTGATTTTCTAAAAAGTTTAATATGGCAATTACAAAGCCTTCTTTAAAGGTCTTAGCTGTAGATGCTTTGTCCGTGCTTTTTAGTGCATCCCATCGTTCTGATATATTAGAAAAAGCTATTCCACTGCTCTTTTCTATATTTTCTATATTTTCATTATCTACAGCTGTTTTTAGCTTATTTGTAACTATATTTAAAAGCTCCCCAAATTTTATAAAGCTTCTTGACTTACTGCTTTTCCCTTGGGAGCCGTAAATTTCACTTAAAAGTGTTATTATAACAAACTGTGAAAGATAATAGTCTTTGTCATTGGCAGTAGATTTACAAAGCTCTTTTTTTAATGCCCCTTTTGAGTAACCTAAAAAATCATTATCTTCCTTTGGAATTAAATATATTACTCCACTATATTTTTGTATATTGCATCCGCACTGCTGTCCTTGTAATTTTACTAAATTCATTATCTCTTCATTTTCACTATATTCTCTATACATTTCTTTTTGCTGTTCTTCTACTAGTTCTCCATTTTCCAATAAGTAGTAAAATATACTTGTAGACTTTGTTATTTGTTCCGCTGTATACATATCTCCAGCTCCTTTAATGCAATTTAAATTTTATATTTGAACAGGTAACAGTTTTTACATAGCCTTTGTCCATAGCTGCTCCATAAATCTTCACAGGTTTTTCATTAAACAGCTTGTTAATTTCTATAGCCTTTATTTTTGAAAACTTTTTATCTTCTTCAATTAAAGACAACAGCATTTTATTAAGTTGAAAA
Source organism: Clostridium liquoris (assembly GCF_002995785.1). Taxonomy (GTDB): domain Bacteria; phylum Bacillota; class Clostridia; order Clostridiales; family Clostridiaceae; genus Clostridium_AO; species Clostridium_AO liquoris. The sequence continues at coordinate 2,682 of NZ_PVXO01000018.1, read as the reverse complement.
TCTATAATATCATCCTCTTCTAAACTATGTTCACTTTCTTTTTTCATTTTTTCTATATCTATATAGGATGATTTTAAAAGTTCTATCATAACTTCTCTAAATATCTCTACAGAAGGAATAAATTTTGCTTTCATTTTTTCATCCTTATTTACAATGTTAACTATTTCTCCTAGGGACATAGATTTTTTACTGCTATTTATTAAATATTCAAGCAGGGTTTCTAAAAGTTCTCTATATTTTAAAAGCTTTTCCCTTAGTTCTTTTTCTTTTTCTTCTCTAAAGGATTCCTCGTCTAAAGATATTTCTTCTTCTGCATCCTCCATTTTAGCTTTTATAACCTTTTGATATTGGAGACATTTGTTAATGTTATAGTACTTAGGTAATTTTGCTAAGTATAAAGGTCTAAGTATTTTATCTAAAGCATCCAGTTTGGAAACGTCTTTTAAAATATATTCATATAGATCATTATTAAAGTTTATTCTTTTAATAGCAGCCATGGCAGTCATACCTGTAAGCGCATTGGAATAAGCCTTTTTAAAATCAAAATGAGAGTTTAATATTTTTTGCTGTTCTCCTATTACTCTAGATAAATACTGGTTTATTATTCCTAAATTGTCCAGATTGTTTTTTTCTTCCTTATCTAACTTTTCTAAATCTATTCCATTATCGTAAAACTCCTGAATTTTTTCTTTTATGTATTGTTTATATCCTTGAAACTTCCTTCTATAGTCTTTAATTATATCCATATTTTCATCCTGTATATTTTCATAGGCCTCTGATGAAAAGTTAAGTACATTTTCTTTTATCTTTCTTATGCTTTCTTCAATCTTTTGAAGCTGAATCCTAGATAAGTTAAATATCTGCTTTATATCATCTACAGCTTTATCATAATCCGCCTTATCTAAATGAAGCTTAAATATAATTTCCTGTATGGTAAGCTTCATATTATTTTCTACTTCCAAAGTACCTAAAAGCAATGAATATCCATCCTCTGTTAAATAATAAGAAGTTCTTCTTACTGTATCATTTATATAAACTATTTTATTGTTTATAAAGGATATATGTATATCTTCATATTCTTTTTCTCCAAAGTTATAACCTTTAAAATACATCGCTTTACCGTCATCGCAGAGGACAGTATTAACTATAAAATCAGCTAAGTTTCTGCTCTGTTCATAGGTTAAACTCTTTTTAAAAAACTTAGTATTTATTTCATCTATATAGGCTGCTATATCATCTAATGTACATATATCATCTTTTAAAGACTGCTCCATAATAAACATCATTACAGCAAATATAAGATTAATATATTCATAGTTTTCTTCAAAGCCATAATTTTTCCAAGTTCCTTTATATATGCTGTTATAATTGATTAGCGCATAGGTTCCAACTTTTTTCATTCTCTTATGAAAATCTTTTAAAAAGTCAAGATTCATTTTCTTACTCCTTCGTTAAGTCATTTATATTAATTATTTCCTGAGGAATATATTTTCCTGATTTGAGTATATCTTTTATTTTATTAATGTAATGTTCTGAAAAATTGTTTAAAAATACATGCCCTATATTCTTATTTTGACCTTCTTTGCTTAAAGGCAGCTCCATATTTTCTTTAATATATTTATCAATCATATAGCAATAAGCTTTTATAAAGGGTTTTATGTAAAAGTCTTCTTTAAAATCCTGCTGCAGCTTGTCATAAATGACTATACCTTCATAATCTAAATCCCCTAGATATAAAATTTCGTTTTCTTTACACAATAAATAAGGTTCTACGCATATTTGAAAATCTTTAAAGGTTTTCCATATGTCCTTACCCCTGCCATATATAACAGTTGAAATTTCTTCTCCAAGTATAGTGCTGTTTCCTTTTAACATATGATGTCTTAAAGTATAAAAGGTATCTTTATTTTCTAGAATAAGAATTTTTTGCGGGGTATTTTTATGAATTGAGAAATATGCTAAAGGTTCTGTAGTTGGGTATATATTTAGATTTTCTATATCAAAGTTAAGGTTATTTAATAATCTTTTTCCGCCTTCTAATTTTAAATATTTTTCCCTATTCCAAATTTGAAAGGATCTTTCATTTTCTGACACAGCTGTTTTTAATAAATGAACTTTATTATTCAAAAAGTTGCTTAGTTTTATAATATATTCTCTATCTTTTCCATATTGTTCTAAATGCTTCAAATAATATTTTTTACTTAACTTATAATTTAATTTATAATTTAACTCTTCTTCATACTCTGAATAATCTTTTTTCTCAGGTAATATATTATACTTGTTAAATAAGGCAGGGTTTTTCCCATTTGTTTTGCTGCTCTTTACTGGGGATATTATGCCTTTTTGTTCAAGTTCTTCTACTGTTTTAGCAAATTTCTGATAATCATATATTGAAAGAAACTTTTGCATTTCTAAAGTATCTATTCTTTTATAATCATACTTTCTTATATCCTTCATTAATGGTTCTCCCTTGTTACACATGATTCTATCCTACTATATTCACTATATTCATTATAAGTATTGATAATATGTTTATCAACTGAAATTAGGGGACGGTTTGTGTCAAGTTAAAGTGGGCAATTTATTTTTTGAATTTTTCCCATTATAAATTCAGTTGAAAATTTTATCCAATAGGGCTTCGCCCGCGGCCCGAAAGGGCGTACTTATCCCCTTAATTTTTTA
>NZ_PVXO01000017.1 GCF_002995785.1 Clostridium liquoris | reverse complement strand
TTAAAATTGTGTGTCTAAAAGCCTTTTTGTCATACAGTAAATTAAATTCATAATGTTTTTCTATCCAAATAAGCACTTTTATTACAACCCCTAGTAATTGTTAATTATTGTTTTTCGAATACACTAAATTAATTATGCTTTGTTTTTAAACTGCTTTGATCTCTTTTGTATCCTCTATATGAGAAGCATCTGCATACATTATTACTTCCTTATTTTCATTTTGAATTTTTACTACAGTCAAACTTGTAGGATGAATATAAGGCGGTGCCCAAAATCTTTCTAAAGGAGTATGTTGTATATAAGACATTATGGATTTTAATGCTATAGTATGAGTAACAATAAGTATGTTTTTCCCTTCATGCTTCTTAGTTATTTCTTCTATAAAATTCGAGACTCTTTCTCTTACCTGTATAAAACTTTCTCCTCCTACTGGTTCATATAGCTGAGGAGCATTCCAAAAATTAAAAAATTCCTCTTTATACAGATTATCTATTTCTATTTGGGTCATCCCTTCCCATTTTCCCATATTTATTTCTCTAATTCTATTATCAACTATTATAGGAATATTCCTTTTCCCTCTAACTATTTCTGCAGTATTATAGGCTCTACCTGTAGGGCTTGTATATATATAATCAATATCAATTTTTTCAATTCTTTTACCTAATGATATTGCTTGATTAATTCCATCCTCTGTAAGATGAGAATCCTTCCATCCTTGCATTCTTTTCTCTATATTCCATACGGTTTGTCCATGTCTTGTTATAAATAAGGTAGTTGTCATAGTCTTATTCCCTCCTCAATTAAAGCTAGTGCTATTGCTCCCATTACTCCTGCATCAGTTCCCAAAGCTGGTGCAACAATTTTACATGCCTCTGCCATAGTTTTAAAACATCTTTTATTTACTACATCTTTTACTTTATTGTAAACTATCTCTCCAGCTCTTGTTACTCCTCCACCTATTATAATCATCTCTGGATCAAAACTAGTTATTATATTTGATATGCATATACCTAGATAATTTAAACTTTTGTTTATTATATCTAGCGAAGTTTTATCTCCTTTTTCTGCTTCACTAAAAACTTCATAAGCAGTTACATTTTCATACTGGCTAAGTGATGTGATTTCTCCCCTTTTAATTGCCTCTTTTCCTTGTCTGGCAATAGCAGTTCCAGATGCTACGGCTTCTGCACAGCCATAATTACCGCAATTACATCTAGGGCCATTAGGTTCTATAGTCATATGACCTATTTCTAAAGCATTAAAGGTATGTCCCCTATATATATTCCCATTAATAATTGCTCCACCACCTATACCTGTACTTACTGTTACATAAATCATATTTTTAGTCCCTTGTCCTGCTCCAAATAAAAATTCACCAATAGCAGCCACATTAGCATCATTGTCTAAATAAGCAGGCACATTATATTTACATATAATAGGTTTTATAATATTAAAATTTATAAATGGCAAGTTAGGAGTTGTAATTATGGTTCCATTTTTATAATCTAATGGTCCTGGTGAGCCAATGCCAATAGCTCTTATCTCTTCTATAGTTTTATCAGCATTTTGCAATACTTTATCGATTGTCATCATTATTTTATTTAATACATGTTCTTTTCCCCTAAAAGCTTCCGTATATACAGTGCATTGGCTAACTATATTTCCATTAAAATCTGATAGAACAGAATTTATTTTGGTTCCACCCAAATCGATTCCTATAACATATTTTTTATCCATTAACCTACCCCCCCCAATACTTACTTTTATAAAATTGTTTTATTTATTTTTATATATTATAGCATATTCTTAATATATTGTATTTTTTCTTATAGCTAAAATACAATACTTACAACTACTTGATTTCTTACTTCCTATAATATCAAATCCTTTATCTTTTAACATATTGCATATAATATGATAATTATCTCTATCATCATCTTTTATATTAACAGTTAATTTATCTTCCTCTCCTACTATATCTATATAATCATATATACTGCTGTAGTCCGAAAGATTAACTATGCCATTTATATCCAGCTTGTATTGTGACATTAATATTCCCCCTTTTATTTTGCTTTATTTTTTGTAAATAAGCTTCAAAATATTCATATAATCTAGACATAATACTTCATTGCATGATAATTTAGAGCTTACTTAAAAATAGTGGTATGGTGTAAATATATTCAATAAACAGAATAAAATTAACTGTAGGGGGAAAATATCAAATTTATTCCTTGAAATTGTTAGAAAACTATTAATAAACATAATTAAATCCCCTGTAAACTATACTTACAGAGGATTTAATTATATCTATAAAGCTTCTTTTTCTTTCTTTCTTGCTTCAATTACTTTTGCAACTTCTGTAGCTGGTACCTCCTCGTATCTTTCAAATCTCATGGTAAAACTTCCTTTTGCTTGAGTTAATGATCTTAAGTCTGTTGCATATCTAAACATTTCAGATTGAGGGGCCTCTGCTATAACTTTCTGTAGTTTGCCAAACTGCTCCATTCCTAATACTCTTCCTCTTTTCTTATTTATGTCTCCTATTATGTCTCCCATATATTCATCTGGTACAAGAATTTCCACATGCATAATGGGTTCTAATAAAATTGGATCTGCTTCCTGAATACCCTTCTTATATGCTATGGATGCTGCCATTTTAAAAGCCATTTCTGAAGAATCCACAGGATGATAAGAACCATCATGTAGCGTAGCCCTTAACCTAATAACTGGATATCCAGCTAGAACACCATGTCGTATACAATCTCTTAATCCTTTTTCTACCGCTGGAATGTATTGTCTTGGAACAACGCCACCAACTACCTTATCTACAAATTCCAACTCATCACCATCGATTCTTGGTTCAAATTTTATTTTTACATCCCCATATTGCCCATGTCCGCCTGACTGCTTTTTATGTTTTCCTTGTACATCAGAAATCTTTCTTATAGTCTCTCTATAAGGTACTTTAGGTAACTGTAATTCTACATCTGCTCCAAATTTATTTTTTAATTTACATGCAATTACCTCAAGATGAGTTTCTCCTGTTCCTGAAATAATAGTTTCAGCATTCTCAACATCTCTAGCTATTCTAAATGTAGGATCTTCCTCTAATAGTTTAGAAAGCCCTGAAGATATTTTATCTTCATCATTTTTAGACTTAGGCACTACTGCCATAGATATCGACGGATTAGGGAAACTCATTTCTTCATAAATTATGCCAAGGCTAGGATCACATAATGTATCACCTGTACTAGTATATTGCAGTTTAGTCACAGCCCCTATGTCTCCGGCAATTATTTCATCTGTATTAACTTGTTGCTTACCTTTCATAAAATACAATGCTCCTAGTTTTTCTTGCCTATCCTTACTAGGATTATATATAGTCATGTCCTGTTTAGCTTTTCCCGTAATAACTCTAAACATAGATAATTTACCTATGAATGGGTCTGCTATAGTTTTAAATACCAATGCCGAAAATGGTGCATCTTCAGTAATTTTAACTTCTATGTTTTTATTTTCTTTTAAACTCTTGGCTTTTTGCGGTGCTACATCTTCGGGACATGGAAAGCATTCTATAATATCATCTAATAATGTTTTAACACCTTTTCCCGTTAGAGCTGATCCACACATAACAGGAGCAATTTCTCCTGTGGCACATCCATTAATTAAACCTTTATATATCTCTTCTTCACTTAATGTACCCTCAGTAAAGTACTTATCTAATAGTACTTCATCTGTTTCAGCAACTGCTTCCATTATCATATTCTTACATTCTTCAACCTTATCCTTAAACTCTTCTGGTATTTCAGCATCCTCTATATCATCTGTTTTAGGATTATATATTCTCGCTTTATTAGAAATTACGTTTACAACTCCTTGGAATCCAAGCTCCTCTCCTATTGGATATTGAATAGGAACTACAGATATTCCATACTTTTCCTTTAAATTCCTTAATGTTTTTTCATAATTACTGTTTTCTCTGTCTAATTTGTTTATATAAAAAGCCCTTGGAAGCTTATTTTCATTTACGTATTCCCATGCTTTATCTGTTCCTACTTGAATTCCAGCAGTTCCTGATAAAACTATAAGTGCTACATCAATAGATCTTAATCCTTCAATCATTTCTCCTACAAAATCAAAATATCCTGGCATATCTACTAAATTAATTTTCATGTCTTTCCATTCACACTGTGCTATAGAAGTAGAAATAGAAATTTTTCTTTTCTTTTCTTCTGAGTCATAGTCCAGTATACTTGTTCCTTCGTCTACTTTGCCAAATCTATCTGTTGCCTTAGTACGATAAAGTATTGCATCTGCTAAAGTTGTTTTCCCTGAGCCACTGTGTCCTATAATTCCCAAACTTCTCAAGTTTTTAGTTTTATACTCTTTCATAGCAATTCCCCCTAACATACTTTGTCATTGAATTATATATTCTATTTAAATTAAAAAAATCCTCTTAAATAATATGTAATTTTCAAAATTACATTACATTATATATTTTACCAGGATTATGTTTATTATTCATACCATAATTTTATATAAAAAAATGGTTGCTTAACATTAATATGCTAAGTAACCATTATATATTCCACATATCTTTTCAAAAAATAAAAAATGGCTCCGTGGAGAGGATTCGAACCTCCAGCCCTTCGGTTAACAGCCGAATGCTCCACCGTTGAGCTACCACGGAACAATTGACCTGGCGACAACTTACTCTCCCACAAGGCTTCCCTTGCAGTACCATCAGCGCTTCAAAGCTTAACCATCGTGTTCGGTATGGGAACGGGTGTTACCTTTGAGCCATAATCACCAGATTTAATTCAGTTGACAATTGACAGATGACAGTTTACAGTTAATGATAAAATTCCTAGGGAATTTTTAAAACTATATTTCTAGCTTTTGCTTTGCAAAAGTATCTATAACTCTCAATTCTCAACTAAAAATTGCTATAAGTTGCGCATTACTTCGTTAACAAGTTCGCTGCGGTGCTCATTTAGCTTACTAAATTCCGCTCCTCGCTTCTCATGTTTCCTTGTATTGC
>NZ_PVXO01000016.1 GCF_002995785.1 Clostridium liquoris | reverse complement strand
AAAAAATTAAGGGGATAAGTACGCCCTTTCGGGCCGCGGGCGAAGCCCTATTGGATAAAATTTTCAACTGAATTTATAATGGGAAAAATTCAAAAAATAAATTGCCCACTTTAACTTGACACAAACTGAATAATAGATTGAATTTATGACAAAGCTATAATATAATAAAATAGAAGGAGAGGATTGATCATGAAAAATACAAATTTAATAAGCACAAGATTTAAAAAGCTACGTGAAGGTAGTAATTTAACTCAAGCGCAAATAGCAAAATTTTTAAATATTGATCAAAGTTACATCTCTAAGTTTGAAAAGGGAGAACGAAATTTAAGCGTAGATTTATTGGAGAAAATATGTGATTTATTTGGGTGTAATCTAAAATATTTTGAAGATGAAAATGAGGAATATAAACCTATGTCAATTGCATTTCGTTCAAGTAGTCTACAAAATGAAGATTTAGAAGCAATAGCTGCAATAAATAAGATTGCACTTAATGTTAGGTTTATTAATTCAATGTTGGAGGAGGATAATATTGAAGAGTAGTATTGAATTGAATTCAAATGCATTAAAAATGAGAAAAATATTAAATGAAGACTCTTCCTCACCAATAGATATTTTTTCATTAATTAATAATTTAAAGAGTGTTACTTTAATATTTTATCCAATGTCTGATAGAATAAGTGGTATGTGCATTAGAGAAGAAAGTAGCAAAATAATCGGGATAAATTCAAATATGTCTTATGGAAGACAAAGGTTTACTGCAGCTCATGAATTATATCATTTGTTTTTTGAAAAAAAATTTAAAAGTGTAATATGTGAAAAGGAAATTGGTGAATCAAAGTCAGATAGCGAAAAAGAGGCAGATAAATTTGCTTCATATCTTTTAGCACCTTATGATTCATTAAGAAATTATTTAGAAGAAAATAATATACTGGATAATCATAAGTTGACTATAGAAGATGTAATAAATATGGAACAGTATTATCAATTAAGTCATCAAGCAATGTTATATAGGTTGGCATCTGATGGGTATTGTGATTGGGATACATTTGAAAATTTTAAAATATCGGTTTCACAAAAAGCTATAAGATTAGGATATGATGATAAACTATATAAGGCATCTCAGGAAGAAAGAAAGTATTTTTCGATTGGTGAATATGTTAAAAAAGTAGAAGAATTAAAGCAAAAAGATTTAATTTCAAATGGAAAGTATGAAGAGTTAATGTTAGATGGGTTTAGAGCAGATATAGTTTATAATTTAGGAAATGAAGGGATAGAATTAAATGACTGATAAGTATTTTTTTGATACCGATTGTTTATCTGCTTTCTTAATTCTAATGGAATTTAATCTTGTTTCAACATCATCAATATCTTCATAATCCTGAATAAAAACACAATTTTATTAAGAAATTAATTCTTGAATCATTTTAAGTCTATCTTGTGGCAGGGCAGTTCTACGTTGCCACCACCTTCCTTTTGTTCATAACACCCGAGGATCGTTGCGAGCTAAGCGAGCTCGCTAAGTCAGAAATAAATAAGCTATATATTCTAATTACTTTGTTTTTTAGCTTTTTCTATAGGGGTTATATCTCTTAGGTATTTAAGTTTATTCCTTCCTTCCATTTTTACAAGCATATCATTAGTACATCTTATGGAATATTTCCACCCAATCTTATCTATGAATTTAAATAAATCTATGCTTTTAAAACCTCTATCCCCAAGCAATATAACTTTATAATTATATGAGCTAAAAATATCATTAAGCTCTTTTATTCCTTTGCATCTGTGAAATCATCCTTTAGTCTCTTTTAAATATCTGAAATTACTACTGATTTTGATAGAAGTATCCCTATGATTATATAAATTAGATTTTTTAATCTTTTACTTGTTATGGGTAAAATTTCGTGTAGCATTTTTTCTAATTCTACTGTAATATATTCTTGGTGATTTAACCCTTGGTTAACTTGTTCTTTTCACTATCCATAGCTCAGGCTTCCCTTATTTATTCTTTATTATTTTTTATTTATTCTTTGGAAACATCTCCCCCCAAAAAGACATAAAGGACACAAAGTGTCCTTTAAAAATATTAAATATATATTCTATTTTTCATCCAGCGGTATGCTTTAGCTATATTTATGATTTTTATGATTTGAATTTTATTGAAATATTATTAGTCTTTGACTTAAAATTGTTAATTGTTTAATTTCTGTTCATCTATTTAAATTTGAGCAGGAAGGTTTCCCTTCCTGCTCTTTACTTATTATTTACATATCTCCCCAGGAGCCTGGCCCCTTTGCAAGAAATGTTTTCCCAGACCTGCTATTGTGGTAATGCGTTATATATAAAGCATTTTCCGTCCTTTTGGACTATTTGCCACCTATTTTCTTTATTGCCATCTCCTGATTTAAATATTACATTTGTCATGTTATCTTTTGTTTCAATAGTACATTGTTTAACTATTTCGTCCGAGTTTTTATACTGTTTACCAAACTTATCAACTAAATTTACTTTGTTTCTTGCTTCTTCAAATTTTTCCTTTGAAGCAACTCTATCTGGAAGTAAGAAAAGTGCCTTATAATCTTCATAAGTACCTTTTTTGAAATAAACACTATCTATTAACTTCTTTACTGTATCTTGTGCAACTTCTGACTTTACAGGCTTAACACCTTTCATAGCGACTTTTTCCTCTCCTTGTTTTTTGGATAATCCTTTAGCATCTTCTGCATTTTCATTGTTTTGTTGTTCTACTTGTTTACTAACATCTGAAGTATTAACCTTTTTATAAGTTTTATAACCTAATAAAGCTACTATAATTACAATAATGCTAAGTATAAATATAAAATGCTTCTTTTTCATAACTCATCACCCCATTATTACATATTATCATAATCCATGAATTTCAACAATAGAAAATGCATCCCACACTTTGTATTAAAAACAAAAAGAATAGAAGAGTATCCCAAAAGATACTCTCAATATTGATTTGATTATTCTATTTTCCGACCAGCGTATGGCATGACTATTTTATGACTTAAAGATATTTAAGATATGATAGTAAAATTTTATCCGTCCATTTATTTAAATTTGAGAAAGAAGGTTACTCTTCCTCCTCTTTACTTCTTATTTACATATTCCCCCAAGGGTCTGACCCTTTTGCGAGGAATGCTTTTCCGAGCCTGCTTAAGCCTATTTTAAATTATTTATTTACTACTACAGCAGCTGCTTTATTTCCAGCAAGGTCTGAAATGAACATATTTCCATCAGCGTTAACTTTTAATTCAACTGAAACTGGTACATTTAGGTTTCCAACATTATCAAAGTTATCAGCTGTTGTTACAACAATTTGATTCTTGTTTACTGAATCAACAGTTGCATTTGCTAATGAAACCACTTTACCATTTGCAGTAATCTTAAAGTTTGATGCAAGTTGAGTCATATCAGTAGTAGTTAATTCAACTGTTTCTGGGAATGTAAGAACTAACTTGTTAGAATCCTTAACTTCAACTTTTGCAAGCTTTGGTTGGGTATTATCTGTTAATTTTACTATATCTGTTACAGGCATCATTTTGTATCCTGATTTATTAGCTACACCTGATACTGCAAAATCTTGTCCACCAGTTAATGTAATTACATTGTCTGGAAGAGTGATTAATGCAAATTTTTCAGCACCAGTTGAAACATTATTATCATTATCAGCATTATCTATATCTACTTGTCTAAATTCTATTGTTGTTCCTGTTGGTAATACTTTTCCACCTAATAAGTAATTATTTTTGTTTGTTACTGTTGTTGAATCTATTTCTCCATCAAATACAACAACTATTTGATTATCTTTTATTGTTACAGCATTTGTATCTTTTACTTTTTTAGCAAAGTCTGCAGTTGCATCTTTAACTTCAGCTCCTGAGATTATTAATCCCTTCGTAGTTTGTGGAACAGTACCTGCAGCTGTTGTTGCTCCTGGAACTGTGTAATCTACTGTTCTTCCTACAAATGGATGTGCTCCATCAAGAAGAACATAATCAGGAGTAGAATCTTCTGTTATATCTTCTTCTGCATCCTTAACTACTCCGTCAGGTAATACTATTGTATATTTTGTTCCTGGAATTAAATCCTTTGTACCGTCAGTTGTTAACATTTTTTCATTTGTTACTTTTAATACTAATGTTTTTCCGTCAGCACATGTTGGTGTTACTTCTTCAGAATATGTCACTCCATCTTTATCAGTATATTTAACTGTAACTGGTTTACTTATACCATCTTTATCTACTGCAAATTCAACAAGTCCATTACCATCTGTTATAAATGGTGCGTCAGTGAACTCAACTGCTATTTCGCCAGCTGTTGCAGTCTTAGCTATTTTCAAGCTTCCATCTGCTTTTCTTGCTATTACTGGAGCTGTTGTATCTTTCTTAAATGCAAGTGATGTTGTATATTCTTTTCCTGCCTTGACAGCATTTTCATAGTTGGAAACTACTATGTCTTTTGTTATTACATTTGCTCCCTTGTATGATAACTTAGCAGCATCAACATCTGCTGTAGCATCTACTGTTACAACCCATTCAGTATGTGCTGGAACTGTAGCTGTTTTAGGCATCTCCTTTGCTACTATTTTCTTGCCTATACCGAAATCATTATTTGTTAAAGGCATATCAACATATGCGCCTTTTTTGTCGTTTGCTGTAGCATCATATGCTCCGTTTTTAATTGTCAAAATTGTACCTGTTGTTGATCCAATTCCAACACCTGTAGTATTGAATACTACCTTGAATGCATTGTCAGCAACCTGAACAACATTATTAATCACTGGTGCTACTCCTGTTTCAGGATCTGCAGGATCAGCTATTGTAAATGAAAGTGTCTGTGCATTATTTGACAACAAGTTGCCGTTCAAGTCTACTGCACCAACTATAGCTACTGTATGAGTTCCTTTAGCTAATTTATCTACTGCTACATTAGCTAATTCTTGTGAGCCTACAGTTGTAGGAGCAACACCGCCAACATAAGCAACATCTGTTATATCAGCTACTGGAACCTCATTTCCATCAATGTATATCTTAGCTTTGCTTTCGCCAACAGCTGTTAAGCTTTGTACTGGTTCACTAAATTTAAGATTTAACTTCATATTGGTAGGTGTTTTTGTATCTACTAATATTTTTGAGTCTGTATTTCCAACACTTACTACTGGTCTATCATTATCAACTAATAATTGTTGTACATAAGATACATCACTGTATTTTCCAGTTGCATCAAGAACATTTCTTGCTTCAACTTCATAGTTTTCATTTAATTTTAAGCCAAGACCTTTTCCTGATGTAGCAGCATAAGCATTATCTGTAGTTATTAAACTTCCATCTGTTGATTCAATTACTACTGATTTAGCATCTGAAGAAACAGTTGCTGTCCAGTTTCCTGTTCCAACTAATTTTGCAATTGAGTTCGTAGCAATGTCACCAGTTACTTCATTTGGCATTGCAATATATAATTTGTTTAACAAGTCATTCATTGGGTAAGTTCCATCTGCATTTGGAACAATTCCAGTTACGTCTATAGCTTTGTTGAAGTTAACTTGTAATTGTCTTAAGTTAAGAGCTTTTACGCTATTTATCTTTAATTGAGTGAAATCATAATCTTTTGTTGCTCCATTAACAGTTAAAGTACCTTTGTTATTATCAAGGCTTGTTCCTAATGTTAATGTGTAGATTGTATTATAGCTTCCTTTTTCAACTTTTGTAACTGTATTTCCGGCTACTGTAAAGTCTTTTGCTGTTAAATCAGCTGCTGGTGCTTTATCTAAAACTACAGTTACAGTATTAGGGGTAATAGCACAAAACCACCTATTCTTACTTACATATTATAAAACTCTCTAGCCCTGCATTAAATCAGGCTATCACATCTATCTTAAATACCCTTAGTAGTTCTAATCTATATAATAAATGGAGTCTATTAATATAAGTGAAATTATAAGCTTATTATTAGCAAAGGTATTATATAGTTTTGTTATTTGGTCAGCATAAGGGGGTATAGGTATATCAAAAGGAGGTTTTATAACATGTTATTAAGTCGAGGGATACAAGAATTTATAATTTATATGCAACTGACAGACAGATCAAGACAAACCATTATAGGTTATAGAAAAGAGTTAACCTATTTTGATAATTTTCTTAGTATCAAATACAACTGCCCTATGTATATAGATGATATTGAGCTGAAGGATATAGAAGATTATTTTTTGAACCAAAAGATGAGGGACATAGCATCTTCTAGTAGAAATCGTTCTATTTATATTTTAAGAAGTTTTTATAATTATTGTATCAAGAAAGATATTGTAAAGAAAAACATAGCTGCTTTAGTAGAGCCAGTAAAAGTAAAACAAAAAGAAAGAGATTTTTTAACAGAAGAGGAGTTTGAATCTCTTGTAAAGGTAATCAGGAATCCAGTTATTAAAACATTGGTACAGACTATGTTCTATACAGGTGGAAGGATATCAGAGGTAATTCATTTAAAACTTCAGGATGTGAATTTAGAAAATAAAGTAATTCACATCATTGAAGGCAAAGGTGGGAAGAATAGGAATATTCCAATCAATGACAAGCTTTATAATATACTACAGAACTATTTAAAAAACATAAGAGAAGCGGACTCTGATAGATTTTTTGCTTTGAAGAGAACTGGGAAAGTTTCTGCTGCATATGTAAATAGGGTTATTAAAGAAGCAGCCTATGACATTGGAATAGAAAAAGATGTATCAGCCCATGTGCTGAGACATTCTTTTGGAACTAATCTTTTAGAAAAAGGAGCTTCAGTGGTAAGCATTCAGAAATTACTAGGTCATGCAAACCTAGCAGTAACCTCAAGGTATCTACATCAGGATATGAATAAACTAAGTGATGCAGTAAATCTTTTATAGGAGGGAAAGTATGGGACCAATTTATGATTCAAAGGTAAATAAGATAATGGAATTACTAAAATTTAAAACAAGGGATGAAGCAGCAGAAGAATTAGGTTATAGAAATTATAAGAGTTTAGATATGTATATGAGGAGAAAGAATTTTAGATATGATGGAGATAGTGGTCAGTATGTGCTAAAGGAAGATGCAATAGATAAATTAAATAAAGATCTTAAGAGCTATGCACCTACAAAGGTAGTGAATATCATCACTGCCTTTGAAAAAGTTAATCCTGACCCTATGTTTATTGCAAAGCAAGGGGGATTTAAAGACCATAAAGAAATGGCAGAATATATGGCTAATAAGGGTTATGAATGGAATGTTTATAAAAACAATTATGTAAAGACCATAGGAAAGGCAGAAGAAAAAACAGCAGATGAAGTAATAAATGAAACAGTAACAACTCAGAATCCACTAACAGATATAGATGAATACATTCCATTTATCCAATTTCTATATGAGAAAAGAGGTGATATTTATCAGCTGTTATCAGGAACTAAAGAATATGGAACCATACCAAGATACGTAGTGCCGGGACTTGTCCGAACTAAAGCCATTTATATGAGTGATATGGTGGCAAAACTTACTGCAGAATTTAGCAAAGAAAAGAACATCAGCCAAAGGGAGATAGTGGAGGGAGCACTCATAGAATACCTACAGAAGTATGGATTTAAAAGAGAAATAGAGACGCTTCTTTCGCAAGGGTAACTAAATTTAACTCAGGGTCAGACCCCTGGGAAAATGTGTAAGATGGGTGCTAACGCACATAGACCGAAGGTTGATGGATGAAATTCTCTAATACTTATATGTAATATGAATAAGTAATATCCATAGATTCTATAAGAGAATATTATACATATGTAAAAAATATTAATAATATAAAAACTGAGAAAGATTTAAACAAATATGTTTCTAATATAGATGTTCCCAATTTCTAATGAATTAAAGAGGAAAGGAAACCTTCCTCCTTAACGTGAACTATTTGTGTAAAATATATGCAAGTTTGATATAATATAAACAGAACCTTTATTTTGGAGGGATTGCGTATGAAACGAATACCATATGGTATTTCTAATTTTGAAGTTTTAAGAGAAAAAAATTATCTCTATGTGGATAAAACATCCTATATAGAGTTGCTAGATAACTATGCACCTTATCAGTTCTTCATAAGACCAAGAAGATTTGGGAAAAGTTTATTTATATCAATGCTTGAAAACTATTATGACATAAATAAGAAAGATAAATTTGAAAAATTATTTGGAGATTTATATATAGGTAAAAACCCCACAGAAGAAAGAAATAAATTTTTAGTTTGGAAAATAAGTTTTGCCGGTATAGATGCAGGTCATGGAGAAGAAGAACTTAGAAACAGTTTTAATTTTAAAGTTGCATCATCAGCAAGAGAATTTCTGTATAAATACGAAGAACTATTAGGCGAAAATAAATTACCATTTGAAAATATTAGTGCAGAAATGATAGTAGCTCATATAAGTATGCTTTGTAAAATTAATGACAAACAAGTATTTCTTCTAATAGATGAATATGATAACTTTGCCAATGAACTAATTACAGGAGGAAAACAAAATACCTATGGCAGTATACTTCATGGAGAAGGTTTTGTTAAAGTATTCTATAAAGCATTAAAGGATGCAACCATGGACAACTTTAACAGGATATTTATGACGGGGGTAAGTCCTATAATGCTAGATGACTTAACCAGCGGATTTAACATAACTAGAAATTACACATTAGATGAAAATCTTAATGCCATGATGGGTTTTACACGTAAAGAATTATCCTGGATTATGGATGAAGTGAATATAAAGACTCCAGAACTTAGAGAAAAGATTTGTACTGATATGACTACTTACTATGATGGATATAAATTTAATGAAAATAGTAAATCAGTTTTTAATCCAGATATGTCAATGTATTTTTTAGATAATTATTTAGTATATAATCGTTATCCAAAAGAAATGATAGATAACAATGTAAAAACTGATTATGGTAAAATTAATCAATTAGCTTATAATTTTAATGATAAAGAAGCCTTAGAGGAAATAATGACTACAGGGGAAACCTCTACTATTTTAATAGATAGATTTAATATTCATACTATGTACAGTGTAAAAGAAAATTTTAAATCCCTATTGTTCTATCTTGGTATGCTTACTATAAAAGGGCAAGGCCCTCTTGGTACAGAACTTAGAATACCTAACTATGTTATAAAAACAATCTATTGGGAGCAGCATTTTCAAAACATAAATGAAAAATATAATATTCAAATACAAGACATAAGAATAGCAGTTAATGAAATGAGAATGCATGGCAGCATTGAGCCTTTAGTACAGATTGTAAAAAGAATATTAGAGGATTTATCAAACAGAGATTTAATTCAAATGGATGAAAAAAGTATAAAAATGATGCTTCTTACTCTTTTAGGTGTAGATAGCACTTATTTTATACAAAGTGAAGCGGAAAATAGCAAAGGCTATGTAGATATAATGCTGAAAAGAAAAATTCAGTTTAAAGATATAACTAAATTTCAGTGGATTATTGAGCTGAAATATATAAAAGAAAGTGAAAGGAATACTTTAGAAAGAGTTAAACAAGATGGATTACAGCAGCTTCAAGGTTATTCGGAAAGTAAAATGGTTCAGGAAGAGCTGGAAACAGAAAATTTTAAAAAAATGCTCATTATTGTGGTGGGCAAAAAAGATATTCATACTGTGGAATTAAGGGGAAAAATTTAAAGAATAAATTACCAAATTTAATTTGGCACAACAATTAGAAAAATTTAATTGCAATTACAGCATAATTATGCTATAATTAGGACATAATATTAATAAAGGGGCTGATATTATGCCTGAAATTAGACCGATAAAAGATTTAAGGAATACAACTGAGATTTCTGAGATTTGTCATAAAACTAAAGAACCTATTTTTATAACAAAGAATGGCTATGGTGATTTAGTAGTTATGAGTATGGAAACATATGAAAGAAAGTTAGCTAAAGTAGATTTATATAAAAAATTAGCCGAAGCAGAAAGTCAAATTGAAAACGGAGAAATGTTATTAGATGCTGAAAGCGTTTTTAAAGATTTAAGGGAAAAGTATGTCAAAGAATAATTATAGTCTAAAACTTACCCCAAAAGCCAGTGAGGATTTAGATAAAATATATAGTTATATTTCTAAAGAACTATACGCCGAAAAAGCTGTTAAAAACCTTTTGGAAAAAATAGAAACAAGTATTATGCGACTTAAAGATTTTCCGTTTTCATGTAATTATGTAGTAGATAAGTTTTTAAGAAAGAAAGGCTATAGAAAGTTAATAATAGATAATTACATTGCTTTTTATTTAGTAAATCAAAAAGAACAGCAAGTAATTATAATGCGTGTTTTATATGGTAGGCAAGAATACCAAGATTTGCTTTAAAAAATAATCTAATTTAAACATCTGTTAGGCAGGTGTTTTTTTATGTCCAAAGGTAGATGAGATGAGTGGTAAAGGGAAATGAAAGTAATTTTATTCATTATAACAGATATATGATAAATATAGTAAGGGGTGTGATTTATGGATTATAATTTATTAGATAAACATTTAGAAGAGATGCAGCCTTATTTTAAAAAATGGTTCAGGGAATATAACATTATGTTGCTTACTCCTAGTCTTGAGAGTGCTAAATATGAAGTGTTAATTGATGCTACATTTAATCCTAAAGATGCAATATGTCAGCAATATATGTATTCTATTTATAATGCATTTCATGAATTGATAAAAACTTATTGCTATTCAGCTTCAGCGTATTTAATAGAAAAAGAGCTCAAAGAGCAAGGGGAAATTGGTTGGAGTAATTATTGGAAGTATGAAATTAAGAATTACTACTTCAGAAGTATAATTCCTAGATATTTTTCGATTTTAGACTATATAGCTGTTATGATAAATGAAATATCCAAACAAAGCTTAATATCAAATATTAAAAATGTTAATTTTCAAAACATGAAGGAGAAATTATTAACAGTTGAAGATGAGGACAAAGCAGGATGGTTAACTGGAAAAGATATTAAAGAAATTAATGAAATACTTGAATATGTCTATGTTGATATTACCGATGAAGAAAAAGAAATATTAAGACCATATAGAAATAAAGAAACGCATAGATATTTAGTAGGTATTGATGAAATGACAGTTTCCATTCATAGAAGAAAACTACCAGAAGAAGAGAAAAAGTTATTTGAAGCAAAAGGCGATTATGTTTATAGCTTTAAAGGGAAACCAGAATTTGAGTTTGCTAAACTGAATACAATTATTGGAAAGCTAATTAATAATTTAGATTTAGTGGTTTCTAAGTTACTGAAGCTAGACATAATGGAGCATGTTTTAATAGTAAGGAAAGATTGTTAGAATGTAATTACTTTTAAATTTTATCTAGAAATACTACTGGGGGGAATAAAGAATTGAAAGCATGAAATGATGGACATCTAATGGGTGTCTATTTTTTATGCTGAAAGAAGGAAAATACATAATAAAATTTTAAGCAATAGTAAGGTTTACTATATGGAAATGTAGACACTCCTATGGTAAAATTGTCATGTGTATGAAATAATTTTGTCGTAAAGGGAGAGAGTTTATGGAAAAGAAAGCTAAGTTTAAATTTAATAAGAAAAAAGTCAGTATTTTTCTAATTATCTTAATAATATTTATATTAGGAGGGGCATATTTCAGCAAAGAAAAGAAGGATTCTTATATAAAAGTAGATACAGCTAAGGTGTCAAAAAAGAAAATAGTACAAACTGCTTCAGCTACTGGTAATATTGAAGCCAATTATAGAAACGAAATAGCATTAAATCCGGCTCAAAAGGTTGGAAAGGTTTTAGTAAAGGAAGGACAAGCTGTAAAAAAAGGGGATATAGTAGTTGAATTAGATTCATCAGATTTCAAAAATCAGCTGGAAAAACAAAAAATCAATCTTGAAAATGCCAATAATATTTTAAATCAATTACAAGGTACAAGTATAGTAAATGAAAAGAATAATGCGAAGAATTCAGTTTCACAATCAGAAATAGCATTACAGAATGCCAAAAATAACTATGATGTTGTAAATAAAAAATATTTACAAACTAAGACTTTATTTCAGCAAGGTCATGTATCAAAAAATGAATTTGAAGCTGCTGGAAAATCATTAACAGATGCTGAAAATGCAATAAAAACTGCACAACTTTCATTGAATAATGCAAAAAATTCACTATCAAATTTAGATGTAAATAATAATAATAAAATAGTAAATCAAAGGAATCAGATAGCACTTATAAAAACAGATATAGCTAGTTTACAAGATAAAATTGAACAATGTAATATAAAAACAGATGTAGATGGAAAAGTTGTAAAAAATAATGCAAAAGAAAATCAATATCCTAAGGCTGGGGATTCAATTATAATTGATGATACATCCAAATATAAACTTTCTTTAGATGTAAGTCAGTATGATGCTGTTAATATTAAAAAAGGACAAAAGGCAGCCATAAAAATAAAAGGTATAGACAAAATATACTCTGGTGTAGTTACAGATATAGGAAATATAGCACAAGCAAAAATTAATACTACTGGTGGAGACCAGGAATTTAAAGTTAATGTTAAAGTCACTTTTGACAATGCAGATGCACTTATAAAAGCAGGCTATGAAGGAAGTGCAGATATTGTTTTAAATGAAAAACCTTCATCCATAGCAATTGGTTTTGATGGAGTAAAGGAAGATAGAGCTGCAAAGAAAAAATATGTATATGTGGTGGATGGCAATAAGGTTTCAAAAAAATATATTAAAACAGGTTTAGAATCAGAATATGATGTAGAGGTTTTAGAAGGGCTTGAAGAAGGGGAAATCTATGTAATAAATCCTCCTGAAAAACTTAAAGAAGGTGACTTGGTTTCACTTAAAAAATAATTAAAGGAGGAGTAAATTGTGATTATAAGTCTCAATGACATTGTTAAGGTATATGATACAGGGACAATTAAATTAAAAGCATTAAAAGGAATTAATCTTTCCATAGAAGAAAAAGAGTTTGTTGCTATAATGGGAGCCTCAGGTTCTGGTAAATCAACTCTTATGAATATTTTAGGCTGCCTTGATAAATTAACTTCAGGAAAATATGTTTTGGATGGAGTAGACATATCTTCATTGGATGACAATAGCTTAGCTGAAATAAGAAATAAAAAAATAGGCTTTGTATTTCAGGCTTTTAATTTGCTTCCTAAGCTTACAGCACTGGCTAATGTAGAGCTGCCTATGGTATATGCTGGAGTAGCTAAAAGTGAAAGGGAGGAAAAAGCAAAATTAGCATTAGAAAGAGTTGGACTTTCAAATAGAATTTATCATAAGCCAAATGAATTGTCTGGTGGACAAAAACAAAGAGTTGCTATTGCTAGGGCTTTGGTAAATAATCCATCCATAATACTTGCAGATGAACCTACTGGAAACTTAGACAGTAAATCAAGCGAGGAGATTATGGGTATATTTCAAGAACTAAATGATGAAGGTGTTACTATAGTTATGGTTACTCATGAACCAGATATCGCAATGCATACTAAAAGGGCCGTAGTATTTAAAGATGGGAATATAATATCAGATAACCCTGTAGAGAACAGGATTATAATTAATAGTAAGGAGGGGAATAAATGAATATTTTTGAAAGCTTTCAATCTGCTCTGCAAAGTGTAAGAGCAAATAAGCTAAGATCTTTTCTTACTATGTTAGGTATAATTATAGGTATATCTTCAGTAATTACTATAGTATCCATAGGAGATGGTGCCAAAGATTTCATATCTGGAGAATTTGCAGACTTAGGGACAAACCTAATAAATTTAAAGGTGACTCCACCTGATGATGATATCATAGAAGAAAGAGATTACTTCACTATGGACGATGTGGAAATGCTAAAGGATAATATTCCTGAAATAACCCATGTAATGCCCGAGCTGGTGAGCATGGGATCTTTAAAAACAGAAAAAAAGGCCAAACCTGTAAGAATAGCAGCTATTAATGCTGATGCTCAAAAGGTTTATAATATTAAAATGCTAAATGGCAGATTTTTAAGTGAGCATGATTTAGATACAAGAAAAAATGTAGCAGTAATAGATGAACCTACTGCAAAAAGGTTATTTGGTGATACAGATGTAGCTGGAGAAAAACTAACCCTTAATGTTAGAGATAAATATGTAGATTTAAATATAATAGGTGTTTGTAAAGATCCAAATGGAAGTATGAGCACAGCATTTGGGGACAATATGCCTGGACTTATTTTAATACCAATAACTTTAGGGGATAGATTATTTGTAAATACAGATATATCAACTCTTTCGGTTATTCTTTCAGATATGACTAATGCAACTGAAGTAAGTAATAGAATGATAAGGCTTCTAGAAAACTCTCATAAAAACAAAGATAAGTATTCAGCACAGCAGGGATTTAAGGAACTAGAAACTATAGATAAAGTACTCAGTACATTGACTTTAGTATTAGGAGCTATAGCTGCCATATCTCTTGTAGTTGGAGGCATAGGGGTTATGAATATAATGCTCGTATCCGTAACTGAAAGAACTAGAGAGATAGGCATTAGAAAAGCCATAGGGGCTAAAACCAGTGATATTAAAATTCAATTTTTAATGGAATCCATTATTCTATGTTTAATCGGAGGAACTATAGGAACAGTGCTAGGAATATCCGTTGCAAAACTGGCAGGTAGTTTTATACATGTTTCTGTGCCAATATCCTTAAAAGTAATACTTGTATCCTTTGGGTTCTCTTCCGCAGTTGGTATATTCTTTGGACTATATCCAGCAAATAAGGCTGCAAAATTAGACCCAATAGAAGCCTTAAGATATGAATAGGGGACTGACCCCTGGGACAAAATGGAATCCCAAGGGACTGACCCCTGGGATAAAATGTAAGATATAAACCTACATAATGCTTTAAATTAATAATATATTTACTATTTTTTCATTGCCTCTTTATTATTTGATATTATAATACCTTTAAAACAAATATTATATTTATAAGGTGGGTTAGCTAATGGAGATTACTGATGTACTTAGTAAAATAAATGCACTTAGTGATAAACTACAGGATAAAATAGCACCAGTGGAGATGTTAAGTAAATTCAATGGTGGCAGGTCGGAAGCAGTAGTATGTTTAGTAGAGTATGGGGCTGATAATAAGGTAGGTATTTTAAAGGTAAGCAAGGCTAATGAAAGCGAAGTGTATCATAAAGCCTATGAAATAGCCTCAAAGAATAATATGAATAAATACATAGCCAAACTTATAACTAGCTATGAAATAAAGAATAAAGGTTCTTTATTATATGCTAATCTTTATGATTTAGCAGGGGATCATATATATAAAAGTGAAACCTTTTTAGATAAGGTACTTAATGAAGATGAACTTAAACATAGTATAATTTCTAAAATAACAAAATTTTTATTTACTTGGAATAAAGAACATCAAAAAAGATTCATGTCTCCAATGGATATAGTAAAAGGAGAATTATCCTATAGATATATGGATAAAAAATATGAAGCTGCTTTTGAAGAAATAGGGGTTCCTAAGGATATAAAATGGATATCTTTAGATGGTACAGATAATATAATGCCTAATCCATACTACTTTTTTAATAATGAAGATATATGGAATGGATTAAAGGTAACTTGCTTAACTTCATATGCCCATGGAGATTTTCAAGGAGACAATATTATCATAACGGAAGATAAGCCAATTATAATTGATTTTTGTGATTTATTGGAGGACTGTAATGTATTCCATGATTTAAGATATCTTGAATCCATTACATTAGGAGATTATATGGAAACTAACCTAAATTGTGATAAAGAGCTATGGATTAAAGCCTGCAATAGCTTAAGTGGAGGAATAATCAATATAGATATACCTCAAGGAAAGGGAATGAGCCTTTTAAGGCAGCTTATGCCTATGCTTAGGGAAAATTTAAAGCTAATTGTATCCGATAGCCGTAATGTGATTTATAATCCTTCCTTTTTTTTAGCAGGTACAGCCTGCGGGCTTATAAATATGAGAAAATATAAAGGCATAAATAAGAAAAAGGCAGCTTTTATATATGCAGCTTATAACTTAAAAACGTTCTTAAAGGATGAAGCTGTTAATTTGTTTAATCCAAGCCTAGATTCTTGCATGGTTTTTAACTGGATTAACAAGAAAGGAAACTCATTAGTAACTCTACAGCCAATGGGAGAAACAACCTTCATGGATTCTGAAAAGTTGTTGAAGGTTGTTAAGTAGGTAGGCGGGGACTATATGTAGATAAAACATCCTATATAGAGTTACTAAATACCTTAACCAGCGGATTTAATATAACTAGAAATTACACATTAGATGAAAATCTTAATGCTGTGATGGGTTTTACACGTAAAGAATTGTCCTGGATTATGGATGAAGCTAACATAAAGACTCCAGAGCTTAGAGAAAAAATTTGTACTGATATGGCCACTTACTATGATGGATATAAGTTTAATGATAGAAAGCCTTAGAAAAGGTTAAACAAGATGGATTACAGCAGCTTCAAGGTTATTCAGAAAGTAAAATGGTTCAAGAGGAGCTGGGAACAGAAGACTTAAAAAAAGTGCTCATTATTGTGGCAGGTAAAAAAAATATTTATACTGTAGATTCCGAAAGAGCAATGGATTAATTTTGCTGAAGGATTTTTCCTTCGGCTTTTTTGTTTACAAATACTTAGAGTATAATTTTAGTAGGCAAAAGTAGTAATAATTACTGCTTAAAAAAATTAAAAGGAGATACAAAAAGTACCTCCCATATACATAAAAAATCCATTATAATGTAAGTTGATATGACTATACAAGAAATGGGTGATATTATGTATGATTTAAGTTTAAATGATAAAAAGATAACTTTCAAGGGTTTGGAGAAAAAAATATATAAATATGTATGTGATGAGGCATGCAGGCTTTTAAAAAAGGTGCTAACGCGCCTAGACCGAAGGTTGATGGATGAAAGGGATACTAAAATTTATAGAAATAAAGGGTTAAGATCTACTTGCATAAAGACTATTATGGGAGACGCAGAGTTTGAAAGACGTATATATGAATTTAAAACAGATGATGGGAAAAAAGCTTATAAGTTTTTGTTAGATGAATATTTACATATGGACACAATAGGTCATATCTCAAGTAATTTAGTAGAAAAGATA
>NZ_PVXO01000015.1 GCF_002995785.1 Clostridium liquoris | reverse complement strand
TCGGATAGCACCCCGTTAAATAGACAATATTAACTCAAACTCATTTTAGCTTATATTTGCTAAATAATACTCATGAGGGGGTACATATCCTATTGAGGAATGTATTCTCTCATTATTATATCTATACACAAAATCCTTAATATCATAGCTAATATGATTTAAAGACATATAGATTTTGCCTGCAAGGCATTCGTCTTGAAGATACCTATGATAAGATTCAATATAAGCATTATAATTAGGACTTCTAGCCGGAATTCGTTCATGTAGAACATTTTCGGTTATACAAGCCTTTTCAAAGGTACCACTAATAAACTGGCTACCATTATCTGTGCGAAGCACCACGCCAGAGTTAGTATCCTTGATATTTCTATTATATAATGCCTCGATTAGCACTTTCGTAGCAACTTCACCAGTACATCTTAAATCTATAGAATAAGCAACTATTTCTCTATCATATACATCTATAATTGATGTTATATAGGCTGTTTCCCTAGTACCTCCTATAAACGCATACTTTATGTCCATCTGCCAAAGTTGATTTGACGCTGTAACTTTTCTTTCTTTACATTTCGGTGACATACGTCTAACGTGGCTCTTTTTATTTGGAAATAGAAGAGACAAATTTTTCATTAGACGCTTAACCTTCTTTTTATTTATCTTTAAGTCATAATCACGTCTAAGCTCATATGTTATCTTTTTATACCCATAATGCTTTGTTGTTTCTTTATTTTTTAGGTAGCTAATATAGCTTTGAATTTGAACATCATTAACCTTAGTGCCATCAAATTTATAGCTATACCCTGGATATTTTCTTCCTACGTTGTTATAGCTACGCTTTTCTTTATTTTTCATATATTTATAATAAGTTGATCTATTAACCTTAACTATTTGTAGAACAACTACCTTAGAATAGCCAATATTAATCCATTTGTTAGCTACCTCAATTCTTTCAGCTAAAGTAGGTTCTTTTTTTTTAATAAGTCTCTTAATATTTTAATCTCCAAATCCTTTTCTTCAAGCTCTTTTTTTATTTTCTTATATTCTTTTTTGTAATTAGGAATGATGTCTTTCTCAATTTGCTCCTTCGGAGCTAGTGTCTTTCCATATCTTCTATAATTGCTAATCCACCTAGATAAAAGACTAGGATGAAGATCATACTTCTTAGCAACTAATATATTGCTACCGTATTCTAATGCTTCATTAACATATTTTACTCTTTCATCTTCAGTAAACCTACGAATAAATTTATCCATTTCTATAGACCCTCCTAAATTCTAAATATATCTTATAACTAATGAGTTAATGTGTCCACTTTAATTAGGGGGCCTATAGG
>NZ_PVXO01000014.1 GCF_002995785.1 Clostridium liquoris | reverse complement strand
AATAGGTTCAATACTTAAAAAATAGCGCACTTTAATAAGCCATCAATATTAAGGCTTTTTTTGATTTGTAGAGTTTTTAAAATTTCAAAATTATGCACCTTTTTTAAGTGAAAAAAGATGTGTTCCAGTTCTATCTGACTGAATTTTATTATGCAGCTTATTTATATTATGTGCCATTGCTAATAGAACATTTTCTGCTAAAACATTTTTTTTACCTTTACATAGATATCTACGAAATCCCATATCCTGTTTTATCTCCGCGAAAGAGCCTTCGGCTTGAAT
This sequence comes from Clostridium liquoris, assembly GCF_002995785.1. Taxonomy (GTDB): domain Bacteria; phylum Bacillota; class Clostridia; order Clostridiales; family Clostridiaceae; genus Clostridium_AO; species Clostridium_AO liquoris. The sequence continues at coordinate 501 of NZ_PVXO01000014.1, read as the reverse complement.
ACTTCGATTCGTTCTCAACTCGCAGCCTTCTTCGCTTACAATTCTTTCAAGATTTTCTTTGCGAAGCATGTTGAACAACTTTGAAGTTTCAAGATTTTTAGTTCTTTCTTCTAATGGTGTTTTGCAGTTATGTCCTTTTATGCATTTGCTTTTGTAAACACAGTTACTGCAATCTTCAGAAGTATAGATTGTTCTTTCACTTATATAGCCTGTCTTACTTTTTCTTTTTACTATTTTATTTACTGTTAGTTTCTTGTTATTTTTACAAATATAATAATCACCCAATTCATCATAATCCATGTTTTCTATTCGGCTTATATCATTCTTATATTTTCTTGTCTTTGCTATTTCATAATTTGCCGGCTTAATATATGATAACTGTCCATTTTCTTTAATATAACAATAATTTTCTTCACTCTCATAACCTGAGTCTGTAGTTATTTTTAAATATCTAAAATACAAAAAGTCTTCCATGCTTTTTAGAAATGGAATTAACGTTGT
>NZ_PVXO01000013.1 GCF_002995785.1 Clostridium liquoris | reverse complement strand
AGGAGGGATTGAAATGCTGGGGGTCGAAATGAATACAACAATTATTACACTTTTCAAAAAAGGCTATAACAAAACGCAAATAGCTAATATGTTGAAGGTCGACAGAAAAACTGTAAGAAATGTTCTTAATAAAATTGATGAAAATGGGGTGGTAGAAAGGAAGAAAACTGCATCAATACTTGATGAATATAAAGAATATATAGATATCCAAGTTGCCAAAGATCTTACTGCGAAGCGTATATTCCAGGATCTTCAAAGGGATTTTGATTACACTGGGAGCTATGACACAGTAAAAAAATATGTTAGCAAAATAAAAAAAGTAACTCCTAAACCGTACATGGTATTAAATACATTACCTGGTGAGGAGTCACAAGTCGATTTTGGATATATTGGAACCTTAAATGTTAATGGTAAAAGAAAAAAATCCTGGGTATTTGTAATGACATTGAGTTATTCAAGATATATGTATATAGAAATTGTTTTTAACCAGTCTGTGAAAACATTTATTGAATGTCACAAAAATGCATTTAGATATTTCGGAGGTGTGCCTGAAACAGTAAAAATTGATAATCTTAAAGCTGCGATATTAGAAGCAGATTTTTATGAACCTACAGTACAAAAGAATTATGCAGCTTTTGCAGCACATTATGGATTTTGGGCACAACCATGTAGAGTAAGAACACCTACAGATAAAGGGAAAGTAGAATCAAATGTTAACTATGTTAAGGATAATTGTTTTAAAAATAGATATTTTGAAAATATTGATGAAGCAACAAATTTTGCAAGAGAATGGCTTGATACAATTGCTAATGTAAGAAAGCATGGTACAACAAAGAAAGTTCCTATTGAGGTTTTCAAATCAGTTGAAAAAGAAAAACTTCTTGCACTTCCAACAGAGGATTTTATCTTGTCACACTCTGTTAAATGTACGGTTAATACAAATTGCCATATTTCCTACGATGGCAATTACTATTCAGCACCATATGCTTACATAGGCCAAGAAGTTAATGCTATTGTTGTAAATGGGTTGATAAAAATTTACTTTAATGAAAAAGAAATAGCCCTTCACTCACTCTGGACAGGTGAAAAGGGCAATTATATAACAAACAATGAACATTATCCTCATAGTAAGAATATATCAAGCGAAGATATATTGTCAAGGCAAAGGGAAGAAATG
>NZ_PVXO01000012.1 GCF_002995785.1 Clostridium liquoris | reverse complement strand
TCAATTAAAATAGTCTAGCTATAGGTGATAAAACTAATCCACAGCGTCTTATGATAATTATAGTAAAAATCTTTAAGAAAGGAAAAGTATAATGAATTTTTACTATATGTTCATTATACAAGGTGAAAAAGTGGAAAGTATAAAGAATATAGGGGAAGTAACAAGTAAGAGTGACAATCTGTTAGAAATTTTTATACAGGATGTGTCAGGAGGTGGTAGATACAATAATGGATTAGAAATTATTATAGAAGAAGTATGTGGAAAGTTTTCATATAAGGGTATCAATTTAATTCAATATGATGATGCCTACAAATTAAGATACCTTTACAGAGCAGGTTCTTCCCGTGGTACTGATATAACTCCGACATCCAAAGTAACAGATATAGAAAAAACATTTTTAAATAAAATAATAAAAGCTTTTCCGGAAGGAATTAAGTTTTGTGGTAAAGAATTTAAAGATGAAAAAGAAATTCTGACTGGCATCAGTAGTGTATTAAATGAAAATAGTGCTTATATATTAGAAGATTTAAAGAAAGAATTGACTAATGTTCCTAAAAAGGAAGGTTCTTTTATAACTGTTGCAGTGGAGGATAATAGTGGAAAAGGATATATAGGCGATTTTAAAGTATTTAATAAGAAAGTAGTTGATGATGCTCTTAAAAAATTTCGTTACAGCGAAACTTATAAAAAAGAAGTATATAAAGACAGTGCGGTATGCTGCTTATGTAGAAAAAAAAAGGAAGATATATTTGGATTAGTTAATATTTTTCCGTTTTATACCATAGACAAAGAGGGTTATATAGCAGGTGGTTTTGATTATGAAAGGGCATGGAGAAACTTTCCTGTATGTAAAGACTGTGCTGTAAAGTTAGAAAGTGGCAAGAATTATTTAGATGATTATTTAACATTTACTTTCTACGGAAGAAAGTATTATCTTATTCCAAAACTAATTTTTGGAAAAGATTTACTTAAAGTATTAGATAATTATAAAATTTTAAATAGTAAGGATGCAGAAGATGTAAGAAATAAGTATGCAGGTGTGGAAGAACATACTTTAAGATTCTTAGGAAAACAGGAAAATAGCATTAGCTATGATTTAATGTTTATTGAGAAGAATAATGCAGCATTAAATATTCTTTTGAATATTGAGGATGTAGCACCATCAAGGTTCAAAAAAATTTTTTCTACTTTAGATTATATAAGAAGTTTGGAGTTTTTTGAAGATAAGATTGTTAGTTTTCAGTTATTAAGCAATGTTTTCCCAAGAGATAAATTTAATAGATACTTTTTGGAAACCATAGATAAAATTATTTCGGATAATAAAATTGATTATAAATTTATTATGAGATTTTTTAATGAATATATAATTGATGCTTATAAAAGGTCTGAAAAGGATGAAATATCAAAGGAAAAGGATAGTTATTCAACAGCTACTTTTAGAGTATTTGGATTCTTATACTTTTTAGAGTATTTAAATTTATTTAAGAACAGAAAGGAGGAAATTTATATGTCTTTAGAAAACAAAGTATGGGATATTAAAGATTATTCTTCAAAGGGAGAGGTATTCCAAACTTTCTTTCAAGAAGCTAATCCATTTTTTAATACTAGTTCTAAAAAAGCAGTATTTTTAACTGGATATGTAGCTGAAAGATTATTAAATATACAGTATTCAAGAGAAAAAAGGAAACCTTTTTTAGCAAGATTAAAGGGACTTAAACTTAATAAAAAAGACGTAACAAGACTTATTCCAGAAATACAAAATAAGCTAATAGAATATAAGAGTGAAAATTATAATGAGGTATTTAATCTTATTAGTGAATATGTAATAGACTCAAATGGGTTAGAGAATTTATCTGATTTAGACATTCCAGTATATTTTAGCATGGGAATGAATATGGATAAAAACTTTGTTATAACTAAGAAAAAAGATGAAAATTAGATAAGTGAAGAATAAACATCAATTTAAATTAAAAGAAAGGGGTAGGCTGTATTAGAGGTACAGCCCTGTGATATATATGAATAGATCAGAATTAATATTTTTATATGATATAAAGGATAACAATCCAAATGGAGATCCATTAGATTCAAATAAACCAAGAATTGATGAGGAAACAGGAATAAATTATGTTACAGATGTAAGGATAAAAAGAACTATAAGAGATTATTTGTATGAATACAAAGGAAAAGAAATATTTGTAAGGGAAAAAAGAACGGATAAAGGTTATGTACAGGATGCTAAAACTAGAGCTAAAGATTTCGGTTCAAATAAAGAGGAGGCTATTAAGAATATATTAAGCAACTGTATAGACGTAAGATTATTTGGAGCAACTATACCCCTTGAGTTTGTTAAAAATGATAAAGGCTCAGCAACCTTTACTGGACCTGTACAGTTTAATATAGGTAGATCACTACATAAAGTAGCATTAAAAAGAATAAAAGGAACAGGCGCCTTTGCTTCAGCAGAAGAAGGAAAAGATAATAAAACCTTTAGAGAAGAATACATTCTTCCATATAGCTTAATAGGGTTTCAAGGAATTATAAATGAACATGCAGCGGAAGAAACTAAGCTTCAGGAGGAAGATATAAATTTATTATTAGAGGCTATGTGGAATGGTACTAAAAATTTAATATCAAGAAGTAAGGTTGGTCAAATGCCTAGAATGCTTGTAAAAGTAAATTATAGAGAAAATAACTTTCATATAGGGGATTTGATTAAAGGTATTAAATTAGAAACGCAACTCAATGATGAAGAAAATATTAGAGGATTGGAGAATTTTAAATTAAATATTGATAAATTAGTTTCTACATTAATTAAAAATAAAGAGAAGATATTAAACGTTGAATATATAATTGATGATAATGTTAATCTAGTATTAAATGGAAAAGAAACAGGCTTTGATGAGGCTATAAAAGAGGTAAATCCAGTAGAATTAAAAATAAAAGGATGATTATTATGAAATGTTTAGTTTTTGATGTATGGGGTGATTTTGCACATTACAGAAAATTTTATACTACTTCTTCTCCATTAACTTTTTCTTTTCCACCACGTACTGCTATAACTGGAATGATAGCTGCTATTTTAGGAATAGATAAAAATGATTATTTAAAATATTTTACAAAGGATCAGGCCAATATTTCCATAAGACTTATGAATCCAGTTAAAAAATCAAGAATTTCATATAATCTTATAGATACAAAGACAGCAAAAATGATGAGTAAAATCCAAAACAGAACTCAAGTAACTTTTGAGATATTAAAAGATTGTGCATATAGAATATATTTTACTCATAACAATGAAGGATTATATGAGAAAATGAAAGAAAATTTATATAATCATAAAAGTTATTATACACTTTCATTGGGTCTTAGTGAGTATATAGCTAACTTTAAATTCGTTGGAGAATTAGATTTAAAGGAAGAACATTCAGAGGATTATGTTTATATAGATTCAATAATTCCATTTGAAAAGGAAATACCCGTAGAATTTGAAATAAATTGTGAGTATTTCAAAGATACACTTCCTAATGAAATGAACGAAGATAGAGAGGTTATAGAATATAAGAAGGTTATATATGAAAGAAATTGTAAGCCTATAAAATGTATTGCAAACAATTTTTACAGTGTAGGAGAAGGTGAAAAAATTGTATTCTTATAAACTAAATTCTCATGAGAATATTTTACTTATAAATCATCTTAAAAATGTTGGGGATAGATGTAGCGAGATTATAACAGAAAAAGATATTAAGTTTTCATATGAAAAGGAAAAATTAATGTATGTTTCCAAGGTCATGGGGTATACCCATGACCTTGGAAAAGGTACAAAATATTTTCAAAGGTATTTAGATCAAATGATTAATTATGGTAAAAGTGATGTGGATAAAAACCTAAGATGTCATGGTTATCTCTCAGCACTATATACTTATCATTTATTAAAAGATTATGATGAAGAACTAGCATTAATGGCTTTTACTATAGTTAAAAGGCATCATGGTAATTTGGAAAATTCAGATGTTGAATATACTATTGATGCAATCCAGGTAAAGAGTGCTAAAAAGTTAGTAAAAAATCAGTTGAACTCCTTAGAAAAAGAGGAAATTAAACATATACTTGAAGAATTAGGATTAAAATATGTGGATGAAAATTTATTACTAAATAGTATAGAAGATATAGCTTATGAAGCATTTGAACAACTTACTCAAATACAAAAAAATGAGGATTTAGAAAAATATATAGTTTATAAGTTCTTATTTTCCTGCCTTATATTTGGAGATAAAGAAGATGCTATATTTCATAAGTTCAATAATATAAAATATGATATTCCCTATAATATTGTGGATGAATATAAGAAAATAAAGTTTAAGAGCAAAAATTCTAAACTGGGAAATATAAGAAATCAAATTAGTGAAGATGTAGAAAAAGGAATAAAGGAAAGTAATAATCGTATAATGTCAATTACAGCGCCTACAGGTACTGGAAAAACTTTAATGAGTATGTCAGCAGCCTTAAAATTAAAAAAGAAATTAAATAAGAATATGAAGATAATATATTGTTTACCATTTACCTCAGTAATAGATCAAAATTATGAAGTTTATAGTGAAATTATAGAAAAAGTTATGGGAGAAGAAAAAGTAACTAATGATAGAATTTTAAAACATCATCATTTAAGTGAAGTACATTATATTAGTGAATGGGAAAATTATAATGATAATAAAGCAAAATTTCTAATAGAAAATTGGAATTCTCAGATTATAGTAACTACTTTCATGCAGTTTTTTAATACTGTATTTTCTAGTAGAAATAGTGAATTAGTTAAGTATAATAGCATAGCAAACTCTATTGTGCTATTAGATGAAGTTCAATCATTACCTTTTAAATATTGGCTTATTATAAATAAATTATTTAAGGTTATGGCTGAAAAATTAAATATATATTTTATATTTATTACTGCAACGCAGCCACTTATTTTTGAACAAGATGAGATAAAGGAATTAATAGATCAGCCTAAGAAATATTTTGATAAGTTTAAAAGAACCAAGTTACATGTAAATCTAGATAGTATTGATTATAATAGTTTTCTTGTGGAAATGGAAAATATGATATTAGAAAATGAAGAGAAAAATATTTTAATTATATTGAATACGGTTAAATTAGCACAAAGTACTTATGAATTTATAAAAAGTTTGGATTTAGAAAATACAAGGATATATTTTCTTTCCACAGGAATTATACCAAAGGAAAGAAGAAAAAGAATAAGAGAAATAAAAACTGGAAATATACAATTAGATAAATTTATTTATAATAAAATAAAAGGATTAATAAATGATGTAAGTTTTAAAAAGATTAATAATACAATTATAAAACTTAATAAAATTAAGAAAAGAAAAATAGTGATTAGCACTCAGCTTATAGAGGCAGGGGTAGATATAGATATGGATATTGTAGTAAGAGATTTGGCTACATTGGATTCTATAAATCAAAGTGCCGGAAGATGTAATAGGGAAAACAGAGGAGAATATTTAGGAGATGTGCATTTATACAATATAAATAATGAAAATGGTAAAGAGTATAATAGTTTTATATACGATAATTATTTGATATCTAAAACAAAGGAAGTATTATCAGAGAAAAATATAATATATGAAGAAGAATATTTGGATATGAATAAGGAGTATTTTGAGAAAGTAAGAAAAGATATGAGTGAAAAGGAGTCCAAAGATTTAATTGAAGCTATTCTTAAGTTGAATTTTAAAGATGTAGCTAACAATTTTAAGTTGATTGATAGTAAAGATAAAGTATCTGTATTTATAGAAGTAGATGAACAAGCTAAAAATATTTGGAATGAATATAAAAAAATCATGAAACAGGATAATCCATTGATTAGAAGAGAAATGTTTAATAATATAAAAAAGGATTTTTATGATAATGTAATAAATATATTTAAAAATAAGGTGAAAGAAAGCGAAGAAATGGGAATAGCATATGTGCCTTATGAAGGTTTATGTGCAAGTTATAATAAAGATACAGGGTATAAAGTAGAAGAAAATGATGTAATATTATAGGAGGAAATTATGGAATTAAAAATTATGAGGTTATGTTTTGAAAATATCGAAATGCCTAAAAGAGATATACCTAAAATAAGAGGTTTTATAGCTAATAAATTTTCACAATATGAGGAACTTCATAATCATAAAGGTGAAAAAAATATATATGGATATCCTATAATACAGTACAAAGCTATCCATCATATGCCTTGTATTTTAGGTATTAATGAAGGAATAGATATAATAAAAAAAATAGAAACTGAAATAGATACTTTAAATATTGGAAATAATATTTTAAATATTTATGAGAAACAAATAAAATATGAAAAAGTTGAATATGGTATATGCAATACATTATTGAAATATAAATTTGATTCCCCATGGATGTGTTTAAATGAAAATAATTTTAAAATATATAAAAAATCCAATGAAGAAGAAAAAACACAATTGCTGAAAAGCATTTTAATTGGTAACATATTGTCTATGTCTAAAAGGTTTAAATATACTGTTGATGAGAAAATTATTGCATATTTAAATCTACAGCCTTGTGGAATAAGGTTTAAAAATAAGGATATGTTGGGATTTAAAGGAGAATTTATTACAAATTTTAAAATTCCAGATTATATGGCGGTGGGAAAATCAGTTTCAAGAGGCTTTGGAACAGTTAAATATATGGGAAATTTTGATTTTAAATAATTATGTTTTCATAGAAAGCATATTATTACAAGTGAGTTAATAACCAACTATTTACTAATGATGAGTTACATTATATAATAATTATTGAGAAAATAAATTTCCAGGTCTGCATAGCAGCTATATATATGGGATTAAGATGTCTTAAAAGTATGTAAAACTATAAAAAAAGCACTTTTTTAATCAAATAACTAATAAAAATATTAGCTTTAAGCTTGTCTTAAAATTAATATTAAGTATTGAAGTTATGTACTTTTGCAAGAATTACGGCTTAAATCTTAAGATCCATTAAAACAAGGATTGAAACCCTAAGCCCTTGATATATCTAGCTTGCGAGGTGTTACTTAAATCTTAAGATCCATTAAAACAAGGATTGAAACGTTCAAAAGTACAAAAGAAAACCTCCTCAAAATTATCTTAAATCTTAAGATCCATTAAAACAAGGATTGAAACAAGTTATTAAACAGGGGTGATTAATCGTGGATAAACTTAAATCTTAAGATCCATTAAAACAAGGATTGAAACTAGAGAGGAGATTAAACATGAAAGAATTCAAAGGCCTTAAATCTTAAGATCCATTAAAACAAGGATTGAAACCTTCTATCCATCCTTCCATTGCTTCAAGTAAATTATCTTAAATCTTAAGATCCATTAAAACAAGGATTGAAACGGACAGTGCCTTAAGGTGTATTATTTCATCATTTTCTTAAATCTTAAGATCCATTAAAACAAGGATTGAAACAAACAACGAAAAGATTACACGTTAAAACTATTTGACTTAAATCTTAAGATCCATTAAAACAAGGATTGAAACTAACGCTGATAATCCAGTAAAAGTTACATTTTCTCTTAAATCTTAAGATCCATTAAAACAAGGATGTATTTTGTACATAAATTTCAGGCAAAAATATAATTAAAACCCTGCCCACCAAAAGATGGAAATCACTCTTTTAGACTATTAAGCCAAGCTTTAGTTTCTTTAATTCTGTAAGAATTTCCATTCATATTAACAACGTAGGATTTATTGGTTAACCTATCGGTCATTGTTGCAGTCATAACAGGATTTCCAAATATTTCACCCCACCTGTTGTTATTGGCAAGTACTTTTGGAGAAATTTCGGCAAACTATTTTACTGAAGTTTTTCCATTTTTTATTCTCTAAAATATAGATTTCCTATGTTAAAGTCTATAACTTTTACCAGTCATATTAAAAAGCTCACATCTGTAAGATATTCCTATCTAGTACAGCCGTAGTTAAAGCAGGATCTCCTAAGAGCTCAACCCAATCTTCGAAACCTTTATTCGAGGTGATTATAAGTGAAGCCTGTTCATGAAGTGCTGATATTAATTGAAAGAGCAGATTAGCTTCGTCCCTGGTTATAGGTAAGTACCCAAGTTCATCAATTATGATAAGGTTTGAAGAAAGAATCCTGTTGATTTTACCTTTGCTTTTTCTTGATATTTCCTGTGTTTTTAAGACATGCATTAAGTTATCCATGCTAGTAAAACTTACCTTGTAGCCTAATTCTACAGCCTTGTATACTAAGGAAACCGCAAGATGCGTTTTTCCAACGCCCGAAGGACCTAGAAATATAAGATTATACATCCTTTCTATCCACTCCATTTCAACAAGCCTGTTTATTTGTTTTTGTGTTATCGATTTTTGAAAGTTAAAGTCAAAGTCTTCTATCCTTTTAATTACTGGGAATCCAGCATATTTAAGCCTTCTTTCCTGCGCCTTTTTATCTCTTGAGGCTACCTCACTCTCAAGTATAGATAGTAGAGTAGCAAATCTTGATAAGATGTGCTGCCTAAATCGGCTTTTTCAATAACCTTATCAGCATTTATTCTTAGGTAGTTAAGGTTTAGATTTTTAGCATAATCTTTTATTAATTCTAGTTTTCCCATTTACCTTTATCCTCATTCAAAGCGCTGCTGTATTCACTAATACTTCTTACTTCAGGCTTCAATCCTTTATACTTTGAAGGAATGGGCATGTTGTTTCCAATAGGCTTTTGAGTAACTTTTATGTCTTTCTTAACCGCAAGGTACTCAAGAGTTTCTTTAAACATTTCTGCACTCCACAAACTTTGTATAACACAATAATCCACTGCTTCATTTATAACCTCTGATTCATAAGAAGGTGCTGTATTTATTATTACTCCCAGTTGATCTTTACAGTATCGTGCCTTTTCCTTCCTAATATTATCAAGAAATATCTTTGCATTTTCGGTTTTGCCAAGTGCAATAAAGGCTTTTTTATATATATTATCTACAGAATTATGTATATCCCTTTCAGGGTGAATAATTTTAACAAGTTCACCTTGTTTTGTGCTTATCTGATGGCTCACTATTAGTTCATCAGTCTCTATATCCAGGATGTTTATTTTAGTGCCCTTTAATATTAGTTTAACCTCTTTTCCGGGGACATAAGTACCTTTAGGAACCTGGTACCTATTTTGCTTGTATAAAACTATATTGTTTTTTCTTACAGCATAAGTTAAACTAATATCAGATGAATATTTTTCAAAGAGCTCAGGTACTGGTAGCAAGTGTTCCTTTCCGAGAGTAAACACTTCTGCTGGTACCTTCTTTGTTATTTCATGTTTCTTACCATTACCTGTTCTATCAAGCCATTTTAAGGAGTCTTGATTAAACGAATAAACATCTATAAAAGTTCTGTTTATAGCAAAATTGTATTTTGCGTATTTTACCACAGCTTCAATTTTGCCATTACTTTGAGGGTCGAATTCTCTGCAAAGCCTAACTTTGTACTTCATAGTGTTTATATAGTTCTGGAAACCTTCGGTATAAATTATGTCCCCATTATTTTATGATACAGTAAGTACCCCTATCTTGGTCTTATACAATTTCAACAGGCATGCCTCCAAGATATTCAAAAGCTCTATTATGAGCATCAATGAAAGATACTGTGCTAAATGGCTTATCTGCCCATAGTATGAATTTGTATCTTGAATGAGCTAATACCATTGCAAAACAATAAACTTTTACCTTACTTCCATCTAACATTTTAAGCCATATTTGCCACATATCAACTTGTGCTTGATATCCCATTGGAAGCTCCAGGACTTCCTCAAACTGCCTTATTGACTCTGCCTTCGGCAAGTTGTATTCTCCTCTAAAATTGCTTATATAGAGTATCAATGAGCGTTCTTTAAAGTTTACATCTCCATGCCTTTCTTTAATCCAGTCAAGGATTTGCGTTGCTGACATATCGCTAAAGTCTGTTATCCATTCTAAAATCTCATCCTTGTACTTATCAATCTTTTTAGATCTGCACTTAGCATCAATACAGAGCTGTGCATATTCCTCAGGTGGCATGTCTCAATACTTATCCACAGTCTTATAATTTATATTTGATACCTTCTGTACCTGTGATTTATTTAAACCCATTGCTTTATATTGCTTAACTTCACCAAACAAATTCCATCCCTTCAACTTTCCATCCCCCTCTGATAAATTATCTCTTTAAATTCTACTAGATGTTGGATTATTATTATACCTAACTGGAAAATACTCTCCCTTTTTATTTGCCAAAATCCCACCCTTTTAGTTTACCATTAACAAAAGCTAAAAGGTTAGACATGTTCTTAAATCTTAAGATCCAATAAAACAAGGCTTGAAACAATGTTACAGGTGGATTTATGTCACATCTGAAGCTTTGTTTTTAATATATTTCTTGGGAAATAACGAACATTTGTTTGTATAACTTTTGGTGGAATGTTAATACTATAAATGAAATATATAGTATTGGGGATGATTCTGTGGTAGAATTAAAAGTTGTTTATGGAAAGACAAGTAAAGGGGATTTTTGCGTTAAAGAAGAAAAACAGAGCTATATTCAGATGGATGAGATTATGAAAAGATTATTTTCTCTTCAAAAGAATATATAGATAAAGCCTATGAAAATGATAAAATAAATATAATGGATTATGATGAAATGACAACAGTAATAGAGAATATTAATTCTTATTTTTTAGATATGTATGGAAGGTATGAGAATATAGATGAGGAGGTAAGGAATATGGTGAAAAGCTTTTATGATCCCAAAGTAGAGGAAAGAGGAATAGAAAAAGGCAAGATAGAAGTAGCTAGAAATCTATTGAAAATGGGAATGGATTTATTAGCTATAATGCAAGCAACAGGGCTGACAAAAGAAGAAATTGAAAAGATTAAAGAGAATATGAATTAGAAAATGGCAAATTAGTAGCAAGCTCAGCCAAGGTTTTGGCTCTTAGCCTCAGGTGACAAAATAATTCATCTGAAGCTTTTTTTATATTGAAACTGTTATAGTTTTTACAAAGGTCTGGCAGTCACATAATACAACTTGTAAATAAATAAAAAAAATGATATTATTTTGTAATGATGATACGGGGGTGATATATTGATTAATGATATGGACTTATTAATACAGCAGAGGCAGATGAAAACAAATAAAAAACAAAAAAATCAAATTCCATATGCAATTAGCATCTTTTTAATTGCACTAGCTATCTGTGCGTTTCTATGGAAATATAATTATAAATATATTCCTTATTGGATTATAGGTATTGGATTTGGTGTTACATTAAGATATTCTAGATTTTGCTTTTCAGCAGCACTTAGGGATTTTATTATTTTGCGAAATACAAAGCTTTTAAAGGCTTTATTATTGGCTATGATGGTAAGCACTGTAGGCTTTGGCATAATTCAATACATCTATCTTGAAAATAATCCTATAGATTATATACGTATTCCAGGTTCTATAACTTCAGTAGGCCCTCATATTGCAATAGGAGCATTTATATTTGGAATTGGTATGACTATTGCTGGAGGCTGTAGTTCAACGATTCTTACGAGAATTGGAGAGGGACATGCCTTCCCTTGGGTAGTTTCATTAGGATTTATAATAGGTAATATTTTAGGGGCAAATAATTATTCCTTTTGGTATGACAAAATTATTAGTAATACAAAAGTAATTTACTTTCCGGAATATGTGGATTTAAGAATTGTAGTTATACTTCAATTAGTTGTTTTAATGATTTTATATAGGATAGCAAGTGGATATGAAAATAAAAAAAATTAAAAACATGAGGGAGGCGTGTATATGGCAGTAAGAGAACTTAATTGTCTGTATGAACCATGTCCAATTCCGTTAATTAAGGCGGTTAAGGAATTAAAAACAATGCAATGTGGAGATATTTTAGTTTTGCGTTCAGACCAAAGTTGCATTGGAGTTATTGTAGAAGAATGGGGGCAGCAAAATAATTACTTGGTAAGAGTAGTGGATTTAGAGAATGGAGAATGGGAAATTTATATTCAAAAGCCATGATAATATAGGAGGGGATTAAAAATATGGTTGAATGGTTAAAAAAACCCTGGCCCTACTGGGTTGGAGGTATATTATTGGGCATTTTTAATGTGACTTTACTGGCAATAACGGGAACAGTATGGCATATAAATACTGGTTTTCTCACATGGGGTATGGAGATATTAGATTTCATTGGTATTAAGGTATATGATTGGAGGTTTTTTAAAATATTTAATTATACATATAACGATATAATTTTAAATCATAATTTATTTATTAATAAATATACAATTTTAAATATTGGTGTAATTACAGGGTCTTTAATTGCAACATTGTTATCATCTCAATTTAAGTTGAAAAGGTTAAAGGATAAAAAGCAGACTATTCTTGCCCTTGTGGGGGGAATTATTATGGGTTATGGAGCTAGACTTACTTCTGGCTGTAATATTGGAAGTTTTTTCGGTGGCATACCATCCTTTTCTTTACATGCGTGGGTTTATTGGATTTTTGTTGTTTTGGGAGCTGTAGTAGGGACTAAAATTTTATCTAAATTAATCTAGGAGGAAATATACCTCCTATTTTTTTAACAAAATGCTCTTTTATTAGAAGTTATAAAATCTGCAAACATCCTCTCATATTTGGTAAGTACGTAATTTTTTCTATAGCAAAGATAGTAATTAAATTCTATTTTAATTTCATCCACCGTAATTTGTTTAAGAAGACCCTTTTTTAATTCATTTTTAACTATTATCTTAGGTAAAAAGGCCACTCCTTTCCCGGCTAATATAGAAGATTTAATAGCTTCTGGAGAATTTAGAGAATAAATAACATTTAAGTCTTCTAATAAAACACCTTTTTCTTGAAAAGCATTTTTTACTAAGTATCTGGCATTAGAGCTTTCCTCTCTCAGTATAAGAGGCAATTTTTTTAATTCTTCTATAGTAATATGATCTATGTTTTCGCTACTATTTCCAACTAAAATCAATTCATCTGAGGTTATATATTCAATATCCAGGCTGTCTTCTTCTGGATTACCTTGAATAATTCCTATATTAATGGAATGATCACATAATTTTTTTATAACTTCAGATGAATTGTTAACTTCCATATTTATATCTAACTCCTTATGGAGTTTTTTAAAGACAAATATAGTACAAGGAAGAGCATACTCCCCTATGCTTTTACAGGAACCAATAAGTAACCTTGGTACATCCTGTTGTAAATTTTTAAGATCTCTTTCTATATTGACTTTAATAGATAATAGAGTATCAGCATAGTTAAATACAACTTTTCCTTCCTCTGTTAGCTTAACACCTTTGTTACTTCTTATTAAAAGATTTGACCCAAGTTCTTTTTCTAAATTTTTAAGTTGCATACTAAGTCCAGGCTGAGTAAGGTGAAGATGGTAAGCAGCTTTTGATATACTATTGTACTTTACGGTCACGTAAAATGACTGAAGATACTCAAGATTCACATCGTCACACCCTTAAATTTAAAATAATCTGTATACTTTAATAACTTATATTGTATCATTAGTTGCAATAAAAATGAATACAAGCCATAGTTATTTTCATGGATAATTTTGCAATATAATGATTTGTTATGCAGTATAATGAATCATTATAATAAAAACCTATATGGCTATATTATAATTGATATAAAGATTGAGATAAAATTAACAAGAAAAGGGGAGTAGTGGTGAAGAAAAAAACAATAGGTGAAAGGGTATTAACTGGTGTAACAGTAATTGTTATTTTAGTAATATGGTTTATGACCACAAAATTAGGATTGGTTGATCCCAAAATAGTACCATCTCCTCAATCCGTATGGGATGCATTAATTGATATTATGCAGAATGGATATAAAAACTATACACTATTTCAGCATCTAGGGGCAAGTATGAATAGACTTATTAGCGCCTTTTTTTCTGCTATGATAATTGCTATTCCATTAGGACTTGCAAGTGGTTATAATTCAAAACTTAGGGCAATTTTTGAGCCTATTATAGAATTTTATAGACCACTTCCGCCATTAGCATATTATACGCTTTTAGTTTTATGGATGGGAATTGAAAATGAATCTAAGATTGCACTTCTATTTTTAGCTTGTTTTGCACCAATATATATTTCTTGCGTATCAGCAGTTATAAAAGTAAAAGAGGATTACATAAATAGTGCTTATACAGTAGGTGCCAGTAAAATGCAAGTATTTCTTCATGTAATATTTCCAGCGTGTTTACCTGACATTTTTACAGGGTTAAGAACAGCTTTAGGTGTTGCTTATACTACTTTGGTATCTGCTGAAATGGTTGCTGCAAACTCTGGTATAGGTTGGATGGTATTGGATGCAAGTCGTTATATGAGAAGCGATATTATATTTTTGGGAATCATTATAATGGGGATTACAGGAATTTTATTAGACAAAAGTATACAGTTTATTGAAAATAAAATTGTTCCTTGGAAGGGAAAAGAATAAAAATATAATTCAGGAGTGATATAAATGAATTTTAAAAAAATCTTAGCTAATGTGGCAATAGTAGCTATGACGGCAGCATTATTTGCAGGATGTGCATCATCAAAAAATTCCGCAGGCAATGGGAAAAATAATGGTGCTTCATCAAATTTACCTAAGGTAGTAAACATAGGCACTCAGCAAATGTCTAATGATGAAAAAATTGCTATAGCAAAAGACTTCTTTGAAAAAGAGCTTGGAGTTAAGGTTAAGATTATTGAATTCCAAGCAGGGGACATAAGAAACGCTCTTGTTTCAAAGGATATTGACTTTGCCTTACTTGGGTCAGCTTCTGCAGCACAGGGTATTGCAAGTGGTATTGACATAGAAACAATTTGGATACATGAAGTTCTTGGGAATGCAGAACAATTAGTTGCTAAAAAGGATTCAAATATTAATTCTATAAAGGATCTTAAAGGGAAAAAGGTTGCTACACCATATACTACAACAACACATTATAGTTTATTAAAGGCTTTAGAGTTAAATGGTATGTCTGAAAAAGACATAAAACTATTTGATATGCAAATGCCTGATATATATGCAGCATGGCAAAGAGGTGACATTGATGCAGCTTATGTATGGGAACCAACACTTTCTAATCTTTTAAAAGATGGCAGAAGTATAATTTCAAGTAAGGATATGGCGGAGAAAGGCGTTATTACATCTAACGTAGAGGTTGTTAGGAGGGAGTTTGCTGATAAATATCCGGATCTTGTAACAAAGTATATCAAGGCTGTAAACAAAGCTGTGAAGCTATATAATGAAAATCAAGCAGATGCTATTAAAACACTTTCAGATTCTTTAGAAATTACACCAGAGGAAGCATTAAAACAAACAAAAGGCTCTATTTGGCTTACTGCTGAACAGCAATTAGATCCTGCTTATTTTGGAACAAGCGATAAAAAGGGTAACCTAGTAAAATCATTAAAAGATACAGCTGATTTCCTATACAAACAAAAGAATCTTAAAAAAGAACCTCAGCTGGATACTTTTGAAAAAGCGGTAAACCCGTCATTTATAGAAAAGGCTATAAAATAATCTGTAGAAAGCTTAAAGCAATGTAATAGAAATGGAGAGTTTTGCATGGATGAAATAGTAAAAGATAAAACAGACTGTGTGGTAACAGTGAGAGATGTGAGTTTAAGATATAGTGGGGAAAAAGGTGATGTTACTGCACTTCAACATATAAATTTAAATATTAAAGAAGGGGAATTTATATGCGTACTTGGACCATCTGGCTGTGGTAAAAGTACCTTATTAAAGATTATTGCAGGTTTTCTTCAGCCATCAGAGGGAGAGGCTGCAATGGATAACAGCCCTATTAGTGGACCGGATTGGCATAGAGGAGTTGTTTTTCAAAGCCCTACCTTATATCCATGGCTGAATGTTCATGATAATGTTGCTTTTGGCTTAAAAATGAGAAAGTTTTCAAAAGGCGAAATTAAAGAATTAACAGATAAATACATAGAACTTGTTGGTTTAAATGGATTTGAAAAACATAAGCCCTATGAACTTTCTGGGGGTATGAAACAAAGAGCTTCTCTTGCAAGGGTTTTAGTAAATAAGCCAAGAATGATTTTAATGGATGAACCCTTTGGAGCATTAGATGCTTTAACAAGGCAAAATATGCAAACCTTAATAAGAACTATTTGGACTAAGACCAAAAATACTGTTTTCCTTATTACTCATGATGTAGATGAAGCCTTAGCCCTTGCAACAAGAGTTATTGTAATGTCAAGCAGGCCAGGTAGAATAATTAAGGAATTTAATACGGATTTCACATATCATATTTTAGGTGTAAGCCATGAAGAAGCAAGATATACACCTGAATATATGAATGTTAGAGAAGAAATCTTAAAAATTATTAATAGCCAAAGTTAAAGATCATCATATAAACAAGTGTTATGCTGTATAACACTTGTTTATTATAAAATGGCATAGGATTGTATTATAATTAACATAGATATTGAGATAAATTTAACAAATTATAAATAAAACAATTAAATCATGGAGGGGTAAAAATGAGTAAAAAGTATTTAATAGTAGGTGGAGTTGCAGGTGGTGCATCTACAGCAGCCAGATTAAGAAGATTAAGTGAAGAAGATGAAATAATAATGTTTGAAAGAGATCCTCACGTATCCTTTTCAAACTGCTGTCTGCCATATCATTTAAGTGGAACAGTAAAGAAGGCAGAAAGTCTAGTACTTATGCACCCAGATAAGTTTTTAGCACAGTACAATATAGATGCTAGGGTCAATAATGAGGTTATAGCCATAGATAGAGTGAAAAAAGAAGTGACAGTTAAAAAAACATTAACTGGAGAAGAGTACACTGAAAACTATGATAAATTAATATTATCTCCAGGTGCAAAGGCTATAGTTCCTCCCATAAAAGGAATTGAAGGCATAAAGGTATTTACAGTAAGAAATGTTGTAGATATAGACAAGCTAAACAAATCTGTAAAAGCAATGGGAATAACTAATATTTCAGTAATTGGAGGAGGATTTATAGGAGTTGAAGTTGCTGAAAACTTAAAAGAAGCAGGACATAATGTAACTCTAATTGAAGCTCTTCCTCACATCATGAAACCTTTTGATTATGATATGGCTCAGATTCTTCACAAAGAAATGTATGATAAGGGCGTAAATCTAATTGTTGGAAATAAAGTAAGTGCCTTTGAAGAAGATACTGTTGTTTTAGAATCTGGTAAGAAGATAGAAGCAGAGGCAGTAGTTATGGCCATTGGTGTAGCTCCAGAGACTTCATTAGCTGTTAAAGCTGGTCTTGAAATTGGAGAAACTGGATCTATAAAAGTGGACCAAAATTATAGAACTAGCGACAAGGATATATATGCAGTTGGAGATGCTATTGAAGTATACCATGCTTTAGCTGGAAAGACAGTTAGATTACCATTAGCTGGACCTGCTCAAAAACAAGCAAGACAAGTTGCTGACCATATTCATGGAAGAGTTGTAAGAAATACAGGATTTATAGGATCATCAATAGTAAAATGTTTTGATTATAATGCAGCTTCAGTAGGTTTAAATGAAGAAATGATAAAAGCACTTAAATTAGATATTAATTATGAAGTAGCTAAAGTAATTCCAGGAGATAAGGTTGGTCTAATGCCAGGATGTGAACCACTTCACTTTAAGTTGATTTTCCAAGTGCCGACAGGAAAAGTATTAGGTGCTCAAGCAATTGGCAGAGGAAATGTAGATAAGAGAGTAGATGTAATTGCTACAGCTATTAAATTTGGAGCAACAGTGGACGACTTAAGAGACTTAGAATTATGCTATGCTCCACCTTTTGGAACTGCTAAGGATGTAGTTAATTTTGCAGGATATGTTGCTACTAACCTATTACATGGCGAATTCAAACAAGTAAGAGAAAAGGATATTAGAGACTTAGTTAAAAAAGGAGCTTGTATAATAGATGTAAGAGAAAAAAAAGAGTATGAATTAAGTCACATAATTGGAGCTAAAAACATACCACTTAGTGAAATAAGACAAAGAATAAATGAAATACCTAAGGATGAACCAGTATATCTACAATGCAGAAGTGCTCAAAGAAGCTATAATGCATTAATGGCGCTTAAGCACTTAGGATACGAAAATGTTTATAATGTTTCAGGTGGATTTATGGGAATATCATTCTATGAGTATTTCAATGACGTGACAACAGGAAGAGAAAAAATAGTTACAGATTATAATTTCCGATAATATCAACCCAAGTGCAAGTCTAATATAGTTTAACTAACAGATTAGACTTGCACAAAAAAAATAAAACTAGAAATGGGGAAGTGAAAGAAATATGAATAATCAGACAGAAATAAGAACTAGAACTAAATCAGGTTCTGTAAAGGGAACCTCTGAAAAAGTAACTATAAATAAGACACAAACATTTATTGGACTTATAATTTTAATAGCTATGGCTGCTTTTGCATCATCCCAATCTGCAAAGAACCCTAAATTGGGATTGTTTTTAATAACTGGACTATCAATTGGATATTTAATGCAAAGATCAAGATTTGGATTTGCAGGAGGTATAAGAAAACTATATGTAACTGGAGATTCAAGTTTAACAAAAGCATTAATGTTATTGCTTACCATCTCATTAATAATGACAGCAGGGTTACACTTTGGTTCATATCTTAATGGTGCTCAGGTTGCTTATAAAGCTATAGAGGGAGCTAAGATAATACCAGGAACTCAAAATGTTGAACCCGTTAGTATTTTAGCTACATTAGGTGGATTAATATTTGGTATTGGTATGATGCTAGGTGGAGGATGTGCCTCTGGAACACTTACAGATGCAGGTGAAGGTGAAGGAAGAGCATTAATAGTTTTATTCTTCTTTGTAACAGGATCTGTATGGGGAGCACATGATATGGCTTGGTGGAAAACTACTTTCGTTTATTCTTGGAATACAAGAGTTTATTTACCAGATGTTTTTGGTTATATGGGAGCCATAGTAATTTCATTATTAGGATTCTTAGGAATTTATGTTTTTGCAAAATGGTATGAAAATAAGAGAAAAAGAGAAAATACACTTATTCCATTAGAATATGAAGAGTGGGAAAAGGAATTGGAAGAACCAGCTGAATACAAGTTCTTTAGTAAAGAAACTTATCACAAGTTCTTTATAAAAAGATGGTCTTTCTATACTGGAGCAGTGCTTTTATCAGTTATGTTTGAAGTAATATTACTTTCAACAGGCAAGAGCTGGGGAGTAACTTCTACTTTTGCATACTGGGGAGCTTGGATATATCAATCAATAGGGTTAATTGATGTTTCAAAATGGCCTTATTTTGCAAAAGAGATGAAGAATATAAATGCAGGGTTTATGAACGACCCAGGTTCAATGAGAAACTTAGGAATAATTATAGGTGCTTTAATATCTCCATTATTAGCAGGACATTTTTCATTTAAGAGAGGCTTTAAATTTAAAGATATTGTTTTCTATGCAATAGGTGGAATATTTATGGGATACGGCGCAAGACTTTCAGCTGGATGTAACATAGGAGCCTTATATTCAGGAATATGTAATTTCTCCTTATCAGGATGGACATTCATGGTGGCCTTAACTATTGGAGGAATAATCGGAGTTAATTTAGTTAGAAAGTTTAATATCGCCTCATAAGAGGGACTGACCCTTGTAAAAAAGTGGAAGCAAGGGGACTGACCCCTTTCAAAAAATGGAAATACCACTGGGGTGGTTACATAGAGTGCGGAAAGAAAATAAACCTTACAGTAAAGTAAGGTTTATTTTCTTTATCTATTAAGGTAATTAACAAGTTTTTGGAAGCTGGAATTCCCCTCTAAAGGTTACAACTTGAGTCTTATCAAGATTTGCAGCACCACAATCACAATCCTCTAATCTTACAGTTAAGCTTCCTTTAAGTGTATTACAAGCTATTGGTTTAGGAGTACTTTGAGCTTGAGTTGGAGGTGTTCCTTGATGAGCTACTACCTGATTTACGCATATAGAGCTTTGACAACATATAGCAGCTGTATTTTGATCATTGCTTAATTGAGTAAGGGGTATATTACTAGTGGAGTTAATACCACAAGTACCTTGCACATTGCTAAGACTAGCAATATATTGTATACAGCCAATTACTCTAATTGGATATAAATTTGCAGTTACTGGAGGGCATGCATCTGTTGTAATGGTTACTTGACATGGTGTTGGGTCAACAAAACAGTATAGGCAGCTTTTAACAGCTAGACTTCTAGTGCCACGAGTACCTCCACCTTCTCCAAGAGCAGCTAATACATTAAATCCAATTGGTACAGGTACTTTGCAGCAATATTGTACTCTATCATTACATGGAGGACATTGACTAGTACATGAGCATGATGCTGCTTGGGCAGGAGCTGCGCCGCCTTGGCCACATGCGGTACATCCGCCATTAATTGTTTCTTCTAAAATAGGCAACTCTGTTACTTCTTCATCTAATGTGGTAGCTATTTGTTCACTTAATTTATCCATTTCCATCAATATTTCTTGAATATCTTTCATAATATACAATCTCCTTTAAAAAATATTTTTAAAAATAAACTTTTTAATATATAATATGTGTTTTACAGTTATAGGTTACAATTTTTATGATCTTTTAGAACTTTTAAGTTATAACTATTCTTCTATTTAGCATATGTTATATATAAGAAACAACTCTTTGTGGGGGAATATGGATGGTAGTGAATAAAAGAAATTTTTACATAATTAGAAAAAGTAATGGTGTTGTATGGAATTTTTTATGTGACGAAAATATGGGAATAATCTACAGAATTTTAATAGATGATAGATGGTCAGACTATAATATGCTTACTAATTCATATGTAGATGATTTTTATATTGCATTGCTTCCAAATGATTTCATTTATATTCTATATAAAGATTTAAGTGGGAATATAATGTTAAAGATACATGATGGCTTAAAATGGAGTAAAGAAAAAATTATTCAAAGCTTTCAAAATCCTATGTTAGAGATAAATTTCAAATCTATTTCTCTTAAGAATGAAATCCATATAGTTTATTGCATATTAAACAAAAAGAGTAAAAACATAACAATGTTTCATCAAAAAATTGATGAATCCCTTAAATTATCTGACTCTAAAATCATTGATACAATAAATTTCAGTAATAATCTTTCTTTTAATCTAAGTGTTTTAAAAAATCATGATTTATTTATTGTATATGAAAAACCAATAAATGGTTACAATTTAGGTTATAGAATACTAAATAAAGAAAATGGCCGTTGGTCTAACTTCTATATTATTGATGAAAATAAGGAACCATTAAAAGATTATTCCTTCTTGCCTCTTAATAATACTCTATGCGTTTTAGCTATAAAAAAAGAAGAACGTACAAATTCCCTTTTATTTTATGAAGGTAATTTATCTAATTTTAAATGTAATAAAATTTTTGAAGGTAATAATTTAACTTCTTGCTCCTTGGCAATGATAGGGGATAAGCCCTTTGGCAGTTGGATAAATAGCAATGATATTTACTATAATTTCTTTATAAAGGATGCTGAATCAATCATTGTTTCCCCTTACCGAGAAATTTTGCCATATGTCCAAGTAATTAAGGCTAAATATATTTCAAAAGATTTTCATGAAATATATTTAAGGCATGAGGATGACTTAGCTTTTTTAATGGATATAGAAAACTATTCTCCTACCTTAAATAAATATATTATTAACTGTATGAAGGAGAATTGTGAAAAAATTACATATTATATAGATACTATTGATAAACTTAAGAAGGTTAACTTATCTCAGGCAAATAAACTAAATAGTATACGAGAAGAATTTAAAATATTTAATGATAACAAACACTTATTAGCCGAAAGTATAAATTTTTTACAAAAAAACCTAGCAGATAAAGAAGAAGAAATCAAAAAGCTAAATGAAAAAATAGAGTCTTTAAATTCACCCTTAAAGAGATTCTTTAAGTGGGACTGACCCTTGTAAAAAAACGGAAGTATTATATAAGAAAGCTTCAGGTGAGAAAATAATTCATCTGAAGTTTTTTCCTTCTTTTTTATTTGAAAGATATTCTTCATAACATCATAAAATATGACCTTTTCCTGGGACAAGCTACACATTTAGTTGGTAACCATGACAAAAAAAGTTTCAATTGGGGTTGAAAAATATGTTGTTTAGGTATACAATAAAAATATACGAATTAAGTATACATTTAAATAAGATGTTTCAAAATATGCTTTATGCAATGAAATATATTAGATAAATCGGAGGTGTATTTATGTTTTTTAAGACTACAGAGCAACATGAAAATTTGAGAACAAAAATTAGAGAATTTGCTGAAGAGGAAGTAAAACCTATTGCATTTATGTTGGATCAGGAAAATAAATTCCCTTCGGAAGCAATTCATAAGTTAGCTGATATGGGCATGATGGGAATCCCATATCCCAAAGAATACGGCGGAGCAGGTCTGGATGTATTAAGCTATGCAATTGCCGTTGAGGAATTATCAAGAGTTGATGGTGGTACAGGGGTAATCCTTTCCGCTCATACATCCTTGGGTACATATCCAATTGCTGCCTATGGAACTGAGGAGCAGAAGCAAAAATACTTGGTTCCACTGGCAAAGGGAGAGAAACTTGGAGCATTTGGTCTTACTGAAGAAAATGCCGGTAGTGACGCTGCTGGTACTGAGACTACTGCCGTGTTAGAAGGAGATCACTACATTTTAAATGGAGAAAAGATTTTCATAACAAACGCAGGTGAGGCTGATATTTACATTATTTTTGCAGTTACTACACCTGATATAGGTACTCGTGGTATCAGTGCATTTATTGTGGAGAAGGACTCTGAAGGCTTTAGCTTTGGTAAACATTACGATAAGCTGGGTATTCGTTCTTCTGCAACTGGAGAACTGGTTTTCAACGATGTAAAAGTACCTAAAGAAAATCTATTAGGTAAAGAAGGAGAAGGCTTCAAAATTGCTATGTCCACATTAGATGGCGGCCGTATTGGTATTGCATCTCAGGCTCTTGGTATAGCACAGGGTGCTTATGAACATGCACTGGAGTATTCAAAAGAAAGAATTCAGTTTGGTAAGCCTATTTGTCAGCAGCAGACTATAGCATTTAAGTTGGCTGATATGGCTACAAAGCTTAGAGCAGCAAGATTACTAGTTTATAGTGCAGCAGAGCTAAAAGAAAATCATGAGCATTATAGTATGGAAGCCGCTATGGCTAAACAATATACTTCCGATGTTTGCCTTGAGATTGTAAATGACGCTTTACAAATATTTGGCGGAAGCGGTTATATGAAGGGTATGGAAGTTGAACGTGCTTATAGGGATGCTAAGATTTGTACAATATATGAAGGAACTAATGAGATTCAGCGTGTGGTTATAGCTTCTAACATTATAGGAAAAATGCCTAAGGAAGAGCACACAGGTAAAACTTCTAAGAGAGAACCTGCTACAGGTTATCGTAAGAAAGTTATTTTCAAGGAAGGAACTCCTGAAGAAAGAGTTAATGCTCTTGTAAAAGCTCTTAAGGAAGATGGCTATGATTTTACAGTTGGAATTCCTTTGGATACTCCTATTGGTAAAGCTGAAAGGGTAGTTAGTGCAGGTATAGGCATAGGAGAAAAGAAAAATATGAAGCTTATAAAAGATTTAGCAGTACAAGCTGGTGCAGCCATAGGCTCTTCTCGTCCAGTAGCTGAAACACTTAAATATGTACCACTAAATCGTTATGTTGGTATGTCTGGTCAAAAGTTCAAAGGAAATCTTTATATTGCCTGTGGTATTTCAGGTGCGAGTCAGCATTTGAAAGGCATAAAGGATGCCTCCACAATTGTTGCTATAAATATAAATCCTAATGCTAAAATCTTTAAAAATGCGGACTATGGTATTGTTGGAGATTTGATGGAGATATTGCCACTACTTACTGCTGCTTTAGATAATGGAGAAGCAAAGAAGGAAGCACCACCAATGAAGAAGATGAAAAGAGCAATTCCAAAGAAAGCTGCTCCAACTTGGAAGTATCATGTATGTAACGGATGCGGTTATGAATATGACCCTAGCGTAGGTGATCCAGAAGGCGAAATAATGCCAGGTACACTATTTGAAAATTTACCTGAAGAGTGGACTTGTCCAGCTTGCGGTGAAGGAAAAGATGAATTTATAGAAGTATAATTTACATGATTAAATAAATGGAATAATGTGTTTTGGTATGAAGGAGGATTAAATATGTATTGTGTTAGAAATATAACTGAGGATCTTTATTGGGTTGGTGGCAATGATCGCCGCCTTGCCCTATTTGAAAATATTCATCCTATTGAAAAAGGCGTTTCATATAATTCTTATCTACTTTTAGATAAAAAGACAGTACTTTTTGATACAGTGGACTGGTCAATTTGCCGTCAGTTTCTTGAGAATATTCAAGCGGTTTTAGGGGACAGACCTTTAGATTACATGGTAATAAACCATATGGAACCAGATCATGCGGCATGCATTGAAGAGATTATTCTTCGTTATCCAGATGTAAAGATTATATGCACTGAAAAAGCTTTCATGTTTATGAATCAATTTGGTTTCCATATTGATGGTAAGGTAATGAAAGTAAAAGAAGGCGACACTATGTCATTTGGAAAGCATAATGTTGTGTTTGTATCTGCACCAATGGTACATTGGCCAGAAGCTATGGTGACATATGATGCTACTGATGGTGTACTATTCTCTGCTGATGCCTTTGGTTCTTTCCGCTCTTTGGATGGTAAACTATTTAATGATGAAGTAAATTTTGATAGAGATTGGATTGATGAGGCTAGAAGATATTATACAAACATTGTAGGTAAGTATGGTCCACATGTTCAAGCTCTTTTGAAGAAGGCAAGTACTATAGATATCAAGATTATATGTCCTCTACATGGATTGGTATGGCGTAATAATTTTGGGTACTTGTTAGGTAAGTACGATAAATGGAGCCGTTATGAACCTGAAGAAAAGGGTGTAATGATTGTTTATGGAACAATGTACGGCAACACAGAAGCCGCTGCTAACGACTTGGCAACAAGATTAGCTAAAAAAGGAATGACTAATATAGTTATGTATGATGTTTCAAAAACTCATGTGTCCTATTTGATTTCTGAAACATTTAAATATAGTCATGTGGTTCTTGCTTCTGTAACTTATAACTTAAAGATTTATCCACCAATGCTAAATTACATTATGGATATGAAGGCATTAAATGTTCAAAAACGTACTTTTGGTCTTATAGAAAATGGTTCATGGGCTCCTCAATCTGATAAATTGATGCGTGAACTTTTAAATGAAATGAAAGACATAACCGTTTTAGACAATGAGATATCAGTGAACTCCAGCATGAAAGAACAAGATGTAGATTCAATGGAATCCCTTGCTGATAGCATTATAGAATCAATGAAGTAATTTTAGAAAAATAATAATGAAAAGCACATGTATCTAATTCCTGTAAGTTGGGAAAGGTATATGTGCTTTTTTAAAATTTTAAAAATTAATATAATTTTAATATTTATGTTATATAATAAAGTAT
The DNA here is from genome assembly GCF_002995785.1 of Clostridium liquoris. Lineage (GTDB taxonomy): Bacteria > Bacillota > Clostridia > Clostridiales > Clostridiaceae > Clostridium_AO > Clostridium_AO liquoris. The sequence goes on along the minus strand of NZ_PVXO01000012.1, from coordinate 53,847 downwards.
CTACAAGGTAATGTAAATAGCTTTAAAAAAATTAAATAATGTTTATTCGAGGTATTATGAAATGACTAATTTATGGAGTGTCATATTGGCAATTATGGGAATACTTTTACATTCTATAGGCATATTGCTGCAAAAAAAAGGTACAAGCGGCATAAATTTTAAAGAACTAATTAATTTGAAAAATATAAAAAATATGAAGATTTCCTCTGACTTAATAATATGGGTTATAGGGCTTATATTGGCCTATAATATTTCTGTTTTTCCAACAGCAATTGCCTCTAAAGGACTGGCTCCTGAAGTGATTTCAGCAATTTCAGGCTTAGGTATAGTATTTGTTATTATTCTGTCACACATTTTTTTAAAAGAGGAGCTTTACAAATCAGATATACTATTTGCAATAATTATTATTGTCTGCCTATATGTAATCTGTGCTGCTCAGCAAAGGAAAACTATTACATACGTTGATAAAACAGCCTTTTATGCATTGACCTTGTCTCCATTTTTATTGTTAATGCCAGTTTTTTTAAAAAAATTGACGAATAAGATAAAGGCCGTTTTATTTTCATCTATATCCGGACTTACTGGCGGAGTTGCATATGTTATATTAAATGTAAGTGTTAATACTGGAAGAGGTTCATTTGCCGGAATTTTTAGATCTGCTTATATATATGAATATATTATTGTTGGATTTATTTCAGGGGCATTTCTACAAGTTGCATATAAATTTGGTGATATAATACATATTGTACCTGTTCAAATGTCTCTTACAATAATTTATCCTTTAATTTGCTCCTATTTTATTTTTCATAAGAGCATTTCTATAGTTCAGAATTTATCAATTTTGGTCATAGCCTTGTGCTGTTGGATAATTTTAAGAAGACATTGAAAATATAATTTAGCAAAGATAAGCTTCGTCGGAAATATGATTTTGTATTGGAGGGCATACTATGAGAATAATATCTAAATCATCTTTTTTAAGAAAGTTTGCAATTTACACGGGAGTATTCCTTTTTATTTCGATGATATTAACATTTGTATCAACAAAATTGCCTGAACGGTATTATCGATATAATAGCTGGATGTACAAGGAAAGAAATTGGGAAAAGGGCGGAGAGTTTTATCAAGATAAATTTAAAGTGAGGGCATGGAAAAAGAAACTTCCAGAATTAGCTGATTTTATTAAATCTATATTTCCTAAAAAATTTATAAAGGAATTCCAGGGTGAATTTATAGCGAAATATTTAATGGAGTCATGCAAAGCTGAATTTACACACTGGTCTATTATTTTTTCTACAGTTATATTTTTAATATTTGATGGCATTACAGCATTTATTTCTATGCTGTTTTTAGCCATCATATTAAATTTTCCTTTTATAATAATTCAAAGATATAATAGACCTAGAATAATATCAATTATGAAACATAAAGGGACAGAAGTTTAATCCCTTTTGTTTTTGATATTTTGCAAAACACTTACAATAAATTTAACTATATCACTTGCTGCATTAGGCTGTCTAAATTTTAATTGACTTTCTCTTATTTCTTTAAGCATTTTTCCATTATTATCAATAAGTTCCCTTACAACTTGCGGCAGCTTATTTATATCCTCACACTCAACTCCTAGATTGTTACGTGTAACAAACTGAGGGTTTTTTTCTTCTTGTCCTGTAAAGGAGCCTGTTATTATTATTGGTTTGCACAAATTTATAGCTTCCATAAGTACGTTAGGACTAGCTCTTATTAGAAGTATGTCGGAATTCATCATATAGTAGTTAACTTTATCAGTAAATCCGTAAACTGTTATCCTGTCAGGGTATTTAGGTTTCAAATAGCTCTCAAGGGATTTCTTAAGCCTAGTATTCTTTCCAACTAAAATTACCACATTACAATTAAAGTTTTCTAAAAGGCTTTCAGATATTTGTTTTGAAAAACTTCCACCTTGACTGCCATTCATAATGAAAAAATTAAGTCTGCTATTATCAACGGTACAAGCTATTGGTATATGGACATTTTCAGCACTTACATGGTTGAATATATCCCTTGTTGGAAACCCAAAAATCCTCAACCTATCTTTAGGAATTCCTAGCTCAACTAAGCTATTATAGGATTCTTTTGACGGGCATAGAGTATATAATGAACGTTTATCAGCCCAAAGATGAGAGATATTGTCCAAATCCGCTACTATTACTATAACAGGTATATTTAAACCATTTTTTTCGAGAATATTAATAATAGATCCTATGAAAGCTGGATGAACAGTGACAATTAAGTTTGGTTTGCTTTCTTGTATTAGCTTAAGAAAATTCTTTTTTATGGTACTTTCTATGAAAGAATTAATAAGGCTGGGAATTTTATTCCCTAATTTATATAAAGCCCCCCATAAACGAGGAGCAAAGACTGCCACTTTATTATAAAGCTTGGACAATGTTTTTGTAAAAACACCACCAAGTAAAAAAGCATCTACCTCTTCAATGGATATCCCTTGGTTTAATTTTTCAAATTGATTATATAAGGACTGAATTATACTTTTATGACCATTTCCAGTATAGTTAGATGATATAAAAAGAATCTTATCCAATTTAGCATTTTCCTCCTTGTATTCCTTATCTTGCATTCAATGATTATTAAATATCTAGCTCCTTAACTTTTTGCTATGCATCTTTTATATTGTAACATTTTGAGAGTATTATTGTAAGAGGTCAATCTCAAAAGCATTTAACTACATATGCCTATGTTATATAATCCAGTTTTTTCACCTCTAGTAACAACTGGAATGATATTATTTTATAATACATTATATCTGCTTGAACGATTTTTTAAACCCTTAATTAACTCATTTTCACTTCGGCAACTTTACACTAACATTCATTATTGTACTTGTAGAAGATTAAAATTAGATTAAATACAATAAAAAGATAAGCAAAATCTATTCTAAGGTGAATATATTATTGATAAATGAGGAGTGTTTTATTTTAACTTGCATTTAGCGTAAAAATTTCTCCTGTGATAGTGGTCGTTATAACAAGCGAAGGCACTGAATAGATATTAATAGAGAAGATTAATGAGGGGGATGATATTTGTGAAAATAAATAAGAAGTATAGGGGAGTTGTCTTTTCATGTCTTGCTGCTGCATTTATATCTATACCCATTGCCTTTTTTATGGTATTAATAAATTATGGATTTAGAGAGGGCTTTTTTATAGCATTTTTAAAATCTGCATTGTTGGGTACAGCCATCTCTGTGCCATTGGCTAATATATTTATTCCATTGGCAGAGAAGATAGTAAATAACATAGTGGAGGAATAGTAATTGATGTGCTACCAAGGGTGGATTATAATGTTATTATAGTATTATTTTTTGAGAATTTATAGAATAGGGGGAACTAGATTATGAAATTTTGCTGGAGTACATTAATGGTTAAAAATATGGAGGAATCTTTAAAGTTTTATAAAGAAATAATTGGGCTTCAGGTGGATAGAAGATTCAAAGCAGGGCCAGGAGTAGAAATTACATTTTTAGGGGATGGAGAAACAAAGATTGAACTTGTATGCAATGAAGCTTCTAATGAAGTAAACTTTGGGCAAGATATTTCACTGGGATTTGAAGTGAATTCATTAGATGAAACAATGGCTTTAGTTAAAGAAAAGGGCATAGACATCCATAGTGGACCATTTCAACCTAATCCACATACCAAGTTTTTCTATGTATTAGATCCAAATGGATTAAAAATTCAGTTTGTAGAGAATATTTAATAACAAATTATTAGGTAGCTGCACAACTTATGGCGGTTTATAAATGTGAAAGGTGCATAATATCATGATTGATAAATTGATATAACATAAATAAGAAAAGCTTAGTGCGTCAACACTAAGCCAAGTCTTAGAACAAAAGCAGATAACCCAAATCTTTGATTTGGTGCTAGTTGCTTTCATAGAGTGCTTATTTTGTTTTAGGGCTATTGGATAAATTTAATTAAGTAAATTTGTTAAGGAAGAAGTGCTAATCTTTGCAGGATGAGGCACTTTTTTCTTTGCTTTTGACTTCTATATCAAGACCAAGAAATTTTTAGAACTGAAGGATACGAAAATTATATTCATAAAAAATGTTGTAAGAACGATAAAAATATAAAGAATAACGATAAATATTTATTGTAATCATTAAAATGTTGGTGTATATATGCTTGTGCTGCTCCTTATGTTGTGTCGCTGTTTAAATTAAAATCCATATGTAAGTTATTTACCGAAGGGAATTCCTTTTCACCTAAAATTGCTGAGGAGTTCAAAGGAATGGCAATATGTGCATTTAGTGAAGTTATAATTTTTATATTAGCAGAGTTATTCTTATATTTTGTACAGGACTTTTTTCTGTATGCAGGAACAATTATTCCTATGATAGTTGTAAATTTAGATGTTATGATGGCAAAAAGAAAAATGTCACTAACAGAATTATCCCAAAAGCTTGGTATGACTATGGCTAATGTTTCTAACTTTAAAAATCAAAAGGCAAAAGCTTTTAGATTTACAACTCTTGATGCATTATGCAAAATACTACAATGCCAACCGGGTGATATTTTGGAATATAGAGAGGATATATAGTAAAGGGCAAAGAGCACAGATCTATGAGTGAATAGTAAAAGTATTTTTTTCTGTTTCACTATATTCTTTAGTAAATATGAAAGGCAAATAGATTACACAGAAACAAATTAAGTTTGCTAATACTAATTTCCCGCTAAGGATAACATTAACTCCTGCAGCACTGTTAAGGGTAGGAACAATTCCATTGTTTGCGAAATGGATTACAGTAACAGCCCATATGTTTTCCGTTTTCATATAGACAAATCCAAAGAATATGGCATAGCCAATACAGACAATCAATTGATTTAAAACAGAGTAAAAAGGCGTTGCTGGACTATAATAAAATAAATTTATTGGCAAATGCCATATTCCCCATATAATCCCCAAAAGAATTACACCCTTTCGTTTACCCAGTCTTTGTTGAAGGGCAGGTTGAAGGAAATATCTCCAGCCATATTCTTCTCCTAAAAATGCAATACACATACTCGGAAAGTGAAATACGCTATTCGATTTTTCTGTGCTTATGAAAGCATCAATAAATTTTTTACTATTTCCCGAGATAAGTGCACTTAAAAAGCTCTCACATATACATAGAACAACAAATAACAAAGTATAACCAATAGATGATTTCACATTTTTATCAAGTCCCAATCCGGAATGATATATTTTCTCTTTTTTATCTATAAAATATACAAGAGATAAGATAATGCTCCCTACAACCCACAACATTAGCATATATGCATTTGGATCTTTATTAAGTACAAATATATCTATTAAAAGAACTAAAATTGATGTAATGGTAAAAAACAAATAAACTCCATAAAATTTCATGGGAAGGTTTTTGCGTCTTTCTTTGTTTAACAATAAAGCTGTCATCACACCTATAGATGGATAATACATCTGTGTTAAGGTAAAAGAATCCACTGGATATTTAGTGTATGCAAACCCCATAACAATACCCATACCTATGGTCAAACCAAAGGTTATCATAAAAAATATAAAAAGCTCTTTGTTGGAAAAATTGTATTCAGACATTTTTACCCCCTTATTAAGTACAGGTTTTAACTAATACTGTTTATATCTACAAATGTGAAATATATTGTAAATAGATTATATAACAATTGTAACATTAATCCCAATAAAATGCATATAATTGCAGAAAAAGATAATAAATGGACAAGAGCTATCATATATCAAATAGTGGAGAAGGGAAATAACTCTAGGCTTCCTCTTATTATAACCACCAACATGAGTATAAATAAAATTGTGGAAAGATATGATTACAGAACCTATAGCAGGCTAAAGGAAATGTGCTTTTTTATCGAAAATACTGGGCGGGATATAAGAGAACTTCAAGGAGAAAAGCATCAGCTTGTATGGCAGCAATCATGTCAATCAGTTTATTAACAGGTGTACCAGTTTATGCACAAGAAAAGAATATACCTGCAGTTAAAAGTAATAGCATACAGCAAGAAGATTATATACAATATATTGTTTTTCAAATTTAAAATTAGCACAATATAATGAAGGTAAAGATTATACTTTCCATAGTGTCATTCTAGCAGGGGTACATGATGTTAAAAGCCTTAAAATGAAGATAAGACCAGATGAAGAACATAAATATAATAGTCCTTGGAATATTGCCGCAGATTTTGATGTGGATATGAGTTTTTCAAAAGATGAAATAATGACAATGTTAGACGATTATGTGGATTATAAAAAAGTGGAGCTAGATAAAGAATATTTTTCAGAAAAACTTTACTTTTATACATCAGGATATCCTTTCTTAGTAAGTAAACTATGCAAAATTATAGATGAAAAAATAATGCCAAAGCAGGAGCTAAAATGGGAAAAGGAATATATTACTTTAGCTGTAAAAGAACTTTTAGAAGATAGTAACACTAATTTTGATAGTTTGATAAAAAATATTGAGAATAACAAAGAGCTAGCACAAATAGTAGATAATCTTCTTATAAATGGAATGAGTATAGCGTTTAATATTTATAACCCATGTATAAATTTAGGGGTATTGTATGGAATATTTAAAAATGACAAAGGAAAATTAAAAATAAATAATAGGATATATGAGCAACTTATATATGATTATAGAACATCTAAAATTCAAACATCTACAGACTTTTCAAACTATAATGAAAAAGAAAAGTTTATAGATTCCAATGGGGATTTAGATGTTAAAAAAATACTAATAAAGTTTGGGGAATTCATGAAACATGAGTACTCAGAGAAAAGGGAAGGTTTTTTGGAAGAAGACAGACGACTGGTTTTTTTAGCTTTCTTAAGTCCTATAATAAATGGCGGCGGTTTTGCATTTAAAGAAGTACAAGGTGGAGAAGAAAAAAGATTTGATATAGTAATAACTTATAATAAAAAGATGTATATTTTAGAGCTAAAAATATGGAGAGGGGAAGGGTATCATAAGAAAGGTTTAATACAACTGGGAAAATACTTGGAACAATATGGTTTAGAGGAAGGATATCTATTAATATTTGATTTTAGAAAATCTGTAAATTCAATAGGAGCAATACAGGAATCCTATGTGGATATTAAAGATAGTAGAAAGAAAATAGTGGAAGGTTACTGCTAGTTTAGTGGAGAGTTGAGAATTGAGAGTGGAAAATTAAAAAGAGTTTTTAAGATAAATAATAAATAATAAATAAGGAGAAAATTTTTGCTTATGGCAAAAATTCTTTTCGTATATTTAGTGATAAAAATTTCTAAAGAAACTTTAACATTTATTCTCAATTCTCAATTTAACCTACAGTTAAGTTTTCCACAGCATATTCAACTATGAATCCATTGGTATACATAGGGAAGTACGGTATACTAAGTGCATAGGGCCCTATAATAACTATATGGAGTGATAATGTATGGAAAAATTATTAGTAGGTGAAGTTATTTATAGATTAAGAAAAGAAAGAGGAATTACACAAGATCAGTTAGCAAATTTCATTGGAGTATCAACGGCAGCAGTATCAAAATGGGAAAGTGGTGTTTCATATCCAGATATAACGTTACTTCCAGTACTTGGAACATTCTTTAATGTTACTATTGATAAGCTGTTAAATTTTAAAATTGAACTTTCAGATGATGAGGTTATGAATATATTTAGTGAATGTGAAAAGCTATTTAGCAGTGGTGATTTAGATGAAGCAATAGAAAAGAGCAAAAATTATATAGCAAAATATCCATATAGCTATTATTTAAAGCTTAGGATAGGATTCTTGTTTACCATGTATTCATGGAAAAGTTCAGATGAGGAAATGGGTAAGAGAATGATGGGCTACTCCATTCAGTTGTTTGAAGAGGTATCTGAAAATTCTAGTAGAGTAGAATTAGTTGAACAAGCGTTATTTCAGCTTGGAGCATTATATCCAGCAATAGGAGAAGAAGATAAGGCTATAGAGGCTATAAACAAGATTCATAAAAGTCAGCTTGATACAAATGTTTTACTTGCAGGCATATATATAGATAAGAATGAATTAAAAAAAGCAAGAGAGATACTGCAAAGCAGTTTATATAAAAGCATTAACGATATAAGCTTTGCATGCTTAGGATTAGCTAATTCATATATGAAAGATGAAAAAGACTTAAGTATGGTAGAGAAGTACTATAATTTATCTATCAATATTAAAAAGACTTTTTTATCTAATGGAGATTCTGCATTGGCCTTATCAACTGAGTATTTAAGCCTTGCACAAACTTATCTAAAATTCAATGAGGATGAAAAAGCTATAGATATGTTAAACAAAATGGTTGAAGATATGAGAAAACATGATATTAATAAACCCGGAAAGTTTAGATCTGTTTGGTGCTTTAATGAAATACAAGATGGAAAGTGCACCATAACCATGAATTTATATGAAAATATATTCAAGATTTTTGAAGCAGAAGAATTTGATTCAATTAGAGAAAGAGAAGAATTTATCTATATAATTAATGAATTAAAAAGATTAGAGGAAAGATCATTGAATGGGAAATAAAGAAGAAGATTTCTAATGAAACACAGTGATTAGAAGCATTTATGAATATTTGGATAAAAACTGAGGGACTATAATATTATAGCCTCTTAGTTTTTTTATATGCCCATTTTTCTTCAAAACCTGCTGATTAAAAACATCCTTATGGCAATGGGAAAATTGAATAAATTTTTTGATTACGTAAATAATTAATATTGTATTAATTACAAAGGAAGGTGAAAATGTGAAGGATATGGAGAGGACTGTTCTGGACAAATTTTGCAGAGGAATTAATGACTATTCCTTTTCTATTGACTACTGGGATGGATCAAGTGAAAATTATGGTCAAGATGATCCTGGTTTTAAAATTATATTTAAAGATAAAATTTCTGGGATAAAGATATTAAAAGATCCCTCACTAGCTTTGGGAGAAGCTTATATGAATGGAATTATTGATTTTAAAGGCAATCTTCAGCAAATTGTTGAAACAGCCTACAAAATTAATATACCGTTTTTTGAAAAGAAAAGATTAAATGGGTTAAGTAAATTATTTGATAGTGGAAATAAATCAACCTCTCTGAAAAAGCAGCGAAAAGATATTGAGCATCATTATGATTTAGGAAATGATTTTTATGAACTGTGGCTAGATGAAACTATGAGTTATTCCTGTGCTTATTTTTGTTCACCAGAGGATTCTCTTTATGAAGCTCAATTACAAAAAATTGATTACATATTAAAAAAACTACAGCTGCATCAGGGTGAATCTATACTGGACATAGGATGCGGGTGGGGTTGGTTAATTATTCGCGCTGCACAGCAATATGGAGTAAAAGCTTTAGGCATAACCTTAAGTGAGGAACAATATATGAAAACAAAGCAGCGTATTGCAGAACTTGGGTTAGCAGCACAGGTAGATGTAAAATTGATGGATTATCGAAGTCTTGCAGAAAGTCATGGTGGTAAATTTGATAAAGTAGTTAGTATCGGAATGGTGGAACATGTTGGAGAAGCAAACTTATCTAAGTATATGGAAACAGTAGATAAACTTCTTGTTCCCGGTGGCTTATCTGTTTTACATTGTATTACAGGACAAATTGAGGGCCCTTGCAATAAGTGGATCTGTAAATACATTTTTCCGGGAGGATATATTCCTTCAATTCGAGAGTTGATTTATCTTTTACCAGAAAACGACTTTCACTTATTAGATGTAGAAAGCCTGCGATTGCATTATGCAAAAACACTGGATCATTGGGCGGAAAATTTTGAAAAGAATATAGATTATATTAAAGAAAAATATAGTGAACGTTTTGTAAAGATGTGGAGACTATATCTAAATTCTTGTGCTGCATCTTTTCGTGCCAGCGATTTAGACATTCACCAAATTGTTTTTTCCAAAGGACTTAATAGCAATCTGCCAATGACAAGGAAATACTTGTATTTATGAATTATATTATATTGATTTACCATAAAATAGAATGTACAATATAGATATACATTATATGGATATTGAAGTTAGTTTTAATATTCAGGTAATAAAGAGGGACATGAATTGATAAAATCGCCGAAGTTAAAAAAAAAATGGAGGAGAATTAAACTATGAATAAAATTTTTCAGCCAATCAAAATAGGAAAGCTAGAGATAAAGAATAGAATTGCCATGGTTCCTATGGCTAATCTAGGGCTTATTACAGATGATGGATGTTTTTCTAAAAGAGCTATAGACTATTATGTGGAGAGAGCAAAGGGTGGTACAGGTCTTATTATAACAGGAGCTGTAAAGGTAGAAAATGAAATAGAAAAACTCAAGATGCCAAGTTTTCCATGTATTACAGTGAATCCAGTACATTTCATACAAACTTCCTCAGAACTTACAGAAAAGGTTCATTCCTATGGAGCAAAAATATTTATTCAAATAACTCTAGGTCTTGGACGTAGTGGTGCACCTGCATTTTTAGATTGTCAGCCAGTAGCACCATCAGCAATACCTAATTATTGGGATCCCTCTGTTACTTGTAGAGAACTTACAACTGAAGAAGTTGAGACTATGGTTAAAAGATTTGGTGAAGCTGCACATATAGCAAAGGCAGCAGGCTTTGACGGAATGGAAATACATGCGGTACATGAAGGATATCTTCTTGATCAATTTACCCTTGCAATATTTAATAGAAGAACAGATAAATACGGTGGAGATTTAAGGGGAAGATTAACTCTCCCAATAGAGATAGTTAAAGAGATTAAGAAAACTGCAGGAAATGATTTTCCAGTTGGATTAAGATATAGTATAAAAAGTTATGTAAAGGACTGGAGACAAGGCGGACTTCCAAAAGAAAATTTTAAAGAATTAGGACGTGATTTAGAAGAAGGATTAGAAGCAGCTAAGATATTAGAAGAAGCAGGATATGATGCTTTTGATGCTGACTGTGGAACCTATGATGCTTGGTATTGGGCTCATCCGCCAATTTATTTAGAACATGGATGCTATCTTCCATTTACTGAAAAATTAAAACAGGTAGTTAAAGTTCCTGTAATAGTAGCAGGAAGAATGGAAGTACCTTCATTGGCAGAACAGGCTTTAAATGATGGCAAGTTGGATATGGTAGGTATAGGAAGAGGGTTATTAACTGATCCATATTGGCCGGAAAAAGTAATGAAGGGGCAGGAAAAAAGAATTCGTCCATGTATAGCATGTCATGATGGATGCATGGGAAGAATGTTTGCAGGAAGGCCTCTTTCCTGTGCTGTAAATCCTGCTACAGGACGTGAAAAAGAATATGCCATAACACCTGCACACAACAAGAGAAAGGTTTTGGTAGTAGGTGGAGGAATTGCAGGAATGGAGGCAGCAAGAGCATCTGCACTTAGGGGACATGAAGTTACATTATACGAAAAAACAGATAAATTAGGTGGCCATGTTATTCCTGGATCAATTCCAGATTTCAAAGAAGAAGATAGAAAATTAATGGCATGGTACGAAAATGAATTAAATGAGTTAAAGGTAAATGTATTAAAAAATAAAGAGGTAGATGAAAAATTAATCCAAAATGAAAAACCAAATGTAGTATTTATAGCAACTGGTTCAAAGGCTATTAAGCCTAATATTGAAGGAATAGATAGTGATAAAGTAGTTTTAGCAGAAGATGTTCTTTTGGATATTCATAAAGCGGGAGAGAAAATTGTAGTTATTGGTGGAGGATTAGTAGGCTCTGAAACTGCTCTATGGCTTGCACAAAGTGGAAAGAATGTAACCATAGTAGAAGCTCTACCTGATATACTTATTTCCGGTGAGACACCTATACCACATATGAACAGAATAATGCTTATAGATTTGTTGAAGTTTAATAATGTAAATGTGGTTACTAATAGCAGTGCTTTGAAGATTACGAACAATGGAGTACAAATAATAAATAAAGGCTTTAGAAAGGATGAATTACAAGCAGACACTGTAGTTGTTGCAGTAGGTTACAAAAATGAAAATAAACTATATGAGGAAATTAAAAATGAATCCTATGAAACCTATGTAATAGGAGATGCTAGGCATGCTCACAACATAATGAGCGCTATATGGGATGCTTATGAAGTAGCAAAGGATATTTAAATAGAAAAATGTATGGTAAAAGGCACTTGCCGATGTAATATTGGCAAGTGCCTTTTTATAGGAATTAGGGACAGTTAACAAGTTTTTAGCCTTTCTGTGAATAATTAATTACAAATTTGTGGAATAATATTATAAAATGCGCTGTAGAGGTGTTTTTATGGGTACAAATATTATGATAGGTTTTATTATACCTTGGGCAATTGCCTTAATTGTTGTTCGGGAACGTAAAATTTTATATTACATTGCTCCATTTGCCAGTGTTTTATCATTTATAGTTAACACCTTAGGATTCCATTACCTTTGGAACTTATATCCCTTTGAGTTTACTAACCTTTCAGGATTACCATTTGATATAGGATTGTTTTGTCTTTATCCATGTATAAGTATTTATATTATAAAAAAATATGATATTAATATTTATATTGGTTTACCTATAGCAAGTTTAGCAATGATATTCATAGAAGGGTGCGGGTTATTAGCTGGTAGAATAGTTTACTATAACCATTGGAATATAATTGGTACATACTTTTCATACCTTATTCCATTAATTATATGTTATATATTTTATAAATTTTTAAAGAAACAAAATCTTGTTTAGATTATTAAGTCATAATATAAAAAGATTGCATCGCAATCTTTTTAAAACACCTTCATTTTATCAAAAGGGAAAACCCTTACTACCACATGGCCCTGTATGTCTTTTATACTAATTGGTCCAAGAATTCTGCTATCAGTACTATTGCCTCTATTATCTCCTAAGACAAATACATATCCCTCTGGAACTGTATATTGTGTTGTAGGGGTAATAGGTTCTGTAATAGTATTTGGATCTAAGTAATCTTCCTTTAGAAGGCTGCCATTTAAGTATACATGACCATCTTTTATTTCTATTTTATCTCCAGCTACACCTATTATTCTTTTCACATAGGAATCATGATTTTCATTGTTAGAATCAAATACAATTATTTCTTCTCTATTAAAGTTTTTTAAATTTGGAGTTATCTTCTCCATAAACACATTGTCTTTATCATGAAGTGTAGGCTGCATAGAAGGGCCATCGACATTAGCTCTAGCAAATACATAGTTGTTAAAACCCAGTGCAATAACAATTGCTAGCCCTATAGAAACTGCATATTCTCTAATTTCTTTAAGTAAATTCTTATTGTGTTCTTTTGATTGTTTGTTATCCATATAAACACCCCATCTATCAATATTATTTTTAGTGCAAATGCCCATTGGCTTTAAACATAATTATCCATAAGTTAATAATATATTGTATTTATGAAATAATTGTGAAGCTTCTAAAAACATTCTAATAATGATTATAGGGGAGGAGGCTTAAAGTCATGGATTAATTATATAATTTACACTCATTTTCAACTTGTTCACTTGCTTTAGGTAAATTCATTCCCTTTTTCCAAATTAGAATGTTATCCTTTGGGTTTCCCCAATACAATGCTTTAATCTCCGCATTAGCACCGTATTTATCACGATATACAGTTTTAAGGAAATCATCAAATGTATCGTACATATTTGCAAAGCCAGATGCACCTATCATTTGTTTTTTCTTAATAATTGGGCGTTTAGGAGTTAAATAAAAGTTTCCATTTTCGTCCGTGTTGTATTTTATTCTATGCAATTCATATCCGTCTGTTAGTTGAATATGATAAGCAATTCTGCCATCTGCCAATTGGGATACATCTGTTATTTTTGCTACATCGGTAGGCACGTCAACAATTGGATAGGTAAATGCTAAAAAAACAATCGTAAACAGTGCAGCAGCACCAATTAATCCTATAATAAATGATTTTAGTTTAGAATGCCTGAAAAAAACAGCAATATTTTTTATTGCATTACCATCCTTTAGATTTTGCTCAATAGTTTCTTTTGGCAGATTAATTTCTCTTCCTATGTTATCTAATTGGCTTTTACAATGACTGCATTCAGAAAGATGCTCTTCAACCATTTTTCTACTGTCATCGCTGCATACATTATCATAATATAAGGGCAGCAAATCCTTTATAACATCACAGGATACTTTACTCATTTTTACTCCTCCTTCAACAAGTATTGTATTTTTTGTTTTGCCCGATAAAATGTGACTCTTGACCAACTTTCGCTTTTCTCAAAAAGTTGGCTTATTTGAACAAATGAGAGTTCTCCAAATATCCTCAAAGTAAACACTTCTTTATAAGGCTCTTCTAAACAATGTAAAGCCTTATGAATACGTAAAGCAGCTTCTTTATCTACCAACTGTTGTTCAATACTATTTTCACTTGCTTTATCAGGTGTATTATCAAATTCAAATCGTTTTTGCTTTTCAACATGGGAATAGTATGTATTTTTTGCTATTTGGCAAAGCCACACACTGATTTTGCATTTCCCATTGAAATTATCAATACTCTTAAGTGCCTTAAAAAAAGTTTCCTGAGTTATTTCTTCAGCAACTTCTTCATTTCTGCAAAGCAAGAATACAAAAGAGTAAATATCTTTAAAATATTGTTCATAGATGTCAGCCAAGTCGGTCACATTTTCACCTCCTTATATAAATAAGACTTGCTAATTGGAGAAACGTTACAAGATGTAATATAATTGTCAATAAAATTATGATGAAAAATTGTAGGGGAAAGGGTTGGAAGAGGATACTGCATAGTTAGATTAGAATTGCCACTTGTTTGAATTATGAAATGAAAGCACCGCATATTCACGTTGAATAATACGGTGTTCTAGCAAAGTGTCTTTCAGCCAGCATTCCAATATATTCTAATTGAAAGTGCTTACAATACCGTTTTATACCTTCCTCAAATAAATCAGCTCCATTTTCTGGTCTATAACCGCAAGTGGTTATGATAGCTAACTTTTTGCCACTCCGGTTTGTTATTAAATACTAAATGCATTATATTTACATTAAAAATAAGAAGAATGCAATAGGACGCAATATATTGCCACTAAAACATCATGCTGATTCATATTTGTTTTTACCTTTGCCAAGGCTAAATAATACAGCTGAACACACCAATACAACCGCTGCGATCCATATTGCCTTAACTCCCATAGCTAATGTAGACAATCCTCCTAAAAATGCTCCGAATATAAAGGATAGAATTACCATGAAAAAACGTACAGCACGTATGGCTGATGCACGGTCTTTTTTTGTAAAGGCAATATATGCTGCCTGTGAAGCTGTTCGCAAATTCCCCATGGACATTGTTGTGGCGTATGGGGAATCAACTAATTTACGGAATGAAGATGATTGAATAGAGGCAACAAATGAGACTATAGCAGTTACAACAATACTAGAAATAGTATCAGGTATAAATCCTATGATAAAAAGTATTATAATTTCAAGAATTAAGACGGTTTGCGGCCAATCTCTTAAAAATAAACGTGACTGATTATTCCTTATCCATTCAGTAACAATAACCCCAACTATGAAAGCAAGTATAGGTGGAACATGAATCAGTGCCTGCCTCCACTCTCTTTTTGAAGCATATACACCTAGGAGTACGATATTTCCGGTTTGAGCATTGGCGAAAACACCACCTCTGCTCATAAACGTATAGGCATCCAAAAATCCGCCAACGATTGCCAGAAGTACACCAAATGGAACAGATTCATGTATCATATGGTGAGAAAATAGTTCTTCACTTTTTTCCTCCATTGTACCAAAAACCTTGCCAACCAAAGTTTAAATCCCCCCTTCATGATCATTTAAATTTACTATTATGAATTAATTATAGCATATTATTAAGGCAATATATGGAATATCAGCACATTTATCATTATGCCAATAAAATCACTTTTTACTTTATATTATATGCAATAAATTATGGATAAAATTAAAATTATTGATAGATATAATAGCTTAACAGTCGAAGTATTAAGTGTAGGGGATAAATAAATGCAAGCTTGCTTTAGAAAGAAGGTTAAAAATGAAAATTGATGAAGATAATTTTATATCTCAGTTAGTAAATAAAAATGAAAAAGCATTAGATTATGTTATAGACAGCTATGGATGGATTATAAAATCCATTGTAAAGAAACAGCTTTACAACTTGCAAAGTGTTCAGGAAGAATGCATTAATGACATACTTCTTGGTATTTGGAATAACATTGATAGCTTTGATGAAAGTAAAAATGAATTTAAAAACTGGGTAGCTGGCATAGCTAAGTTTAAATCTATAGATTATAAAAGAAAGTATTTAAAAAGTCTGGGATATGAAAATATAGATGATTTAGAAATAGGTATTCCAGATACAACCCATGAAGAAGTTACTAAAAATGAATTAGATGATGATATAAAAGATATGTTAAATTGCTTAAAGGAAAGGGATAGAGAGTTATTTTACAAGTTATATGTGGAAGAAAAAGAAATAGATGATATAAGCAAAGAGACCGGATTAAATAGAGAAACTATTTATAATAGGATATCCAGAGGAAAGAAAAAAATAAAAAATATGTTTAAAATTATGGAAAGTAGGGGGTAGTAATATGAAAAATGATATATATACTATGTTAAATGATGCGGATATAAACTTGGAACAGTATGAAAAAGAGGACTTTAATGATATTGAAAGGAAAAATCTAAAGGCTAAGTTTAGAAAATCAATTAATAGTAAGAAATCTTATAAAAGAAATATAGCAGTGGCAACTGCAGTAACTTTAGTATTAACAGTGGGAATACTAGGTGGTAATGCTGATGTATATGCCACAAGAGTAAGTAACATTATTGGCAGGGATATAGGCAGCCTTTTAGGAATACAAAGAAATTTAGATGGGTATAAGACTGTTGTAAATAAAGCTGTAACTGACAAGGGCATAACAGTTAAGCTGAATGAAGTTATTCTGGATGGAAATCAGTTAATTGTTTCTTCTAATATAAGCTCTAATGAAAAATTAGAAGGCGGTAGGTCTTGGATGCCATTTTTCACTGTCTATGTAAATGGTAAGAAAGCTAGTAATGCAGCTGATGGAAGCGGTAAAGTTGTTGATGATTACACTACAGAGGAGGTAATGACTTATCATTTAGATAAGGTTGACTTAAGTGGAGATTTAAATATAAAAATTTTATGTAAGTCTATGCTATTAGATGATAAAGAAAAAAATGGAACATGGAGCTTTGAGTTTAAAACTAATGGGGATCAGTTAAAGGTTGATACTAGGGAAATGGCACTTAATAATAAATTTACACTTGAAAATGGTAAAGAATATACTTTATCTAAGTATACAGATAATGCACTTGGCCAAAAAATTTATGCTTCCACATCAGCAGCTAATTCAAAAACAAAATCAGCATATGATATAGTGTTAAAAGGAAATGATGATTTAGGTAATAAAATTTCCTTTTATATGAACTATGATACAGAAAATGAAACATTATTTAGAACAGAAAAAATTGATGGTGGTATTAATAAGAATGCCAAAACCTTAACACTAACTCCATATGCAGCTAAATATCCAGAGAAAAGTGGCAGGATGGATGGTGAATATAAAAAAGCAGGGGATAAGTTCACTATAGATTTATCTAAACTTAAATAATTATTTCACCTATCTTTCTTGACAAAAATAGGGAAGGTAGATAGATTTGTATTTACACAAACCTATCTGCCTTCCCATGACTTTTAAAATCATTATGGCTACTGTTTTTACTTGGCAGCCATAACCTGCTTTGCCATTTTAGCTAATTCATCTTGTGATATATCAGAATCTATTGCTAGAAAAGAATAGTTGATTCCATGTTGCATCCAATTTAAATATTGAACTTGGGAGATTTTTTCCTTATCAGATCCATAGCTAAATACATATTTACCAGAGGATTCATCCTTCTTATCCTGTTCTGTTAATTTATAATCTCCTGGCACAAGCTTGTTAGCATATGAATGATAATATAAATCTATACCATTATAAGTATCAATAACAGTGGCTTTCTCTGAGTTTTCACCCAACCTTCCATTTTCCATAGAAAGGCTTAATTTATCATTTCCTTTTTTATAAGTAAAATCAAGTGATTTTGTTTTTGCTACAGAATTACCATTCACATCAAGTCCTTCATTATTTGTAGTATATCCATTTGCAAAGATATATCCGTTGTCAAATTCCTTAACTAATTTAGGATTAAATCCAAGATCCTTCTTTACTTGTTCTGTTGTAGGCATGGTAGTATAAGTTGGTATGTTACTTCCGTGCGAAGTTATAGAGAAAATTTTTCCTGCAGCAAATACAGTTGTTCCCAGTACCATAGCAGCTACTAATCCAATCATAATTTTTTTCTTAAATGATCCTTTTTTATATATTTTTCTATTTTCCATTTCACCATTCTCCTTTTGATCCGGCAAGCTGTTTAATGTTGTACTTACCTTATTTTTAAAACTTTTGGGTGTATCCGGAAAGGCATTATTCCAATTATAATTATCCATAATTTGCCTCCATATTCTCTAACTTTATTTTTAATAATTTTCGTCCATTTGCTAATCTACTTTTTACAGTTCCTGCGGGTATTTCTAAAATCTCTTTAATTTCTTCTACAGAATATCCCTCTACATAATAAAGAACAATTGTAATACGAATTCGGTCTGGTAATTTCTGAATAGCCAAATATAATTCGCTATAATCCTTTTTATCATGGATCTCCACAGACTCAAAGTATTCTTCATAAGATACCTGTGGATATTCTTTTCGCTTTAAACTATAACATTCATTTATGAGTATCCTAACCAGCCATGTTTTAAAATATTGTTCTTTCTTTAGTGTATCTAATTTGTTATAAGCTTTTAAAATTGCCCCCTGAACTGCATCTTCACAATCTTGATCATGAGTCAAAATTGATTTAGATACATGATATAAAGTAGATTCGGCCTCAAGAACTCTATCTATAAATGTATCTTTATTCAATTGACTTCCTACCTTTCTCTGCAAACTGTAGCGCTACCTTTTTGCCTTACACTAATTAGATGGATATATATACTAAATGGTTCATTTTATTTTAAATTAAATTTAAATTTTTTATAATATACAAAACTAACTTTATACAAGGCTTAAAGCTGCATCTTGTAAATCAATTGTAAAACAAAGATACCATAAAATCCATTTCTGAATAATACGGTATCTTAAGAAATTATTTAAATTAATGTAATTTCTTTTCTAACTTTTAAAACTAAATTTAGCAATATTATGGAGAGTATTTCCGTTGAAATGAGAGTCATAAATAATCTATAATGTTCAGTTCCGTATTTTATAAAAAGAAAGCTTAAACAATAAATAGTACAACCAATAATTAAAGATATTACTAAATTCTTTTTTTCAATTACATTTATATATTTATTATTAAATATTATATAGAAGAATTCTAGTGAAAGGATTAATGAAAACATTGGCTTTAGAATGCCAGTTATGCCCATTATAATTGATTCATTGTATACAAGAGGTCTATCCATGTACCAAAAATAATATTCTTTGGTTATACTCTTAAAAAAGCTATTTGGTATAATTATAATGTCGTTATACCCAATTAACATAATAATAAAGAACACATTAAATAATAAAATAGAAATCAAAGAAATCCTTAAGGCTTTATCTTTTTTCATTTTTGTCCCCCAATATGAATTAACTTATATAAAAATTATAACATAATTCACATATTATTACATAGCCGTTTTCCCATAATGTGGAGGTCATTTTGCTTTTCAACATCGTATTTATTCAAATGTGAATTTTACGGTGTTTTTATGCCATATTAAAAAAACTATTTATATCTATAAAAACGATTATTTGGATTATATGTAAACCCAAATTTTTTATAGAACTTATCAAGCTCACTTATTGCAATAAGACCAATAATAGCATCCTCTATACAATTATTATCAATATACTCCATTAATTTTCTCATAATTAACGTACCAATTTTTTGCTTTTGATATGATGGTTTAACTATTATATCTTGTATATAAAAAACTGTTCCGCCATCTCCAACAATTCTTCCAAACCCTATTATATTATCTTGATCTTCTGCACAAACACAGTAAACTGAATTATCCAAACCTGTTTTTATTTTGTCATATTGTAGTATTTTCCATCCAACAGAATCTCTTAATTGAATATATTCTTCAACTGTTGGTTTTCTTTCTATTACTGTAATGTTACTCATACCTAAGCATCTCCTTATATTATTATCATAAACTAAGACTATATAAACTATTAAAGTTGAACAATCATTCTGATTTCTTTATAAATTCTCCCGCATGCTTCATATTCAAATACTTCTTTTTTTTCAAAACCAAGTTTTTCATATAAAGCAATGGCAATCTGATTTTCAACTTCAGCACTTGTATAAAGTTGTATATGGCCATATTTGTTTATAAAGAATTCTTTGAACTTTTGTAAAGCCATTTTTCCAATTCCTTGATTTTGATATTTCACATCAATCATAAATCTGCTCATTGACCATCCGTTGAGTTCAATATCGAAGTCATATAAAATAAAACCAACCATTTTATTGCAATTATAAATACCTAATGGATATAAATCGGGTTCATATGCTGTTTGTACTAAAGAAAACATATTAGATGCCACAAATTTTTTTTGTTTTTCATTTAAAGTAAGTTCTATACACTCATTATAATTTGTTCTATCAATTTGTTTAAACTCAATATTCATTTTCAATCTCCTTTTATCTAATAAAATTCAACTTATAGTTAATAAGTGCTGATATGGTTAATTATAAATTTTCTAAATGATTCCATTGTTGTATTAAGCATTTCTATGCTTTTTAATGCATTTGAACATTCAAGACCATGGTTACCACCATCTATTTTAACTAATTCAATATTTTCACTGTTCTCTATCATACTCATATTTAAATTATTTATTTTTCTATTCTCCTCCCGCCTCCATGAGTACTTTGTTGCCTAACATAATTAGGCTTAGAATAAACATAAGAAAGCCAGTTCCAATAAGCAGCCATTCTATTTTAATGAAGTCGGCTATGGGTCCATATACAAGCATTGCCAGCGGCATTATGGAACTTGAAATCATACTCAAAACGCCAAATACTCTACCTAAAAAATCCTGATCAACCTTCTGCTGTAACAAAACTGTAAATGGTGTATTAAACATTGGCAAAGCTATACCCATTAACCCCATTAGGAGAAGATAAATCCAAAAGATAGGGGTAATTCCAAGTGCAAAGGTACAAACTGCTATAACAAGGTTTGATAGTACCATTGTGTGAAGCTTGTTTTTGAATCCTCCCCAGGAAGCCATGATTAAACCACCTATCATCATGCCAATAGAATATGTGACTTCAACACTTGTCAGGCGCCAAACATCATCACCAAAACTACGTGTGACCTGTAGCGGAGTTAAAAATACTAAAGGAGCAACTAATACAAAGTAAATTGCACAAAATATAAAGATTGTCTTAACAAATTCATGATTTTTGATATATTTCATTCCATAAAGCATATCTCCAAAATAGCTGATTTTTTGCTTTTCAAGGGCTTTTGTATGAATAGGTACATGTAAAAATAAAAGCAATATGGAAACCCCTATAGCAGCAGTAATAACATCAATAAAGAATATTGATTCAATGGTAGCTGTAGTTAGAAGTGCGCCGCTAAGCATTGGAGAAACAAGCATAACTAGTGATTGGATACTGCTGTTTGTTGCATTCACTTTAGTAAGCTTATCATGGGGAACAAGCTGTGGAAGAAAAGCTCCAATAGCCGGCGTTTGAACCCCTGCACCCAGTGCACGTATGGCAGATGCTACAAAAAGCAGCCATATTGCATCATATCCCATAAAAAACAGTATGGCTAAAATAAGCGTCGCTACCGCTATGGTAGAATCTGATAAAATGATGAGTAGTTTTCGATCATAACGGTCAGCCCACACTCCTGCAAATGGAGAAAGGAAAAACGTGGGTAGGAAACCGCAAATAATTGATATTGTCATCATTGTACCGGATTGTGTTTTTAATGTAATATACCACGTAATTGCATACTGAACCAGCATAGATCCAAAGAGAGATATGGTTTGACTGGTTAAAAAGAGTATTATATTTTTCTTCCAATTATTGTTTGTATTCATTATTATCTCCCTATTTAATTTTTTAAGCTCCAAAGCGGTTGGTGTTATCCAACCGCTTATTTCCAATAGAAGTTATTATTTTTCCATTCCAGTATAAATAAGCACTGCATCTTTCAAAAACTCTGCTGTTCCAGGCTGCTCTTTATCATAATATGCTTTGAATCTTTCATCGGCTACATACATTTGAGCAATTCCTGCATGGGCTTCCTTACTGTAGCTATCCCAATAGAAGCTTAACCATTGGCGGTGCAAATCTGCAGCCTTTTGAGCAAGTTCCCCTGAAGCATCTCCTGTTTTAAAAGCAGCACTAAGGGTTTTTGTGACTTCATCCCCAAGTCTTGTAACTTCATCATATTCTTCTTGAGTCATATTATTAAGCTTGGCATTTGATTTATCAACTGCTTCATCACCATATTTTTCACGAATTTCACTACCATACTTTTTTTCATTGTCTTCAATTAATTTTTTCTTAAAACCTTGGAAGTTCTTGTACTTATATTTGCTAATACAGCTAGTTTCTGCACTGTGTATTCCATTTTATCGCCTCCTGATGAGATAAATATACACCTTTACGCAACGTTAATGTCAATACTTTTTGTTCTTGAGATAAAGAAATTATACACTGGCAATATATATAAATAACAAGCTGCTAAAATACAACTTGTGGGTGCTGATATTGCAGCTAATGGAACAGCTCCTGCAATAGACCAAGGTATAAGTGGGGCAATGACAACTGCTGTATTTTCTAATGAATTTGCCATCTGATAATTATCGGAAATAACATTATTGCATAGCTGATGAGTTAGTATAATAGCCAAAGTCTGGTTACAGCTTATCATGCTTGTGAAAAATGAAGTTATAGCAATACTGCCAAATGGAGTGACTATATTTGAAAGACTATTAATATGTTTTTTTATGCCATCTAATAAGCCGGTTTCTTCAAAAATACTGGCATAAGAAGACGATAAACATATAATGGCAGAAACTTTAAGCATAGATTGAATACCGCCGCCATTTAGCATGATTGCAAGTTCTGGATTAGATGAGTGATATCCTGTAATAAACATTTTAAACAGTGAGGTAAACTGAACTTTTTGAAGTAAAATACAAATGATACTACCCATTAAGATGCTTAAAGCCATTGTGATTTTTACGTTAACCTTAAATATAGACAGTACAATGATTATTATTGCAGGTAAAATAGTGATCCAATGCAAGTTGAAATTATCTGCAAACAGGCTTCTAATTCCAAGTGGGGCACTTTTGCTCTCAAACAAAAAACCGGAAATCAGATAAACTGCACATGTGAATATAAATGGTATAATTGAAGTTTTAATCATAAGTTGAATGTTTTTATAAATGTTTGTCCCTGTTAGCTCACTTGTTAGCAATGCGCTTGTTGACATTGGGGAACATCTATCGCCAAAATAGATTCCAGATAATATAGCACCACCTACCAATATTTTGTTTGCACCTATGGCATTTGCCATGGTCATGCAAATTACGCCCATAGTAGCAGCTGTTCCAAATGCAGTTCCTGTAAGTACAGATAATATACAGCAAAGTAAAAATGATATAAGAATAAAGGCTTCTGGAATAATCAATTTTGTAGAATAGTAAATAATAAAGGATATTGTCCCTGATGCACGCCATACTGCTGTAAGTATGCCAATCAAGAAAAATATAATCAATATATTTTTAACTGTTTTTATACCTTTAAAAGATGTCTGTATCATATGTTTTACTGTGTTATTCTTTGCTAAACCATATGAGAAGAATAGAATAAATCCGAATAATAGAGCATAGATAAGTGATAAATTAAATCCTATGCAAACTAAGAGTCCAATAATGAACATACCAATAATTGCTGACTCCAACATACAACTTTCCCCCATTTATTAAAATAGTTTTATCTATCCACAATGATATAATATATAGGAAAATTTGTCCAACTGTTATTTTTGATTTTAGAAAGGAAATAGTTGTAAGGGAATAATTTTAAAGTATTATTAATACAATTATTACAGATAAAGTATCTTAATAATTAATTTGGAGATGAACTTATGAGTAATGATGCTGAAAATACAAAGGATAATAATATCAGTAAGGGGGACAATTCTAATGAAAAGTCTAGAGAGGAACGAATAAATACAATTATCAATGAATTAAAGGATTTAATTAATGATATTAGAAATTCAACACAGATAAATGATGCGGTAGTTCAAAGTCAAGCACCTAATGACACTGTAGATGTAAATACAACTATTGTTCAAACAGCTCAAGCATTAGCAGCAATAAATTCAATTAAGACTGAACTGTGTAGGCTGCCCTTAGATTTTTGTGAAAAAGAATATATTGACAACTGTGTTACCCCTTTAGAGACTACCATGGAATTTATAGCAACAACAAGCTTTGAGTTAGCAACTTCAGTAAGTATTTTAACTACTTCACCAATAGTTCCACGTAAAAAGGGAGAGCTAAAGGATACAATTCATACAATATATAGTATGAATGATGAAGTTGAGGATATTTATAAGGTATTGAAAAAGAGATTAAAAAAATTAACTCAGGGGGATAACTGCTGTAAGTTTCTATGAATTACTTTCAGCTATTTATAATAGAAATATTTTACACAGGTGGATAGAGGAATGGAATATGAGGATAGTATAATATCAGCTATTAATAATACTAACGCACTGTTAAATGCTATTAATTCAGTTAAGACGGAATTGTGTAGATTGAATTTAAACTTTTGTGAAAAAGAATATATTGAAAATTGTGTTAATCCTATATTAATAATATTATCCTCTCTGGTATTAACATCATATGAACTATCTGTTTCAGTATCTATATTATCTTCTTCACCCATTGTCCCGCCCAAAAAATCAAAACTGAAAAATACAATTCATTTAATATATAAGATGAATGAAGAATGTGAAGAACTCTTTAAGGTGTTGAAAAAAAGGTTAAAGCCATTAATACATGATAATGCGGACGGTTGTAAATTTCTATAAGCCATTTGATTCAGCCATTTTGCCAAGGCTAAATAATATAGCCGAACAGACCAATATAATCGCCTTATGATTATATAATTGTTAAGCATTAAAAGAAGATTTCGAACTAACATTAGTTCAAATTATTACTTGCCCTTTTAGTCATTTTTACAAGTAATTTTCCCATGAATAGAGGGAAAAGGTAACTTAATTTTACTGATACCGCATCAGTAAATGAAGGGGTAATAATAAACCTTTTACTATTTATGTGTTTAACGAATCCCTTTCCGACTTTTTCCGGTGATGCTTTAAATTCCTTTGGAATTGGAAGCGGTGAAGAAGATTTTGTATTAGTAAGTGGCGGATGCAGTATATGAAATGTTATGCCACTATCTGCATATTCATTACTTAAGCATTGGCTAAAGATTCTATAGCCCCCTTACTGCAAGCGTATGGGCTTATATTTATATATCCTGTAACGCCAACACCTGAACTTGTAAAAAATATCCTGCCTTATCTTTGCGTCTTCATAATAGGCAATACTGCTTTTGTAAGATTTATAGCACCATGAAAATTCACATCTATTACTCTATCAAAATCTTCTATAGTATGTTCTTCAAAACCCTTAAATAAACAAAGGCAAGCATTGTGCACTGCATAATTTATACTACCAAATTGAGCACTTGTATTGTTAACCGCCATTTTTACGGTTTCCAAATCACAGGCATCACATTTAAATGTCAGCAAAGTTTTGGAATAGGCTTTTTTAAGTTCATCAATATTATCATAGTTCAAATCAAGTACCGAAACATAATTTCCATTCTCAAGCCACTGCTTGGCAATGAAATAGCCAATACCTTCATTTTCACCAGCTATTGGTAATGCATTCATATTTCTCCACCCCTATATATCATCATTAATTTATTATATAAGTTAGATCCTGTTGATTCGTCATATTTTACCAACACGACTTATAAAACAAGAGAATTATAACATATTTTGTATTGTTGTAACAGGTATGTTATTTTTAAGCTAAAAAAGCTTAGCGTAGAATTGTAGGGGAGAGGACTTGAAATTATTAATGTAACTTAAAAATTAATTATCTACAAATCAAGTGCATAAATAACTCAGAGGATCAACTAATTCAAATTTATTATATTCTGATACAAAATCCCGAAGTATTTTGCAATGTCCCGCTCCATAGATTACCAAGATTCTATCTCCTGGTTCAGCCATATCCTGTAGATTTGAAAAGATATAAAGATTTCTCCTATACCATTCCGTAAGCATATCTACTCCATAATATGTATCCCCAGCTCCTATTTTAGCTAAATGTAGATATAGATTACTATGCTGCTTTGCAATCCGTTTAGGATCGTTAAGATATTTCAGGTTTTCAATAACTGTATTATTTTCTAAAAAATTATTATCATTTATACCGCATTCATTTACTTCATTTATAAATTTCCCATAAAACTTTGTACAATTCTTCTTAGCATATTCAAAGAGATCTTCTGGAAGATTTACTGGATAATCTATAGGATAAATTTTAGTATGATTCAATGTTTGTCCTAATCTAAATCCTAGTTGAACGATTTCATGCCTATGACCTATTGTTTCATTATATGTATAAACATTATTTATACAATACTCTGAATAAGCCTCATTTAATTCCTTGTCATTTTCTCTTTTTGTTTCTACAGCAATTTTATTTGGCTTAAATTGTGCTAGCTTTTGTACCACTGCTTTAATCTCTTCTTGTTTTTTATCAGTAGTAATATCTCCTGCATGGATGTTTATTAGATGGTTTCCACCATTTCCAAAATGATAAGTTCCTAATATAAGTATCTTTGCCTTTTCCTCCATAAATATTACCCTCCGATATCTTATCAGCCTATCAATTACACCTCACTTTAGAAGTGGGGGTTTGTAACTCTACTACACATGGTGCTAATGATACAAAATATCTTCCATCTCAAACGTAGGTTACGATACGGTGATTGACACCACCGCAACATAGCAAGTTTACTCACTATGCTCTTTGGAGTTACTTTCAATATATTCAAGACCTTTTCTCCAAAGATTTATTGCTCCAATTCTATCATCATTAGATTGATAGTTGCAATTTTTACATTTAAAGATATGTTTTTTCTTATCTCTGTTTGCTTTTTCAGTATGTCCGCATTTAGGGCAAGTTTGACTTGTATATTTAGGATTAACTACTATAAGCATAGAGTTATTCATTTGAGCCTTATATTCAAGTAGTTGCTTAAATTGATAGAAAGACCAAGATACAGAAACATATCTATTATTTATATTTACTTTTTCAGTAGCAGTTCTAACGTTAGTTAAATCTTCAAGAACAAATAATGTATTTGCTCCATACTTATCAACGAGTGCCTTTGTAATGGTATGGCTAATATCATTAACATAACGGTTTTCTCTTGAACCAATAGATTTAATTCTACGTTTTGCCGATTTACTGCCACATTCTTGTAGCTGTTTTCTTAATATTTTATAGTGACCTCTTTTAGCCTTTATATTTCTACCATTATAGAAAGTGGTTTTACCATAACTATCAAAGGTAGTTGCTAAAAAGTTGATACCGAGGTCGATACCTACAATTTTATTGATTTCGAAAGGTATAGTTTGAGGATAATCTTTAGTCATTGGAATATGCAGAAAGTATTTATTGAATTTATATATAAGTTTAGCAGTACCAAAGCTATAAGAACCATCAAAATATTTTTCCATACCTTTAGTTTCATAAGGTATTTTAAGTCTACCGTGTAGGCTATTAATAGAGAATATATTTTTAGTTAAAGAATAATCTCTATTCCAAACAAGGTCATATTCTAAATTTTTAAACTGCACTAAATTAAAATCATGTCCATTGGACTTGTTAGTTTTATATTTAGCAATAACAGTTTTCATACAACTTTGAGCCATTTGAGATTTTAAATTATAAGTTTCTCTTAAATAATAATAAGTATCAGTATTTATCTTACTTTGGTTTAAGCAATTATTATCAAAGATATATTTAGATATATAATTTAATGCTTTTCTTATTTGGAACATTGTATTATTTAAAATTTCTATTTGCTCATGGGTAGGATATATTTGTATTTTAGATGTTATAGTGATTTTTATAATATCGACTCCTTTTCACTAATTAATATAGTTATATCATATTAGTGAAGGTATTACAATAAGAAAGCAAGGTGTATAAGTGGCAAGTTATGGAGTTGCCTGTCGGCAAGTGGCAATTCTTCCCATACTTATAGAAGTTGGAGTATCCTTGCCACGATTGAATGAAAAAATTATTTTACTGGTTATTTAATATATTCTTATCTGTATTCTTATCAAGTTTTAATTTACTAATCAATAACTTTTCAACTTTTATATAAATTTCTTCAATTTTATCTTTTAACACTAAATTATATAAATAGTTTGTAATAAGCACCATAATATATGCACCAATAACATCTAAAGGATAATGGTTTCCTACATACACTCTTGAAAAACCTACAATTATTGATAGTATTGTCATTATTACTCCAAGTATT
Source organism: Clostridium liquoris (assembly GCF_002995785.1). GTDB lineage: Bacteria > Bacillota > Clostridia > Clostridiales > Clostridiaceae > Clostridium_AO > Clostridium_AO liquoris. The sequence goes on along the minus strand of NZ_PVXO01000012.1, from coordinate 25,059 downwards.
CTATTATATTTTCCTAAACCTAAAGCGATACTCATTGTTCCTGTAGCATGATCGCTTGGAAAAGAGGCATCTGCTGAGTGAGGCATTAATAAATTTACCTTATTGTGAACAAAAGGCCTGTCCACATAATATATACTTCCAATTATAAAACTTAATATTAAATTGATTACTGTAATAACAAAAGCATTTACAGAGGCTTTTCTATATTCTTCATTCTTTTTAACAACACCTAATATAAATACTATCGCAATAACTGCCATAAATATATAGGGAACATCTTTTGAAAAGAAAATCATTATCTTATCTAAAACTGTATTTTTATTTGCCAAATTATTTATTAATCTAAAAATCTCCATATTCATATCTAAAATATCCTTTCTAATGTATGCTTTTGTATACTGCTAAAACTTCTGCAGCGGCAAAAGAAGATAATATACGTACTGACCATTTTGCTTATATAGAAACTGTGGAGTCTTTATTTACTTTACTAAATATATAAATTGTTATCTTACTGCATATTAATCCTAGGATTATACCAGCTAAAACATCAGTAGGGTAATGTACATTTAAATATAATCTTGAAAAAGCTATCAAAGATGCTAAACTAAAAAGTTCAAATGTATAATTCTTAAAATATTTTGTTAATACTCCTGTAACTGCAAATGAAGAAGTAGTATGCCCTGATGGAAATGAATATGATAAAGGTTTTGGAATTAAAAGGTTAGCTGCTGGTATATCTGATGATGGCCTTACACGTTGAACCAAATGCTTTAAAATTCCTTCTCCTAAAATTGTGGCTAATATTAGAGCTGTTAAAGCCATAAACCCTATCTTTCTGTATTTTTTATTTATAATTAGCAGTGCTGCAATTACAATCCATATTAATCCGTTATTGCCTAAGATAGTTATGGTAACCATAACCTTGTCCATTATATGTCCATGTATATTATTATTAATATACAATAGAATAGAATTATCAAGATTCTGTATTAATGACATCATTGATTTTATTACCTCCATTTTTCTTTTCTTTTATAACTGTAACTATTGCTGGAATAATAGATATTATTATAATGGCAATTACTACATAGGAAAAATGATCCTTTATAAAAGGCAATCCACCAAAGAAGTATCCTCCGCCTAACATTAATGTAACCCAGGAGAATCCACCTAACATATTGTAAGAAATAAATTTTGGATAACTCATTTCCCCTATACCAGCAACAAATGGTACAAAGGTTCTTATTATAGGTATAAATCTTCCCAATACTATAGTCATAGAGCCATGTTTTTGATAAAATTTATGTGATTCCTCAAGATATTCTTTATTTATATATTTCATATCTTCTTTTTCTAAAATTTTATTTCCTATGTTTTTACCTATATGATAATTTACAGTATCACCAGCTACTGCAGCTATAAAAAAGGTAATAAATAATGTAGGAAAATTAAGTGAACCAATAGAAGCAAGTGCTCCAGTGGCAAACAATATTGAATCCCCTGGTAGAAAAGGGGTAACAACTAATCCAGTTTCACAAAATATAATTAGAAATACAATGGCATATGTCCATATTCCATAGTTTTGTATTATCACATTTAAATACTTATCAAGATGTAATACTACATTAATAAAAGTTTGTATAATACTCATATTTTTCTTTCTTCGTTATTAAAACTTGATTTCTTTATCCAGCATGTTATACATTATAGATATCTAAGATTAAAATTATATTAAAAAAACCTTAAATTATATTAAAAAATTGCTTTATATTTTAAAATTTAAGTAAGGAAATTATTAATAAAAAAATAGGAGTATATAGCCGATACTCCTATCTATCAGTATTTTTACTATTTAGGTATTCCTCTCTCTGCTTCTCCCAATATTTCTTATCTTCATCAGTAATTTCCCTAAAAACCCTACAAGGATTTCCAACTGCAATAACATTATCAGGGATATCTTTAGTAACAACTGCTCCAGAACCAATAACAACATTGTTTCCTATTGTAACTCCAGGATTTATAACAGCATTTCCACCTATCCACACATTATTTCCGATTGTTACTGGTTTTCCATATTCTAATCCTGTATTCCTGATATCTGCATCAATTGGATGTCCAGCTGTAAATATGCATACTCTAGGGCCAAAAAAAACATTATGACCAATTCTAACTTTACATACATCAATAACAATACAATCATAATTAGCATAAAAATTATTACCTATAGAAATATGACATCCATAATCACAACGAAAGGGAGGCTCAATGTAGATATTTTTGCCCGTAGATTCAAATAGTTCTTTTAATAATTCTACTCTGTATTTCAGTTGCTCCTCTGTACTATTATTAAAGAGACGTGTTAACATCCTTGATTTTTTATTGTCTCTTGCCAATTCTTCATCCCGAGCAATATATAATTTTCCAGATAACATTCTTTCTTTTTCAGTCATGATCTCACCCCTATAAATTATTTTTTATCAATAACATTCATCGGACTTTGGCATTTGTTTAATTCATTTATAAATTCCATTTATCCAGTAAGAAAATTATAACATATTTTCTATATTGTTATAACAAATTGCTCGCTTTCCAGTTGAATCGCCAAATTTAAAAAATTGAAATTGTGAAGCAACTTATTTTCCCCGGAATATGGCATATGTGTTATAATTAATAATGATTTGTAATTGTAGGTTATTGCATAGGAAGGAAAAAATAAGTTTTTATTTGGGGGAATGCAAATGATAAGAATGGCAACTATTAACGATATAGATAGTCTTGTAAAATTAAGAATAAAATTACTTAATGAGGCAAAAAAGAATATTGGAAATTATAATTGGGATAAGTATTCACAAACATTAAAATGCTATTACAATGATGGCTTATTAAATGGAGATGTTGTGGCATTTTTGGCAGAGGAAAATGAAAATATTGTTGCAATAAGTATTATGTGCTTTTATAACATCTGTCCTTCACTTTTTAATTTAGATGGGAAAATAGCATTAATTACAGATATGTATACTGTCCCAGAATATAGAAATAAAGGGTTAGGAAGTAGGCTTTTAAGTAATATTATGGAACGCGCAAAAAACTTAGGATATACAAAAGTCACTTTAAATGCTACTGACGCTGGTAGAAGGCTATATGAAAAATATGATTTTAAAGATGTAACTGGAGAAATGTCTTACAAGTTCATATAGTTCTTATCTTATGAACTAAAGGAACTCTTTTAGGAGTTCCTTAAAAAATGTACGAAATCATAATCTAAACAAATCATTTACACATATGCCTATCTAATGAAATGAGTAATATACCTTTTTAACCATTCATCTTTTGAAATAGCCATTTTATATAAGTTCCAATAGCCATTGGATGATTCTCGGACATTTTTAATTAATTTTACTTTTGTAAAGCCGACATTTTCATAGCATTTAATTACGCTTTAATACCCCTTATTTACCATTCAGTTTTCGCTTTTTCTTTGGTTTCTTCCATGTGATATCTGGCAAAGAAAGGCCCTATACATGTTACAAGAACAATCCAAAATAAATAAACCAATAAATCGTACTTTCCGAAAATATTATAAAAATTAAACCATTTTGTAAGTACAAGTATACACGGAGCAAGAAGAAAACAATCATAGACAATCCTAGTCATAAAATTTACATAGTGTTGACTATTGCAGCCACTGCATTTGATAGGTTTATAGCTAAATAACAAGGATTTAATAATACTTTTCCATGTAAATTCTTTAGAGCATTTCTGGCATTTTTGCATTAACACTACCTCCCTTAATTTTGAATGCGACACATTTTTCCCAGCATTATGAATTAATTATATTATATCACTTTGGATTATTAATATAAGAATGGGTTTATTTAGGTCAAGGGGGTAACGGAATCTCATGCACATTATAAAGTATTTGATGAGGTATATGATAAAGCTAAGAAAACACAAGGTGAATTAAGTATAACATTATCAAGTTTTAAAACTATTAAGGGTAAAATCAATGGAAAGCGAGAAGACATAATAGCTCTACATCTACTTATTCATAATAATTCTGATTCTAATGAATACTATATAGAACCAAATAAGGGGTTTATCATCAATAAGGATAATAAGAGAATAAATGCTAGTTTGATTAATAGTGACCATATTGATGGGGCAATAAAACCAAAAGATATAAAAGAGATGGTTGTAGTATTTCCATTGACAAATGAAGTTTTTGGTAATCAAAAAAGTTTCAAATATACTATAGATGCTGCTAAAGATAAGAATATGAATAAATTGGGAGAAGAATTTGAATTTAATATAGAAATAGCCCTGCCAATAGAAATTAATAGTAAAGGAAATTTAAAAACACAATTGTAGGCTTTATAATTTGAAAAAGAATTTAATGACTACTTGTCAATAAGTTATATATGTACTATTATTGTGTCATATAACATATTACAATTAACTAAATTTAAAAGACAGGGGGATATAATATGAATTATTTTGAAATGACAGAGAAAAGTTTAAATGAAATTTGTAAAGAATGTAAATATTATGGAAGCAGTGAATGTGTACCACCAAAATGTAATATAGGATTTTCTTTAAATGCTATAAAGGCAGCATATAAAAACGGAGAAAAATCAATAAATGATGGAGTTAAACTAATTCCTAAAGATGATATGAAAATGTATGATGAAAATGCTTTAGCAAAAAGTATAGCATGTATTTGCAGGTTATGCAGAGAATGTAAAGAAAATCATAATGAAAATTGCATTATATCACTTAGCAGAAAATCATTAGAAAGTACCCGATTACCAGAAGAAGTAGTATATCCAGGAGATGTGCTAACATATTTGCTAAATGTAGCAAAACAAAATCAAGTTTTTTCAGATAAAATAAAAAATGAATATATTGGAATAAAATAGCTAAAAAAATTATTAAAGGTAAAACAAAAGGGGAGCTATTATGGAAAGGATTTATTTAAAAAAAGAGTATTGCTGTGGATGCAGTGCATGTTACAATACTTGTCCTACACAGGCTATTCATATGAAACCAGATGAAGAGGGCTTTTTATATCCTGTAATAGACCAAGCACTATGCATAGATTGTAATAGTTGTGTAAATGTTTGCCCTCTAATTTGTGATGGAAATTACAAAGAAAAAACTATTCCAGAATTTTTAGCAGCTAAGCACAAATCAGAAGAAGTATTAATGAATTCTACATCTGGAGGAGTTTTCACAGCAATTTCCGATGCAATACTTAGAGAAGGTGGAGTAGTCTATGGTGCTGACTACGACGATAAATTTCATGTGCTGCATAAGAGAGCAGAAAACTATGATCAGAGAAATAGAATGAGAATATCCAAGTATGTACAGAGCAACATGGGGGATATATTTAAGCAAATAAAAAATGACTTAATTGATAAGAGAAAAGTATTGTTTACTGGTACACCTTGTGAAGCTGCAGGATTACGCGGATATATGGGGAATTCGCCATTCAATGAAAATTTATATATATGTGACTTGATTTGCCACAGCATACCAAGTCCTCTAATTTGGGAAGATTACAAAAGACTATTGGAAAAAGAGTATGGGGGAAAACTAACCAGTATTCAATTTAGATCTAAGATAATGGATTGGAGCAGGGAAAACAGTAACAAAACATTCATATTTACAACTTCAAATAGTGAAGAAATTCATAATGATGAAAGATTTTATAAACTTTTCTTCGGAGAAAAGACTATTATGCGTCCTTCTTGTGAGAAATGCAGATTTACAGATATACATCGTGCATCAGATATCACCATTGCAGATTATTGGGGTATTGAAAAGTACGCTCCTGAATGGATGGACAAAAAAGGGGTTTCCGTAATTTTAATTAACAATAAAAAAGGTGAGGATCTTTTTAAGAAATGCAGTGAAGAATTAAAATATGAAAAGCGCCCAAAGGAAGAATCTCTTGCAGAACAACAGCGTTTAAGCCAGCCTGTAAAGTTTCCAGAAAGCCGTAAGAAATTCTGGGATGATTATAGAAAACATGGCTTTGAATATATAATTAAACAATTAAATAAATAATTTCAGACTAAGAAATTTAAATGCTTCATAAGCTCATACACACAGGTAAGAGTTAACATAAGGAAGAAATATATATCATAAATAATTTTTTTATTTTCTTTTTCATTTCTAGAACTTTTACATTTTAAATAAATTAAGGCTAAAATCAATAGGGCTATCCCAGATAAAATAATTCTAAGTATAATAAATTGTAATTCCATCCCTTCAATAGTAATCATAAAAGATGGGAAGGCAATAACTACATATAATGTATAATATCCTGCTTTATCGAAAATATCTTCCTGAAATTCACATAAAAATTTATTATTCATAAAATTTAACCCTTCAAGTATATATTTTATATAATTTATTCAGAATGCTTTTCACAACATATAATTTTATTATTATGATTAATTATAACATATGACTTGGTAAAGTAGTAGAAATGGTTATAGAAATATTTATATTTGGTATGATATAATATTTTTTATAATAAATGCAAAAGAAAAGGAAGTGAGTATTTAGTGATCTTTCACTAAAGCAGACATATGGATATAAAGCAGATAAAGGGAAGCACATTTTGTATTGATACGGGGATGACATATATACCTTTTTATAAAATTAATCATAGAGAAATTATTATGCTGGATTCAGGATGGGCAAATGGAGAAAGAGAAGGAATAGATGAGGTCTTAGAAAAAAATAATTTTAAGGTAGCTGCTATAGTATGCAGCCATGCTCATATAGACCATGCAGGAAATAATGCACATTTAAAGGAAAAGTATAACTGCATTATTGCTATGCCAGCTGATGAAGCTTTTATTTGTAGTTCACTAATTAATCTCAAAGTTTATTATAGCAATCAAACTTTATCTGAGGTTAAGGAACATTATGGACATATGGTTTGCCAAACAGACATCATGATTTCAAATGATCAAAATAGTATATGTGTGTGCGGTATTAAATTTAAAATTATTCATACACCAGGGCATAGTCCTGCACATATATGCATTATTACTCCTGATGACGTTGGGTATTTAGGAGATTCACTGATAAGTTATGAAGTAATGGAAGGGGCTAAAATGCCTTATGCTTATATACTTACAGAGGATTTAAAAAGTAAATTGAAGCTTTATGAATTAAAATGCAGCAAATATGTAGTGGCACACAAAGGCATGTATAATGATATTACAAAACTTATAGATGATAATATAAATTTTTATAAAAACATAGCGGCGAGGGTATATGGTCTCATAGAAGGTGACATGACCATGGAGGATATTCTCAAGACTGCTATTAAAAAATTCAATATTAATGTAAAAACCAAATATAAATATTCCCAAATGGAAAAAATATTGAAGTCCTATGTTGAATATTTAAATGAAACCGGAAGTATAAAGTTAAATATAAATAATGGACTTCTTAAGTATTCAAAGGATCAACAATAGGGGGACGGTTAATAACTTTTAAGCTTTTAGACAAGCAGTTAAGAGAAAAGAGTTGTTAACCGTCCCTTAAAGTAATGGAGTATAGAAGATAATTACAGAGCATAGAGCACAGATAATAAAGTAGATTGAATTTGTTAGATAATTTTAACCTACTTTATTATTTTTTTGCTGCAAATCTTAAGAAATTTATTTGTGCAAAGTAGGAAGTATTCCAATGCTTTATTGAATTTATGATTAAGCTATTCTTCTAATTCAATATATATTCTTTTATTGAGTTTTCCTTTACTTTTATAATCTGCTATTTTTATTTTTCCAACTTCCTCAGTATTTTTCACATGAGTTCCGCCATCTGCCTGAAGATCCAATTCTTCAATGTTTACGGTTCTTATTTCAGTAATTCCTTCAGGAAGAAGATTTATTTTTGTTCTTATTAAGTCTGGAATTTTAAAAGCTTCTTCTCTTTGAAGAATATTTACACTAATATTTCTTTTATATTCTACTTCTCTATTAATCTTATCCTCAATTTCCGCTATTAGTTCTTTATGGAAGTTTTCAAATTCAAAATCTAGTCTACCTTTAAGACAATCCATATCTCCACCAGTTACTTTGGCCTTATAGTCTCTCCATACAACACCGCATAAAATATGCATAGCAGTGTGAGTTCTCATTAATTTATATCTATGTTCCCAATCTATTTTTCCTATACAAGTTTCATTAATTTCAGGAAGTTTTCCATCAATATAATGATATACATCCTGTCCTTTTTTCTTAACTTTTGTAACAATATATACATCTGTTTTTGTTTTTAATGTCCCAGTATCACATGGTTGACCGCCGCCACCTATGTAAAATGCTGTTCTATCCAAAACTACAGCATTTTCATCCTCATCTACTTTAATAATTTTACAGTCAAATTCCTTTACATAGCTGTCTTTTTGAAACATTAATCCACTCATTTCTTATTCCTCCTTTAACATTTATATAAAATTTTTATATATACTTTTGTTAAATTTGATAAAAATTTATAACCATAGCTTTAAGGACGGTTTTTCCACAGCTTTTATAGGTATGAGGAGCTGTTGATGAAAAACAAACGGAATCTTCTGAGCCTAATGAATAATCTTCATTGTTTGCGGAACACAAGTTCATCCTCTAGAACAGTAGTATACTCCTGTGATTTTTCGGAATGACCAATAGAAGCATAGATTGCCTCAGAATCCATCTTGAGCAAAAATAATTCAAAATTTCTGTTAGTGATGTTGCCATAATAGCAGCAAACATGATAGGTTCCATCTTCGCTGATTTGTTCTTTAACATCAGATTTTTAATAATATAAGTTGAGTTTTTATGTTTATCAATCTGTACAGTATATGGAACATTTAATTTTTTAGCAATTTTCCAAATGGTATTGATTGTTGGATTTATATCGCCCTTTTTAATCTGTGAGATCATCACCTTACTTACGTCAAATAATTCTGCTAATTGTCCCAAACTTAAATTTCTTTCTAATCTCAATCGCTTAAGATTTTCTGCAATCATTATACATAAACAGGATAATAATTACAAGTATTGTTTTAAAAGTCGCTTATTAGCAAGTTATCAATAAATCTAATGATGATACTTTTATTGAAAATTATAATTCTATCAGTATAAGAAAAATGTATATCAACTATGAAATGTTAACAATATCGACATATAATTGACACCCTGCTGTAACAATTGCTTAGTAATATAAAGACAACAATTAAAGAAGAAAAGGTCACTGTAAAAAGAAATTTTACTTTAATATTACAGCCTTTATGGCAGAAATGAGGATTAATTTTATGAAACCTGAAGAGAAAAAAGTATGTAAAAAATCAAAAAAACCTGTTAGCTCAATTGTATTGTATGTTGTTGCCTCAGTGGTAGCACTTATTGCAGTTGCATCATTGGCTAATAATATTTTATTATTTAAAAGTACTGTTGGCCAATATGTAGCTCAGGGATATCCTTCTACTGAAGTTATTAAACAATTAGTACCAATTCAATTGCTTCCAGGGGTTTTTGAATCATTGGCTCTTTATGCAGGCATAGCATTTGCTTTATTTGCTGTCGGTATGATTAATGAAAAGATTTCAAAATGTTTGACAATGTTAACTAAGGCTCAGAGTGATGATGATGTGATTGAAAAAAGCACTTTGGAAAAGAATGTTGTTAATGCAGAAAATACAGATGATCCAGAAAAACCAGAAACAGTTGAAAAAGCTAATGAAACAGTAAAGAACATATAAACAGTAAAAAATGTAAGCCTAAGTAGAAATCTATCTATTTAGAATATGGGGACAGTTATCAATTTTTTAGCTTGTAGTCAAGCATTATATTAAAAAATTGATAACTGTCCCCTAATTAAGTAGCCATTATGCTGATATGAGTTTCTATGGCAGTGACAATAAATCTTTACATGCCAAATATAGAAGAATTCTTAAAAATAAAAAATGAATTTTGTGATATAATATAAAACAAATATTGTTTAATCTATGATAACAGCATAAGGAAAGATTATGCACTCTAGAAAAATATAATAAAATGAGGTGAAGGATATGAGCAAAAAAACAAGAATAGGAATTGTAGGGTATGGCAACTTAGGAAAAGGAGTAGAAAAGGCTATTGAACATAATCCAGATATGGAGCTTATAGCTATTTTTACAAGAAGAAATGTAAAAGACATTGAAGGAAACAATTGTAAATTAATACATATATCACAGTTGGAATTATTTAAAGGAACAATTGATGTTATGATTTTATGCGGAGGTTCTGCTACAGATTTAATGGAACAAGGACCTATGGTATCATCAATGTTTAACACTGTGGATAGTTTTGATACCCATGCAAGGATACCTGAGCATTTTAAAAATATGGATAGAGTATCAAAGGAAGCTGGAACTGTAAGTCTTATATCTTCAGGCTGGGATCCAGGTTTATTTTCTTTAAATCGTCTTTTAGGTCAGGCAATTTTACCAAATGGAATGGATTATACTTTTTGGGGTAAAGGAGTAAGCCAGGGACACTCTGATGCTATAAGAAGAGTAGAAGGAGTAAAGAATGCTGTTCAGTATACAATTCCAATAGAAGAAGCTTTGGAAAAAGTAAGAGCAGGGAAAAATCCAAAATTTACAGCTAGAGAAAAGCATAAAAGAGTGTGCTATGTGGTTCCTTGTGAGGGAGCAGACTTAAATAAAATAGAAGAAACTATAAAGACTATGCCAAATTATTTTGCAGATTACGATACAACAGTTAATTTTATATCTGAAGAAGAATTCAAAAAAGATCACTGCAGAATGCCTCATGGTGGATTTGTTATTCGCACAGGCAATACCAGTGAAGAAAATAAACAAAGAATGGAATTTAGCCTTACTTTAGATAGCAATCCTGAATTCACTTCTAGTGTATTATTAGCTTATGCTAGAGCAATACATAAATTTTCACAGGAAGGAAGAAAAGGAGCAGTTACAGTTTTTGATATTCCTTTTGGATATTTATCTCCTAAATCTCCTGAAGAATTGAGAAAAGAATTACTTTAAAAAGCATCAGTATTAGGGACAGTTAACAAGTATTAAAGCTTGTTGACTGTCCCTAATTTTGTTGCTAAGGTTTGTTAACTGTCCCCGATAAAAACTATATGGAATAAACAAGAAAAGCCAATAATCCTTCAATTAACATGGATTACAGGCTTTTACTGTTTGGATAGAAAAATTGCAAGGAAATTAAGTGGAATACGGCATTTTACAGAGTAACTTACTTAAATGTATAATTATATATAGATGTTGAGCTAGCACCCTTATCAGAAAATGTTGAAACTTCATAGAAGGAGGACTAATAAGATTGACATGGAGGTGTATGAGCTGTGGAAGTTTCAGTGAATATATTGGATTTTGATCAAGTATATCAGATACAAACATATTTTCATAAAACTCACTATGAGTGGATTAAGCTTTCAGATATTAAAAATACAAACAGATATTGTGAAGCGAAATCATTAGTATCTATTGACAGGAGATTAAAAAAACATAAAGGTAAAGGAATAACATTTATAGGAAGTGGTAACTACCATTATGTTACATATCTGCTTATGAGAGAAGTACAGGCTCCCTTCACTTTAATTCTATTTGACCATCATACAGATATGATGGATGCTCCTTGCGAATCTTTAGTTACCTGTGGATCTTGGGTACTGAAATCCTTAGAGCGATTGCCAATGCTTAAAAAAGTTGTTATTGTAGGCACCAGGGTAGATTTGCTGGAATCTATACCATCACACCTGAAAGGGAAGGTTTTGATCCTTTCAGAAAAACAAATAGGACAAGCAGATATAAAGGAATACATAAAATCGGCAATTTCTACTTATAATGTCTATATTAGTATTGATAAAGACGTTCTTGAGAAATCACAAGCGGTAACAAATTGGGATCAAGGAAATATGAAGCTTATGCAGTTACTTAATTTAGTTAAATATATTGGCAAAAATAAGCGAATTCGTGGCGTAGATGTTTGTGGGGAATATCCATATAGCCCAGTGATGAACTTTTGTCCTGAAAGCTTAGAAGCAGTACGAAAGAATGATAGAGCTAATTTAACAATTTTAAATACAATTAATAATTTGGAACAACGAATAAGTTAGTAATTATTGAAAATTGAAGGGAGTTTATAATATGGGGTTTAGTGTTTTTAAAATAGAAACTTTCATACCAGAAGAATATGTAAAAGAATTACGGGAAAGTTTAAACCACATAGGAGCACTTACTATAGGTGGAAATTATGATAATTGTATGGCTGTTTCTAAAGTTGCAGGTTCGTGGAGACCTTTAAATGGATCAGAACCTTTTAATGGTGAAGTAGGAAAGATATGCGAAGCGGAAGAATACAAGGTTGAATTTTGCTGTAACAAAGAAATTTTGAAAAAAGCTGTAGACACAATAAAGCGGGTTCATCCTTATGAGGTGCCTGTTATAAACATAATTCCTATATTAAATCCATTTGAATTTTAACGTAAATATAAATAAGGAAATAGAAATAAGGGACGGTTAATAAAAATTAACTAATTGTAATAAATGTGAATAATAACCTCATTTCATGTCAATGATTTAAATAATGACTATGAAATGAGGTGTTTTTTTGCCTAGATGTGAGAGGAAAAAAGCAGAGGATGCAATATACCATGTAATTGTAAAAAGTATAACAGAGGTACCACTTTTTAAGGAACATGATGACAAAATGCAATATCTAAGTCAAATGAGATATTATCAGAAAATCTATGGATTTAAAGTATATGCATATTGTCTAATGACAAATCATGGCCATTTTATAATAGATTCTAATGGTGCTGATATATCAAAAATAATGCATGGTTTAAATTTTAAGTATGCTATAACCTTTAATCGTATACATAAAAGGAATGGACATTTGTTCCAGGATAGATTTAAGAGTAAAATTGTAAGTTCAGATAGTTACCTTATTACCCTATCAGCATACATACACAATAATCCATTAAGCATAAGAGGATATGAAAATTGTCCTGAAAAATATAAGTATTCAAGTTTAAAAGTGTATCTTGGTATTGAAAAAGATGATACAGGTCTTTTAGATGAGGCATTTATAATGCAGATATTTAATAACGATGTAAAAAAAGCAAGAGAAAACTATGTTAAATTTGTTTATATATGCGATGGCGAAAGGATAAAAAAAGAATTAGAATTTGAAGATGAAAAAACAGAATATAGAAGCGAGAAAAAAATAATAGTAAGAAATTTTGAACCAGAACAAATATCAAAATTTCTTGCAAAAGAAACAGGAATAAATGAAATGATGCTTTATGTAAAAAACAATAAAAATGCTAAGATTATAAGAGCTTTGGCTACGCTCTTAATGAGGAGCCTCTGCAACTACCGATGCAGTGATATATGTAAGGTTTTAGGAAATATTACTCAATCAAGGGTATCAAGTCTTTGCTCTATTGGAGTTGAAATTATTTCTACAGAAGAGAAGTATAAGAATATAATAAATAAATTTATCTCTCTGCAACCAGCATAGATAAGGGAAGTATTACTTATTCTATACAATTGTGTGGACAAAAATGTAAGCTAGAGATTTTTATTATTTAAAAAAATTCTTTATTTTATTTAAGTAAAGGGGCTTATTTGCATGTCTATAATAAAAGTGTACAAGCTTAACCACAATCTATAGCTAAACTTAGTAATTAATAACGCAGGTAAAGCAGATGTTAAAAAATAAGAAAACATATTTTAAGAAGTAAATTAAGGTGTACATAGGACAAAATAAAAAAATTAACCGTCCCATCTATGAATATATATCAGAATATATATCAGAAAACTCAATATTTATTTTTTGAACTACATTGTTATCTATAGTTTGCTTAGATTTTGCAGAATATTTTAAGGTTTCCAAAATAGGCAATTGGATGATAAATTCACTTCCAACACCCTCTGTACTTGTTAGAGTTATAGTCCCTTTGTGAAGTTCTACTAAAGATTTTACTAAAGATAAACCTATACCACTACCCTCTTTATTCCTTGAAAGGGACTTATCAACTTGTCTAAATCTTTCAAAAATAATGCTTTGCTGATCTTTGGAAATACCTATGCCAGTGTCTTTTACACCTATAATTACGCTTTCATCATTGTGAGATATAAAAACATTTATAGTACCACCCTTTTCTGTGAATTTAACAGCATTGGATAAAAGGTTTAAAATTATTCTTTCAATAATATCTGGATCAAAATCTAAATATAGCTCTTCTACATCTGTATCAAATATTAAATCCATTCCTTTTGATTCCACATAAGAAGAAATAGATAAAGATATATCTTCAACCACGGGAATTATATTGTCATAGGTTAGGTTTAGTTTTAAATATCCAGCATCTATTTTAGTAGAATCAATTATATTATTAATTATCCTTAAAAGTCTATAACAATTTTGTTTTATTATTGAATGGTACTTTTCTATAAATTTTGGGTTATTATTTAAATCCATTACTTGAAGTGCACTGTAGATAACATTTATTGGAGTTCTAAGTTCGTGAGATAAATTAGAAAAAAACTCTGTTTTAAGTTTTTCATTTTCTTGGGCTTCATATAATAATTTTGCAGTATGCTCAGCTTTTTTTCTTTCTCCAATATCATATAATACGGTTATACATAAATTATCTCCTTTACATCCTATAGGAGAAGTTTTTAATTCCACATCAATTATTTCTCCATCAATTGTAACTAATTTGTATTCATTAAAGTTATAATATGGATTGATATGATTTTTTTCAGCCTCTAATCTTTCGGTTAATACATCTAAATAATCTTTATGGACAAAATTTAATGGAGTTTTTCCTAGTAATTCTTCTTTATTTTCTGCTTTAAAAAGATCAACCGCAGCAGTATTTACATAGATAAATTTAGAATTATGTGTAACAAATATTGCATCAGGTAAAAATTCTAGAAGTTTTTCTTGTTTATCTTTATTTAGCTGAAGTTCCTTTTTTATTTTTTCTAATTTAATATTTTCTTCATTTAACTTAGAAACAGTTTTCTTTAATTCTATGGTTTTTAGGTTAAGTTCACTATTTTTATGAGATAGATCATTATATAAAATATTTAAAGGATGGTTTAATACATTTTCAACTAAAGCTTTATACAAAAAGTAATAGGATATAAATTTTAAAATATGGGAAACTAAGCAAAAGTCATTGTAAATAGTAGTATTTATAATAGAAATGGTTCTTACTAATATTGTGAAGACTAAATATAAACTCATATAACATATAACTGTTTTACTAAAGTGTTTTCTATTCTTAATAAAAAGCAAAATGGAAGATAACATGATTAACAGTATTGCATGTTCACATTTAATTTCAAAGCTAGTTAAGCCAAAATTATATATAAAACAAGCTGGAAAAAGCTTTGTAAAAAAAATTATATACAATAATAATGAAGAAATTAATGTATAAGAATAAAATACTAAAATAGGCTTAATGGGTTTATATAAGAAAATAAAAGATATAAGTATAGATATTCCCTCTATAATCCTATAGCTGATATTTAACTGTACTGATAAATTTATAGGATCTGTTGAAATATTAAAAATACCTGTATCAGCAATTCCATGAAGAAGGTTAAAGATGGAAACAAAACCATATACAATGCCTAGGTAAATAAAGAAGCTGTTTTTTGATATTTTATATGTATTTATTACAATAATAAATAGGCTTAAACAAGCAACTGCAGTTAGTGTTTCTATTATGCTGTGGAAAAGTTTATAATTTGTTTTTCCTGTATATAGTAACAATAATAAGGAAAATGCAAAAATGAAAATATGATTAATTGAATGTTCTTTGAAGATGTTCTTTAAATTTTCTTTTCCAAATATCTTTTTGAATTCAATGCCATAATACATGGTGAATACACCTCACAAATTCAATTTCATTATATATTCTATAAAGTTACAAAAAAATCCTGCTGATAAATGGCAAAAAAAGCAAGCTTTTTAAAAGTGGGTGGTAAAACTATGAAGGAAAAAATTTTAATAGTAGATGATGAGGAAAGGATGAGAAAGCTTATAGTAGCATACTTAAAAAGGGATGGGTATGAAACTATAGAGGCTGAAAATGGGGAAAAGGCTATTAACATTTGTGAACTCACCACAACTTTAGAAGTAGTGGCTTCTTGGGTAATATCTTCTAATGAAGATAAGTTTACCAAGCTAACAAGGCAGAACCAGCCTCTTTTATATTTAGTTCTGCATTATAATCTCTATCTATAGTACAGCCACATTTTTCACATTTATATATTCTATCTGATAGCTGTAACTTTTCTTTTATAGTTCCACAATTTTATCCAATAAAAATTTTGATAACTCTTTATTATTTTTTTCTCCAACCTGCTGAGTAATGAATATCCATCCTGACTTTAAAATACGGTTTACCTCAGATAAACAATAAGCTTCATGTCTATTAACAATAAGGTCAAAGAAATTATCATCAAAAGGTAGTTTTAAGTCATCTTCAACTTCACTTACTTCAATGCCATATGGAATCAGAACCTGCCTGCTTAGTTTAATGTTAGGTATATTATATAGCACTTTCCCTATCTCTGCATAGTTCGGCACAAGTAATACCCTGATTAACTTTTAGGAACTTATACTTTCCCTATTACCCCATATCTCGGTATAGCTATCCCTAAGTTTAGTATCATCATAGTATAACGTAGCACTAAATAGAAAGAGTCTTGACCATTTTGTTAGTCAGGACTCTTTTCCTCTGTTATGCTATCTATTTCTTTAAGTCGCTTTAACCATTTAGTAATGGTACCACTGTCGAAGAACGTAAGCAATGCACCATCACTAAATCTTTCGGAACGAACAGCACCCACAAGCAAGGCCATTATACATCTACCATCTAAGGAAGATACATCTTTTTCTTGTATGGATTTCTTTTCCCATATAATGTTGTTTTCTTCTAAGATGTCATTATAGCGATTTAGCTCATATTCTGGGTGCTCATCCATGAAAGCATAAACATCATCTGTAAAATGTCGTACCATGTCTGAATATGATACATAGGGCATTTGTATAGGATTTTCTAAAGTACCTTTGCTATCCTTGTCAACTATCCATTTCCCTAACTTATCTTTTTCAATATTGGGCAAGTAATCAGTCAGTGATTTATAGATACTCATTAAACATCACACCTTTCAGATAAATGAATTGCTGATTTCTTCAAAACGATTTTCTATAAGGTAGTAGCTCATATCACGTTCTTCCGCATATCCTCTGGTCTGATAAATCGTCTTGCTTGAATCAAACCCAAATCCAAACATTCTATCGTCCTTTGTTGGGTCTTTCTTCTGTTTAACTTCTGACATAAATAGAGCCATTTCCTTATTTGTGAAAGCAAGCATGATTGTGTCCCATACGGTGCTTTTGGCTCTTCCTTTTGATTTGTCATCAGGGTGCTTTGCATATATTCCCACTAGTATGTACCAATTTGCATTTTGTTGAATAGGGAACCGATTAAACCATAAATAATATGGATATGTTGCATTAGCTTTTTCACTGTAATATGTTCGTGACATTTTAACTTGTATCGTATTGGACTTATTACATCCATTATCGTGACGATAGAGCAACAAGTCAATTCCTTTTTCTTGTGCTGAAGCTGGAATAAATATTGAAGCACCTTTTAATCTTTTTGATAGATAATCTGCAACTGCAAATTCTCCATACTGCATTGTAAATATTGGTTGCATTTTGTTCACCCTAACACTCTTGGACTTGCCAACAATCACTAATCCGTCAGCAACACCATTATAGCAGAGTGTAACACAAAAGTAAAGTGTAAATTCAACTCACTATTGTGTCATAGTTTTGCACCTCTTGTCAATACTATAATGTAATCAAAACCAATGGAGGAATTGCATTATGGAGAAATTTATCGTAACACCAAAAGAAGATAAATCTGTCACCATGACGATACGCATAGATAGAGCCTTGCAAGAGGAATATAACGATTTAGCAGCTAAAACGAATCGTTCTCGTAATGAACTAATCAGCATGGCTTTGCAATATGCCCTTGACCACATGGAATTGAAAGATGAATGATGACTAAATGAGAGCCTTTGGATTTTTTCCTCTAGCTCTCAATTATTTATGCGTTCAATCGTAAGAACTCATTTACCTTTGTTGCTACTTCCTCTTGCTGTTCCTCAAAGCTATGAGCATAGATGTTCATTGTAGTGGAACAGGTTGAATGTCCTAATGTCTTTGATATTTCAATGATGTTGACTTCCAGATAATTAAGCAAGGTAGCACATGAATGTCTCAACCCATGAAGCGGAATAATCGGTAATTCCTCTAATCCCTCAGCCTTTGCTTTGTCTGGATTATTCTGCACCCACTCATTATAGCGGTGTAAATGCTTTGTGAAATACTGATAAGGTGTTGTATGCCCCATAAGTTTTCCGTCTGCTTGAATGAACAGATTACCGCCATTGCTGAAATCGCCTTGCCATGCAGTACCATGACTAAATCGTGTCTGTAGGTACTCACTATGATACTTCTTCAAAAGCGGGATTACATCATCTGGAATAGATACCTTTCTGACAGACTTCTTTGTCTTAGGCTCTTTATAATCAAATCCATTTTCCGTCATACCAACAGACTTTGAAATAGAGATTTTCTTTTCCTTAAAGTCAATGTCATTCCAGTGTAAAGCAAGTGTTTCGCCTTTTCTGAATCCACAGAACAATGAGAGAGTAAAGAACACTTTGTATTGTGTAGGCACAGTATAGGATTTTGTGTACTCATTCACATAGTATGGTTTACCTGTATCATCAATACGCTGATGGCCTTTGTAGGTTACCTCGTATGACATATCCAGAGATTTCATAAACATCAATGCTTGCTTTGGAGTAAAGAACTTTAAGCCCTCGCCCTCGTCTTTTCTCTTTGGTTTTTGTGCGTCTTGGCAAGGATTGTTCTCAATCATGCTGTAACGCTTGGCTGTCTTAAAAATCAGATTCAACACATTAGCAAATCTCTTTATGGTACCTGTTGCATAGTCATCAACCAGAGTTCTATAAAATGCTTCAATGTGTGGTGTTTTGATATGAGCTACCTTATATCCCTTAAAGTAGGGAATGATTCGGCTTTCTAATGCCTGTTTATATCCTGCATAGGTACCGTAAGCAATGTTATCTTTAACACTCTCAAGCCACTTGTATGCAAAATCTTCAAATGACATTTTTTCAGCGTCATAGTCATAACCGTACTTGATTTTATCTTCCATATCCATGGCATACTTTAACGCTTCTTTTTCTTGTTGTTTAGGTGTGGCAGACTGATTGACTGAATATGTAAGATTCTTCACCAGTTTATTTCCTTGTTTGTCGTATCCTTGACAAATTACAATGCGATATACCACTCTACCGCTTTTATGCTCAACTCTCTTTACTGATGCCATATTTTAACACCCTTTCTCTATTTGATTTTTATAACGGTAAAAGGTGGGTTTTGACATTTCCAATTCCCTCATAAGCTCAAACGGTCTTTTCTCTCCCTGCTGTACCAAGCGATAGTGAGTAGCAAATTCCTCAAGGCTCATTACTCTTGGTCTACCATAATCGTCCCATTCACCACGAGCCTTTTTAGCTTCGATTCCTTCCCGTTGTCTTTTCTCTTTCTTCTCAATCTCTGCTTGTGCCATGCTTGTATATAGCTCAATCATCATATTATTGATAGT
Source organism: Clostridium liquoris (assembly GCF_002995785.1). Taxonomy (GTDB): domain Bacteria; phylum Bacillota; class Clostridia; order Clostridiales; family Clostridiaceae; genus Clostridium_AO; species Clostridium_AO liquoris. The sequence continues at coordinate 5,283 of NZ_PVXO01000012.1, read as the reverse complement.
TTCTAACATCATGCGAGCCATTGTATTTTCCATAGTAGATAGGTCAAGCAATGTTGTAGGCAATTCTAACACCATAACACGAATGTGATTATCGTTGAATAAGCGCAGTTCTTTGAGTGTTGCTTCTTTGTTTCGTCCTAATCGGTCAAGCTCTGTGATGATTAGAACATCTCCACTTTCAAGTATTTCGTCCTTTAACATGGAATAGCGTGGTCTATTGAAGTTCTTACCTGTCTGTTGGTCTGTATAAACTTTATCTTTGTATAAGCTAATACCACTATCAGAACAGAACTTATTGATTTCTGCTATTCCTCTATCCAGATGTTGGTCCTTGGTGCTTGTCCTGTGATATGCTACATACTTCATAGGGATTCCCCCTTTGCGTAAAAATCACATTTACCACCACTTAATATCGTATCTGGCTTGATTTCGTACATCAAACACATAATTTCACAATCAAAGCGATATGAACAATCTTTGCAAATCATATCATCAATTGTTATGCGTACAAATACCAGCCTATCACGTTTCCATTTTTCCTCTAAACTCATAGATACACCTCTTTCCTAAGAATTATCGAACAAGCGTTTGTTGATGTATCTATCTTATCAGGCTGGTATCAAAACGTACACACTCTTTTTGAAAATAATCAAAAGCGTTATCTTTGGCATTTTGATACCCCTATGAAGTATCTTTTGCATAGGTTCAGAAAGTATAGATTCTGATACCATGCAATTAAGCGGCTTTTGTGTATTTCTTGGCGAATGACCAGACAAACCCTCTGAATTGTTCTCTATGTCCATTACAGCATTCTGAAACGCCTGTCCTTGCGTAGTGGGCTTGTTCAACCTCTGTAATGCTGTTCCATACTTTCAGCAACACACCATCTAATGTGTATTGATATACTTGCTTTGAATTACCTTTGCCGATTTTCTGATTTCGGCTACCATAATTGCAGTTTTCCTTTTTGGTGAGCGATTCCAGATTAGACAGGTTGTTGTTGCTCTTAACTTCGTCTTTGTGGTTGATTTCTAACCCCTCTGGAATAGGGCCAACAAATGCTTCATATACGAGCCTGTGAATACTTTTCTTGTAACGTTTACCGTTAATAGAATGCACCCACACCCATAAGTAACCATTATTATTGCTTGGAACTAAGAATCTATCAGACTTGGTATCGTATACCATTCCATCGTCAGAGATTTCATAACGAGGAAAGCTTTTTATTTTACTCCATTTTACTTTACCTTTCCTTTCGGCAGATTTCATTGCGTATTCCTCCTATTCCTGCACTCCGGTGTTAAGGAACTCAATAAACTTATCAAAGTTGATGAGATACTTATTACCGGCCTTTATATACACAATCTGATTTTCTTTACACATCTTCCATAATGTTTTATATGAGAAGCCACATTCATCAGCTACCGTCTGAATAGGTACCATGCGAGGTATTTTTAGCTCTGTAGCGTTGTTGATGGCTTCGTTGTTCTCAATATTATTAGTTGCATTATTTACGTTTTTCATTATGATTGCTCCCTTTCCTTAGAGGAACCAATACATATTTGACTGAACTGTTGTACTGATTACCCATGTTTGTATTTGCTCCGTCCTCGGAAACTGGGCTAATCATAGCGACCTATTTATATTTATTCTCAATTTTATGTTTATCATCTGAAGTCACAGATTGACTCTGGATGAATTTTGTCCTATACCTATAGGAATCCTTATCAAATTATTTTAAATTCAATCTGGGTGGCTCTGGGTTCTTCTGATGTATATCGGTTATTGGTTACCCTCGGTTTCGTTCCAGTTAGTAGGCTTCTTGAATGCGTTTGCTTGTTTTTCAATGTTGCGAAGATGGAACCCTTGCAAATACACAGAAGAAAGTGCTTGTTCAGCTTCTCTCAAACTGGTTTCTTTTAACCGTTCAAATGCTTGTTGTGCAGGTGTCTTGCTACCCTCAAATGCTTTTTCTCTGAATCTTGCAGATACCATATCAGCATAAGCAGGATATTTTAACAACTCTAATACTGCTTTACTACCTATAACACCAGAATTAATGGTATTTGAAATAGTTGTTGTGATTCCGTTCTCATTGGCTGTTGTCTTGCTCTTTGGTAGTTTTGCAATGAGTTGAAGCACCTTGCTTTGTACCGCTTGTGAATCGTCCTTTTCTCCTGCATAGTCATAAGCCCAATCACGAGTTTCATTTACTTTGTTGTTCATGCGTTCATACACAAAGTTATTTTCTTCAAGTAAGCTTTGCAGTTTGCTTTGAAACTTCTCGTAGACTCTGTTAGCCATAGTATTGTCAACTTTCTTGTAAATCGCAATAAATGTTCTGACATCTGCAAGAAGTACACTCACATCATCAGCAGTCTTGGCAGCGTTAATCTGCGTAAAGAGATTGTTGTAGTTCTCAATAATACTTAATCCATTATTTGCTACTGTTTTTGTTTTTGGCATTGTTTTATTCCTCCCATTCATAATCTTCTAAATCGTCATCAGGTGAAGCTTTCATTACTTCGTCCCATTCATCATCGTCATCTTCTGTTCTGCGTGGCACAACCTCAATCACAATAGGGGAAGTGTCCTCTGTACCGTCCAACAGAAAAGCTGTATTTGCTCCATATGCTTTTTCTATGATAAACTTACAAGCATTAAATCTGTCCTTGTTGTACCTGTCCTGTGAGATAGCGATAATGGATTCAAGGGCAGATGCAGTAGATGATTTTAGCAACCTCTTGAAGTGCTCTCGTTCATCTTTTTGCTGTTGTGTTTGTTTGGGTCTACCTGCTGGATTACCACTCACTCCTTTCTTGAAAGCCATTTAATCACGCTCCTTTGCTTAATCGTGAACTGAAACACTCCTAATATTTGGATTCCATTCTCTGATGAAGCATTGTTTAGCTTCTGATTCAGATAGTTCGGATAGGATAGTTTGCAGTTCTTCTACTTCTTCGTTTATAGCTTCTATCAAAAGGTTGTAAGCTTGTAAACCACTTGTAGGCTTGCTTTTTAATTTAATATCACGTTGGATTATTGTAGCTATTGGCATTGCTCTACCTCCTTTGGTTGTTATTGCATTGATAATATTGTGCTGTTCTGTCTCATGTAATTATGGACAGAATTTGATTCTTGAAAAATGCCCAAATCGTTTGTAGAATGGTTTTTACACCTATAAAATGATGTTTCACACCATGATTTTAAGATTTTCAGTTTTCAAAGTTTGGGGCTCCAGGGTAACAATTATTGATACTTTTTAACCCTGTTTTAACCTGTTGAATTATGCATGAGTTTTACCGTTTTAAGCACATCTTTTGGAATACCGAAGTTACCATTACGATAGTAAAATACCATTCGCTTTGAGTTATCTGCCATACCACGAAACTTATACCATCGTTGTAGGGCTTTGCGTAGCACTTCTATATCAAGAATAAACTCTTTGCACCTTGTTACTGTATCGCTTACCTCGTTACCAGAAGTAGAGTAAGTAAGACTTTCAAATACTTCTTGGGTACAAGCATTCAGCACATTCTTTAGCTCATTTTCGCATATTTCATCAAAGGTCACTTGATACTGGTCTATCAGCGTTTTTATTGCTTTCCTCGTCAAAATATCTTCCAGCGACCTTTTGTTAGAATACATACGGTCAAGCATTCTGTCTAAGAAAACCAGTTCAACACGAATCAAATCGGATTCAACACTCAAATCTCCATCTTTTCTCAACTGATAAGATTTGTCATATACCTTTAACACCCATTCATGGGCTTTGGTTGTAGTGATTCCTCTTTCTGGTTTCTTGTGCGGTTTTCCCTTATCATCGGTTTCTTTATACACAGTAACCTTTGGAAATGCTTTTTCAAATAGCTTGATTACATCTTTTGGCTTACAAGCACCAACACATTTTATGGTTAGATTGCATTCAAGTTTTGTTACAGTCAATTGTGATAGAAATTCCTCTGAATACTTATCTTTCAAATGCTTTTGCAAACATGAACGCATAAACTCTACAACTTGGTTTCGTACCAACTCTAAACTGATACAGTCAGAAAGCTGAAAGGGTTGCACATTATTGGGTCTTACAGCATGAGGAAGATTCACAAAGGCTGATAATCTACCACCCCAACAATTTACCTTTACAATATCTCGTCCTGCTTTGTTCTTTAGTTCCTCATTGAACTTTGCACCCTCTAATCCTGCAACTGTCATTTGCATTTCAAAGTTCATTCCGTCCGCGCCTTGAAGTTTCTTTACTCCCATTGTTCCACCTCCATTCTGATTATGTTTTTAGACGACAAAAAGAGCCAGTTACCAGAATCAATCCATCTGGCCACTCGCTCTTCTAAGCATTCTAAATTATTTTATTATTCATCTGAATATTGATTTTATTGTACTTGTTTAACTATATATATTATACCACATATTTCAGAATAAGTACATAGGTATTTGAAACTTTTTTCTCTATCTTTCCATGTAATTACCGACCATCCATTTTTATGATAATCCCCAGAGTAACCAGAATGACCCCAGATTGATTTTAATTTGATTACCTATATTTCCTATATCCTTAATCCTAAAATTAAATGTGGGTTATCTGGATTCATCCTGTGATACCCCTTAAATAAATAGTATAATAATAGTATTACGTTCTTTATTTTGATAAGAAAAACAATATAAAATATCGGTCAAATAAACCGAATCTCATTTGTTCGTTTTGCATTGACATAGTATGAAAGAGAAATGCTTGAAAGCCTTTATTATAATACTTTGTAGACTTTATCAAATAGAGAATGTGTTAATCTCAAACCTTTGTTTTTGCTCCTTGTTTATGGTTGCAGTATTACGCTTGCTGAACGAATGAGTTTAATCTTTGATAAATAAGCCTCTGTTGCATAGGTTTTACCCCTATATGGATTTAAAGATAGAAGAAATTCTCCACCTCCAGTACCCATATCAAGCATTACTTTATCACTATCCATATATGATTTAACTATTTTCTTTAATTGTTCTAAATTCATAATAATACGCTTCCTTTTAAAAATATATTTTCAAAAGGGTGCAGCTTACTGATAACAAATTAATATGCTCGATACAATCTGTTACCAGATTTTATTAACTGCACTGAGCAATTACCCAATTTAAGTTTCATAACATTCACCTTGTATAATGAACATATAGTAAAAATTCATTATACTTTTCCTTTCTTAAAGATTTTTACTATAATTATCATAAGACGCTGTGGATTAGTTTTATCACCTATAGCTAGACTATTTTAATTGA
>NZ_PVXO01000011.1 GCF_002995785.1 Clostridium liquoris | reverse complement strand
CTATATGGTATTAATCCTATTTTATTATCAAAAAGATATGTATATAGCTTTTCCAACTTCTTAAACTTATTTTCATCATCGGTGTATTTAACCATTAACTTTGTAAGGTATTCAAAACTTTCTTCCACCTGTCCATCATTCAGCATTTTCATTAGTTTATGAGCTTCCTTTTTGTCTTGGATATTTCTTAATACAGCCTGGCTCTTATGAAATGGATCTAATTGAAAATATACTCCCTCATCTTCTATACTTTGTTTTATCCATGATGCTCCATCTCCATTTAAAATTCTTACTTTTATTTCATCTGTATTATATACTTCTGCAATAGTAGCATCACTAAGTTCTTTGAATTCTTTGCCGGTACCAAAACTGGCACATGCTATTTTGTTTTCAACCACATAAGCGTCTTTACTGCCATTTCTTTTTTTCCATCCTTCATAGGTTATTCCAAGCTTAAGTTCTTTCTTTTTTGATTTACCTCTCTTAGGTCTATCTTTTCCTTGCATATTTAGCCATATTCCATCCTGTTCTTGAAACAAAACATTAACTTCTTTCGACCCTTTTAACTTTCCTTTTTTATTTAATAATATTTTTCTTTCTTCTTTTTCCTCTATTTTAGAACCTAATTTTTGTACTACGTTCCATACTGCCGTATGGCTGATTTTCTGGTTTGTTAACTCTTCGATATTACTAGAAGTATTTCTATAAGATACATTAGTTACATTATCAACTATCTTTTCTACCAAATTACTTGATATATGACCTATTGTGTCCATATGTAAATATTCATCTAACAAAAACTTATAAGCTTTTTTCCCATCATCTGTTTTAAATTCATATATACGTCTTTCAAACTCTACGTCTCCCATAATAGTCTTTACGCAAGTAGATCTTAACCCTTTATTTCTATAAATTTTAGTATCCCTTTCATCCATCAACCTTCGGTCTAGGCGCATTAGCACCTCTTTTAAAAGCCTGCATGCCTCATCACATACATATTTATATATTTTTTTCTCCAAATCCTTGAAAGTTATCTTTTTATCATTTAAACTTAAGTCATACATAATATCACCCATTTCTTGTATAGTAATATCAACTTACATTATAATGGATTTTTTATGTATGTGGGAGATACTTTTTGTATCTCCTTTTAATTTTTTAAGCAGTAATTATTACTACTTTTGCCTACTAAAATTATACTCTAAGTCA